>CAWELU010000009.1:0-4991 GCA_963809965.1 uncultured beta proteobacterium
CACGACACGCGCTTGAAGCGCTTCGAGCAGCGTGAGGAACTCGCGCGTGGACACCGGCAGTCGCGCGGACTTGAGGTGCAGGAAGAAGCCGATCAGCATGGCGCGCGCACCGTGGCCGGCGTCTGCCGCCGCGCGAGCCGCCAGACGAGGTTCTTCTTCACCGCCGGCCACTCGGGCGCGATGATGCTGAACACGACCGTGTCGCGCAGCATGCCGTCCGGCAGGATCTGGTGATGGCGGAGAATCCCGTCCTGCTTCGCGCCGAGGCGTGCGATCGCCTCCCGCGATTCGAAATTGAAGAAGCTGGTGCGGAACTCGACGGCGATGCAGTCAAGCGTCTCGAACGCGTGGGTGAGCAGCAGGAGTTTGGCTTCCGCGTTCACCGCCGTGCGCTGGACGCGCTTCGCGTACCAGGTGTGGCCGATCTCCAGCCGCCGATGCGCCGGCTCGACGTTGAAATAGCGGGTGGAGCCGACAACTACGCCGGACGCCGCCTCGCGGACGACGAACGGTAGCGCGCCTTGCCGATCGCGCATGTCGAGCGCGTCATCGATCCACGCCGCGGTCCGGTCGGGGGCGGGCACGCTCGTGTACCAGAGCTTCCACAGCTCGCCGTCGGCGGCGGCCGCCTTGATTCCCGCTTCGTGCTCGCGTGCGAGCGGCTCGAGCCGCACGTGGGCACCGGCGAGCGTCAGCGGTTCGACAAGGGCCATCGGCATGCCAGAACCGTGTGCCAACGAGGCCCGGACCACTCCGTCCGGCCGCTACCGTCCCGCCCGCGCCATGAACGCGACGCGCTCGAAGAGGTGCACGTCCTGCTCGTTCTTCAGGAGCGCCCCGTGCAACGGCGGGATCAGGACCTTCCTGTCGCTGCTCTTCAGCGCCTCGGGCGGAATGTCCTCGGCGAGGAGGAGTTTCAACCAGTCGAGGAGCTCGGAGGTCGACGGCTTCTTCTTCAATCCCGGAACCTCGCGCAGGTTGAAGAACACCTCGAGCGCCTCGGCGAGCAGCGTCTTCTTCAAGCCGGGGAAATGGACGTCGACGATCCGCGTCATCGTCTCGCGGTCGGGGAAGCGGATGTAGTGAAAGAAGCAGCGGCGCAGGAAGGCGTCCGGCAGCTCCTTCTCGTTATTCGACGTGATGACGACGAGCGGCCGGTGCCGCGCGCGGATCGTCTGCTGCGTCTCGTAGACATAGAACTCCATTCGGTCGAGCTCGCGCAGGAGGTCGTTGGGGAACTCGATGTCGGCCTTGTCGACCTCGTCGATCAGCACCACCGCCGGCGCCGGCGCCTCGAACGCCTCCCACAGCACGCCGCGCTTGATGTAGTGGGCGATGTCGCCGACATGCTCGTCGCCCAGTTGCGAATCGCGCAGCCGCGACACCGCGTCGTATTCGTAGAGCCCCTGCTGGGCCTTGGTCGTCGACTTGATGTGCCACTGCAGCAGCGGCCGCGACAGCGCACGCGCGACCTCCTCGGCGAGCATCGTCTTGCCGGTGCCGGGCTCGCCCTTCACGAGCAGCGGCCGCTCGAGCGCGATCGCCGCGTTGACGGCGAGCATCAGGTCGGGGGTGGCGACGTAGGTGTCGGTACCTTCGAAGCGCATGGGAAAAGTTCCTGACCGAAAGGGATGATGTTAGCCGAAAATCGCCGCCGCCGAATCGCTTGCGCGCGTGGCGGCAACGACGGCGGAGCATTTCGGAAAAGCGGCGAACGGCCGCCGCTGCCCCGACGCCACACACAAGCCCGAACGGGACGAGCCCGATGCAGGCGGGAAGCATCTCGACGAAGCCCTCGCGAAAGTCCATCGAGGAGAGGGTGCGGCGCATGCGGTGGCGACAGGTGCGGGAAGCGGAATACGGCAGCGAGCGAGAGTCGGCCGCCAACGTGGCAGGCGAACGCGATGGTGCCCACGCTCTCCGTAACGTGGATCGGGGCCGGAAGGCGGCCCAAAACCCGTTCGCGCTCCCCGGCGAAAGGCGCAATTGTCTCAGAATTCCGCACCATCGATCGGCTATAATCGCGCGCCGACTGAGGACGCCCTGCCCGCGGGGCGGCCCGGAGTCCTCGCAGACGCGGGGAATACAATCGCGCCGCCGCTGTTTGACGTACTCGCTCGGGTCCGCGTGTCGACGGGCCAGGGCTCCAAACCTGGAGGAAGGAATGAAGCTTCGTACGATCGGACTCCTCACGTGCGCGGCCGTGGTTGCCGCTGCAGGTTCCAACGCCGTGGTGGCGCAGCAGTCGAGCATGTCGTTCTTCGTGACCAGCGTCGGCTCCGGCAAGGGCGCGGATTTCGGCGGGCTCGCCGGCGCCGACAAGCACTGCCAGACCCTCGCATCCGCCGCGGGCGCCGGGAACAAGACCTGGCACGCGTATCTGAGCGCGTCCGCATCGGGGTCGTCCCCCGCGGTCAACGCACGTGATCGCATCGGCAAGGGCCCGTGGCAGAACGCCAAGGGTGTCGTCATCGCGAAGGACGTCGGGGAACTGCACGGGACGAACAACCTCACCAAACAGACGGCGCTCACGGAAAAGGGGGCCGTCGTCAATGGTCGCGGCGACTCGCCGAACCAGCACGACATCCTGACGGGAACTCAGCCCGACGGCACCGCCGTCGCGGGCTCCGACGACACGACCTGCGGCAACTGGACCAAGAGCGCAACGGATGGTTCGGCCATTGTCGGCCATCACGATCGCACTGGGCTCGACACCAGCCCGCCGGCGCTGTCATGGAATTCGTCGCACCCGACGCGCGGGTGCAGCGACGACGGGCTGAAATCCACAGGCGGGGCGGGGTACCTCTACTGCTTCGCCGTGAACTGATCCCCACGCGGGATCGCGCGATCGGATCTCCGAGTCGAGCGTGACGCCGACTGGTTCAGGAACCCGGTCGGCGTCGACTTCGTTCGGCTAGCGGGCTTTCCCCCGCGCCCGATCGACAACGACCGGGCCGCGTCAGCGGTTTCGGCGCGACGCCACGTCAGGGCCGATAACCGTCCGACAGCGCCTTCAGAAAGGCGACGATCGCATCTTCCTGCGCATCCGTCAGGGGAGATTGCTCAACTCGTCGTCATTCACATTCTCGGGAACCTCCGGTGCCGGCCAGCAGTTCTGTGCCAGAGCCCGAACTTCGGTCGTGAACGGATCCACGCAGACGGGTTTGGCGTCACGCGTGTTGTAGAAGTGCACGATTCCCTTCAAGCTCTTGAAGTACCCGTTATGGGCATAGGCCTTCACAAATCCCTCATTGGGCCGCTTGTCGACATTGCGCAACGTCGGGACCTTCTGCTTACCCATGTTCTCCGCCGCAAAGGACTCGTAATCCGCGCGGCTCTCTAGGATTTCTCCCAGACCGATCGACAGCGCGATGCTGTCGTACGCAGCGTTCACGTTCGCCGGAGTGCATATGTCGCCACCCCAGACTTGACGAAAGAGATCGCCGTAGGCCGCGTCGCAAACACGCGATACAACGTCGGCAGGCAAGGCTAGTGCCTGTTCCATTGGTTCAGGAACGGACCTTGCGCAGGAACCGTGTCCAGAACGATGCTGCCGAAATGCTTGGATCGCCGCCGCAGATCACCACGCCCGCGATGACGAGCGCTCAATTGGATGGGTGGCCTGTGGGCCCGCGACATCGTCCTTGAAAGGCGGGCCTCTGCTGATCCAGTGCGCGTGGTAACCACCTGTCCGGCATATGTGGTCCGGCGATGCAAAGAAGACCGGGGCGTCGAGATAGCGCATTTCTCGCGGGGAAACCGATGTGGACCAACTGTCTCCTGGCGTCAAGCTAGCGCCCTGCACTCGCCGCCGAAGTTCTCGGTATGATGCGTTTGGCTCATCCCGGGCGCCTTTGGTAGGACCCGCGTTGGATGTGGCCCTTGGGAGGATACCGATGGACCTGCCCGTCAACCACTTCAAGCGTGCCATCGCCTCCGAGCGGACCCCCGTCGGTGTCTGGCTCAGCGGCGCGGGGCCGGCGGCCGCGGAAGCGCTTGGCTGCGCCGGCTACGATTTCCTGGTTGTCGACATGGAGCACGCGCCGCTCGACGTGCCGCAGATGATCGGCATCCTGCGCACGCTGGCGGGCACGCCCGCTCAGGCCGTCGTGCGCCCGCCGTGGAATGACTTCGTGATGGTCAAGCGCCTGCTGGACGCAGGCGCGCAAACGCTGCTGTTCCCTTTCGTGCAGAACGCCGACGAAGCGCGGCGCGCCGTAGCTGCCACGCGCTATCCGCCAGCGGGCCTGCGCGGCGTTGCTGGCACGCATCGCGCGAGCCGATTCGGCCTGGTCGACGATTACCTCAAGCGCGCCGACAGCGAGATCTGCGTGATCGTGCAGATCGAGACACTGACCGCCTTCGAACGGCTTGCGGAAATTGCTGCGGTGCCGGGTGTCGACTCGATCTTCATCGGGCCCGCCGACCTCTCGGCGTCGATGGGTTTCCTCGGCGCGGCGGGCAACCCCGCTGTCCAGGAAAAGCTCGCCGCCGGCGCCAAGCTGTGCCGCCAGCTCGGCAAGCCCTGCGGCATCGTCGGCGCGAACCCGGACATGGTGCGCAAGTTCCTCGATTACGGTTTCTCGTGGGTCGCCATGGGCTCCGACATGAGCCTGATGGTCGGGCGCGCGCAGGAATACCTCGCCAAATTGCGCGGCACCATTCCCCTGGCCGACAAGCCGCAGGCCTCGTACTGAACATCGAAGCGCCGACCGATTGCGAAAGTCGACGGCGTACGCTAGAAGGGATCGAAGCGCGCAACCGCTGGCAATTCAGCAAGCCCGATGCGGCCTGCCGAGCATTCGATACGCATTGGGCGCCGGGGTGCGCGTTTCTCCAATCCGGGCAGCGTTTTCTTGTACGATGATGCCGCGTCACGCCGTTCCCATACCCACGTGAACCAGATCGCCACTGTCTCTCCGTTTCGCTGCGTGCTCGATGCGCGGGCGAGCCTCGGCGAATGCCCCGTCTGGTCGCCGTCCGAGCGTGTG
>CAWELU010000010.1:0-117894 GCA_963809965.1 uncultured beta proteobacterium
GTCATCGCCCACGCTGCCCACGTCGACCGCGGCGGATCGTCGGCGGCGGTGCCGGCGGTCTTGGTGCGCGGGGTGGCGGGGGCTTGCGCTTCAAGTACAGCGTTCCGGTCATCGGGTCTGATTCTCCTGGCTGTCGGTGCCGGCAACCGGCCGGCGTCGGGTTACGCTGGTTCATCTAACGCCCGGGGGCCTCCGAAACACTTCGAAACCTTCGAACCGTCGAAGCTTTCGAGGCTTTTGCACACCCCGGTGGGGTGTTAGAAAGCACCCGCCGTAAGCGACCATTCGTGCGCGCGAAAATCATCATGGTGTCCATCGGCTGAGGTCGAGCGGGTGCGCGCCCCAGATCTTGTGCGACCTGGTGTCTTCGCACAGTCCGGCCATCACGAAGGCGTTCTGCAGGGCGTCGCCGAAGGTATGCAGCCCGAGCGGATGGCGCCGGGCGGACAGGCACCAAGCGACATAGTGCCGGTGCAGTTCGGTTTGTGACCTGAGCCAGTAATCGTTGTCGAACGTGCCCTCGTCGTCGTGGTCGCGCAGCAATTGGACAGCCTCGCGATCGAGGAGCCACGAGCGAACCGAGTCCGTGCGCCCGCGCCACTTCTCCAACATCATCTTGTGCGCCGTCGTCTCGATGAACCGTCCGCCGTTCTGGCCGAGGAGGTGCGCGCCCTGCAGCGCCCAGGCCAGCACCCCCGGCAACTCGGTGGTGATGATCTTCTCGGCTAGCCGGTCGTCGCGCTTCTCCGGTGGCCGGGTGTGCCGAAACTCCACCCCCGACCAGCGATCCCAGAAGGCGTTCGTCTGGTCCTCGGTGGGCGGGAAGCCGTTGCAGTTGAAGACGTGCCCGGCCTCGTTGCGAAAACTGAACGGCCGATGGGTCACATGCCGCCCATGCAGAAGGTCGCGACCGATAACGTTCTTGAAGGAGACCGTCAACGGGCGCTTGTCGTCGATTTCGCCGACGGTGTTCAAGATGATGTTCGCCAGCGCCGCGCAGTGGTACTCGTGATGCCACAGGTGGGGCGGGACGGCCGCGACGTTCTCCGGCTTGAACATCGAGCGCATGATCTCCTGCAGCGTCGACTTTGCCGGACCGCTGAGACGCCGCGCCAGAGCATCGCCTTCTGCTTCCTCGCCGCGACGCCGATGACGCAGGCCCCGAAGTGCTGCTGGAGCAGCACGCGCTGCTCCTCGTGATCGTGATCGCTCGCCGGGAAGCTCGCCTCGATCAGGGCATTGAACAACGGTCGTGGATGCTGGTCCGGCTGGGAAGCGCAAACCGCCGGCGTGGCAGGTGGCAGGCTGGACCTGCTCCAGCCGCGTCCAGCGAAAGCGCCTGTCCGTCCGCGGCGATCCCCGGCGGTGCTGCGTCGAACGGCGACGCATCGTGCGCGATGCCGTCTCGTGCGTTCGCGTATACGAGTTGGGCGATCCCGCGATAATCCGCGACCTTCTTACAGTTCCGCTCGTTCAGTGCATTCCCCACGAAGCGCGCCAGGGCGTCCAGCTCGTGGCGCACCCACAAACCACTGCGGCGGTCGAACCGATACAGCGCGCCAGAGTCGGCGAGCGGGGCCTCCTTGTCCGCCTGCCTGATGTCGGCCCAGATCTGACAGGCCATCTCGCCGTGCGACCGACCTTCAGTTCCCATCGCAGTACCCCTGTGCCTGCACGATGGTGCTGCACGCGCGCAGGAACCGCTCGTGATCCTGATGACTGTGCGCACGGCCGGCGCGCACGTCCGCTGCATACAGCGCGACGATGGTGATCTCCGTCACCAGCGCCTGCAGCGCGTGCCGGGCCTCGAATGGAGAGCGGGATCGCCTGAGCCTGATGACCGCTCGCTTGTTCTGGATACAGGGCGTCGAACGTCAACCCGGCCGCGGCGAGCACGTCTTCGACACTGCATCCGGCGAAGTCATGTACCAGTACACGACCATCATCAAGTTCGCGCAGCGACAGCGACGCGTGGCGGTCGTCATGGGCTGGGCAGCGCGCCAACCAGCGGCCGGGTCCGACCTGACGTACTGCGTCCAAGCGGGTGAGGAGCACGTCGACCGTCACAACTTTTCCTCCCGTAGGACGCGGGTCTGTTCGACCCACCGGCGCGACGAGCAGAAAAGAGCCTCCGCGACGTCGCCTTCCGGTTGGGGCTCGGGGGCTTCGAGCGTGATCTCCTCAAAGGCCGCTTCCGCCTCGCTGCGGATCTCGGCGAGGACCGGCCAGACTTCCGTTTCGACCATTTCCACGGCCGGCCGCGCATCGGCGAGCAGAGCTTCGGCGGCCATTAGGCGATCCCGGTGCCCGTCGACGATTGTG
The DNA here is from genome assembly GCA_963809965.1 of uncultured beta proteobacterium. Lineage (GTDB taxonomy): Bacteria > Pseudomonadota > Gammaproteobacteria > Burkholderiales > Casimicrobiaceae > CAIWHR01. Next base: position 2,323 of record CAWELU010000010.1, read on the forward strand.
GACAAGACTTGCTGTGCCCGCTCTTGCGCTTGATCTCGTGCCGCGAGGGTCCGCGCGTGCAACGTCTTGTCCCAGTACGGCGCCACGGCCACCTTCACGATCTTGCCCAGCTCCAGCGGGCGCAGCGTGGCGAGGGCGTCGATCTCGGTCTGCTCGACACCGAAGCGTTCGCGCCACTTGTCGGCGCGCCGCTCCGTGTCCTTCATCGGCGTTGAAGGCAAGCCTAGATGCCGCACTTGGTCGACGGTCAGGGCGCAGCGGTGGATCTGAATATCAAGATCCTCGAAGCGATCATCGACCAGGGCCTGCATCTTTCGCGCGACCTCGATCGGCATGTGGTAACCGGTCGGGTCGAAGTCGGAGAAGTAGAAGACTCGGCAGGGGCGCCCGTCGTGCGCGGCACGCTTCGCGATCCCGTACAACAGGGTCGTCGACAGTTCGCCGGTCGGCAGCACGAGTTCTGCCTTGTAGCGTTCGGCGAGCGGCAGCAGCACGCTTTCGAGGGATTGCTTCTCGCCGATGAACACCAGGCGGTAGGCCTGTCGCACCAGGGTGAGCGAGACCAGGACCTTCGGCAAGGTCTCGTCGATCGAGTCCGGCAGCCATAGTCTGCCGATGCCGTCGTTGTCGAGGCTGATGCTCGTCCTGTCGAGGTCGAGGTACTCGGTATGGATGACCGGCGCGGAATTGCGCTCGTCGGTGATGTTCTCGAACGGAATCACGCCGAGCCAGCGCGCCTTGTTGCCCACGGCCTGCAGCCAGATCCAGCACTCGGCGGTGTTGTGGTACGGCTGGCCGTCCAGGCAGTCGACACCATCGCGTAATGCAAGCCTCTAAGGTGGATCGGCCGGCGGGCGCGGCAGATCTCCCAGGCCTGTGCGAGCCATTCCGCATCACGTCGATTCGCCGGCGTGTCGATCCGGTAGGGGTCGGTGAGTCCGCTCATCACGGTGAGCGCGCCGAGGGAACCGTTGTTCTCCGCGGCCGCCTTCTCGATCGTGTCGCGAAGGCTGGTCATAGCTCTGCCTCCCGCGCCACTTCCTCGAGCACGCGCTGCAATAGGCGTTCGTGGCTCACCCATCCGGCCATAGTCGCGAGGACCACGAACCTCCGCCGGCTGGCGAACGGATCATCGGACGGGCGTTGCGAAACTGAATCCGGAAGGGTAGGCTTGCTGTCGATTCGCCCGCTAGGAGAATCGCTTTCCCGCCCCGATCGCGCCGCCGCGCCTTCGGGGCGTTTCACGTCTGGCGGCCTCACGCCGCCCCCGTCAGTCGGCGAAGATCAGCGACGGGCCACGCGAGCCGACCGTTAATCCGCAGCGGTCGCAGCGGGCCATTTTCCTTGCACGCCCAGACGCGCAGCGGCTGCGGCTCGCGGTTCAGGTGGTACGCCGCGCAGCCGGTATCGACTACGGCGCGCGTCTCCTGCTCTAGCGACGGGAAGGCTCCCGGTTGATGGCTTTGGGCTTCCATGAATCACGATCCTTTCGCCTTGCGGCGCGTTGAACGTGATTCATCCTCCCACCGGACTCGGACACATCCGGGATATGTCCGCCCTACTTCGTGAGAATCCTGCGGACCTGACGTTTCGAAAGATTGAACGCGGCAGCGGTCTGCGCCGTGGCGTCCCGCTGGCCGTCCGTCGTCAGTCCTGCGTGAAAGTCTCGCAGGCGATCGTTCCGGTCTGGGTCATGCCAGTTTTCGCCCGGCTTGTCGGCGCGTCGCTCGCGTTGCGTCTCGCTGTGCTTTGCCCCCATGACCGCCTTCGGGACGACATCGCGTAGCACCATGATCTTGACCCACAGGTGATCGGCCTCTTTGAGCAAATCCAAATCCGCGCGCGACGCGATCCCAGCTGTCGCTTGCACACTCAGGCGTTTGCGAAGAATGGCGCGGATCGCGGCGACGTGCATCCGAATCGTGGGGTCGGTGCTTTTCCCGAGCGTAGCGAGACGCGCCTCCATCGCGGCGATGCGATTCTGGGGCGACGTACTTTCCAGCATTGCCCGTAACGCTTCCCAATCGCCAGCGGTGAGCGGCTGTTGCATGTCGAACCGAGCATCGATCCACGTCTGCAATCCATCCGTCATCTTGACGGCCTTGTAGGCGCGATATTTCGGCTCACGTGCCATCTCAGGCATTCACCACGCGCAGCGCCCCGGGCGCGACCACGGCAGGATCGAAGTCCACGCCAGCACGCTCTAGGATGAATGTCTCGATCTGTGAGAGATAGGGGCGCAGCGCATCAATGGAACGTGGCCGGTAGCCCTCTGCGACCGCACTGGGGCGGTGCCCCATGATTTGCGCGATGGCGCCCGCAGGAGCGCCAGCGGCCTCCCCGAGCAGCGAGAACGTGCGCCGCAATCCATGAATCGAGACGTGCGGGATTCCGGCATCGGCCAGCACGTCAGCGTGCGGAGCGCGCGGCTCCGACAGACGCCCGGACGCGCTCTTGTCATTGGCGAAGACAAATTCGTTCTTGCGCGGGAGATTGGAGAGCAGCCAAGCGACATAGGGCGTCAACGGAATGGTGCGGGTTGCGTCCACCTTGTCCGCGATGGTCAACTTCCTCCACCGGAAATCGACGTTCTCCCATCGCAGGGTCGCCATTTCCTCACGCCGTGCGCCGGTCAACATCAACGCTTGCAGATACGCTGCCGCGGTGCGGTTGCGCAGCTTGCCGATGCCTGCGAACCATGCGGGCAGTTGGTCGATTTCGATGGCGTCCTTGCGCCGCTTGATCGCGGGCGCATCGCGCAGCTTGCTTACCCGCGCGCACGTCGGGTCGATCAGCCCTCGATACTCTTTGCGCATAGCGCACCAACTGAGGAAACCGGAGAACATCGCCGCCGCGCGTGCGGCCTGATCCGGTGCCCGCTTGCGCTCCTCGGCGTACCAGTCGTTGATTACATCGGTTCCCGTCTCGGGGCCGAAATCGGCGAGACGCATGAACATCAGCGGTGCCAGATGGCCCGGTTTCATCGTGCCGTTGCCGCGTTTCTTCGGCTCGCCGCCGAGCGCCGCTGCCTTGTGCAGGTCCGCGATGTAGCGCGGTTTCCATGCCGCCTTCTTGCGCGGCTTGCCTTCGGCCATGTAGACCGGCCATACGTCGGCCACGGTCAGCACATTGGCTGCGTCCGCGCTGCGCTTCGCAACTGCGGCCTTGATCGTCTCCGCCTTCACTTCACGCGGATCGAGGCCGTCGTCAATCTGGCGTTGCAGTTCCTTTGCCTTCTTCTCGGCGTTCGGAATGTCCCATGCGTCTGGGCTCCCGATGGTCATGCGCGTGGTTCGTCCGCTAAATTCGGCTTGGAACACATACGCCTTCGCGCCGCTGCGCGTGACGCGCAAACCTAGACCGGGTGGCCTCTCCACCCACAGAAAATCTTGATCTTTGTCGTTCGGGCAACGAAAATCGCTGACGAGTCCCGCCGTGAATCGTTTGACCTTCGCCATACATCCTCCCAGTTCGGTCTTACATGGCGGGCCATGTAAGGCGCCCTGCCATGGTCCATCGCACAGTCATGCGAAGGTCTTACGGGCGAGCCATGTAACGGCAGGTGTAAGACACTTTCGCCAATTTCGGCGAATACAAATCAACGCTTGGCGCGCAACCGAAATGCCGAAATGCGCTCTATGTCGTTGATTTATGTTGACCTTACGGGATTCTATCAACAGCGATGAATACATGCAAATACTGCCTTGCGCGTATTCGTAATGCGAAGGTCGAGGGTTCAACTCCTTCCACCGGCACCAGTAATCGCGTGCTTAAATTGAACGACCCTGGCGCGAAGTGATCTGTGCCAGGAGGGCACAAGCAGAATCGCTGCCTTGCCCGACTTCGCCGAGCTCCTGGATCCTGAATTCAGCGCTGATTAGCGACGACCCCGACGTTGGTCAATAGCCGCCAGCGGCGCCACGCACAGGACAGTTATTCCCATTCACCCAAGAGTGGCGATGCCATGACGTTGTTCTACCGCACTGCCTGCACCGCGATTATGGTCGTCGTGATTGCGATGTTCGCGTCCGGCTGCGCGTCTAGCGCACCAGGAACCACCGTGCCCATCGATGAGCCCCGGCAGGCTGAGAATCAGCGGAAACAGGCAGACCTTAAGGCAATGGAGGAGTCCGTCGTGCGTGACAATGACGGCACTCCCGTCCGAGCAGGCACGGTCCAGTAGCGGCAGGTGCTTGCCGCCCGCGCCGACGCTCGCGCTATTGGCCACCGCGTGGTCCCAGCGTTGATCTACGGGCTCCGGTGCCGCAGAATCCCGCCCATGCTTTCCGCCGACGCACCAGATCGATAAAACAACAAACAGTTCGGTGGAGCCCATGCGCGATTTGCCCAAGTTACTCTATCTGCTGGTCGACAACCCGACCCTGATCTTTATCCCGATCATCTGCTTCGCAGCGCTCGCGCTATGGAGCAAGTCGCGCAGCGCGTGGACGGCAACGGCCGCGTGGAACCTGTACCTTGTCTACGAACTTGGCATGAAGGCCGGCGAGTTCTGCAGCGTCGACGAGTGCTTGAAGCGAACGCCACTTTATGTCGTCTACCCCCTGCTGGCTTTCCTGTCGCTGATGGCGCTGGTACGTGGTTATGTTCGCATCCGCGACAAGCGCTACCGTGAGCGTCTTCGTGATCGTCACGGCGGCGAGGGGTCATAAGGATGAAATTCGGAACGTCACCATTTTCAGCACTTGTCTCCGTCGCGGTATGCGTGCTCTCCGGTTGTGCCAGCACCCCGCAGAGCCCCGTCGAAGGGCGTGCCACCGAAGTCCCGATCTACGAATCTTCCGCTCTCCACGCGGGTCAATATCAAGTCGTGCGCCGTCTTTGGGGGGATTCATGGCGCTCCGCCTTTTGGCTGCCAACCTTTCCGAGCGAAGCCGAGGCAGTCGCGTCTTTGCAGATGGAGGCGGCCCGATTGGGCGCGAACGGACTCATCTACGTCTACTGCCTGGATCAGGGTCCGTCGAAATGGTCCTCGAGCAGGGAGCCCGCGTTCCTATGCTACGGCGTTGCGATTGATCTTGTCGGAGAAGCGCCCCCGCGGCGGTGAAGCCACGAGGCGCGTGCTGCAGCTCAACTGATCGGTAGACCGGCCTTTCACACTGCGCCGACGATCCCCAATCGTGGTCGCGGTGCCGACAACCGACATCCCGTCGGCGGCCGTCGACGACTGCTACACCTCCGGGTAATGCGCGTCGGACAGGATTCTTTCAATGCCGATGTCATGGAAGTCCGGGCGCTTGCCGCCAACGCTCTGCATTCGCTCATTGAATTTGCGGTCGTTCGGTCCCCATAATCGTTCGCCTGGCCGATTGGCGGACGGCTTCAGGCGACTGCTTGAGCCACAACCGACCCCGCCGAAATCATTCTGCAAGAAGGGACCATCATGCGTGGTTCAAATTTCAAAGCATTGCTCGCTGTTGCGATGAGCGCGTTGATTGTTGTCGGAAGCGGGACGGCACTCGCGGCCAAGCCTCCGGGCACAACCAATGGCACGAGCCTTCAGGCATCCAAGACCATCGACGTTTGCTTCAATGACGACGGCAGCTACACGTACTCCGGTGTGGTATCGGTCTGGAACGAAGGTGCGCAAGCTACGCAGGGGCTCAGCATTGTCGACTGCATCCAGAACAAGGTGAGCGGCCCCGTCTGGACGGATAATTATTGCCAGGAGCTCAACACGTCCGGCACGCAGATTCCGGCGTTCACGGGCGATTCCGGCGCGACGCTGTTCCCATATAGCGCAACAAATGGCCTGCTTCCGGGTGCCATCCGTAACAGCGCCAAGGTCACGATCCTCAATCACTCGGGATCGATCGGCACTCCGAAGGGCCCCAACCCGAAGGCGACATGGGCGGGCGAAATCGGGCCATGCGAGGAACTCTGTGGCTGCACCTTCAGCCAGGGCTATTGGGGCAACAAGCCAGGCGTGGTCTGGCCGGCACCTTATGACCGGAATGCCACGTTCTACCTCAGCGGCCAGACATGGCAGGAAGTCCTGGATACACCGCCTGCTGGGGGCAACGCGTACTACATCCTCGCGCACCAGTACATCGCGGCCGTGCTGAATGTCGCGAACGGCGCATGCGCCCCATCAGGCGTGCTGGACACCATCGATCTGGCGACCGCTTGGTTCGAAGCCAATACACCGGCTGCCTGTCCACCCGGATCATCATGCGGCCTACAGAAGACTTGGGCGGGAATACTGGAATCGTACAACTTGGGCACATACCCCGGCGGTCCGAGCCATTGCGGCGAATAGTCGGGGGTTCGACTCCCGCTACCGGCACCAGCAGTGCGACGTCTATTCCGGGCACATGGGTCACCTATGTGTCGGGCCGGTCAACAAGCAATTGCGGTAGTTCCAGGACGCAGCGTGCAGAACTACTCTGCAAGTTCTCTGCAGTCCCCTTCCGTGGAGCGTGGCGACTGACACGGAGAGCAGGTAGGGATGGCAACAATTCAGGAGCGGCGCCTTGTGAAAGGCGGCACGTCTTGGGCCGCAGTTCTCGCACGCGGCTCTAGGCGGAGGGCTGCGCCGCGCGTACCGAAGCAGCAGCGCATGGATGGACACTCGTTCTCGGCCGTGATCTCACGATGGGGCAGCTGCTGGACGAAGCGAGCCCGAAGCTACGCCGTTCGGTGGCCAAGGCGCTCAACTACGGGCGCGTACAGCTCGGGGACTTGCGCACCCGCGACGTGATGCTGGCCTTGATCGCGCGACACCGCGATCTCCTGCTAGGCGCTCCGACCCGCGCCGACGGCCACAAAACCCCAGGCCGCGCTCGGCCGACACCGTGCGGTCCTATCTCGCCGCTCTCTCGGCCGTATTCAAGATCGGCGACAGAGAGTTGCGCTAGTGCGAGTCCAATCCGGTGAAGGACCAGGGTTTCGGCAGCGTCAGGTCTCGGGAAACTTCTGATCCGGTATCACGGCGCCCGGCACGTTGCCAAATCAGAATTGCGACAGGTACCGGGCAGGAGTAAAGCCGGAAAGGCCAGCGGGAAGTAGCGCGCAGGCGTGGACAGTAAGGCCGCGCCGGCAAGGGGGCGATGATCCCCGACCGCCCTTTCGACACCCACAGAAGCGAAGGCCCCGGGCTGACGACCAGGGACGCTCGTGAAGCGGTACAACAGGGGAGGTTTGATGGTAGGTATCCCACGGCTACCGGGGATACCTACCTGGGATCGAATACGGATCAGAAGCTGATGTTTGAGCAGGAGTGACTCTGTGGCGATGGCGCGTACGCCTTCGGGGGCGGGGCAGTATCGCGCGGGCGGCCAGCAGGTGGATGGCGAGGACGAGGAGTTCGTTCGACTGCGAGAGCGAATGAACACCGCGTAAGCGGAACGACGCATGGCGTGGCCGGACGGCCATTTTCACCTATTGGTAAAGCGTCTCGAAATAGGCTTGGACCTCGTTCGCTCCCCAGAATGTGCTGTCGTTCACACGATACGTGCCGCCAACGTACACCGCATTGAACATGTCGATGGTCTGTTTGGGCGTCAACGGATAATCCGGCGCCAAACGCCTCGCGTTGAGATATGACGCAATCGTCGCCTGCGCTAGCGGCATGATGCCGCCATCCTTGCTTTCGAGGACCTGACGCAGCGTGGCGGGCTTCCTCCACCCGCGGACGTGCCGGTTTCTCGCATCAACGACCACAGTCGCCTCGGTCGACGTTTGGGTGGTCCCTTGCTGCACCGCGCAGTTATCGCGCGGTTGGATGTTGATTTCTGGCGTGGTCGACGAAACGGGCGGATCGTTCCTGTTGCGGCGTCTCCAAATATTACGACTCCCGCCATGCGCGAATTCGTCCTGCATAGCGGTTCTGCTCGTCTGGAGAAGCCGCGAGTCGCTCGCGCCGACAACCGGGGTCAAGACCGCGTTCGATTGCGTGACCGATTTCGGATCCGTCCAGGCCATGGGCGTGATGCTGCCTTTCCGGCTCGCCCCACGTGAACCCCAAGGGTTTCTGCTTCTACGTTTCGGGGTGGCCGGAGGAACAACCACGGGCGCGTTGACGGTTTCGTTCGGGGTGGTGCAGGTGTCCGTGTGGGGTCTACTGTCGGCACCACGCTTTCGATCGCGTTGACAAGAGTCGAACCCTCGGACGATAGGCTATTGAAGGTAATGTCGAGAACGGTGCCGCCCTCCGCCAAGTAGGCGGCGGGTGCTTTCCCGGTCGCGCATACAACTGGCGGCCCAGGAGACGAGGTGTTGCCGGACATCCGGCCGGAGATGGTGCAGTTGTGCACTACTTCACCAAACACTGGCCTACTGCCCAACGTCGACAGTACGACCGGGATCGCCAAGCCGCCTTTGGCCAACCGCCGGCGCACCTGATCAGGCGGTTCAGCGTCGTCAATTCTTCGATCCAGCATTTGATTATGCTACTGCAATGGCATTTCGTTGACTACAAGCAAAATCCATGCTAACAAAATGGCTATTGATTCCTAACCATATAAGCAGATTCGGCAGAACGGGTGTAAAGAATTCCGACAATCCTGTGGCAATTCCCCCATGTTAATTTAGACGTCGTCTTCCGTGCGGCGTTCGCGCCCGTCGGACATCTTCCCCACGTGGCGCCGCCAGGATTTCCGCATCAAATGGGGAACCAATAGATGCGGCGGCATCCGCAGCCAGTGGCTGCGGATATACAGAATCCACGCCGCGACGCCGGACAGCGGCGTGCGGCAACTTTCGTGGGCGGTCGCGAACGCGGCGTGAAATAGTCGATCCATCACCGCCGCTTGGACCGGGCCTGATCGATCGGGGCAACGATCGAGCAGGCCCTTCGGCAGCGGAGTGGCGAAGAGCCGTTCGGCGTGGCGCAGTCCGTAGGACAGCGGCCGGCCCAGCCCGAGCCCCTCTGCACGCCGTATCAAGCGGTCGAGGAACGCCGGATCGTGCGCATAGGCTCGCAACATCGCGTCCAGGTCCACCAAATCCCGTAGGCCGTGCTGCCATTCGCCCTCGTGGAAGAGGTGGGTTGCGCTGTGCAGGACCTGGTCTTCCCGAGAGGGGATGCTGAAGCGCGGAAACTCCCGCAGCGTCTGCGCCGCGGCCAGCATCGGCGCGGGATCGACGCGGATGCGCGCGGTTTCGGGCAGGATGTTGTGGTGAAGATCCAGCACCGTCTGCCGACGGATGTGCATCATCGGCGGCAGCTCGTGCATCCATTTCCGGTAATAGCGCTGGTCGTAGGCATCGTGTTGGCTGCTGTTCCAGCCATCCAGCATCAGCGCGGCTTCGGCAGCATCGATCTGCGACTTCGGCACCAGCAGGTCGATGTCGGCAAACAGGCGTCCCGCGGCGGGTGGTAGGTCGGCTGCCGCGTAAGCCGCACCCTTCAGCAGCAACACCGGGCCCGCCAGGTCCGCTAGCGTGCGCGAAAGCTGAACCAACTCCCAACGAACGGCCCGCTGCTGTTGACCTGCCATCGTCAGCTGCGCCTGCATGTGCCGCCAGACCGGCGCCGGTAGCGCCTCGTCGATACCCGTTTCCCGGGCCAGCGCGCCAAGGCGGCCCAGAACCCCGGCTGCGGCCGCCTGGCGGACCACGCGGTCCCAAGCGTTGGCATCGAAGCCGGTCATCGCCGCGGGCTCCCGCAACGCTGCCAGCAGCGCCGCGCAGACGCGGTTCATGCCACCAACTCCTCGAACGCGCAGAGCGCTTCGTCGAGCTGTGAATACTCGAAATCCCAGCAGTCGCAGGCGCTAATCAGCGCGGCATTGAGCTCGAACCCCAGGCGCCCAAGCAGGCTGTAGTTGAACGCGTGATTGGCCGCGTGCATGAACGCGTCCGCCTTCGAATGATGGCTGAGCCGTGTTGATGCGCCAGCTTTCCACCGCGGGAACACGATGTGCGCGGCGCGGCCCTTTTCGGCCATGCGCGTCACACTCGCTGCCGGCGGGCGCAGATGCGAGACCGTACCCTTGTGTGTGTCGTGGGCCGCGACGCCGAGCACCGCACGCGCATCGAATACGCGGATGATGTCGATCGACCGGTTCTTGAGGCTCACCGGCCGCACCAACGGTACGATCAAGCCGTCATCCCGATCGACGATCGTCAGCTCGTCCGAGAGGAGCCGCCAGCCGGAGAGAGCCAGCGCGGCGGTCAGCGTGCTCTTACCGGCGCCGGGGTCGCCGGGCAGGATCACCGTGCGTTCACGACGCTCCAGCACCGCAGCGTGCAGCAACAGATAGTGATGTGCATGGCTGGCGATACACCAGTTCATCCCCCATTCGAGCAGCGCGAACGCGTGGTCGGCGGGTAGCGGCTTGAACGGCGCGTGGCCATCGACCCAGAAATTCACCTGCGGCCTGAACCAGCGGCGCGGCCCGCGGACACGATCCACGTGGACATGGAAATCGCGGAAGTCGGTGTCTTCTTCCACCGGGAAATCGGCATAGACCGTCGCGAGCCCCTCCGCCACACCGGCCTCCCGGCTCTGCAGGCGGAAACGGAACGGCCCGGTGGTCAGAGTGAGTCCGCGAGCCAGGCGGCGGCTCAACTCTTCCCGGGGGAGGTCGCCGACCTTCGGCGTCATTCGACGAAATCCAGCTTGGCGAGTTCCGACAGAATTAGTTCCACATCGGACATGGGCAGCTCGCAGGCACGCGCGAGACTCTCCGCGTCCTTCTCACCGGACTGCGCCAACTGCAGCAGCACCCGGCCCGCAGCATCGGAGAGTCGGTGGGTGTCGTTCGCCAGCCCGTGATGGACGACGTACTCGCCGTCCCAGTGGCGCCAGGCCAGGTCGACGTGATCAGCGATGCGCCAGCGGTCGCGGCGCGGGTATGTCCATGCGATTCGATGACGGTGGCGGTCAGGAGCGGATGGCGAATCCTTGATGAAGCTGCGATGGGCATTCGATATAGGCCACGACAGTGACTCTGCCATTCACATATGTCGAGCATAGCGACAGGTGTAGAGGTCCCGTCTGCGGTCTGCAGCGGCGCGACGGCATGGAGTGAGCGGTGGACACGTTGGGCTTTGCAATGGTCAGGGATTTCGCCCGGCGTGCGAGCCAGGTCCACCGTGTTCCAGGGTTGTGTCCCGGGACGTGGTGCAGAAAGCGGCCCCGACGAGTCTGCGCACGGTGCTCTCGTTGGGGAAGATTCCGACCAAATCGGCGCGGCGCTTGATCTCGCCGTTCACGAGTTCGAGCACGTTGGTCGAATGAATCTTCAGCCCATGCTCCTTCGGGAAATCCGTGAAGGTCAGCACCTCATGTTCGGCGCCGAGCATCATCGCCGCCAACTTCGGTAACTTGCGTCGCAACTGATCGGTCACGATCCGCCACTGCGCGTGCGCGGCGTCGGCGGTTTCCTGCGCGAAGATGGTGCTGATCAGCGCAAACACCATCTGCCGTTTGCCCTTGTTGGCGTAGGCCAGCGCATTGCGTAGGAAGTGCACCCGGCACCGCTGCCAGGAGGACTTCAGCCTTACCGGAAGAACCGATGACCCCCGCAAGGTCCTCAACACCTCACACTTCTACACCACACCCCGGGACGCAACCTGTTCCAGAAGAATACCGGATCAAGGCACCGGCGCCGGATTGTACTGAACTGCTTGGAGTTTTCGGACCGTTTTGAGAGTTAGTTCTTGGCGTTCCGAGCGCCGGATCGTGGCCGTGCATCCTCTGCACTCGTGGCAAATATGCGACGGTCGGGCGCCCGACGCCCTCTGCCGGTACCAGCAGTGCGAAAAAGGGCGGCCCGCGCGCTGCCTTTTTCTTGCCCGATGTGTCGCCTGCGTCACGCGGCAGCGAGGGCAAGAGCCTCAAGCAAGATCCAACCGCCGCTGCGCCCAGCTCTTTACGAGTTGCGTCAACGTCAGGTATCCCGCCAGCAGCGCGGCCAGCGCCCACCAGTAACCAACCGGCAGTCGCGTCAGCCCGAGCGCCGTGGCGAACGGCGAAAACGGCAACCACACGCCGAGCGCGCAGACCGCGACGGTCATCACCAGCAACGTGCGGCTCGGCTTGCTCTGCAGGAACGGGACGCGGCCGGTTCGTATCACGTGGACGATCAGCGTCTGCGAGAGGAGCGACTCGACGAACCAGCCAGTCTGGAACAGCGCCCGGTCGTTCAGGCCGTCGAACACCCACGCCATCGTGGCGAAGGTCAGGTAGTCGAAAAGCGATGACAGCGGACCAATGCTCACCATATAGCGGCCGATGCCACCGATATCCCACCGTCGGGGCCGCGCGAGCCAGTCCGCGTCGACATTGTCGGTCGCGAGCGCGGTCTGCGACACGTCGTAGAGCAGGTTGTTGACGAGGATCTGCACCGGCGCCATCGGCAGGAACGGCAGCAGCGCCGACGCCCCGATCATGCTGAACATGTTGCCGAAGTTCGAGCTGCCCGCCATGCGCAGGTACTTGATGACGTTGCCGAACACGCGTCTGCCTTCGACCACGCCGTCGTCGAGGACGAGGAGGCTCTTTTCCAGCAGGATGATGTCGGCGGATTCCTTGGCGACGTCCACGGCCGATTCGACGGAGATCCCCACGTCGGCCGCGATCAATGCGGGACCGTCGTTGATCCCGTCGCCCAGGTAGCCGACAACGTGGCCGTTCGCACGCAGCGCCCGAATCACGCGCGCCTTCTGTTCGGGCGTGAGGCGCGCGAACAGTGCTACAGCCTCGACGCGTTCCGCCAGTTCACCGTCGGAAAGCCCATCGACGTCCGGGCCGACGAGCAGCGCGTCGACGGCGAGTCCCACCTGCCGGCACACGTTGCGTGCGACCGCCTCATGGTCGCCAGTCAGCACCTTCACGCTCACGCCGGAATCGCGCAGTGAATTCAGCGCAGCAGCCGCAGTCTCCTTCGGCGGATCGAGGAAGGCGATGTAGCCGAGCAACGTCAGGCCTGACTCATCCGCAACGCCGTACGTCGCGGGCCCGGGGGGCAATTCGCGATACGCGACGGCGATGACCCGAAAGCCATCCTCGTGCAATTCGCGCGTGACCGTGCGCAAATCGTCCTCGTGTCCTCGTTCGATCGGCACTGGCTTCCCGTCCCGATCGGCGTAATCGCAGACGGCAATCACCTCGTCGAGTGCGCCCTTTGCGATCAGGTAGTGCGCGGAGCCATCGGCGGACTCGACCACGACGGACATCCGTCGGCGCTCGAAGTCGAACGGGATCTCGTCGACCTTGACGAAGCCCGCACCGGAACGGAAATTCGCGTGCAGTTCCGCATGCGTGAGGACCGCCTCATCCAGCAGATTGCGCAGGCCCGACTGGAAAAAGCTGTTGACGCAGGCGAACTCGAGCACGCGCCGCGATTCACGGCCGAAGATGTCGACGTGACGCTCGAGCAGCACGCGGTTCTGGGTCAGCGTCCCGGTCTTGTCCGTGGCAAGCACGTCCATCGCGCCGAAGTTCTGGATCGACGACAGCCGTTTGACGATCACGTGCTTTTCCGCCATCGCGAGGGCGCCCTTGGCGAGGTTTACCGTGATCACCATCGGCAAGAGCTCGGGCGTCATTCCGACCGCGACCGCCACCGCGAACATCAGCGCTTCCATCCAGTCGCCCTTGGTCAGGCCGTTGATCAGGAAAACCGTGGGGACCAGCACCAGCATGAAGCGGATGACGAGCCACAGGTACCGGTGGATGCCCACGTCGAAGCTGGTCGTCTCGTGCCCGGCGCCGGTCGAGCGCGCGATCGCGCCGAAGTAGGTCCGCCCGCCGGTGGCAAGAACGACGGCCGTTCCCGTGCCACTCGTCACGTAGGTGCCCATGAACGCGAGATTGCGCATCGCGAGCACATCCGCTGGCTCTGCCGCCGGACCCGGCGACTTCTCCATCGGCAGCGATTCACCGGTGAGTGCGGCCTCGTTGACGAACAGGTCCTTCGTGGCGAGCAACCGCACGTCGGCAGGTACGAGGTTGCCGGCGGAAAGCAGCACGATGTCGCCGGGTACGATGTGCACGAGCGGCACGTGGACAGGGTGACCGGTAGCGGGAAACGTGCCGTCGTCCTGCCGCAGGCGCCGGCGCAGCACCGACTTGGTGTGCACGAGGGTACGCAACGCTTCGGCCGCCCGGTTCGACCGGTGTTCCTGCAGGAACGACAGAAGTCCCGACAGGAGCACGATCGCCGCGATCACGACCGCACTTTCCCGCGCTCCCGTCGCCCAGTTCAACAGTGCGAGCGCGAGCAGCAACAGCGAAAGCGGATTGGCGAGAATTTGTGCCAGTTGCTGCCGCACACCATGGTGATGCTCGTCCGCGACGCTGTTCGGCCCAGCCTCGCGATACCGCAGTGCCGCCTCATGATTGGTGAGCCCTTCGGCGCTGGTTTCAAGGCGCGCGAGCAGCGATTCGTCGGAAACCGATGCGAGGGCCAGCAGGTCTCGCGTTATTGCGGCGGCGTCGACCGGCGCCGGACGCCGGCGGGCGCGCAGGGGAAAGCCGAACAGGCGGAACGGAACGTGTGCCATCGCAGCCGGGGCGCCCCGCCGGTCCTCGTGCGACCGCTCGATGATTTTCCCGCAGGGCCTTCGTTATCGTAACCGCGCAGGCAGGTACGACGTGCCCCATGCCTTTGATGCAGGTCAGGCAGCGGTGAAGTCACCGGCTCGTGCCCCCCGCGGGAGGGACGCTGTGGCGACCGACGGATTCGATCGAATCGCACGACAGCAAACCTAGGGGCCGCGACTCACTCCCCTACCCGCGGCAATCCATTTCGAGTGGGGCCTGGCTTGTCCGGGATCGCCCGGGTCCCCATATTGCGGTCAACCGTCAAATCGATTCACCCGTTGTGGGCGGCCGCATAGGACAATGGCGGTCGACAGGTTCCCCCACTGGAGAGGTCATGTACCGCATTTCGCGTCTTGCCCGGCTCGCCTTGATGACGGCGCTTGTGCTCGTAACCACCGGTGCGCCGGCAGCGCGGGCCCAGCCGATCAAGCTGGGCGAGCTCAACAGCTACAAGGTCTTCCCGGCGTTTCTCGAGCCCTACAAGAAGGGAATGGAGCTCGCGCTGGAGGAGATCAACGCCGCCGGCGGCGTTCTCGGTCGGCCGCTCGAAATCGTCTCGCGCGACGACAACGGCAGCCCGGGCGACGCGGTGCGGGTGGCCGAGGAACTCCTCGCGCGCGAGAAGGCTGTGCTGCTGATGGGCACGTTCGCCTCGAACGTCGGTCTTGCCGTCGCGGACCTCGCCAAGCAGCGCAAGGTGCTGTTCCTCGCCGCGGAGCCCCTGACCGACAAGATCGTCTGGGAAAGCGGCAATCGCTATACGTTCCGGCTCCGCGCATCGACGTACATGCAGACGGCGATGCTCGCGCCGGAAGCGGCGAAGCTCGGAAAGAAGCGTTGGGCGATCGTCTATCCCAACTACGAGTACGGCCAATCGGCAACCGCGGCCTTCAAGCAGCAGATGATCGCGCTGTCGCCCGGGGGAATCGAGTTCATCGAGCAGGCGGTCCCGCTGGGCAAGATCGACGCCGGTCCCGTCGTGCAGGCATTGGTCGACGCGAAGCCCGACGCGATCTTCTCGTCGCTTTTCGGCGCCGACCTCGCGCGCTTCGTCCGCGAAGGTCAATTGCGCGGACTGTTCGTCAACCGCCCCGTGTTCAATCTGCTGGGTGGCGAGCCCGAGTACCTCGACCCGCTCAAGGACGAGGCCCCGACGGGCTGGTGGGTGACGGGCTATCCCTGGTACGCGATCGATACACCCGAGCACAAGCGCTTCCGCGATGCGTATCAGGCGAAGTTCAAAGACTACCCTCGCCTGGGCTCGGTGGTCGGATACAGCACGGTCAAAGCCGCTGCGGCTGCGATTCGCAAGGCGAACTCGACCGATACCGAGAAACTCGTCGCCGCGATGAATGGCCTCGCGATCGATTCGCCGTTCGGAAGAGTTACTTTCCGCCCGCTCGACCACCAGTCGACGATGGGCGCCTATGTCGGGCGCACCGCCGTGCGCGATGGCAAGGGCGTCATGGTGGATTGGCGCTATGCCGACGGCAAGGACTACCTCCCCTCGGACGATACGGTGAAGCGGTTGCGGCCGGCAGAGTAACGCGTCGGGTCCACTCGGGCGCCGCCGGTTCATGCTCTAGGGGCGCCCGCGTCGTTCGGGAGGGATCCGGACGAGAGGATAGAATCGCGGGCAGCCGCGGGTCCTGGCCCGGCGGCACCATCCCCGCCCGCGCGTGTCACTGTCCTCCTTCGTCGCTCAGCTGCTGAACGGCCTCGCCGGAGCGTCGGCGCTGTTCCTCGTCGCCGCGGGCCTGACGCTGATCTTCGGCGTCACGCGCATTGTCAATTTCGCCCACGGCTCGCTGTACATGCTGGGCGCTTACATCGCGTACTCGCTGGTCGCGACCTTCGACGGCGGTCCCCTGGGATTCTGGGGCGCCGTCGTGCTTGCCGCGATCACCGTTGCCGCGATCGGCGCGGCGATCGAAGCGCTGCTCCTGAAGCGAATCTACGCGGCGCCCGAGTTGCTGCAGCTCGCGGCCACCTTCGGCGTCGTGCTCATCGTGCGTGACGCAGCATTGGCGATCTGGGGCGCCGAGGATCTGCTCGGCCCGCGAGCGCCAGGCTTTCGCGGGGCGGTCGACTTGTTCGGGCGCGCGGTTCCGAGCTACGACTTGCTGCTGCTCGTCATCGGGCCGAGCGTCCTGGTCGCGCTGTGGTGGCTGATCGCTCGCACCCGGTTCGGTGTGCTTCTGCGGGCCGCCGCGGAAAACCGCGTGCTCGCGAGCGCGCTCGGCGTCAACGAACGCCTGCTTTTCACCGCGGTGTTCGCACTGGGCGCCTTTCTCGCGGGCCTCGCCGGGGCGTTGCAGCTGCCGCGCGAGCCGGCCAATCTCGGGATGGATCTCGCGATCATCGCCGAGGCATTCGTGGTCACCGTCGTCGGCGGGCTGGGCTCGATCCCCGGGGCGTTCCTCGCGGCGCTCCTGATCGGACTCACCAAGGCACTGTGCATCGCCCTGGGAACCGTCGAATTCGGCGGGTTTGCGTTCGCGTTTCCGAAGCTCACGCTGGTCGCGGAGTTCGTCGTGATGGCGGTCGTGCTCGTCGCGAAGCCGCATGGCCTTATGGGCACGCTGCCGGCGCCGCCACCGACGACGGCGATCGCCGAGTTCCGGGCACTGGTGAACCCACCCGGCCGCAAGGCAGCGGTCGGGGCCCTCGCCGCGCTGGCGCTTGCCGCTTGCCTGCCCTTCACCGGCGACGAGTACCGGCTCGTGCTCGCAACCGACATCCTGGTATTCGCGCTGTTTGCCGCGAGCCTGCAACTGTTGATGGGGACGGGTGGCCTCGCATCGTTCGGGCACGCGGCGTATTTCGGCCTCGGCGCCTATGCGGCTGCGCTGGCGGTCAAGCACGGCGCGCCAATGGCGGTCGCACTCGCGCTCGCGCCGCTGGTTGCGTTGGCCGGAGCACTCGTCATCGGCTGGTTCTGCGTTCGTCTGTCGGGCGTCTACCTCGCGATGCTGACGCTGGCGTTCGCCCAGATCGTCTGGTCGATCGCGTTCCAGTGGGACAGCGTGACCGGCGGCTCCAACGGAGTGGTCGGGGTGTGGCCGGCGGCGATGCTTGCCAGCCGGCGCGCGTATTACTGGTTCACGTTGGCGATCGGGGCCGTGGCGCTCGCCGCGATCGCCTGGATCGCGCATGCGCCGCTTGGTTACGCGCTGCGGGCGAGCCGCGATTCGCCGCTGCGAGCCGAGGCCATCGGCATCGATGTACGGAGCATCCGCCTGACCGCTTTCGCCCTTGCCGGCGCGTTTGCCGGGCTCGCCGGCGGGCTGTTCGCGTTCTCCAAGGGAAGCATCTCCCCGGAAACGCTCGCCATTCCGCGCTCGGTCGACGCGCTGGTGATGGTGCTGCTCGGTGGCCTCAATGCGTTGGCCGGCCCGCTGCTCGGCGCCGCAGCGTTCACCTGGCTCGCGGATACGCTGGCGCGCGTGACGGAATACTGGCGCGCACTCCTCGGCGCCACGATCCTGTTGCTCGTGCTCGCGTTTCCGATGGGTATCGGCGGCGAGTTGAGCCGCCTGCTCGCGAGGAGAACCCGGTGACGTCCGCCATGCTTCGCGTTCAGGCGCTGTCCAAGTCGTTCGGGGGGGTCGATGCGGTAGACGACATTTCGTTCGAGGTTGCCGCCGGCGAACTCGTCGCGCTGATCGGTCCCAACGGCGCCGGCAAGACGACGTGCTTCAACCTCGTCAACGGTCAACTCGTGCCGGACGCCGGCACCGTGACGCTCGGGGGCGAGCGCATCGAGGGTCTGCCGCCGCGCACCATCGCCCGCATGGGGGTGGGACGGACCTTTCAGGTCGCCGCGACCTTCGCGTCGATGAGAGTGCGGGAGAATGTCCAGCTCGCGCTGCTGGCGCACCGGGATGCGCACCGCGGCATTGGCGCCCGCACGCTCGATCTTGAGCGCGGCAATGCCGAGACGTTGCTGGAGCGCGTGCGGATGACGCGCTTCGCCGAGCAGGGCTGCGCAACCCTCGCGTACGGCGATGCGAAGCGCATCGAACTTGCACTGGCTCTGGCGGGCGCACCGCGACTGTTGTTGATGGACGAACCGACAGCCGGCATGTCCCCTCGGTCGCGCGGGCGCGTCATGCAGCTCGCGGCCGAACTGGCCCGGCAGCATGCGGATCGCCGTGCTCTTCACCGAGCACGACATGGACGTCGTTTTCGATTTCGCCGATCGCGTCATCGTGCTCGATCGCGGCCGCATCATCGCCGACGGAAAGCCGGATGCGATCCGTGCGGACCCGCGAGTTCGGACGGTCTATCTGGGCGAGGACGATGCTGCGTAAGGCGCGAGTCCGGATCACGTAACACCGGCAACGCCCGGGCGCCTTTCGTTTGCGCAGGCACCACGGGGCCATCCCGGCAACCAGTCCGGCAATGGGACCGGGCACGTCGGGGCCGGATCAGCTCGTAAGACGCGTGAATCCTTCGGCGAGATCGGCGATCAGATCCTGCGGGTCCTCGAGTCCGATCTGTAGCCGAAGGCACGGGCCGCCGGCGTCCCAAGCCGTCACCGTGCGCGTGCGTTCCGGCCAGGTGGGGATCATCAGGCTCTCGAACCCGCCCCAGCTCCAGCCCATGCCGAAAAGCCGCATCCCGTCGAGCATGGCATCGATGCGCGCCTTGGCGACCGGCTGCAGCACGACGGCAAAAAGTCCAGACGCCTCGGTGAAATCGCGTTTCCAGAGTTCGTGACCACGCGAACCGGGCAACGCCGGGTAGATCACCTCGCGGACCTCGGGTCGCGCCCGGAGCCATTCGGCGATGGCGAGCGCGCTCGACCGGTGACGCGAAAGGCGCAGCGGCAGCGTGCGCAGTCCGCGAAGCCCCAGAAAGCAGTCGTCCGACGATGCGGTGACCCCCATGTCGGTCCAGAGGCGATGAAGCGCGCCCTGCGTCGCCTCGCTGGTCACGATCAGACCCAGCAGCACGTCCGAGTGCCCGCCGATGTACTTGGTCGCCGCATGCACCGACACGTCGACGCCGTGGTCGAACGATCGGAAACCCGAAAGGCGTCGCCCACGAATTGTCGAGCACCACGCGCGCGCCGTGCCGATGCGCGACCTCGGCGATGGCCGGAATGTCCTGCACCTCGAAGGTCAGCGATCCGGGCGACTCGGTGAAGACGACACTCGTGTTCGGACGCAACTCGCGCTCGATCGCGGCGCCGGCGAGCGGGTCGTAGTAGCTGACGTCCATACCGAGGCGCCGCAGGTGGTTGTTGCAGAAGCGGCGGGTGGGACCGTACACCGCGTCGGTGACGAGCACATGGTCGCCCGCCTTCGCCAGCGCCAGGAGCGGCAGCGTCGTCGCGGTCAGCCCCGACGGTACGGCGAACGCGTCGTGGCCGCCTTCGATCGCGGCCACGGCGGCTTCGAGATCGGCGACCGTCGGCAGGCCGTGCAGGCCATAGCTGATCCCGTCGAACTCGCCGCGCGCCGCCGCTTCGAGCTCGGCGACGGTCGAAAAGAGCATCGTCGATGCGCGGAACACCGGTGTGTTGACGGCGCCGAGGAACCGTCGCGGATGCCGGCCGAGGTGACTCGCCAGCGTCGCCGGCTTGTGCGGGCCAGCGGTCATGCGGCCTCCGATCGACGGTCGAGCGCCGCGCGAATTGCCGCCACCTGCGTCGGGATCGTCGAACGAACGTCGACGACAATCGCGCCTGCGGGTTCCTCGAGCGTCGCCAACTGGCTTGCGAGCAGCCCCGGCGGCATGTACCGGTGCGATCGCGCGGCGAGCCGCGATGCGATCGTGTCGTGGTCGCCCTTCAGATACACGAACGTGACCGTGCCCGCGCGCGCGAGCCGGTCGCGGTACGCCTGCTTCAATGCCGAGCAGGCGAGGATCGCATTGCCGCCACGCTCGCCGATCGCCTCGATTTCGCGCGCCAGCCGATCGAGCCAGGGCCAGCGGTCGTCGTCGGTGAGTGGGATCCCGGCCGCCATCTTGGCGACGTTGGCCTCGGGATGAAAATCGTCGGCGTCGAGGAACGGCCACCCCAGGTCCGCGGCCAGGGCCTGCCCGACTACGGTCTTGCCGCTGCCGCTCACTCCCATCAGGACGACGACCATCTTGTTTCGACTCCCCTTGGCGGCGGCGTTCACGCAGCGCGGGTCTTGCTCCAGCGCGTCGGCGCCAGCCCCGACAGCGATGCTACCCAATCGACCGCTCGCCGCCAACCGCGGGCACGCTGCGCCGTGTGGCGAGCACCGCCGCGCCTACGAGCAGCGAACCGGCGATCAGCGTGCGTAGATCGACGGCCTCTCCAAGCAGCAGGACCGCGAGCACGATGCCATACACTGGCTCGAGCGCGGCGACCACACTCGCGGTATGCGCAGTGATGATCGACAGCGATGCAATGAACATCGTGTGGGCCAGCGCCGTGCAAAAGAGCCCGAGTGCGACGAGCAGCAGGACCTCGCGCATCCCGATCGTCCCGAGCGCCGAAGGATCGCCCCATGCGAACGGTAGCAGGAAAATCGCCGCCAGAAGGTTCTGCCAGAACGCGATGTCGGTGGCCGGGCGCGCGGCCGCCCAGCGTCGATTGAGCACGGCGAGGAGCGCGAAGCTCGCTCCGGAGACGATGCCCCATCCGAGGCCCCGCACGGTCGGATTCGTGGCCGTGGGCTCGGGAATCAGCAGGAGGAGCCCGACCGATACGAGCACCGCGGTCAATCCTTCGCGCCGGGTCCAGCGTCGGGCGAGTAGCACACGCTCCAGCAGCAACGTGAACAGCGGAAAGCTCGCAAATCCCAGCAACCCGATCGCCACGCTCGCGGCCTGGATCGCGGCAAAAAAAGACACCCAGTGCACGGCCAGGACCATGCCGTTCGCGGCGAGGCGAAGGTCGAATGCCACACGATCGTGCCGCTGCAAGCGAATGACGAGCAACGCGGCAGCGGCGATCGCGGTCCGGCCGAGCACGATTGCGATGGGCGGCAGCGCGAGCCATTTGCCGAACAGGCCCGCGAAGCCGAACAGCAGGACAGCGGTGTGCAGCGTGAAAAGCGCGGCGGCGTGGCTCACGGCGGCGAGTCGTCGGATGGTGAGGTTGCAACGGATTGTGCCACCCGACCCGGGCGCGTGTGGCCTGCGCTAGAATGCCCGCTGCGCTGCGGGGCCGCCAGTCGCCGGCTCGAGCGCACCACAAATCGAGCGCGAACAGCCGCCCCCTCGGAGGAACCCATGCCGATGCCGTCCACGGCCGCCAAGATCATCGCCGCCGTCCGCGCTGCCCCGGGCAACCGCGTCAAGGTCGCCGTGTCCGACATCGACGGCGTGCTTCGGGGCAAGTACCTGCACAAGGACAAGTTCTACTCGGCCGTCGAGGGTGGATTCGGTTTTTGCGACGTGGTGTTCGGCTGGGACATGATGGACGTCACCTACGACAACACGAAGCTGACGGGCTGGCACAAGGGATTCCCGGATGCGCTGGCGCGGATCGACCTCAGCACGTTCCGCACCGTGCCGTGGGACGGCGGGGTCCCGTTCTTCCTCGGCGAATTCGTGCACCAGGTCGACGGCAAGGAAGCGCCGTTGCCGATCTGCCCGCGGCAGGTATTGAAGCGCGTGCTGCGGCGCGCGGAGAAACTCGGTGTCCTGCCGATGTGCGGGATGGAGTACGAGTGGTTCAACTTCGCCGAGACGCCGCAGTCCTGGGCCGACAAGCGGGGCGTCGGTCCCACCCCCATCACACCGGGAATGTTCGGCTACTCGTTGCTCCGCGCCAATGCGAACCGCGACTTCTTCGCAGCGCTGATGAGCGAGATGGGCGAATTCGGCGTGCCGATCGAGGGGCTGCACACGGAGACCGGGCCCGGCGTCTACGAGGCGGCAATCCTATTTTCCGAAGCGCTCGAGGCGGCCGATCGCGCGATCCTGTTCAAGACCGGGACCAAGGAGATCGGCGCCCGGTTCGGCATCATGCCGAGCTTCATGGCCAAGTGGAACGCGGCGCTGCCGGGTTGCTCGGGTCATATCCACCAGTCGCTGTCCGACGGCAAGCGCAACCTCTTCTACGATCCCAAGGGAAAGAACAGCATGAGCAAGCTGTTCGAGAGCTATCTTGCGGGACAGGTCGCGGCGCTGATGGAACTCGCGCCCGATGTATTGGCCGACGATCAACAGTTACAAACGCCTCGTCGATGGTTTCTGGGCGCCGGTGAAGCCGACCTGGGGGCTCGACAATCGAACCGCGAGCTTCCGCGTGATCGCCGGATCGCCGAAGGCGACCCGGCTCGAGACGCGCTGCCCCGGCGCCGACATGAATCCGTATCTCGCCGCCGCGGCGTGCCTCGCCGCCGGCCTCGATGGCGTCGAGCGGAACCTGAAGCTCACCGCCAAGCCGATCCACGGCACCAACATGGGCGCCGAGGACATTCCGCGCGCGCCCCGCACGTTGATCGAGACCACACGCATTTTTCGCGGCTCCAATGTCGCGCGTGACTGGTTCGGCGACGATTTCGTGGAGCATTACGCAGCCACACGCGAGTGGGAATGGCGGCAGTGGCAGGACGCCGTGACCGATTGGGAAATGAAACGGTACTTCGAGATCATCTGATGAGCCTTCATCGCTTCGCCTTTCCCACGACGATTCACTTCGGTGCGGGCGCGCGCAGGCTGGTCGCCGAGCACCTCGCGGCGGAAGGCGTCAAGCGACCGCTCGTGGTCACCGACCGTGGGATCGCGGCATTGCCGCTGCTTGGCGATTTCGTCGCCACGCTTGCGGGGCTCGACGTTGCCGTGTTCTCCGAGGTCTGGGGCAACCCGGTCCGCAGCCAGGTGCAAGACGGTGTCGCCGCCTACCACGCCCACAAGGCGGACGCGGTGATCGGGTTGGGCGGCGGCGCCGCCCTCGACGTGGCCAAGGCCATCGCGCTGATGGCGACGCATCCGGGCGACATCCTCGAATACGCGTGGGACCATCCCCACGTGCGACCGATCGACGGGCCGATCCCCTACTTCGTCGCCTTGCCGACGACATCCGGCACGGGCTCGGAGGTCGGCCGCTCGAGCGTGGTATCCGACGATGCAACGCACATCAAGAAGATCATCTTTTCGCCGAAGCTCCTTGCCCGATGCGTTTTCGCCGATGCGGAACTGACGCTGGGTCTGCCACCCGCGATCACCGCGGCGACGGGCATGGACGCGCTCACCCACAACATCGAGTCGTATCTGTCGCCGGCGTATCACCCGCTGTGCGACGGTATCGCGCTGGAAGGTGTGCGTATCGCCGCGCGCGCGCTGCCTGTCGCCTTCCGCGACGGTGGAAATCTCGCGGCCCGCAGCGACATGCTGATGAGCTCGATGATGGGGGCGATCGCCTTCCAGAAGGATCTAGGGGCCGTTCATTCCTGCGCGCACGCGCTCTCCACCGTGGCGGACCTGCACCATGGTCTCGCCAACGGCGTCATGATCGACCATGTGATGCGCTTCAATCTGCCGGCAGCGACACAGAAGATGGCCGAGTTGGCGCGCGTGGCCGGCGCGCATCGTGCGGGGAGCATGGCCGACGAAGCGGCAGCGGGCGCGTTCATCGACTGGCTCACCCGCATGAAGGCCGACCTCGGCATTCCGGCAACGCTCGGCGCGATGCCAACGGAACGGCGCGTGACGAGGGCGGACATCCCCGGGCTCGTCGACGTCGCCATCCTCGACACCTGCCATCAGACCAACCCCCGCCCCTGCACGCGCGCAGATTTCGAGCGGATCTTCGCCGCGGCCATCTGAGATGAACGGCCCCCACGCTCACTCTGTTCGCTGCCCCCCGAGGGGGCGCTCAGTGCCCTTCGGGCGGCCGGGCGGGCAGAGGAACGTCCCCCCACGCTCACTCTGTTCGCTGCCCCCGAGGGGGCGCTCAGTGCC
This sequence comes from uncultured beta proteobacterium, assembly GCA_963809965.1. Classification (GTDB taxonomy): domain Bacteria; phylum Pseudomonadota; class Gammaproteobacteria; order Burkholderiales; family Casimicrobiaceae; genus CAIWHR01. The sequence goes on from CAWELU010000010.1 coordinate 26,729, forward strand.
CTTCGGGCGGCCGGGCGGGCACTGAAGCTATGCTAAAGATCGGAATCTCCGCCTGTTTCTTCCACGAGGATCGGGAACGCCCGATCTTCAAGGGAATGACCCTACAGTACATCGAGCAGAACGTCGCGCACTGGCTCATGCAGCGCGACGTGCTGGCGTTCATGGTGCCCTCGCCGGAAGGAAGCACGCGGCGACCGGGCAGCAGGGCGACCGTGGCCGCGTACGCGGAGGAACTCGATGGTCTGGTGCTGATGGGTGGGTCAGACGTTTGTCCGGAGACGTACGGCGAGAAGGCAATCAGGCCCGAGTGGAACGGCGACCGGATCCGCGACGACTACGAGATCGCCCTGCTGCGCGCATTCATGGCGCTGCGCAAGCCCGTGCTGGGCGTGTGCCGCGGGGCGCAGGTGATCAACGTCGCGCAGGGCGGGACGCTGTACCAGGATCTCGCCACGCAGGTGCCGCATGCGCTCAATCACCGCAATTGGGCGATTTATGCGGAGAACTGCCACGCGACGTCGTTCGTGCCGGGAGCAACACTCGCCCGGCTGTATCCGGGCGTCAGCGTGGTCAAGACCAACTCGATCCACCATCAGGCAATCCGACAGCTCGGGCGCGATCTGGTCGTCGAAGCCTGGTCGGAGCCCGACCGCATCGTCGAGGCGATCCGGCACACGGGCGCCGGCTACGTGTTCGCCGTGCAATGGCACCCCGAGTTCCACGCACCGGACGACCCCTCGTTCCTCGACGACACGCCGATCCTCGACGATTTTCTCGCCGCCGCCGCGCAACACAAGGACGCGGCGTACGCCGTATGAACCGGGAGTGCGCATGAAGATCACCAATCCCGCGACCGGCGCCGTCATCGCCGACGTCGCCGCCGACAATGCCGCGGCGGTCCGTCGCAAGTACGAAGTCGCGCGCGCCGGTCAGGCCCGGTGGACGAAGGTGCCGATCCGCAAGCGCCTCGACGCGATCGTGAAGTTCCGCGAGCGGATCGTCGCGATGCACGAGACACTCGCGCGAACGTTGACGCACGAGGTCGGCAAGCCCATCCGCCAGTCGCGCAACGAGCTCGATGGAGCTGCTCGCGCGGCTCGATTTCTTCGTCGCGGAATCTGCGCGCGTCCTGCGCGACGAGAAGGTCTTCGCCGACGCCACGCAAAAGCTCGAGGAGCGGATCACGCACGAGCCGCTCGGCGTCGTCGCCAACATTTCGGCGTGGAACTACCCGTACTTCGTGGGCAGCAACGTGTTCGTGCCGGCGCTCGTTGCCGGCAACGCGGTCCTTTACAAGCCCTCGGAATTCGCGACGCTGACCGGCCTCAACATCGCCGAAATGCTGCACGAGGCTGGCATACCGCGTGACGCGTTCGTCCCGGTGGTGGGCGACGGCGCCACCGGAGCCGCCCTGTTGCGCCAGCCGGTCGATGGCGTTTTCTTCACCGGATCCTACGCGACCGGGGCGAAGATCGCCGCCGCCGCCGGCCGCCGGATGATCAAGGCGCAGCTCGAGTTGGGGGGCAAGGACCCCGTCTACGTCTGCGAGGACGTCGACATCAAGGCGGCGGCGGCCGGTATCGCCGACGGCGCGTTCTACAACACCGGACAGTCGTGCTGTTCCGTCGAACGCATCTACGTCCATGAGGCGGTCCACGACGCCTTCGTCGCCGCCTTCGTCGCCGAGGTGAAGGGCTTCCGGATCGGCGACCCGATGGACGAGGCCACCTACATCGGCGCGATCACGCGGCGGGCGCAACTCGACGTGCTGAAAAAGCAGGTCGCCGACGCCAAGCGCAAAGGCGCAAAGCTCCTACTTGGAGGCTCCGTCATCCGCGGGAAGGGCAACTGGTTCGAGCCGACCATTCTTGCCGACGTCGACCATTCGATGGCGCTGATGCGGGACGAGAGCTTCGGCCCGATCATCGGCATCCAGGCGGTGGCCGACGATGCGGCGGCCGTCGACTTGATGAACGACACCGAGTATGGGCTGACCGCCGGCGTTTACACCCACGATGAACGACGTGCCCGGAGGATTCTCGGCCAGGTCCACACCGGCAGCGTCTACTGGAATTGCTGCGACCGCGTGAGCCCGCGTCTGCCGTGGTCGGGCCTGAAGCACTCGGGCATGGGCCTGACGCTGTCGACGCAAGGCATCCAGACGTTCACCCGACCCAAGGCCTGGCACTTGCGCAGCGCGTGAGCGGCACGGAACGCCGTTGCGTTAGCGGCGCCGTTCCTGCAGTTCGGCTGCGCGCAGCGTGTTGGCGAGCAGCGTCGCGATCGTCATCGGGCCCACGCCCCCCGGAACCGGCGTGATCCACGAAGCCCGCGCCTTGGCCGCCTCGAAATCGACGTCTCCGCAGAGCGTGCCGTCGGCCCCGCGGTTGACGCCGACATCGATGACCATCGCGCCCTCCTTGATCCAGTCGCCCTGAACGAACCGGGCCTTGCCGATGCCGGCAACCACGATGTCCGCCTGCCGGACGAGGCCCGGGAGGTCACGCGTCTTCGAGTGGCAGACCGTCACCGTGCAGCGCTCGATCAGCAACTCGAGCGCCATCGGGCGGCCCACGATGTTCGACTGGCCGATCACGACCGCGTGCTTGCCCACGAGATCCTGGCCGGTGTCCTTCAGGAGCGTCATGCATCCATAGGGAGTGCACGGCCGCAGCAGCGGGCGCTTCAACACGAGCCGGCCGATGTTGTACGGATGAAAGCCGTCGACGTCCTTCAGCGGGTCGATGCGCTCGGTGACCAGCGCCTCGTCGACGTGCGCGGGAAGCGGCAGCTGAACGAGAATGCCGTGGACCAGCGGGATCGCGGTTCAGCGTGTCGATGAGGGCGATGAGATCGCCCTGCGGCGTTGTTGCCGGAAGGTCGTAGGCGATGGACCGCATTCCGGCAGCTTCCGTCGTTCGCCGCTTGTTGCGCACGTAGACCTGCGAGGCCGGATTCTCGCCGACGAGCACGACGGCAAGCCCCGGCTGGCGCCGGCCCTCCGCCAGACGAGCGGCGACCTGGTGACCGATTTCGCTGGTCAACCGTGCCGCACGGGCCTTGCCGTCGATGACCTGGGCCGTCATGGGTCAGCCGATCTGCAGCACCGGCCAGCCCATGTGCCGCGCGTGGGCGGCCAGGACGGGGTCGGCATTGACGGCGACCGGGCGGCTCACGTGCGAGAGGAGCGGCAAGTCGTTGAGCGAATCGCAATAGGCGTAGGTCTCGCGAAAATCGGCGAGCCGGCGGCCGCGCGCGGCGAGCCACGCCATGAGACGCTCGACCTTGCCCTCGCGCAGGTTGGCGATGCCGGCCGCGCGGCCCGTATAGCGGCCATCGACGCATTCGGCGTCGGTCGCGATCACGTCGGTGATACCGAACTCGGCGGCGATCGGCTCGGCGAGAAACCGGATCACTGCCGTCGTCAGGACCACGAGGTCACCCGCGTCGCGATGGCGATCGACCAGTGCGCGCGCCGCACCGGGAATGCGCGGCCGGATCCGGGACGCGACGAAGCGCTCGCGATGTCGCTCCAGTTCCGGGCCATCGAGCCGGGTGAGCGTGGACAGATAGAACTCGGTGAACTCCGCGGCGCCCGCCTCGCCGCGATTGAATCGCGCGATCAGGTCGTGGTTCGCCGCGTCGTACTGGCGCCGATCGAGCACGCCCTCGTCGATCAGGAACGCGACCCACTGCTCGTCACTGTCGTGAGGGAGCAGCGTGTGATCGAGGTCGAACAGCGCGAGGACGTCCGCAGGCATGAAGGGCGAGGTGACATGCAGGACCCGGACTACAATGGCCGGGTGATCCCAGCTGCGATTGTAACGGCGATTGTCGAACGACTCACGCGCGAACTCGCACCGCCGCGCCGCCGCTATCGGCCGCTGTGGGTCGGGCGCAACAGCATCGGTTGGCTCGACGACGCGCGCGCGTCGCGCATTGCCGGGTTCGGCGACGTGTTCGACGTGCGGGACGACGGGATCCTGCTGCAGCCCGGCCTGAATGATGCAGCCGCGGCTACCGCGGCTTTCGACCGCGTGGCACGCGCGCTCGCCGCCGAAAACCGGCTGACCGCCTGGCGCGACGAGCGTTACCCCGTTGTCTCGGCCTTCGGCGCCGAGCCCTTTTTCCTGCTCGAGCGCGCGGCCGCCCGTTTCTTCGGCATCCACACCTATGCGGCACACGTGAACGGCCTCGTCCGCCAGGCAAGCGGCATGGCTATATGGTTCGCGCGGCGCAGTCCGGCGAAGGCGATCGATCCCGGATTGCTCGACAATCTCGTCGGAGGCGGCATCGCGGTCGGGCAGTCGATCGCAACCACCGTGGTCAAGGAAGCCTGGGAGGAGGCCGGGATCGCGGGAGAGCTCGCGCGCCAGGCGCAACCTGCGGGATCGGTCGAGATCCGGCGCGAGCAGCCCGACGGCCTGCAGCGCGAAACGATCTACGTCCACGATCTGTGGCTCCCCGCCGATTTCGTCCCGGCCGGCCAGGATGGCGAGGCGGTTGCCCATCGCCTCGTCAGTTTGCCCGAGGCCGCGCTGCTGATCGCGAATGCGTCCGGACCCGACGTTGTCACCGCCGATGCGAGCCTCGTTGTCCTTGATTGCCTGCTCCGCCACGAGGCGATCGAGCCGGGCGGGCGCGATTACGCGTTGCTGGAAGCGCTGCGGCGCGGGACGACCTAACGCACACCGCCGCCATCTGCGTGAGGACGTTGAGGCCCTGCGCACCTTCCCATGTATCGAAACAACGGTGCACAGCGCGCTCGCGACCACACCGCGCGTGGGCAAACGCCTGACGATCCAGGGCAGCGGCCAGAAACGGCGCATGGTCCCAAGTCTGACCGCGCGCATCTTGCGAGTGGCCTGTCGCGCCGCGTGCGGGCGGCGTCACGCCGCCGCGCGCGCCGTCGCCGCCGATGCCGGACTAACCTCTCGGATCCCCATTTCGCGCAGGGTGTCGCGCACCGCGTTGACCGCGTGGCGGAGCTCATCTGGCCCGATCGCGCCGATGCATCCGACCCGGAACGTCTCGACTTGCGTAAGCTTGCCGGGATAGAGGATGAATCCCTTGTCGCGAACCCGCGCGTAGAAGTCCTGGAACGTGTACGCCGGGTCCGGCGGCGCGTGGAAGGTGACGATGATCGGCGCCTGGATTTCCGGCCGGAGAAACACCCGGAAGCCCAGCTCGGCCATTCCATCGACAAGGGTTTCGCAATTCTTCGCATACCGCGCGAGCCGCGCCGGCTGCCCACCCTCGGCCACGAGCTGGTCCAGCGCCGCGTTCAACGCGACGACGACGTGCGTCGGCGGCGTATAGCGCCACTGTGTCGTCTTCTCCATGTACGTCCACTGGTCGTAAAGGTCGAGCGACAGCGACGTTGAATGCCCGGCGCAGTTCTCGAGCACGCGTCGACGCACGAAAACGAAGCCCATTCCCGGCGGCCCCTCGACGCATTTGCCCGACGCGGCGATCAATGCGTCGAACGGTGTCGTCGCGGGCATCGATGCCGATGGCGGCGAACGAACTCATCGCATCGACGATCAGGCTGCGTCCGTGGCGCGCGACGACGGAGGCGATCTCGGGCAGCGGGTTCAGGATCCCCGTCGACGTCTCGCAATGGATCAGACCGACGTGCGAGATCGACGAATCGGCCGCGAGAAGCCGGTCGACGTCCTGCGGCGTCGTGGGCGTGTCCTCCGCGGTCTCGAAGGTCGAAAGCCGCCGGCCCATCATCCGCACGAGCTTCGCCATCCGCGTGCCATAGGCCCCGTTGACGAGCACCAGCACGTGCCCGTCAGCGCGGCACCAGCGTGTTGACCGCCGCCTCGACGGAAAACGTTCCGCTGCCCTGCATCGGCACGCAGACATGGCTGTCCTGACCGTTGATGACCGCGAGGAGCTTGCGCCGTACGTCGGCGGTGACCGCATTGAACGCCGCGTCCCACGAGCCCCAGTCGCGGAGCATCGCGGCCTTGGTCGGCAGCGATGTCGTCAGCGGGCCCGGCGTCAGCAGGATCGGGTCGCGGGAGAACAGGCTCATCGTGGGCTCCTCGGGCGGCGGCGGGACCTTGCCGCATGGCGCGGACCTGACCGCGGTCACGCTATTGCAGATTGTTGACAATCTACACCCAACCGGGTTCAATGGGCAACATGCTGAAACCGTCTCCACGGAGCAGCGGGCGTGCCGCGCCCCTGGCCCGACCCGTCCCCGTGGCGACGTCCGGCTCCCGAGGCCACGCGCGCGGCGCCATCGCGCTCGTGCAATCGAGCTCGCTGCCGATGCTGGTCCAGAAGGAGCTCGAGCGGATGATCCTGGCCGGGGAGCTTCCGGCCGGCAGCAAGCTCAACGAAGCGGCGATCGCCGCGCGCCTCGGTGTCTCGCGCGGGCCCGTACGCGAAGCCTTCCGCGCGCTCGAGGAGTCCGGCCTCGTCCGCCTCGAAAAGAACCGCGGCGTCTTCGTGCGCCAGATCCCGGTCGAGGAAGCCGACGAAATCTACGAGTTGCGCGCCGTGCTCGACGAGTTCGTCGGCCGGCGTCTCGCGCAAACGGCCACCCCGGACGCGCTGCGCGACTTGCGGACCCGCGTCGAGCGGATGGAGCGAGCCGCCGCGAGAGGCGATGTCGAAGCCTACCTCGCCGCGAACGTCGATTTCCACGACCGGATGGTCGAGCTCGCCGGCAATGCCAAGCTGCTCGGCACCTATCGGCGCCTCGTCAACGAGCTGCACCTTTTTCGGCACACGACGCTCGCGCAGAGCGGCGCCCTGCCCATATCCACGCGCGAACATCGCGAGATCGTCGACCGGATCGCCGCGGGGAAGCCGGCCGCTGCCGGCCGTGCGCTCTACGACCACGTGATGGCGAGCCGCGAACGCATGCACCGGAGCCGCGCGGCCGTCGGCCGGCCGCGCCATACCCTGCTCGTCCGCCATCGAGGAAACCGCGTTGACCCCCCCTGCCCTCACCGTGAACGGCCGCACCTACCATTGGCCGCAGCGGCCGCTCGTCGTCGTCTGTTGCGACGGCTGCGAGCCCGAGTACATCAACCAGGCGATCGCCACGGGGCGCGCCCCTTATCTCGCCGCGCTGCGCGAGACGGGCACCTGCCTTACCGCGGATTGCGTGGTGCCCTCGTTCACCAATCCCAACAATCTGTCGATCGTCACCGGCGCCCCACCGGCGGTCCATGGCATCTGCGGCAATTACTTCTGGGATCCCGACGCCGGCGCCGAAGTGATGATGAACGACCCGAAGTACCTCCGCGCGGGAACGCTCCTCGCGGCGTTCGCACGAGGCCGGAGCGAAGGTCGCCGTGGTCACGGCGAAGGACAAGCTGCGCGCGCTGCTCGGCCACGGCTTGGCCGGCATCTGCTTTTCGGCGGAAAAGGCCGACGCAGGCCACCGTCGAATCGAACGGCATCGGCGCCGTCCCGGCGATGGTGGGCATGCCGGTGCCGTCGGTCTACAGTGCGGCGCTCTCGGAATTCGTGTTCGCCGCGGGGGTGAAGCTGCTGGAACGCGAACGCCCCGACGTCATGTATCTATCGACGACCGACTACGTCCAGCACAAGGCGGCGCCCGGCGTGGGTGCGGCCAACGATTTCTACGCAATGATGGACGCTTACCTGCGGGAGCTCGATGCGCGGGGTGCGACGGTCGTCGTCACGGCAGACCACGGAATGAACGCCAAGACCGACGCGTTCGGCCGTCCGAACATCGTCTTCTTGCAGGACATACTGGACCGCGCTTTCGCGGCGGGAACGACGCGCGTGATCCTCCCGATCACGGATCCCTATGTCGTCCATCACGGAGCGCTCGGCTCGTTCGCGACGGTCTACCTTTCCTCGCCTGTCGCCAGCGGCAGAGGCCGCCGCCCGGATCGCGTCGCTGCCCGGCATCGACCTCGTGCTCGAACGCGCTGAGGCCGCCATGCGTTTCGAGCTGCCGCCCGATCGCATCGGCGATCTCGTCGTCATCGCCGAGCGTCTCACGGTGATCGGAACCTCGCGCGACCGGCACGACCTGACGGGTCTGGACGTGCCGTTGCGCTCGCATGGCGGCATTTCGGAGCAGCAGGTTCCCCTGATCGCGAATCGCGCGGCCGATGCACTCCCGGCCGCCCGCCGCTGGCGCAACTTCGACGCGTTCGACCTTGCGCTCAACCTGCTGCAGTGACCGGGGCACGGCGATGAACATGATGACGGAGTTGAAGGACGTGCGGCATGGCCACGTGCTGCGCGAGAAGATGCGCATCGCGGGCGCGATGGTCGGCGGCGATCGCACCATCGACGTCTTCAATCCGTATACCGGCGCCGTGGTCGGGACCGTGCCGAAGGCGACGGCAGAAGAAGTTCGCCGTGCGCTCGCGATCGCGAAGGGCTACCGGTCGAAGCTCACGCGCCACGATCGCTATCGGATCCTCCACCGCGCCGCAGAGATGATCGCGAGCCGCAATGGAGAGATCTCGGACCTGATCACGGCCGAGTGCGGCATCTGCAAGAAGGACTCGCTCTACGAGGTCGGCCGAGCCTGTGACGTCTTCGTCTTCGCCGGCAATGCCGCGCTCGTCGACGACGGCCAGGTCTTCTCGTGCGACCTGACGCCGCACGGCAAGGCGCGCAAGGTATACACGATGCGCGAGCCCTTGCTGGGCGCGATCGCGGCGATCACGCCGTTCAATCACCCGCTGAACCAGGTCGTCCACAAGGTCGCCCCGGCGATCGCGACCAACAACCGGATGGTGTTGAAGCCGGCGGAAAAGACGCCGCTTACCGCGCTGCTGCTCGCCGACCTGCTGTACGAAGCGGGCTTGCCGCCCGAGATGTTCTCCGTCGTCACCGGCGATCCGCGCGAGATCGCCGACGAGCTCTTGACCAACGCCGACATCGATCTCGTCACGTTCACCGGCGGCGTGGCGATCGGCAAGTCCATCGCCGCCAAGGCAGTGTACAAGCGGCAGGTGCTCGAGCTGGGCGGCAACGACCCGATCATCGTGCTCGAGGATGCCGATCTCGACGAGGCCGCCACGCTGGCGGCCGCTGGCTCGTACCGGAACTCGGGCCAACGCTGCACGGCGATCAAGCGTATGCTCGTGCACGAGGCCGTTGCGGCACGTTTCGTCGAGCTACTGGTCGCGCGGACGAAGGCCTGGACCTACGGAGATCCGATGGACCCGCAGGTGGACATGGGCACGGTGATCGACGAAGCCGCCGCGGTGTCGTTCGAGCGCAAGGTCAACGAGGCGGTCGCCCTGGGCGCCAGGCTCCTTCATGGTAACGTTCGCCGAGGAGCGCTGTATGCGCCGACGGTCGTCGACGGCGTGACGCCCGAGATGCCGCTGGTCAAGTACGAGACGTTCGGTCCCGTCTCGCCGGTGATCCGCTTCAGGGACGTGGACGATGCGATCAGGATCGCCAACGGCACCGACTACGGACTGTCGTCCGCGGTCTGCACCAATCGGCTCGACTATGTGACGAAACTCGTCCGCGAGCTCAATGTCGGCAGCGTGAACGTCCGCGAGGTGCCGGGCTACCGGCTCGAGTTGACGCCGTTCGGCGGCATCAAGGATTCCGGGCTGGGCTACAAGGAAGGCGTGCAGGAGGCGATGAAGAGCTTTACCAACACCAAGACGTACTCGCTGCCCTGGTGAGCGGTGACACCGTGAACGAGCTGCCGTCGCCCGAGGACGCCAGCGCCGAAGGCGATGTCAACACCTCGCCTCTGCGCCGCGAGTTCGAGGCCGCGCACGTGCATGCGGCCACCCGCACCATGCTCGACGCCGATGCCGCGCACTTCCTGCATCAGTCGCTGTCCACGCCGTGCTTCAACGCGCTCGCCGCCTGCGACGGCATCTGGCTCACCGATGTCGAAGGGCGGCGCGATCATGGATTTCCACGGCAACAATGTGCACCAGGTCGGCTATCGCCATCCGCGCGTGATGGCTGCCGTCAAGCAGGCGCTGGACACGCTCCCCTTCTCGCCGCGCCGCTATCACCAACGCCGCGGCGATCGAGCTCGCGGCGCGGCTCGCCGCCTTGACCCCCGACCCGCTCGGCAAGGTGCTGTTCGCGCCGGGCGGCACGCTCGCGATCGGGATGGCGTTGAAGCTCGCGCGAATCGCCACCGGCCGCCACAAGACGCTGTCGCTCTGGGATTCCTTTCACGGCGCGTCGCTCGACGCCATCTCGATCGGCGGCGAGGCGCGTGTTTCGCAAGGGGATCGGCCCGCTAATGCCCGGCACCGAGCATGCGCCGCCCTGCGATCCCGGCGCCTGCCGCTTCGGTTGCGGCGGCACGCTGCAGCGCGAAATGCGCGGAGTATCTCGACTACGTGCTCGGCGAAGGAGGAGGACATCGGCGCGGTGATCATCGAGACGGTGCGCTCGACCGATGTCCAGATTCCGCCGCCGGAGTATTACCGGATCGTGCGCGACGCCTGCGATCGCCACGGCGCGCTGCTGATCCTGGACGAGGTGCCGATCTGCCTCGGGCGCACCGGCCGGATGTTCGCGTTCGAGCACTACGGGATCGTTCCGGACATGGTCGTGCTCGGCAAAGGGCTCGGCGGCGCGGTGTTTCCGATGGCGGCTCTCGTCGCGCGCCGCGATCTCGACCTCGCCGGCGAGGTCGCGCTCGGCCATTACACGCACGAGAAGAGCTCGGTCGGCTGCGCCGCGGCGCTCGCGACGCTCGACGTGATCGACGACGAGCGACTGCTCGAGCGCTCGCAGGCCTGGGCGCGCGGGCGCTCGCGCGCCTGCAGCGAGATCCAGCGCCGACACCCGCTCGTCGCCGACGTCCGCGGCATCGGGCTCCTGCTCGGCATCGAGCTCGCCCGCGAACGGTCGGCCGGCCCGGCGGGAGGCAGAGCAGGTGATGTATCACTGCCTCGCACAAGGCCTCTCGTTCAAGGTCGGCCAAGGCAACGTGCTCACGCTCTCGCCTCCCCTCGTGATCGGGACCGACGAGCTCGACGGAGCGCTCGCGATCATCGATGCCGCGCTGACGGCAGTCGAAGCGGGCGCTGCTTAGCCTCGCATGCTGACGCTCCTCAACCTGCTGGCCGGCGTCTCGCTGCTCGTCTTCGGCACGCACGTCGTGCGCACCGACATCCTGCGCCTGTTCGGCGGCAGCCTGCGCCATTTCCTGCGGGTCAGCATCGCGAACCCGGTCAACGCTTTCTTCGCCGGTGCGGGGATCACCGCGCTGATCCAGAGCAGCACGGCGACCGCGCTGATCGTCGCCGCGTTCGCCGGGCAGGGATTGATCGGCACGGCCCAGGCGCTCGCGGTGATGCTCGGCGCCGACGTCGGCACCTCGCTGGTCACCGTCGTCCTTTCGTTCGACCTGTCGTGGCTCGCCCCGCTCCTGATCTTCGTCGGTGTCGTCCTGTTCCTGGCGCTGCAAACGTCGGACGTCGGCCGCTTCGGCCGGATCCTCATCGGGCTCGGCCTCATCATCTTCGCGCTGCAGTGGATCGGCGTCGCCGCCCAGCCGGTCGTCCAGGCAGCCGGCGTCAAGGTGATCTTCGCCTCGCTCACCGGCGACGTGTTCCTCGACATGCTGGTCGCGGCGCTCCTGACGGTGCTGTGCTACTCGAGCCTCGCGGTCGTGCTGCTGGTCGCCACGCTGGCGTCGCTCCACGTCATCGCGCTGCCGGTCGCGCTCGGCCTCGTGCTCGGCGCGAACCTCGGCAGCGGTATCCTCGGCATGCTCTCGACCCTGCGTTCGCCGCCCGAGGCGCGACGGGTGACGCTCGGCAACTTCCTGTTCAAGCTCATCGGCTGCGTCGTTGCCGTGCCGCTGGTCGATCTGCTCGATCGGCTGGTCGCCGGCGTCGGCCTCGACGCCGCGCGCGAGGTCGTGCTGTTCCACCTGGGCTTCAACGTCGCGCTCTCGCTCGCCTTCCTGTTCTTCACCGCGCCGATCGCCCGGGTAGCGGAGCGCCTCCTGCCTGCGAAGCCGATCGCCGACGATCCGACCAAGCCGCGCCATCTGGATCCTTCCGCGCTGGCCACGCCGTCGCTCGCCATAACCTGCGCTGCGCGCGAGGCGTTGCGCATCGGCGACGTGATCGAGGAGATGCTGAACGGCATGCTCAAGGTGCTCACGAGCAACGACCGGGCGCTGGCCGAGCGCCTGCGCAAGATGGACGACGTCGTCGACGATCTGTACACGGCCGTCAAGCTCTACCTGACGCAGATCTCGCGCGAGGCGCTCGAGCGCAAGGATGGCCAGCGCTGGGCCGACATCGTGTCGTTCACGATCAACATGGAGCAGGTCGGCGACATCGTCGAGCGGATCATCACCGACGTCGAGGACAAGAAGATCGACAAGGGCCGCAATTTCTCGGAGGCGGGGATGGCGGAGATCTGCGACCTGCACGCCCGGCTCATCGCCAACCTGCGGCTCGGCCTGTCGGTGTTCCTCAACGGCGAACTCAAGAGCGCGCAGGAGCTGCTCGCGCAGAAGGTGCTGTTCCGCGACCTCGAGCGCGCCTACGCGGACTCGCACCTGGCGCGGCTTGCCGGCAACACGCTCGAGAGCATCGAGACGTCGTCGCTGCACCTCGACCTCATCTCCGACATGAAGCGGATCAATTCGCACATCTGCTCGATCGCCTACCCGATCCTCGAGCAGGCCGGCGTGCTGGCGAAGACACGGCTGAAGGAGCCCGATGCGGCGGCTTCCCGCGCCGCCTGAGTTGCGCCGGCGATGCCCGCAGCCCGAACTGACACTGGCCGTCACGCTCGCCGTGCTCGGCGCGGGCCTGCTGCACGCCGGCTGGAATGCGCTGCTCAAGGCCGCGCCCGGGGGCGATCCGCTGCTCGACACCGCAGCCGTCGTCACCGGCTCGTCGTTGTGCGGGCTGCGTCGCCATTCCATTCGTCGCCGTGCCCGATCGCGGCGGCATGGATCTTCGCCGCCGCGTCGGCCGGTCATGCATTTCGGCTACTACGTGACGCTGGCGCAGGCCTATCGCACCGGCGACCTCTCGTTCGCCTATCCGCTGATGCGCGGCACGGCGCCGCTCATCGTCACGCTGCTCGGCATCGTTTTCCTGCGCGAGTGGCCGACGCTCGCAAGTCGCGTTGGGCATTGCGCTGATCTCGGCGGGCATCGTGAGCATCGCGTTCGTGCGCCGCAACCGGCATCCTCCGGCAGCGGCCGGATGGGCACTCGCCAACGCCGCGATCATCGCCGTCTACACGCTGGTCGACGGCACCGGCGCGCGCGCATCGGGCAATGCGGCGAGCTATGTCGTCTGGCTCACTTTCCTCGAAGGGTTCCCGTTCCTCGCCTGGATCTACCACCGGCGCGGCAGGGCCGCACTCGCCTACATCGCGGCGCGGACTGGCGGCGCGGGCTCCTCGGCGGGGCCGCAAGCCTCGGCGCGTACGGGATCGTTCTGTGGGCGATGACCCGGGCACCGGTCGCCGCGGTTGCCGCGTTGCGCGAAACGTCGGTGCTGTTCGCCGCGCTCATCGGCGCGGTCTGGCTGAAGGAAGGTTTCGGCTGGCGCGCGACTCGTCGGCGCGGCGAGCGTCGTCGCCGGCGTGGCAGCATTGAAGCTGTGATCGAGCACCCGAGCCGCTCCACGAGAAATCGATGCATCCACCACGACACCTCCCGACCCACGCCCGCGTCGTCGTCGTCGGCGGCGGCATCGCCGGTGCGTCCACCGCCTACCATTTGGCCAAGCTCGGCGTCCGCGACGTCGTCCTGCTCGAGCAGGGCCGGCTCACGTGCGGCACGACGTGGCACGCCGCGGGCCTGGTCGGGCAGACGCGCGCGACACGCAACGCGACGCGGATGAGCCGCTACGGCATCGATCTGTATTCGTCGCTCGAGCAGGAAACCGGGCTCGCGACCGGCTGGAAGCGTTGCGGCAGCCTCAACATCGCCAAGACGCCGGAGCGGCTCACGCTCATCAAGCGGCAGATGGCGCGCGCGAAGAGCTTCGGCATCGACGTTCGAGTTCGTCTCGCCAGCCGAAGCGGGGCGCATGGCGCCGATCCTTCGCACCGACGATCTCGTGGGCGCGGTGTGGATTCCGGGCGACGGCAAGGCCAATCCTACGGACCTCACGCAATCGCTCGCCAAAGGCGCGCGCATGCACGGCGCCGACGATCGTCGAAGGGGTCAAGGTGACCGGCGTCGACGAGCGCTCGCGGCCGCGTCACCGGCGTCGCCTGGCGCTCGGGCGACGCGCGAAGGCGTGATCGCCTGCGAAACGGTGGTCAACTGCGGCGGGCAGTGGGCACGCGAGTTCGGGCGTCTTGCCGGCGTCAACGTGCCGTTGTATTCCGCCGAGCATTTCTACCTGGTCACCAAGGCGATCCCCGGCGTCGCACCCGACATGCCGGTGATTCGCGATCCGGACGGCTATCTCTATTACAAGGAGGAGGTCGGCGGTCTCGTGATGGGCGGCTTCGAGCCCAAGGCGAAGCCCTGGAACGTCGATCCCGATTCCCGACGGCTTCGAGTTCCAGCTCCTGCCCGAGGACTGGGACCAGTTCGAGGTCCTGATGAAGAATGCGATCCATCGGACGCCGTGTCTCGAGACCGCGCGAGATCAAGCTGCTGCTGAACGGCCCCGAAAGCTTCACGCTGGACGGCAACTTCATCCTCGGCGAGGCGCCGGAGCTCGCCGGCTACTTCGTCTGCGCGGGCTTCAACTCCGCCGGCATCGCCAACGCCGGGCGGCGCCGGCAAACTCATCGCCGAATGGATCGTCAACGGCGACGCGCCGCTCGACCTGTGGGATGTCGACATCCGCCGCTTCGCGCCGTTTCACGCCAACCGGAAGCACCTCGCGGACCGCACCGTCGAATCGCTCGGCCTCCACTACGCGATGCGCTGGCCGCGCGAGGAGCTCACGACCGTCCGGCCGCTGCGCCGCTCGCCGCTCTACGACCGCCTCGCGGCGAAGGGCGCGGTGTTCGGCACCAAGATGAACTGGGAGCGCGCGAATTACTTCCTGCCTGTCGGGCGCGGCACCGCCCCGATACACGTTCGGCACACCGGGCTGGCTCCCGTGGGTGCTCGAGGAACAGCGCGCCTGCCGCGAGGACGTCGTGGTGTTCGATCAGACCTCGTTCGCCAAGTTCGTCGCTGAAGGGCCGCGATGCGCTGGCGGTCCTGCAGCGGCTGTGCGCCAACGAGATCGACGTGCCGGTCGGGAAGATGGTCTACACCGCGATGCTCAATGCGCGCGGCGGCTTCGAGAGCGACCTCACGATCGTGCGCACTCGCGCCCGCCGAGTTCTTCGTCATCACCGGGTCGGCACAGGCGACGCGCGATTTCGCCTGGATCGAGCGCGCCATCGGAGCCGACGAGCACGCGGCATTGTTCGACGTCACCAATGCGTACTCGGTGCTCTCGCTCATGGGCCCGAAGGCGGAAGCCCTGCTCGACCGGATCTCGCCCGATGATCTTTCGAAAGCCGGGATGCCCTTCTCGACGACCACGGATGATCGACGTCGGTTATGCGCGCGTGCGCGCCGCGCGGATGAGCTACGTCGGCGGTCCCGGCTACGAGCTCTATGTGTCGACCGACCAGTGCGTGACGCTGTACGACGCGCTTTGGAGCGCGGGCGCCGGATTCGGGTTGCGCGACGCGGGCTACTACACGATCGACGCACTCCGCATCGAAGCCGGGCGTCGCGCCTGGGGCGCGGAGCTCTCACCCGACGAAACGCCGTGGGAGGCGGGACTGGGCTATGCGGTGAAGATGGACAAGCCCATTGCGTTCATCGGTCGCGACGCACTCGTGCGCGCAGCAGACAGCCGGCGTGCGAAAGCGCCTCGTGCTGTTCACCTTCGACGACCCCGCCGCCTTTCCATGGGGCGGCGAGCCGATCCTGATGGATGGACGGAATGTCGGCGAGCTGACCTCGGCGGGTTACAGCCGCAAGTTCGGCCGCGCGATCGCGATGGGCTACGCTCGCTCCGACGCGCCCCTGACCGACGACGACGTCCTCGGCGCAACCTATCAGGTCGATATCACCGACGAGCGCCACGCGGTGACACCGCACTTGAAGCTGGGTTAGCGGGCTCTCCGGCCGGAATGCGGACGCCGGCGTACCTATTTGTGTTAGGTTTGCCGACTTCGCCCGAAGCACTCTTAGAGCGTTCCCGATGCCCCACCGATTCACCACGCCCCCGCGGCGCGGCCGCACGCCGTTAAAGCCAGGCACCGCGCACCGGGCAGGTGCAAAGCCTCACGCGGGGACTTGAGCATTCTCGAAGCACTGGCGCAGGCCGAAGGTGGCCTGACGTTGACCGACGTCGCAAAGCGCGTCGCGCTCCCGCCGTCCACGACGCATCGGCTGCTCTCGACGCTCGAACGCATGGGGTATGTGTACCAGGCGGGTGACCTCGGGTTGTGGTACGTCGGACTGCAGGCGTTCACAGTCGGCGCCGGTTTCCTCGCCAACCGTGATTTCGTCGCGCAAAGCCACGCCTACATGCGTCGACTGATGGAGCAATCCGGCGAGACCGCGAATCTCGCGATCCTCGACGGTATCGAGGCAGTGTTCATTGCGCAAGTGCAGTGTCGCGAGATGATGCGGATCCTGGTCAAGCTCGGCAGCCGCGTTCCGCTGCACGCGTCGGGGGTCGGCAAGGCGATCTTCGCCGCGCTTCCCGACGATCGGGTCGACGCGATCCTCAACGTGAAGGGACTGCCGCGGATCACCGAGCACACGATCACCGCGCCGGAAACGATGTGGGCCGCGCTCAAGGTGATCCGCCAGCGCGGCTACTCGTTCGACGACGAGGAGCATGCGCCCGGCACGCGCTGCGTCGCGGCGACGATCTACGACGAACATGCCGAGCCGCTGGGCGCAATCTCCCTGGCGGGTCCGGCCACGCGGCTGCCGGACGAGCGGATCCGGCAACTCGGGCCCATCGTCGCGCATACCGCCGAGGAACTGACGCGCAAGCTCGGTGGCCGTTGGCCGCATCCGTACTGAGGACGCCCCGCAGCGCGCCCCGCCTCGCGTTACCTCACGGCACCCGCGCCCTTGCCTTCCATCGCCGCCGTGCGCCGCGAGAGATCCGAATTCGTGGACGGACGACCAGTGGTCGAGCAACGCGTCGGCCGCCGCGAAATCGTTGCAGGCGAGCACCATGTCGCAGCCCGCGACGAGCGATTTGTCCGCGCGCGCAACGATATCCCCGGCCCCAAGCGCGCCTGCCATCCCGAGGTCATCGGAGAAGACGAGTCCGTCGAAACCGAGCCTCTTGCGCAGGATCTCGCGTAGCCATTTGTCGGAATAGCCCGCCGGCTCGCTGTCGACCGCCGGGTAGGTCACGTGCGCCGGCATGATCGCCTCGATGCCGCGTCGAATCAGGGCCGCAAAGGGCACGAGATCATCGGCGACCAACTCGGCCAGCGTTCGTCGGTCCACGGGCAATTCGGTGTGCGAATCGGCGGCGACGAAGCCGTGTCCCGGAAAATGCTTGCCGACCGCCGCCATGCCGGCGGCGCGCAGTCCTTCCCGCAACGCCACGGCGAGATGGGCCACCGCGTTCGGATTGCGATGCAATGCGCGATCGCCGATGACCGCGCTCGCCCCGTAATCGAGGTCGAGCACCGGTGCGAAGCTGAAATCGATGCCACAAGCGCGCAGCTCGCTGCCGAAGGTGAAGCCAAGGCGCTTGGCCTCGCGCGCGGCGGCGTCGACGTTGCGATCCCAGGCCACCCCCAACGTCCGCATGGGCGGTACCTCCGTGAAGCCCTCGCGAAATCGCTGCACCCGACCGCCTTCGTGGTCGACGGCAATCAGCAGATGGGGTGTGCGCAATGCGTGTATCGTCGCGGCCAGTGCGCGAGTTTGCGCGGGCTCGACGAAATTGCGCGCAAAAAGGATTACGCCGCCGGTCAGCGGATGGGCCAGCCGCTCGCGGTCGGCGGCGGAGAGCTCGACGTCTTCGATGCCGATAAAGACCGGTCCGCGCGCGAGCGCAAGCATCACGTGGGACGCGCTGCCTCGCGAATCAGCGCCTTCATCTGGCGCACCGCCTCGCGCATTCCGACGAAGACCGCCCGCGACACGATGGCATGGCCGATGTGCAGCTCGCGCACGCCGGGAAGCGCCGCGACGGGCTGCACGTTGAAATAATTGAGCGCATGTCCGGCATTGAACCGCATTCCCGCCTGCCGGATCGCCTCGCCTGCGGCCCGGATCTTCGCGAGTTCCGCGCGTACCGCCGCACTCTCGGGATCGCGGCCTCGAGCGTGGAACGCGTGCGCATAAGGGCCGGTATGGACCTCGCAGACCTTGGCGCCGATGCGCGCCGCGGCGGCAACCTGGTCAAGGTCGGGATCGATGAAGACACTGGTGACGATGCCGGCATCGGCGAGCCGCGCGACGACGCCGGCAAGCCTCGCCTCCTGCGCCGCGACGTCGAGGCCGCCCTCGGTCGTGATCTCCTGCCGACCTTCCGGCACCAGCATCGCCATTTCGGGCTTGTAGCGGCACGCGAGTCCCACCATGTCGTCGGTCGCCGCGAGCTCGAGATTGAGCTTGACGTGCACCTGCTCGCGCAGCCGGCGCACGTCGTCGTCCTGGATGTGGCGCCGGTCCTCGCGCAGGTGCACGGTAATGCCGTCGGCGCCGCCCAGGTGCGCCTCGACCGCGGCCCAGAGCGGGTCCGGCTCGTGCGTCCGGCGCGCCTGTCGCAGCGTCGCCACGTGGTCGATATTGACGCCCAGCTCAATCACGCCTGCCCCTTTCGTCCGTCGGCCGCTCCTCGAGCGCCTGCAGCTCCTGAACGACCCGGCGGCTCTCGACCCCGCGCTGTTCCAGGTAATGATCGAGCACCTCGCGCATCAGCCGCTTGGCTTCGGCGGCCGTGCCGGCGTCGGCGTATCGCCCATCGGCGAGCGCGAGGAGCGTCGAGCCCAGCACCAGCGGCATGCGCATACCCGGCTCCGGCAATGTTCGGCGCGGCCCGCGGTCGAACGCGTAATGGTAGCGTGTCGCGGGATCCACCGGCGCACCGGTATCGGCCTCGCGCACGAGCGGGAGCGCGTAACCCAGCTCGGCGAGCAACTCGAGCTCGAAGCGCCGCAGCAGCGGCGCCTGTTCTCGGCCGGCGCCGAGGTCGGCCAACGCCGCTTCGTACCGTGCGAAGAGCTGCGGATGCGGATCTTCGCGCGGCAGAAGCTTGAGCAAGCAGCTCGTTCAGGTAGAAGCCGCACCACAATGCGGAGCCACCCACGAGCGGCAGGCCGCCGCGCCACTCCGCCTTCAGCAGTGTCTTGAGCTCGTGTTGCCCCGACCAGGACAGCAGTAGCGGCTGAAAGCCCTGCAACAGTCCGCGCAACTCCGAGCGCGGCCGTTTGGCGCCGCGTGCGACCATTGCGACGCGACCGTATTCCGCCGTGAATGCTTCGACGATCAGGCTGGTCTCGCGATAAGGGTACGTGTGCAGCACGAAGGCGCTTTGGTCGTCGCGGCGCAGCGGTTGAGCGCGAGGGGGCATGATGCGAAGGGGTGCCGTGTACGTCTCAATACCCGGACCGCTCGAGCATCCGGTCGTCATCGGCCCAGCCGGATTTCACGCGAACCCAGACCTCGAGGAACACGCGGCCACCGAAGAGCCGCTCCATGTCGGCTCGTGCCTGTGTCGCGATCGCTTTCATTCGCGATCCACCCTCACCGAGCAGGATCGCGCGCTGATTCTCGCGGTCGACGAACACCGTGACGTAGATCCGGCGCAGTGCGCCCTCGTGCTCGAATCTGTCGACCGTCACGGTGGTCGCATAGGGCACTTCCGCGCCCGACAGGCGAAAGATCTTCTCGCGAACGAACTCTGCCGCCAGAAAACGCTCGTCGCGGTCGGTGAGGGCGTCTGCGTCGTAGGTCGGCGCGCCCTGGGGCAGCAACGGGCGAACCTCTTCCAGCAGCCGGTCAAGCGCCAACCCCGTTTCGGCACTGACCGGGACGATTGCGGCAAACGGACGGATCACGGCAAGTTCGGCCATTTGCGGCAACAGCGTCTCCTTGTCGACCAGCCGGTCGACCTTGTTGAGCGCGACGACAACCGGCGCCTCCTGGGGCAGCAGGGCGATTACCGCCCGATCGGCAGCAGTCATCCGCCCGGCCTCGACGACAAGGATCGTCGCATCGACGCCAGCGAGGCTCGACGTCACGGTCCGATTCATGCGCTCGTTCAAGCGCGACCGGTGCCGCGTCTGAAAGCCGGGCGTATCGACGAACACGTACTGCGCATCCCGTGTGGTCAGGATTCCGGCTATGCGGTAGCGTGTCGTCTGCGCCTTGCTCGAGGTGATGCTGATCCGCTGCCCGACCAGCCGATTGAGCAAGGTCGACTTGCCGACATTCGGGCGTCCGACGATCGCTACCTGTCCGCAGCGGAATGTCTGCGGTCCGGAGTCGTCAGCCACCGTGCGCCGCCCCCGAGGTCGCGGCAGCGACAGCATAGGCCTTCGCCGCGGCATCCTGCTCCGCCGTCCGGCGGCTCGGACCGTTGCCCGTTGCGATGATCCCGAGTGCCGGAATCCGACACTCGATGGTGAACGTCTGCGCGTGTGCCTCGCCGGCCACCAGCGTCACGCTGTACTCGGGCACCGGCAGCCGACGAGCCTGCAGCCATTCCTGCAGCTGCGTCTTCGGGTCCTTGCCGAGCGTGGCGGGATCGAGCCCCTCGAGTTCTGGCGCATAGACGCGCTCGATCACGGCGCGGGCCGCTTCGTAACCCGCGTCGAGAAACACCGCACCGAACACCGCCTCCAGCGTATCGGCGAGGAGCGATGGACGATGGGCGCCGCCGCTGCGCACCTCGCCTTCCCCGAGGCGGATCTCACCCCCGAGCTCCAGTCGCCGGGCCACGCGGGCGAGCGTGTCGCGATTGACGAGATTCGCGCGGACCCGGGACAGATCGCCCTCGGGTATCTCCGGGAAGCGCCCGAAAAGCGCCGCCGCGACCACGCAGTTCAAAACCGCGTCGCCGATGAACTCCAAACGCTCGTTATGCGTCGCGCCGTAACTGCGGTGGGTGAGCGCCTGGGCGAAAAGCTCCGGCTGGCGGAAAGCGTGACCGAGACGGTCACGCAACGTGACGGACGGCATCCACCGGTGGCGACGAGCGCACTCAGCGCGACGCCGAAGCCTCGAACTCGAGGAACAGGCTCGCGTTGGCGACCAGGGGCAGCTTGCGGGTCCAACTCGCGGAGGCGACGATTGCGTTGCCTTCCTTCGTGACGAAGACGTCCTGACCCCTGACCGATTCGATGTACCCGGCGTCGGCGCGCCGTTGAAACGACTTGCGCACCTCGGCCGCCGAACTGAAGTCCTTGGTCTCGGTCAGCGACTGCTCCAGGGCCTTCTGGACCGCGAAGTACTCGATGTAGGCCGGGAAGACGCGAAACCCGACGACCGCGAAGATGATGATCACCGCGGCGACGAACATGAAGCCGAGGATGGTCAACCCGCCCTGCCTGAAGCCGTGATGCATCGCTGCTCCCCTCTCCCCTAATGTATGCCGCTGCCGATCCGCTTGAACGCCAGACCCGCGATGTCGTCCCAGTTGAACCAGATGAAGAACGCTCGGCCCCGGAGGTGGTCGTCCGGCACGAATCCCCAGTAACGGCTGTCGTCGCTGCGGTCGCGGTTGTCGCCCATCACGAAATAGTGCCCGGTCGGCACCTTGCACGAAAAACCACTGCCGTCGGCATTGTAATCGCAGTTCTCGCGCCCGGGAAACGCCCGGACCTGCCCGGGACTCACGGCGGGCAGCATCGGATCGACGGCCGCTTCGTGCACCTTCGGGTCCGTGCCGCTCGCCACAGTCTCGGCGAAGCCGGCCATCGTCTCGAAACGCAGCCCTTCCAGGTAGCTGTAGGTGCCATTGGGCTGCTGCGGCCACGGCACTCCGTTCACCGTGAGCCGCTTGTCCTTGTAGACGACCGTGTCCCCCGGAAGACCGATCACGCGCTTGATGAAATCCTGGGCCGGGTTCAACGGGTAGCGGAACACCACGACGTCGCCGCGCTCCGGATCGCCGATTGGCACGAACTTCCGCTCGACGATCGGCAGCCGCAGCCCGTAGGCGAACTTGTTGACCAGGATGAAGTCGCCGACCTCGAGGGTCGGCCGCATCGACGAGGACGGAATCTTGAACGGCTCGGCGACGAACGACCGCAGCAGGAACACGATCAGGAGGACCGGAAAGAAGCTCTTCGGATACTCGATCCACCAGGGCTCGGGCGCGCCCGCAGCGCGGTGCGCGCGCGAAATAGTAACGGTCGGCCAGCGCCATCAAGCCCGTGACCAGCGTGGCGAGGAACAGGATCAGCGCGAAATTCATCGTGGTCGTGGTCGTTCGGACAGGTCCGCTTCCGGGCGGCTGGGATTCTCGCATGGCCAGCGGGCGAGAAAGGCGGCGGACGCGCCCGCTGGCGCGTTCATTGCTGGGCGTTCGTCGGACGCGCCTCACTTGTCGCCCACCTTCAGGATCGCCAGGAACGCCTCCTGCGGAATCTCGACGCTGCCCACGGCCTTCATCCGCTTCTTGCCGGCCTTCTGCTTCTCCAGCAGCTTCTTCTTGCGGGTCACGTCGCCGCCGTAGCACTTGGCCAGCACGTTCTTGCGCATCGCCTTCACCGTCTCGCGCGCGACGATCTGCGCGCCGATCGACGCCTGCACGGCGACGTCGAACATCTGCCGCGGAATCAGCGAGCGCATCTTGGTCACGACTTCGCGGCCGCGGTACGTCGCGACCGAGCGATGCACCATCACCGACAGCGCGTCGACACGCTCGCCGTTGATCAGGATGTCCAGCTTGACGACATCGGCCGCGGCGAATTCCTTGAACTCGTAGTCCAGCGACGCGTAGCCGCGCGAAACCGATTTCAGCCGGTCGAAGAAATCCATGACGACCTCGGCCAGCGGCAATTCGTAGGTCAGCATCACCTGCCGGCCGAGATACTGCATGTTCTTCTGGATGCCGCGCCGCTCGGTGCACAGCGTGATCACCGGGCCCACGTACTCCTGCGGCATCAGGATCGTGGCGGTGATGACGGGCTCGCGGATCTCCTCGACCCGCGACAGGTCGGGCAGCTTGGACGGGTTCTCGATCTCGGCGAGCGTCCCGTCGCGCAGCAGGATCTGGTAGATGACGGTCGGCGCCGTCGTGATCAGGTCCATGTCGTACTCGCGCTCGAGCCGCTCCTGCACGATGTCCATGTGCAGCAGGCCGAGGAAGCCGCAGCGAAAGCCGAAGCCCAGCGCCTGCGAGACTTCCGGCTCGTAGTGCAGCGACGCGTCGTTGAGCTTCAGCTTGTCGAGCGCGTCGCGCAGCGCTTCGTACTGATTGGACTCGACCGGGTAGAGACCCGCGAACACCTGCGGCTTCACGTCCTTGAATCCCGGGAGCGCGGTGGCCGCCGGCCGCGCCGCGAGGGTGACCGTGTCGCCCACCTTGGCCGCGTGGATCTCCTTGATGCCGGCGATGATGAAGCCGACTTCGCCGGCCGCGAGCCGCTCGCGCGCAACCGACTTCGGCGTGAATACGCCGACCTGCTCGCAGTTGTAGGCGGCCGCGGCCGCCATCAGCAGGACCTTGTCCCGTGGCTTCAACGTTCCCTGCATCACGCGGACGAGCATGACCACGCCGACGTAGTTGTCGAACCATGAATCGATGATGAGCGCCTGCAGCGGCGCTTCCGGATCCCCCTGCGGCGGCGGGATGCGGGCGATCACGGCTTCGAGGATGTCGTCGACGCCTTCGCCGGTCTTCGCGCTGCAGCGCAGCGCATCGTGCGCCGGGATGCCGATGATGTCCTCGATCTCCTCGATCACGCGATCCGGTTCGGCCGAAGGGAGGTCGATCTTGTTCAGCACCGGCACGACGGTGACGCCCTGCTCGATCGCCGTATAGCAATTCGCCACCGTTTGCGCCTCGACCCCCTGCGAGACGTCGACGACGAGCAGCGCGCCTTCGCACGCGGCGAGCGAGCGCGAGACCTCGTAGGCGAAATCGACGTGGCCCGGCGTGTCGATCAGGTTGAGGTTGTAGACCTGGCCGTCGCGCGCCTTGTACGCGAGCGCCGCGGTCTGCGCCTTGATCGTGATCCCGCGCTCGCGCTCGAGGTCCATCGAGTCCAGCACCTGCTCGCCCATCTCGCGATCGGCGAGCCCGCCGCAGCGCTGGATGAAGCGGTCCGCGAGCGTCGACTTGCCGTGGTCGATGTGGGCGATGATCGAGAAGTTGCGGATCAGGTGCACGTGTGCGTCGCCGGGTACGGCCGGCCAAAACAAAGGGGCACCGGAATAGTGCCCCATGCCTGCACGAATCACGTTGAATTTTAGCGGATTTTCGCCTCGGACGCGACTGTCGCCGGCGCAGCGCCGCCTCGACCCGGACGGCATCGAGACGGTAGTGGCAAAGTTCGGCATCCGGCGCGGGATCGCCGGCGAAGAGCACCGGCACCTTGTCCCCCCACGCCGCCTCGAGCGCCGGGTCGGCGTCGACGTCGACGAGGGCTGATCGCCACGCCGCGAGCCGCTGCCAACGGCGCCAGCGCCTCGCGCATCTCGTCGCAGAGGTGGCAGTACGCGCGCACGAGCAGCGTCAGCGTCATCTCGAAGGGAATGGCGCGAGTTCCGTTCGCCCGGTGCGCGGCCCGAACGCGTCCGCGCGATCACTCGCCGTTGTTGATCTTGAGCGTCGAGAAGAACTCCTGCTCGCCGCGCTTCAGCCGCAGCGTCACCGAAGCGCCCTTTTCCATCTTCGTCAGCAGCCCGTTCACCTGCTCGGCGCTCTTCGCCTCGGTGACGGTCCCGGCGACCGGATCGCGAGGATGACGTCGCCCGGCTGCACGTTGCCGCGCACCGGTCCCGCGATGTCCTCGATCAGCACGCCGGCCTTCACGTCGAGCTCCTTCTTCTGCTCGTCGGTCAGGTCGGACAGCACGAGCCCCATCCGGTTGGGCTTGGCCTTTTCCTTCGGCGCCGGACCGCCTCGCGCGTCCGGGCGTGGCGCCGGCATCTTCCTTGAGCTCCGCCACCGTCACCGCGAGATCGCGCTGCGCGCCCTTGCGCCAGACGGTCAGCGTGACCTTGGTGCCCGGCTTGACCATCGGTGATGATCCGCGGCAGCTCGGTCGACGTGCGCACTTCGCGGCCGTCGACCTTGAGGATGATGTCGCCCGCCTCGACGCCGGCCTTGTCGGCCGGACCGCCCTTCTCGACCGAATTGACGAGCGCGCCCGGTCGGCTTCGGCAGCCCGAACGCTTCGGCCGTTTCCTTGCTCACTTCCTGGATCTGCACGCCGATGCGGCCGCGCGTCACCTTGCCCTTCTCCTTCAGCTGCGCGACGGTGTTCATCGCGAGGTCGATCGGGATCGGCGAAGGACAGGCCCATGTAGCCGCCGGTGCGCGAGAAGATCAGCGAATTGATGCCGACGACCTCGCCCTTCAGGTTGAACAGCGGGCCGCCGGAGTTGCCCGGATTGACCGCGGCGTCGGTCTGGATGAACGGCACGAGGTTTTCCTGCGGCAGGTCGCGGCCCTTGGCGCTGACGATGCCGGCCGTCATCGTGTTCTCGAGGCCGAACGGCTTGCCGATCGCGACCACCCATTCGCCGACCTTGAGCTTGTCCGGGTCGCCGATCGTGACCTTGGGCAGGTCCTTCGCCTCGATCTTCAGCAGCGCCACGTCGGTGCGCTTGTCCGCGCCGATGACCTTGGCCTTGAACTCGCGCTTGTCGGAGAGCTTGACGGTCACTTCGTCCGCACCGTCGACGACGTGCGCGTTGGTGATGAGGTAGCCGTCGCTCGAGATGATGAAGCCGGAGCCGACCGACTGCTGCTCGAATTCGCGCTCCGGCCCGCCGCGCGGCCGCGGGATCTGCCCGAAGCGGCGGAAGAACTCGTAGAACGGGTCGTCCTCGGACAGCTCCGGGAAGCGCGAGCGCCGCACCTTCTGCGTGACGTCGATCGCTGACGACCGCCGGCCCCTGCTTGTCGTAGAGCTCGGTGAAGTCGGGAAGCCCGGCCAGGCGCCCTTGCGCCGCGGCGGGCCGGCCCACGGCAGCGAACGCGGCGAACAGGATGCGCGAGGACGCGTCGTCGGCAACGTCGGGAAGGGAACGCTCGATCATGGAAAACCTGCCTCCGTGCTGGAATTGTGCGAAGCCGAAATCGGGCGCCGGCCGCGATCAGCGGCGCGCCACCGAATGGGCGATCTGCCGGACGGTGGCGACGGGCACTTCGCCGAGCACCGTCACGAGATTGTCGTCCTGCTGCCGGATGAAGACGTTGAGCCGCCCTGCTGATTGAGAGCCCGATCGGATGCGGCGCGGCGCCGATCGGCTCGATGAACACCGAGACGGCCACGAGGCCGTCCGAATAGACGAGATGCGCGACCTGCCGCTTGCCCCGCAGGTGCCGGATAGCCCTCGACGATCTTGATGAATCCCGGCGGCAGGCGCGTGACCGTCCAGCCGGTCTCCTTGAGCTCGGCGTCGGCCGGCCCCGATTGGCGCACCTGCCAGTCCGGCGGCGTCACGCGGCCACGTCGGCTTCACCATCTCGCGGATCGATCTGCGCGCCGATCGCGATCTCGGTGAACGCGAACTGCTCGACGACCTCGTTGCGCTCGTCGAGGATCCGGGCCTTCACCAGGAGCCCGGTCGGCGGCATCGGCCCAGAACTTGTGGCCGTAGCGCAGACCGTCCTTCGGCTCGAACACCCAGGCCTGCGTTTCGAGCCCGGCGACGCGCCCGCGCTCCGCCTTGCGGAATTCGTAGAACTCGCCCAGCGCCTTCTGCTGCTGCGGCGACAGCGACGGAAACGCGTTGCGAAACGTCCGCGGCTCGATGCGGACGACCTTGGCGTCGGGATAGTAGCAGCGGACCTCGCCGTTGCTGCGGATCACCTCGCGCGCCGGGCCTTCGAGGTTGACGAGCTTCTCGAACTCGCTGCCCGCGATCGTTGAGGTGGACGAGGCGCGAGGTCTCGACGCGTCCGCCGTGCTGGTAGACGATCGTGCCGACGTAGTTGAGCTGCCGCGCGGCCGCGGCCGCGCGCGCGAGCCACGTCGGCGGCATCGTCGCGCGTGCGCGCGCGGGCGCTACGGCCAGCGTCGCGAAGGTGCAAGCGCGGCCAGGCCGCGGCCGGTGCGCCGGCCGCGTCCGAGTCCGTGCCGATCATCGCGGCGCCCTCGCCGCTGTCCGGCAATCACTGCCGCCGCATCGACGCCTCCGGCCGACACCGCGCGCAGCTAGGGGCCCACGCCCTGGATCTGCGTCGTCGGCGAATACTCCTGGTGCGCGATGAGGTAGTCCGGCGCGACCGGCTGCGCCTTCGCCTGCGCGTGCGCGAACCGCGCCGCCTCGCGCGCCTTGGCGATCGCCGTGGGCTGCGTGTCGAGCATGCGTGACCGCCACCCAGCCGACGACGACCACCGCCGCGACGCGTCGCGGCGGCCGCCCAGGCGAACGGCAATCCGGGCGTTCGCCCGCGGCTTCGGCGCGAGCACCGTCGGCTCGGCGGCGAGCCGCTGCGCGAAGCGCTCGGAGAAACCCGGCGAGTCGGCGCGCCGAGCCGCGCAGCGCGTCGCCGATCACGTGGTAGCACACCCACGTCGCCACTGCCTTCGGAGCTGCTTCAGCTGCCGATACACGACATCCGCCTCGGCGCCGTCGAGCTCGCCGTCCATCAACCGCGAAATCTCCTCGTCCATCACCATCTCCGATCCTTGTCGGTCCCCAGCAGCGGCCGCAATTCCGCTGCGATCGCGTCGCGCGCCCGGAAGATCCGGGAGCGCACCGTGCCAATCGGACAGTTCATCACGTTGGCAATCTCCTCGTAGCTCAAGGCCCTCGATCTCGCGCAGCGTGATCGCGGTCCGCAGGTCCTCCGGCAGCGCGTCCATCGCCCGGTTCACCGTCGCCGCGATCTCCTTGCCGTGCAGCTCGCTTTCCGGCGTGCTCGCAGTCGCGCAACTGCTCGGCGTCCTCGAAGCCCTCCGCCTCCTCGTGGTCGAAGCTCGGTCGTCGTCGGCGCCCGCCGGCCCAGCGCGACCAGGTAGTTCTTCGCCGTGTTGATCCCGATCCGGTACAGCCACGTGTAGAACGCGCTGTCGCCGCGAAAGCTCGGGAGCGCCCGGTACGCCTTGATGAAGGCCTCCTGCGTCACGTCCTCGACTTCCGCCGGGTCGCGCACGAACCGCGACAGCAGCCGCGCCAGCTTGCGCTGGTACTTCAGCACCAGCAGCTCGAACGCCCGCTTGTCGCCGCGCTGCGCGCGCTCGACGAGCTGCTGATCGACTTCGCGATCACCCATCCAGTCCCTGAATCATTCGTTGTTATGCCCGCCGAACGGCAGGTGCGGCAACCGGCTCGAAGCCGACCGTCCCCGGACCCCGATCGGGGCCCCGCCGAGGGACGCATGCGGCGCGCGCTTGCATCAAAAGACCGCTTGCCGCGCGCGGAAGTTCAGCTCGGAGCATGGTTATTCGGTCGCGGCGTCGGACCGCCGGCGGCATGCGCAATTTTGTCCAGGACAACCGTCGGGCCGAATGCGCTCCGGTGACGATACCGCGGTAGTTGCGCACGAGCGGCTCGCGCCACGCCGCGAGCTCGCGCGCGCTGCGTCCGCGTCGAGCAGCCCCAGCTGGTCCAGCACCGCGACCGATCGACGGGATGCAGCGCCGCGCTTGGCGCCGTCGGCGACCTTGATCGCGATGCCCGATGCCCGCGCTGCGCACGCCGATGCGCCTGCACGCCTTCGGCGCCGATCTTGGTCACCCAGTCGCCGCGCCCGGCGCGCATCAGCGCGAGGTCGTTGCGCGCCTTCGCCCGACACCATTTCCGGGTGCGCGCGTCATCGCGTCGGCGAGGATCGCGCGGCGCGCGCGCCGATACTCGGCGTCGTCGCGCCCGGCCGCGAGGCGCGCGAAGGCCGAGCGCGAGGCGCGAGAGCGGCACCGCGTAGTTCGGCGCCGAGCAGCCGTCGATCCCGGCGACGAGCTCGCGCCTCGCGGCGTCCGACGTGAAGTGCGCGACCGCGCGCGCGGATCGCCTGCTGCAGCGGATGGTCGAACGCGAGGTAGTCTGTCCTTCGGCAGTCCGCACGGCACGCAGTACGCGAGCATCCCGCTGTGCTTGCCCGAGCAGTTGTGCGCGAGCGGCGAGTACGGCGGCGGCGGCGGCACTTCGCCGCGCACCTCGTAGTAGCCCGGGCGCGTGCGTGCCGCACTGCAGATCGCCGGCGCGTGTTGCCCGCCTGCGCCAGCATGCCCGCGACCGCCTCGACGTGCCGCGGCTCGCCGGAGTGGCTCGCGCACAGCAGCGCGACCTGCGCCGGCGAGTAGCCGAAGCGCTCGACGCCGCCGGCGGCGACGAACGGCATCGCCTGGAACGGCTTCAGCGCGCTGCGGGTCATCGTCAGGAAGTGCGGATCGCCGGCCGCGAAGAGCAGGCGTGCCGTCGCGGTCGACGACGGCGACCGAGCCGTAGTGCACGCTGTCGATCGCGTCGCCGCGCGTCACGACGCGAGCGGCGCGTGCGGCGGCGCGACGTGCGGCGGCGGCGTCGCGGCGAGCGGCGGAGCGTCGGCATGGGCGATGCGCGGCAAACGCGCATTATCGCCCGCCGGAGCCCGCCGCCGCCCGAGCGGGTCGCGCGCGCGGATCGCCGCCGGGTCAGCGCCGGCGCGTACCGTCAGGTCCCCGGCGCGAGCGCGAGCGCCGCGGATCTGCTCGAGCGCGCGCCGGATCCTCGATCGTCGTGAGGTCGCCCGGATCGCGGCCTTCGGCCAGCGCCTGGATCGAGCGGCGCAGCAGCTTGCCGGAGCGCGTCTTCGGCAGCAGCGTGACGAAGTGCACGGCGCCCGGCCGCGCGATCGCGCCGAGCTCGCGGTCGACCGTGTCCATCACTTCCTTGCGCATCTGCGCGACGCGCTCGGGCGTCGCCACCGTCGCCGGATCCTTGACCACGGCGAACGCGACCGGAATCTGGCCCTTCAGCGGATCGGCGACGCCGACGACGGCGACCTCGGCGATGCCCGGAGTGCGCCTGCACCGCCTCCTCGATCTCGCGCGTGCCGAGCCGGTGGCCGGCGACGTTGATCACGTCGTCGGTGCGGCCGAGCACGAAGTAGTAGCCGTCGGCGTCGCGCGTCGCCCAGTCGAACGTCGAGTACGCGAGCTTCGTGCCGAAGTCGGAGAAGTAGGTCTTGACGAAGCGCTCGTCGTCGCCCCAGACCGTCGTCATGCAGCCGGGCGGCAGCGGCGGCATGATCGTCAGCACGCCCTTCTCGTCGGCGCCCGACTTCCTCGCCGGTGCCTTCGCGCAGCAGCCGCACGTCGTAGCCGTAGACCGGGAACGACGGGCTGCCGAACTTGCGCGGCGTCTCCTCGACGCCGGGCATGCGCGGAGAGGATCGGCCAGCCGGTCTCGGTCTGCCAGTAGTTGTCGACGATCGCGCACGCCGAGCGAGTCGGACGCCCAGCGCGCCGTCGGCTCGTCGAGCGGCTCGCCGGCGAGGAACAGGTACTTGAGCGTCGAGAGGTCGTGCTGCTTCATGTACGCCGGGTCCTGCTTCTTCAGCACGCGGATCGCGGTCGGCGAGCTGAACATCGTCTTCACCTTGTGCTCGGCGACGATCTTCCACCAGATGCGCGGGATCGGGCCGGATCGGCAGGCCCTCGTACATGATCGTCGTCGCGCCGTTGATCAGCGGCGCCGTAGACGATGTACGAGTGGCCGACGACCCAGCCGATGTCGCTGGTCGTGAACATCGTCTCGCCCGGCTCGACGCAGAAGATGCGGCGCATCGACGACGCGAGCGCGACCGCGTAGCCGCCGGTGTCGCGCTGCACGCCCTTCGGCTTGCCGGTGGTGCCCGACGTGTAGAGGATGTACGACGGCTCGCGACGATTCGAGCCATTCGCACGGCACCTGCGCGTCCATGTGCCGCGCGCGCAGCGTCGCGTAGTCGAGGTCGCGGCCGGCGACGACGGCCATCGCCGGGTCGAGGCCGCGGTTGACGATGATCACCTTGCGCCGGCGGGTTCTGCGGCGAGCCGGATCGCCTCGTCGACCAGGTGCTTGTAGGGCACCGGCTTGCCGCCGCGCATGCCGGCGTCGGAGGTGACCATCACCTTCGGCTGCGCGTCGTCGATGCGCGTGGCGAGGCTCGCCGCGGCGAAGCCGCCGAACACCACCGAGTGGATCGCGCCGATGCGCACGCAGGCGAGCATCGCGAACGCCGCCTCGGCGATCATCGGCATGTAGATCAGCACGCGGTCGCCGCGGCCCACGCCCTGCGCCTTGCAGCATCGCGGCGAAGCGGTTCACCTCGGCGTGCGAGCTCGCGGATACGTGTAGCGTCTTCTCCTCGCCGGTCTCGGTCGAGATGTAGATCAGCGCCGTCTGGTCGCCGCGCGTCGGCGAGGTGGCGGTCGACCGCGTTGTGGCAGAGGTTGGTGCGGCCGCCGACGAACCACTTGGCGAACGGCGGCTTCGAGTAGTCGAGCACCGCCGAGAACGGCGTCTGCCAGTCGACGAGCGCGGCCTCGCTCGCGCCAGAACGCGTCGCGGTCGGCGATCGAGCGGCGATGGAACTCCTTGTACGGTCGTGCCATCGCACGCTCCGGCCGGGATCCGTACCGGCGCGACGGCCGGCCGCCTCCGCGGTCAGGGATCGCGCGACCTGCCGCGGCGCGCCGGGATGCGGCGCTAGGGTGCTGCCGGCGCGATCCGCGACGACGGTCCGGCCGCGCACCATGCCCTTGAGGTAGGCGTCGAAGTGCGTCGGCAGCTCGTCGAAGTCGATCGTGCGCACCTGGTCGTGGACGCGGTCGGGGCGCCATTCGACGGCGAGCTTGTTCCAGATCTTCTGCCGCAGCGCCATCGGGCAGTTGGCGCTGTCGGCGCCGAGCAGCGCGACGCCGCGCAGGATGAACGGCGCGACGGTCGTGTTGAGCTTCATGTCCGGCGGCGAGGCCGACCGCGCCGACGGTGCCGCCGATCTTCATCGTCGACAGCAGCCACGCGAGCATGTCGCCGCCGAGGTTGTCGACGGCGCCGGCCCACGTCGCCTTGTCGAGCGGCCGGATCTTCGCGAGGTCGATCGACTGCGCGCTGCAGCACCTCCTTCGCGCCGAGCGCCCTTGAGGTAGCGCGTCTCCTCCTGCTTGCCGGTGATCGCGACGACGTGGTAGCCGGTCTTCGCCAGGATCTCGACCGCGACCGAGCCCACGCCGCCGGTCGCGCCGGTGACGGCGACCGGGCCCGTTGTCCGGCTTGAGGCCGTTGTGCTCCATCAGCATGATCGCCAGCGCCGCGGTGAAGCCGGCGGTGCCGAGCGTCATCGCGTCGAACGCCGTCATGCTCTCGGGCCGGCGCACGACCCAGTCGCCGGGCACGCGCACGTACTCGGCGTAGCCGCCGTCGTGCGCGACGCCCATGTCGTAGGCGTGGACGATGACCTTGTCGCCGCGCTTCCACCGCGGGTCGGTCGACGACTCGACGGTGCCGGCCATGTCGATGCCGGCGTTGGTCGGGTACTTGCGCATGATCCTGCCGGCGCCGTTGTACGACAGCGCGTCCTTGTAGTTGATCGTCGAGTACTTGGTCCGGACGACGACCTCGCCGGGGTCGAGCTCGTCGAGCGTCATCTCGACGAAGCGGCTCGTCACGACCTTGTTGTCCTCGAACGTCCGGTAGGCCTTGAATTTCTGCACGGGAGTCTCCTTGGGGATGCGGTCGGTGGTGCGAATGGCGGGAGTCGAGGGGCGGCGGCGCGACGTCAGCCGGCGCGGCGCTCGGCGGCGACGTGCGGCAGCGCCATGTAGTCGTGGGTCTGCATCTCGACGAGCCGGCTCACGGTGCGCGGGAATTCCCGGCTGTTCGGCCCCTCGCGGTAGAGCGTCGTCCGGGCGGGACCGCGGCCGACGACCAGCAGCTTCACGCGGTGATCGTACAGGATGTCGACGAGCCAGGTGAAGCGCCGCGCGCGGTCGCCCATCGTCGGCGTCATCCGCGGCACGCCGGACAGGAGCAGCACCGCGAAGCGCTCGGCGAGCTCGAGGTAGTCGCGCTGCGACCGCGGGCCGTCGCACAGCGCCGCGAAGTCGAACCAGACGGCGCTGCCGGCGCGCCTGCCGCGCGACGAGCGTGCGCCCCTCGATCGACGAGCCGCGGGTCCTCGTCCGGGCCGGCGCGCATCGCGCTCGAACGCCGCGGCGAGCGCGGCGTCGGCCGCCGGGCCGAGCGGCGCGTGGTAGGCCTCGACCTGCTCGAGCACGCGCAGCCGGTAGTCGACGCCGGCGTCGACCTCGACGCACGTCGAGCCACTCGCTTCAGCAGCGCGATCGTCGGCAGGAAGTTCTGGCGCTGCAGGCCGTTGGGCTAGAGCCCGTCGGGCGGGTAGTTCGACGTCATCACGAACACGACGCCGCGCGTCGAACAGCGCCGCGAGCAGGCGGCCGAGGATCATCGCGTCGGCGATGTCGGAGACGTGGAACTCGTCGAAGCAGACGAGGCGCCAGCGTTGCGCGCGATGCGCGCGGCGACCGTGGCGAGCGGATCCGGCTTCGTGCTTCAGCTGCGCGAGCTCCTCGTGCACGTCGCGCATGAACGCGTGGAAGTGGACGCGCGTCTTGCGGCGGATCGGGACGGTCGCGAAGAAGCCGTCCATCAGGAAGCTCTTGCCGCGGCCGACGCCGCCCCACAGGTAGACGCCGCGCGGCACCTCCGGGCGGCGCGAAGAGCCGCTTCAGCGTCGACTGCCGCGCGGCGCGAAAGGCGGCGAGCTCGTCGCGAGCTGCTGCAGCCGGTCGAGCGCGGCCGCCTGCGCGTGGTCGAGCGTCGTGCCGCGCGCGGCGAGGATCGGATCGAGCCGGGCGACGAGCGCGCCGCGGCGCGGACGACGTGCCGTCGATCGCGTCGCGGCGCAAGCCGCGTCGTTCATCGGCCGCCAGGCGTCCGTGCGGATGCCGCTGCGGGCCGATCGCTCGACGCGCACGTCGCCGGCGACCGCGGTCAGAGGTTGAGCGTGCGCCCGTCGACCGCGAGCGCCGCTTCCTTCGTCGCCTCGGACAGCGACGGGTGCGCGTGGCAGATCCGCGCGAGGTCCTCGCTCGCCGCGCCGAACTCCATCGCCACCACGCCCTCGGCGATCAGCTCGGAGGCGAACGGCCCGATGACGTGCATGCCGAGGATGCGGTCGGTCGCGGCGTCGGCGAGGATCTTCACGAAGCCGGTCGTGTCGCCCAGCGCGCGCGCGCGGCCGTTGGCCGCGAACGGGAAGCTGCCGGCGCGGTAGGCGACGCCCTCGGCCTTGAGCTGCTGCTCGGTCTGGCCGACCCAGGCGATCTCCGGCGACGTGTAGATGACCCAGGGAACGGTGTTGAAGTCGACGTGGCCGTGCTGGCCGGCGATGCGCTCGGCGACGGCCACGCCCTCCTCCTCGGCCTTGTGCGCGAGCATCGGGCCGCGCACGACGTCGCCGATCGGCCCAGACGTCGGCGAGGTTGGTCCGGCACTCGCCGTCGACGGCGACGAAGCCGCGCTCGTCGAGCGCGAGCCCGACCGCGTCGGCGTCGAGGCCCGCGGTGTGCGGGACGCCGGCCGATCGACACGATCAGCCGGTCGAACGTCGCCGCTGCGCCTTGCCCGCGGCGTCGGTGTAGTCGACGACGACGTCGTCCGCGCCGACCGTCGACCCCGGTGATCGCGACGCCGGTGTGGATCGCGAGGCCCTGCTTCGCGAACGCCCGCTGCGCTTCCTTCGCCACCGCCTCGTCCGCGGCGCCGAGGAACGCCGGCAGCGCCTCGAGCACGGTCGTCTGCGCGCCGAGCCGCCGCCAGACGCTGCCCATCTCGAGCCCGATCACGCCGGCGCCGACGACGCCGAGCCGCTTCGGCACCTCGCGGCAGCGCGAGCGCGCCGGCGTTGTCGAGCACGCGCTCGTTGTCGATCGCGACACCCGGCAGCGCGCGCGGCTTCGAGCCGGTGGCGACGATCACGTGCTTCGCGACGAGCTCGGCCGGCCGTCGCGCCGTCGACCGTGATCGTTCCACCCGCCGTCGGCGCCGCCGCCGGCGAACGAGCCCACGGCCGTGGAAGAACGCGATCTTGTTCTTCTTGAACAGGAACAGGATGCCGTCGTTGTTCTGCGCGACGACCTTGTCCTTGCGCGCGAGCATCCGCTGCACGTCGATCGCGAGGCCCTTGATCTCGATGCCGTGGTCGGCGAACGCGTGGCCCGCGTGCTCGTAGTGCTCGGAGGACTGCAGCAGCGCCTTCGACGGGATGCAGCCGACGTTGGTGCAGGTGCCGCCGGGCGCGGGCTTGCCGCCGGCGCGCGTCCAGTCGTCGATGCAGGCGGTCCTGAAGCCGAGCTGCGCGCAGCGGATCGCGGCGATGTAGCCGCCGGGCCCGCCGCCGATGACGACGACGTCGAATGTTCGGCATCAGCGTCGGGGCCATGTAGCGGTCAGGGGCCGATCGAGCTGCCGGGGCCGACGGAGCGAGCCAGCACGAGGCAGACGCGGTCGCCGAACGCCCCCGCTTCGGCAGCCGCGTCGATCTACAGGTCCAGCAGCATGCGCGCCGGATCCTCCAGCGCTTCCTTGATCGCGACCAGCGACAGCACCGCCTCGCGGCCGTCGATGATCCGGTGGTCGTACGACTGCGCGAGGTAGTTCATCGGCCGCACGACGACCTGCCCGTTCTCGACCACCGCGCGCTCCTTGGTCGCGTGGACGCCGAGGATCGCCGACTGCGGCGGATTGATGATCGGCGTCGAGAGCATCGAGCCGAACACGCCGCCGTTGCTGATCGTGTAGGTGCCGCCGGTCAGCTCCTCGACCGTGAGCTTGCCGTCCTGCGCGCGCTTGCCGAAGTCGGCGATCTTCGCCTCGATCTCGGCGATCGACAGCTGGTCGGCGTCGCGCAGGATCGGCACGACCAGCCCGCGCGGGCTGCCCACGGCGATGCCGATGTCGAAGTAGCCGTGGTAGACGATGTCGGTGCCGTCGATCGACGCGTTGACGACCGGGTACTTCTTCAGCGCGTGCACCGCCGCCTTGACGAAGAAGCCCATGAAGCCGAGCTTGACGCCGTGCTCCTTCTCGAAGCGGTCCTTGTACCGGTTGCGCAGGTCGATCACCGGCTGCATGTTGACTTCGTTGAACGTGGTCAGGATCGCGGCGGTCGACTGCGATGCGACGCAGCCGCTCGGCCACGCGCTGGCGCAGCCGCGACATCGGCACGCGCTGCTCGGGGCGGCTGCCCGAGCGCGGCGGGCAGCGAGCGGCCGGCGGGCGCGGCGCCGCCGGCTGGCCGCGGCGCCGGCGCGGCGCGGATGCGCCGCCGGCGCGGGCGGGGCGGCCTTCGGCGTCGCCGCCGCGAGCACGTCGCCCTTGGTGACGCGGCCGCCGCGACCGGTGCCCTGGACGTCGGCCGGCGTCACGCCGTGCTCGGCCATCATCTTGCGCGCCGCGGGCAGCGCCGCCGGCGCGGCGCCGGCCGGCGCGCGGCGGCGCCGGCCGCGGCCGCAGCCGCCGCGGCCGCGTTGTCGCGTCGGCGACGGCGCGGCCGCGGTCGCCGCCGCCTCCGTGTCGATCACCGCGATCACTTCCTGGCCCGGCGACCGTCGCGCCGTCCGCCTTGAGGATCTCGACCAGCACGCCGGCGCCGGCGCGGGCAGCTCGAGCACGACCTTGTCGGTCTCGACGTCGACCAGGTTCTCGTCGCGCGCCACCGCCTCGCCGACCTTCTTGTGCCAGCTGACGAGCGTGGCCTCGGCCACCGACTCCGGCAGCTGCGGGACCTTGACTTCGACTCGCATCGCGGGGCTTTCCTGTCAGGTCCCGACGAGCATCTCGCCCTCGGAGAGCTTCGGGCGCGAACGCGTCCTCGATCAGCTGCTGCTGCCGCGCGAGGTGCTTCGACATGTAGCCGACCGCGGTCGAGGCCGACACCGGGCGGCCGGCGTACGCGACGACCTGCTTCGGCAGCGCGTCGGCGCGGAAGTACGCGCGCAGCCGGTACCAGGCGCCCTGGTTCTGCGGCTCCTCCTGGCACCAGACGACCTCCTTCGCGTGCGGGAACTTCGCGAGCGCGGCCTTGAAGTCGTCGTGCGGGAACGGATAGAGCTGCTCGAGCCGGACGATCGCGACGTCGGCGATCTTGTGCTCGCGCCGGTACGCGGCGAGCTCGTAGTAGACCTTGCCGCTGCAGACGATCACGCGCCGCACGTTCTTCGCGACGAGCTTCTCCGTCTCGCCGATCACGGTCTGGAACGCGCCTTCGGCGAGCTCGTCGAGCGTCGAGACCGCCTCCTTGTGCCGCAGCAGGCTCTTCGGGCTCATCACGATCAGCGGCCGGCGGTACGGGCGGATCATCTGCCGGCGCAGCAGGTGGAAGATCTGCGCCGGCGTCGTCGGCACGCAGACCTGCATGTTGTGCTCGGCGCACAGCTGCAGGTAGCGCTCGGGGCGCGCCGACGAATGCTCGGGACCCTGGCCCTCGTAGCCGTGCGGCAGCAGCATCACGAGCCCGCAGATGCGGCCCCACTTCGCCTCGCCCGACGCGATGAACTGGTCGATGACGACCTGCGCGCCGTTGGCGAAGTCGCCGAACTGCGCCTCCCAGATGACGAGCCGCTTCGGGTCCGACGTCGCGTAGCCGTACTCGAAGCCGAGCACGGCGAACTCGGTCAGCACCGAGTCGATCACCTCGAACGCCGGGTTGCCCTTCGGTCACGTGCTCCAGCGGCACCCAGGTGCCGGAATCCCATTTCTCGCGGTTCTGGTCGTGCAGCACCGCGTGCCGGTGCGAGAACGTGCCGCGGCCGACGTCCTCGCCGGACAGCCGCACGCCGTAGCCGTCGCGAGCAGCGTCGCGTAGGCGAGCGTCTCGCCCATGCCCCAGTCGAGCGGCAGCTTGCCGTCGGCCATCGCGCGGCGGTCGGCCATCACCCGCTCGACGCGCGGATGCAGCTTGAAGCCGTCGGGGACCTCGGTGACCTTCTTCGCCAGCGCCTTCGAGCGTCTTCAGCGGCACCGTCGTGTCGCAGGGCTCGGTCCACTCGCGGCCCTTGTACGGCGACCAGTCGACCGTCATCGGCGGCTTGTAGTTCGACAGGATCGTCGTGTTCGTGTGCAGGCCCTTGTCCATCGCCGCGCGGTACGTCGCGATCATCGCCTCGGCGTCCTCCGGCCGTGACCACGCCGTCCGCGACCAGCCGGTCGGCGTAGAGCTTGCGCGTGCCCGGATGCTGGGCGATCTTCTTGTACATGAGCGGCTGCGTGACCATCGGCTCGTCGGCCTCGTTGTGGCCGAGCCGGCGGAAGCAGACGAGGTCGATGAACACGTCGCGGTGGAACTGCTGCCGGTAGTCGATCGCCATCTCGATCGCGAGCAGGCAGACCTCCGGGTCGTCGGCGTTGACGTGGAAGATCGGCGCCTCGGCCATC
The DNA here is from genome assembly GCA_963809965.1 of uncultured beta proteobacterium. GTDB lineage: Bacteria > Pseudomonadota > Gammaproteobacteria > Burkholderiales > Casimicrobiaceae > CAIWHR01. Next base: position 65,205 of record CAWELU010000010.1, read on the forward strand.
TTGGCGATGTCGGTGCAGTAGAGCGTGCCGCGGGTGTCGCGCGGGTCGGACGTGGTGAAGCCGATCTGGTTGTTGACGACGATGTGGATCGTGCCGCCCGTGTAGTAGCCGCGGGTCTGCGCCATGTTCAGCGTTTCCTGGATGACGCCCTGCCCGGCCACCGCGGCGTCGCCGTGGATCAGCACCGGCAGCACCTGGTCGCCCTTGTCGTCGCCGCGGCGGTGCTGGCGCGCGCGCACCGAGCCCTCGACGACCGGGTTCGACCGCCTCGAGGTGCGACGGGTTGAACGCGAGCGTCAGGTGCATCGGCCCGCCCGGCGTGACGACGTCCGACGAGAAGCCCTGGTGGTACTTGACGTCGCCGGCGAGCAGCTCCTGCGCCTGCTTGCCCTCGAACTCGGAGAACAGGTCCGCCGGCATCTTGCCCAGCGTGTTGACCAGCACGTTGAGGCGGCCCGCGGTGCGCCATGCCGATCACCGTCTCCTGCACGCCGGCGGCGCCGGCGATCTGGATCAGGTGGTCGAGCATCGGGATCATCGTCTCGCCGCCCTCGCCCGAGAAGCGCTTCTGGCCGACGTACTTGGTGTGCAGGTAGCGCTCGAGCGTCTCGGCGGCGGTCAGCCGCTCGAGGATGTGCCGCCGCTGCTCGGCCGGGTACGTCGGCCGCGAGCGGATCGGCTCGAGGCGCTCCTGGACGAAGCGCTTGGTCGCCGTGTCGTTGATGTACATGTACTCGGCGCCGAACGTGCGGCAGTACGTGTCCTTCAGCGCCGCGATCAGGTCGCGCAGGCGCATCCGCTCGGCGCCCGCCTTGAACGAGCCGACGTCGAACTCGGTGTCGAGGTCGGCCTCGGTGAAGCCGTAGGTCGCGAGGTCGAGGTCGGCGATGTAGCGGCTTCTCCTGCCGCTTCAGCGGATCGAGCTCGGCGTGGAACATGCCGAGCGTGCGGAAGTGGCCGATCATCTGCAGCACGAGCACCTGCTTGTGCATCGTCGACGGCGTCGACCATCGCGCCGGCGACCTTGCGGCTCCTGCGCGAGCCGGATGAACGACTCGATCGACCGGCGCGTGCGCGACGTCGGCCGCGCCGCCGCGCAGCGAGTCGAAGTAGGCGCGCCAGTCGGGCGTGACCGCCGCCGGATTCGCGAGGTAGTGCTCGTACTGCTCCTCGATGAACGGCACGTTGCCGCCGAACAGCGTGCTCGACTCGTATTCGCGCATGTGCTCATGCAGCGTCGCTCAGTCAGTGCCGTGCCTCGTCGGCTCGTCGGACAGCGCGCACCGCGTCGCGCGCCGGGAGCCGGCGTCCGCGCCATGCCCGCCGGCCCGGACGCGCCCGCTCGCGCTCAACGCTCGCGCGATCGGCTTCACCGACCGCCGCGTCGCGCCGGTGAAGAGCTGCCGCGGCCGGCCGATCTTGTATTCCGGATCGGCGATCATCTCGTTCAGCTGCGCGATCCAGCCGACGGTGCGCGCCAGCGCGAAGATCGCGGTGAACAGCGGCACCGGGATGCCGATCGCCTTCTGCACGATGCCCGAGTAGTAGTCGACGTTCGGATAGAGCTTGCGGCGACACGAAGTAGTCGTCCTCGAGCGCGATCTTCTCGAGCGCCATCGCGAGCTTGAACAGCGGGTCGTCGCCCAGGCCGAGCTCGTCCAGCACCTCGTGGCAGGTCTCGCGCATCAGCTTCGCGCGCGGGTCGTAGTTCTTGTAGACGCGGTGGCCGAAGCCCATCAGCTTGACGCTGCTGTTCTTGTCCTTGACCTTGGCGATGAACTCGCCGATCTTCGCCACGCCGCCGTTGGCCTGGATGTCGTAGAGCATGTTGAGGCAGGCCTCGTTGGCGCCGCCGTGCGCCGGGCCCCACAGGCAGGCCACGCCCGCGGCGATCGCCGCGAACGGGTTGGTGCCGGACGACGCGCACAGCCGCACCGTCGACGTCGACGCGTTCTGCTCGTGGTCGGCGTGCAGGATGAAGATGCGGTCCAGCGCGCGCACCAGCACGTCGTTGACCTTGTAGTCCTCGCACGGCGTGGCGAACATCATCCGCATGAAGTTCGCCGCGTACGACAGGTCGTTGCGCGGGTACATGTACGGCTGGCCGACCGAGTACTTGTACGCCATCGCGACCAGCGTCGGCATCTTCGCGATCAGGCGGATCGCCGAGATGTCGCGCTGGTGCGCGTCGTGCAGGTTGATCGAGTCCGGGTAGAACGCGGACAGCGCGCCGACCAGGCCGGTCATCACCGCCATCGGATGCGCGTCGCGGCGGAAGCCGCGCAGGAAGAACTGCATCTGCTCGTTGACCATCGTGTGCTTGGTCACGCGCGACCGGCGAAGTCCGCCTTCTGCGCCGGCGTTCGGCAGCTCGCCGTAGAGCAGCAGGTGGCAGACCTCCATGAAGTCGCACTTGACCGCGAGCTCCTCGATCGGGTAGCCGCGGTAGAGCAGCTCGCCCTTGTCGCCGTCGATGTACGTGATCGTCGAGTTGCACGACGCCGTCGACAGGAAGCCCGGGTCGTAGGTGAACTTGCCGGTCTTGCCGTAGAGCGTCCGGATGTCGATGACGTCCGGCCCGACGGTGCCGGCGAGGATCGGAAACGTGATCGACGGCGAGCCGTCGGAGAAGGTCAGGCGTGGCGGTGCGGTCGGTCATGATGTTCGGCTCCATCCGGGGTTCGTTCGGCTACGGTCGATACCGCGATCGATCGTGCGCCCCGCAGGTCATCGTCGGTCGGCCGATCTGTTGCGCGGTCTGTCGGCTCGTGGCCTGCATGTCCTCGCGGCGGAGCCGGCTTCACGCCGCGCGCAGCGCGGCGACGCAGCGGGCGCAAGCGTCGCGTCGCCGGGCTCGGCGCGACCGGCAAGCAGGTCCCACAGTTCGTTGTCGCGCGAGGTCGAGCAGCCGGTCGAGCGCCGCGACGTCCGTCGGCGCGACATCGCCGCGCCGCGCGCGTCGAGGAAACCGCGCGAGGATCAGGTCGTTCTCCAGCATTCCGCGCCGGCAGCGCCAGCGCAGGCGGTCGAGCGCGCGGCGTCCGCTCCGGGCGCCGGACGAGCCGCGGCGACGAGCGGCCGTGCCCGTTGCTCGACGCCAGGCCCGTCATCGAAGTCGCCATCTGGACCGGATCCTGTCGCATTCGCGTCGCGCGCCTCGTGCGCATGCCCCGCGCTAGACCGCCCGCTTGACCATGATGTCCTTGATCTTGCCGATCGCCTTCGTCGGGTTGAGCCCCTTCGGGCACACGTCGACGCAGTTCATGATCGTGTGGCAGCGGAACAGCCGGTACGGGTCCTCGAGGTTGTCGAGGCGCTCGTCGATCGCCTGGTCGCGCGAGTCGGCGATGAAGCGGTAGGCGGCGAGCAGCCCGGCCGGACCGACGAACTTGTCCGGGTTCCACCAGAACGACGGGCAGGCGGTCGAGCAGCAGGCGCAGAGGATGCACTCGTAGAGCCCGTCGAGCTCCTCGCGGTCCTCGGGCGACTGCAGCCGCTCCTTCTCGGGCGGGCGGCGTGTCGTTGACGAGGTACGGCTTGATCGAGTGGTACTGCTTGAAGAACTGGCTCATGTCCACGATCAGGTCGCGGATCACCGGCAGCCCGGGCAGCGGCCGCAGCTCGACCGGCTCGTTCAGCTCCTTCAGGTTGGTGATGCAGGCGAGCCCGTTCTTGCCGTTGATGTTCATCGCGTCCGAGCCGCAGACGCCCTCGCGGCAGCTGCGCCGGAACGACGAGCGTGTCGTCGACGGCCTTCAGGCGCATCAGCGCGTCGAGCAGCATCCGGTCGTGCGGGTCGAGCGCGACGTCGTAGTCCTTGAGGTACGGCTTCGCGTCCTTGCTCGGGGTCGTAGCGGTAGATGCGGAATTTCATCCGTCCGCTGACGCCGGCGAGCGGCTCAGGATCAGGATGCTGGGCCGTCGGCGGTCAGTAGGTCCGCGCCTTCGGCGGAAACGCGTCGACCGACAGCGGCTTCATGTTCACCGGCTTGTACGCGAGCCGGTTGCCGTCGCGGTACCACAGCGTGTGCTTCAGCCAGTTCGACGTCGTCGCGGTTCGGGTAGTCGCTGCGCGCCTGCGCGCCGCGCGATTCCTGCCGCGCCTCCGCCGACACGATCGTCGCCTTCGCCGTCTCGATCAGGTTGTCGAGCTCGAGCGCCTCGACGCGCGCCGTGTTGAACGTCCGGCTCTTGTCCTTGATCGCGACGCGCTCGACACGCTCCTCGATCTCCATCACCTTCGTCACGCCTTCGGCCAGCAGCTCCTGGTTGCGGAACACGCCGCAGTGCGCCTGCATCGTCTTGCGCAGGTCGTCGGCGACCTCGGCGACCGATTCGCCGGACGCTCGCGCCGTCGAGCCGCGCGAGCGCGCGAGCGGGCTGTCGCGCGGCGTCCCCGGCAGCGGCTTGTGCGACTGCGCGCTGCAGGTTCTGGTCGACGATGAAGTTGCCGGCGGCAGCGACCGAACACGATGATGTCGAGCAGCGAATTGGTGCCGAGGCGGTTGGCGCCGTGCACCGACACGCATGCGCACTCGCCGACCGCGTAGAGCCCGTTGACGACCGCTGCGTCGTCGCCGTCCTTCGGCGCGACGACCTGGCCGTGGATGTTGGTCGGAATGCCGCCCATCTGGTAGTGGATCGTCGGCACGACCGGGATCGGCTCCCTGATGCAGTCGACGTTCGCGAACTTGATCGCGATCTCGCGGATCGACGGCAGCCGCTTCAGGATCACCTCGGGGCCGAGGTGGTCGAGCTTCAGCAGCACGTGGTCCTTGTTCGGACCGCAGCCGCGCCCTTCCTTGATCTCCTGGTCCATCGACCGGCTGACGACGTCGCGCGACGCGAGGTCCTTCAGGTTCGGCGCGTAGCGCTCCATGAAGCGCTCGCCGTTGCCGTTGAGCAGGATGCCGCCCTCGCCGCGCACGCCCTCGGTGATCAGCACGCCCGCGCCGGCGACGCCGGTCGGGTGGAATTGCCAGAACTCCAGGTCCTGCAGCGGAATGCCGGCGCGCGCCACCATGCCGAGGCCGTCGCCGGTGTTGATGAACGCGTTGGTCGACGCGGCGAAGATGCGGCCGGCGCCGCCGGTCGCGAGCATGGTCGCCTTCGCCTGCAGGATCATCACGTCGCCGGTTTCCATCTCCAGCGCGACGACGCCGAGGACGTCGCCGTCGGCGTCGCGGATCAGGTCGAGCGCCATCCATTCGACGAAGAACTGCGTGCGCGCGCGGACGTTGCGCTGGTAGAGCGTGTGCACCAGCGCGTGGCCGGTGCGGTCGGCGGCGGCGCAGGCGCGCTGCACCGGCTTCTCGCCGAAGTTCGCCGAATGGCCGCCGAACGGCCGCTGGTAGATCGTGCCGTCGGCGATTGCGGTCGAACGGCATGCCGAAGTGCTCGAGCTCGTAGACGACCTGCGGCGCCATCTTGCACATGTACTCGATCGCGTCCTGGTCGCCGAGCCAGTCGGAGCCCTTGATCGTGTCGTACATGTGCCACAGCCAGTTGTCCTCGGACATGTTGCCGAGCGAGGCGCCGATGCCGCCCTGCGCGGCCACCGTGTGCGAGCGGGTCGGGAAGACCTTGGACAGCACCGCGACCGACAGCCCCGCTTCGGCGAGCTGCAGCGAGGCGCGCATGCCGGAGCCACCGGCACCGACGACGATCGCGTCGAATTTGCGCACGGGCAGACTCATTGGAGTGCCCCCACGCTTGCGGCCAAGGCCGCTGCGCGACCCTCCGAGGGGGCGCAATGAGCGCCTTGGGGCGGCCCGGCTGGTGCGTCGGAGTGCCCCCACGCTCGCGGCCAAGGCCGCTGCGCGACCCCCCGGGGGGGCGCAATGAGCACCTTGGGGCGGCCCGGCGGTGCTCATCGGACACCCCACAGGACCTGGATGGTCCAGCCGGTGTAGGCGATGAGCCCGGCGATGACGGCGGCCTGCAGCGCCAGGCGCACGCCGACCGGCTTCACGTAATCCATCAGGATGTTGCGCACGCCGACCCAGGCGTGCCAGAACAGCGCCACCATGAACAGGAACGTCGCGAGCTTGAAGGCGCGATTGGCGTAGACGGCCTGCCACGTCGCGTGGTCGAGGCCGCCGTGCCAGAGCACGATCGCCGCGACCAGCAGCGTGTAGCCGATCATCACCACCGCGGTTACTCGCTGCGCCAGCCAGTCGCGCAGGCCGTAATGCGCGCCGACCGCGTGCTTCTGGACGAGGTTCACCATAGCCGGATCCCGACGATGGCGGTGAGCGCGAGCGCGACGACGAAGACGACGGTGCTCGAATGCCGCGCCGCCTTGAGATCGGTTCCGACGTGCAGGTCGAGAGCCAGGTGCCGCACGCCTGCCAGCAGATGATGGACATAGGCCCAGACGAGCCCCAGGACGACGAGCTTCGCCAGCGGATGTGCGACGAGCGCCTTGAACTCGTCGAAGCGGGCGGGCGAGGCGACGCTCGACTGAACCGCCCACAGCAGCACGGGTATGCCCACCAGGAACATGAGGGCACCGCTGAACCGGTGCAGGAACGACACGAACCCCGGGAACGGCAGGCGGATCGCGATCAGATTGAGATAGACGGGGCGCGGCTTCGCGACGGGACGGGTCGACCCGGACATCTCGGACCTCGCAAACGAACGGTGACACCGCGAAGGCGGTGTTTGGTGCACGGCGGCAGCGCATTATAGCCCGACGCGGGCAGCCCGCGCGAGGACCGCGTCGTTGCGTCCTGCCGGCGGGGCAGCGCGACGCGCATCGCGGTCGCAGGGCTTCCGTATTTGCGCGTGATATCAATTAGATGAGCAAATTGACCCAGTGCGGCGCGCGGCCTAGAATCCCGGCAGGCGACCGCTTTCCTCCGGTCGCGCGCCGTCGAACCGTCCGCCGCAGCACGAGCGTCCCCCCTTTGTTCGCATCCCTTCGAGGAGCACGTCATGAAGAAACCCGTCCGCGTAGCAGTCACCGGCGCCGCCGGCCAGATCGGGTATGCGCTGCTGTTTCGCATCGCCTCCGGCCAGATGCTGGGCCAGGATCAGCCGGTCATCCTGCAGCTCCTCGAGTTGCCGCTCGACAAGGCGCAGGCCGCGCTGAAGGGCGTCATGATGGAACTCGAGGACTGCGCGTTTCCGTTACTCGCGGGGATGTCCGGTACCGCGGATCCCAAGGTCGCGTTTCAGGACGCGAACTACGCCCTGCTGGTCGGCGCCAAGCCGCGGGGCCCCGGGATGGAGCGCAAGGATCTGCTCGCCGAAAACGCGAAGATCTTCATCGAGCAGGGCAAGGCCCTCGACGTGGCCGCCGCGCGCGATATCCGCGTGCTGGTGGTCGGCAACCCCGCCAACACCAACGCGTACATCGCGATGAAGTCGGCGCCCTCGCTGCCCAGGAAGAACTTCACCGCGATGCTGCGCCTCGACCATAACCGCGCAGTGTCGCAGCTCGCCGCGAAGACCGGCAAGCCGATCACCTCGATCGAGAAGCTGTGCGTATGGGGCAACCACTCGCCGACCATGTACGCCGATTACAGCTACGCGACGATCGGAGGGCAACCCGCCCGGGCGGTGGTCAACGACAAGGACTGGTACCGGACGGTCTTCCTGCCCAAGGTCGGCAAGCGCGGCGCGGCCATCATCGAGGCGCGCGGCGCGTCGTCGGCCGCGTCCGCCGCGAACGCCGCGATCGACCACATGCGGGATTGGGCGCTCGGCACGGGCGGCCGCTGGGTGACGATGGGCGTGCCTTCGGACGGCAGCTACGACATTCCCGCGGACATCGTGTACGGCGTTCCCGTGACCTGTGCCAGTGGCGAGTACACGCGGGTGCAGGGGCTTGCGATCGACGCATTCTCGCGCGAACGGATGAACGCGACGTTGAAGGAGCTCGAGGAGGAGCGCGCCGGCGTGGCCTCGCTGCTCGCGTAGGGCGCGCAAGCGTGGGGGCATGCCAATGAGCGCGGCGGGCTCGGCCACAGGCGCGGGGGCGCGCTCTGCGGCCGCCCTCTCCCCGCAAGCGGCGCTCTACGGCAGCGAACGGGCGCTGCCGCTGCTGCCGGCCTGCGTGCACTATGCGGGAAGCGAGCGGTTCATACGCAAGGCGCTCGTTTTGCAGGCCGGGCGCGGGCCGGTGTTCGACATCGCCTGCGATTGCGAAGACGGCGCGCCGGTCGGCGCCGAGCGTGAGCATGCGCGCGCGCTGGCAGCGCTCATCGCCGGCGCGGACAATCGCTTCGATCGCGTGGGCGCGCGCATCCACGATGTCCGGCCCCGAGGTGGCGCGACGGAGCTCGGATCCTGGTCGGCGAAGCCGGCGATGGTCTCGCGTTCGTCACCGTACCCAAGGTCGGAATCCGCGCGAGGACGTCGAGCGGGTTCTCGAGGCGCTTGCCCTCGAGGACGCCCGCCGCGGGCTGGGTCGCGGATTCCGGTGGTCGTCTTGGTCGAGACGCATGGCGCCGTGCACGACACGTCGGCGATCGCGGCGCTCCCGGCGTCGTGCGCCTCGACTTCGGCACGCTCGACTTCGTCAGCGCCCAGCGGGCGCCGTCCCCGCGGCGGCGATGGAAAGTCCGGGCCAGTTCGAGCACCCGCTCCTCCGTCGCGCGAAATGCGAAACCGCGGCCGCGGCGCTCGCTCAGGCGCGGATCCCGGCCCACGGCGTCACCCGCGCAATCGACGATCCCGAAGCGGTGTTCGAGGATGCCCGGCGCGCCCGGGAGGAATCGGCTTCCTGCGGATGTCGAGCATTCACCCGTCGCAGATCGACGCAATCGTGCGCGCATGCAACCGCAGGCCGGCGAAGTTGCCGAAGCCGCGGCCGTGCTCGCGGCAGCGCAGGCAATCGCCTGGGCGCCGCTGGCCGTGGCCGGTCGCTTGCACGATCGGGGCCTCCTATCGCTACTTCTGGACGGTCCTGCAACGCGCACAGGCGGCGGGCGCGCCGATCCCGGCCCCGGCCGCGGCATTCTTCGCGCCGGCCAATCCCTATGGCCGTTGACGCCGCTGCATGCACCCAGCACCCGAATTCACCGATATGATGGCGATCTCAACGCGCGCCACGCCCGCCGCGCCGAAGCAGCGCTGATACTGATGCCCATGCCCGTCCTTCCTGCCCTCGCGCTCGTCCTCGCCTTGGCGGTGTCCCCGAGCGCCGCCGACGCGCAGAGCTTTCCCAAGCTGAAGTCCGGTCTCTGGGAGACGATCACTTCGTCGCGCGGCAACAACAAGGCGCCGCACAAATCCACGTTGTGCCTCGACGATTCGGTCCAGCAGGAGATGTACCGGATGTCGATTGGAATGTTGGCCGGGATGTACGAGCAAGTACGACCTCAAGACCAGCGGCAACCAGGTGACGAGCGAAGCTGTCTGCGATCTGGGCGGCTCGAAGATGCGCCTCGAAGGCGGTGATGAAGCTTACCGGCAATGCCGCCTACCGCACCGAGGCGCACGCGAGCTTCGACCCGCCCTTCCTGGGCAACAAGGAATCGACGACGGTGATCGAAGGCCGGCACCTGGGCCGTGCAAGCCGGGACAGCAACCCGGCGAACTGACCCTGCCCGGGGGCAAGACCGTGAACATCCGCCAGTTTGTCGGCGCCAAGGGCTGACGCGCGACCGGCGCGCCCCATCACGCAACCATTTTCCGCATCGCGAGACCCACCATGCCGCACAACCTGCACAACACCTTCACCCCGCTCACGCTCGCTTCCGGCAAGTCCGGGCATTTCTATTCGCTGCCCGCGCTCGAGCAGCGCGGGCATCGGCCGCATCTCGCGCCTGCCGGTCTCCATCCGCATCGTGCTCGAGTCCGTGCTGCGCAACTGCGACGGCAAGAAGGTCACCGAGGAGAACGTGCGGCAGCTCGCGAACTGGAAGCCCAACGCCGCGCGCACGGAGGAGATCCCGTTCGTCGTCGCGCGCATCGTGCTGCAGGACTTCACCGGCGTGCCGCTGCTCGTCGATCTCGCCGCCATGCGCGCCGCCGCGGCCCGCATGGGCAAGGACCCGAAGATCATCGAGCCGCTGGTGCCGGTCGATCTCGTCGTCGACCACTCGGTGCAGGTCGACTACTTCGGCCGGCCCGACGCGCTGGAGCTCAACCTGGAGATGGAGTTCCAGCGCAACCGCGAGCGCTACCAGTTCCTCAAGTGGGGCATGCAGGCCTTCGACACCTTCAAGGTCGTGCCGCCCGGCATCGGCATCGTCCACCAGGTCAACCTCGAATACCTCGCGCGCGGCGTGCTCGCAGAAGGACGGCGTTTACTACCCCGACACGCTCGTCGGCACCGACTCGCACACGACGATGATCAACGGCCTCGGCATCGTCGGCTGGGGCGTGGGCGGCATCGAGGCCGAGGCCGGCATGCTCGGCCAGCCGGTCTATTTCCTCACGCCGGACGTGGTCGGCGTGCACCTCACCGGCGCGCTGCGCGAAGGCGTCACCGCGACCGACCTGGTGCTGACCGTCACCCAGATGCTGCGCCAAGCGAAGGTGGTCGGCAAGTTCGTCGAGTTCTTCGGCCCCGGCGCCGCGTCGCTCGCCGTGGCGGACCGCGCGACGATCGCCAACATGGCGCCCGAATACGGCGCGACGATGGGCTTCTTCCCGATCGACGACGAGACGGTCGAGTATCTCGCGGCGACCGGCCGCACCGAGCGACGGAAGTCGACGCCTTCGCCAGGCGTACTACAAGGCGCAGGGCCTCTTCGGCATGCCGCAGGGCGGGCGAGATCGACTACACGCAAGGTGCTCGAGCTCGATCTCGCAGACCGAGTCGCGCCGATCGTGGCCGGGCCGAAGCGCCCGCAGGACCGCATCGAACGCTCGCCGGACCTCAAGGCGACAAGTTCGCGCGATCTGTTCAGCACGAGCCGGTCGCCGGAGAACGGCTTCGAGGCAAGCCCGCCGACGAACGCTCGCGCGAAGCGCGTGTCGAGCCGACGCACAGCGAAGCGCGCGTGGAGCTCGGCAACGGCGACGTGCTGATCGCGGCGATCACCTCGTGCACCAACACCTCCAACCCGAGCGTGATGCTCGCCGCCGGCCTGCTCGCGAAGAAGGCGGTGGAGCGCGGCCTGACGGTCAAGCCGCGCGTCAAGACCTCGCTCGCGCCCGGCTCGCGCGTCGTGACCGATTACCTCGACCAAGGCCGGCCTGCAGCCCTACCTCGACCAGCTCGGCTTCAACGTCGTCGGCTACGGCTGCACCACCTGCATCGGCAACTCCGGCGCCGCTCGACGCCGAGCATCGAGGAGGCGATCACGCAAGAACGATCTCGTCGCCGCGGCCGTGCTCTCCGGCAACCGCAACTTCGAGGCGCGCGTCCATCCAGAGCATCAAGGCGAACTTCCTGATGCGCCCGCCGCTGGTCGTCGCCTTCGCCTCGCCGGCCGCGTGCGACATCGACCTGACGCGCGAGCCGCTCGGCACGGGCAAGGACGGCGCCGTGTCTACCTGCAGCGACATCTGGCCGACGCTCGCAGGAGATCGCGGCCGTGCATGAGCTACGCGACCGACCCGGAGACCTACCGCCGCGCTCTACGGCGATCTCGCCAACGCCAATCCGCTGTGGAACGACGATCCCGGCGCCGACCGGCCAGGTCTACGAGTGGGACCGACGTCGACCTACATCCAGGAGCCGCCGTTCTTCGACGGATTTCGCGATGCAGCCCGGCAAGATCGGCGACATCCAGGGCGCGCGCGCGCTGGCGATCTTCGGCGACTCGGTGACGACCGACCACATCAGCCCGGCCGGCGCGATCAAGCCGACCTCGCCCGCCGGCAACTACCTGCTCGAGCAACGGCGTCGCCGTCGCCGACTTCAACAGCTACGGCTCGCGCCGCGGCAACGACGACGTGATGACGCGCGGCACCTTCGCCAACGTGCGCATCAAGAACCTGATGCTGCCGCAAGGCCGACGGCTCGCGCGTCGAAGGCGGCGTCACGCTGCTCCAGCCGTCGGGCGAGCAGATGCCGATCTACGACGCCGCGATGAAGTACATCGCGCGAGGGCACGCCGACTCGTCGTCTTCGCCGGCCAGGAATACGGCACCGGCAGCTCGCGCGACTGGGCCGCCAAGGGCACGCAGCTGCTCGGCGTGAAGGCCGTCGTCGCGCAGAGCTTCGAGCGCATCCACCGCTCCAACCTCGTCGGCATGGGCGTGCTGCCGCTGCCAGTTCAAGGGCAGCGACACGCGCCGCCTCGCTCGGCATCGACGGCGACGAGACCTTCGACATCGCCGGCCTCGAAGCGGGCATCAAGCCGCAGCAGGACGTGACGCTGACCATCCGGCGCAAGGACGGCAGCGACGCAGGAGGTCCCGCGTGCTGCTGCGCATCGACACGCCGATCGAGGTCGACTACTACCAGCACGGCGGCATCCTGCCGTACGTGCTGCGCGAGCTGATCGCCGCCTGAGGAACGCGCAGCGCCCGCATCGTTCCCCGCTCGGCATGAACGGGCGGGGAGCACGCGGACCGCGGAGCGCCGCGCGCATGCGGTGGCTCGTCATTTCGGCTAAAATAGTCGCTTGCGGTTGTCGGCGGGGGGACCCGCCGGCACTCGCCGCAAGATGCCCGAACGACACCTAGACCGTACAGGAGAATTCGATGAAAACGCGCTTGCTCGTCACGCTGACCGCGCTCGTATGTGCCACCACGCTTGCCGCTTGCGGACAGGACTCCGGCAAGGCGGCCGAAGAGGCGAAGAAGGCCGCCGCCGAAGCCGCGGACAAGGCGAAGGAAGCCGCCGCCAAGGCGGGCGAGGCGGCGAAGGAGGCCACGAAGGAAGCCGCGGATGCCACCAAGGACGCCGCCAAGGCCGTCGATGCGGCGAAGGACGCCGCTGCGCCGGCCGCCGCACCGAAGCAGTAGCGGTATCGGGTACCGCTGCGCGTCAGCTCGCTTCGAGGACAGCCCGCAGCGCGACGAGCGAATCGGCGCCCAGCCGCATGCTGCGCGCTCCGTTCCAGCCCGTATGCGGGTCGGGCTGATTGGCGTTGTCTTTGAACGGCATCTCGAGCGTGAGCGAGAGGCAGCCGAACCGGTCCCCGACGTATTTCGACGCGAGCGACAGGTTCACCTTGGTGTCCTTGTCGTCCGGGTAGCCGTGCGCGGTCTGGAAATCGGGATTGGCCACCCGGAAGCGCGTCCTCGAACCTGCGGTCGCGCTCGCAGCGATGCGCCGGCGTGTAGGTCGGCAGGCGTTCGCAGCCGTCGACGAAGCACATACGGCAGCACTTCGTCACCGTGGACGTCGAGGAACGCGGTCGACGCCGGTCGCCTCCATCGCCTCGCGCACGCACAGGACCTCGGGGCTCGCTCGGGCGAGGGCGATAGCCACTCGCGATTCAGGTTGGCGCCCGCCGCGTTCGTGCGCAGGTTGCCGCGCACGCTGCCGTCGGGGTTCATGTTCGGGATGACGTGGAATCACCGCACGCTCGAGCAGCGCCCGCGCCGATCGCGATCCGCCGGGTCGATCAGCCGCGCGAGCATCCCTTCGACGAACCACTCGGCCATCGTCTCGCCCGGGTGCTGGCGCGCGATCACCCAGACGACCCGCTTGCCGGGCCCCGCTTCGCCGACTGTCACGACGTCCAGATCGCGCCCTTCGACGCTCGACCCGAGCGCGGAGAGCCGAACCCGCGGCGCGGCCGCCACGCGGCCGAGCAGATCGAGGTGGCGTTCCCACGAGAATGGCTCGAAGTACGCGTAGTGGACGCTATCGCGTTCCGGCACGTGCGCAACGACCATCTGCTCGCCGTCGTAGGTCGTGGGGACGCGAAACCACTGCTGGCGGTCGTAGGACGCGACGGCGCGGTAGTCCCGCCACCCTTCCGGTAGGTGCAGGCGCCGGCGTTCGTGAACACCAGCCGCAGCGGCAACGCCGCCGCGCCCTGGACCCGGAAGTGGAACCACTGCCGGAAATCGGCGTGCGAATCGGCCCGCAGCGCAAGCCTCACGTCGTCGTGGCGTTCGGCCGCGAGGACCTCGATCGCGCCGGAATCGAACTCCTTGGAAACCTTGACGGGCATGGCATCGACCTCAATCGCGCTGCCAAGCGGCAGCCGGAGGCGATCGTAGCATCCTGTTTGCGCGACACTCCGAACCGCGCATATCTGTCGGTCCACGCTGGTGCGCCGAGCGCGCCGCTCCGCGCGACAACCCGGGCCGGTAGAACGATCGCCTGACCATGGACGATTCCGCCTTCCCACTCGCCACGCCCGCTGCGCCGGCCACGCCCGCCGCCGGCTCCCCTTCGCAATTCACGCGCGCACCGCGACCCGCGGAAGGCCGAGTTCGAGGCGAACAAGCTGCGCAAGCGCCTGCGCCGGCCAGGTCGGCGAGGCGATCGGGGATTTCGCGCTGATCGAGCCTGGCGATCGCGTGATGGCCTGTCTGTCCGGCGGCAAGGACAGCTTTGCGCTGCTCGACCTCCTGCTTCGCTGCAAGGGCGGGCGCCGGCTCCCTTCGAGGTCATCGCGGTCAACCTCGACCAGAAGCAGCCGGGCTTTCCCGGCCGATGTCCTGCCGCGCTTCCTCGAAGCGCGTGGCGTGCCGCTACCGGATCGTGGCGCAGGACACGTACAGCGTGGTCAGGCGCGTGATCGGCGAGGACGGCACGATGTGTTCGCTGTGCTCGCGCCTGCGGCGCGGCGTGCTTTACCGCGTCGCGCGGGAGCTCGGCGCGACCAAGATCGCGCTCGGTCACCATCGCGACGACATCGCTCGCGACGTTCTTCCTGAACCTGTTCTTCGGCGGCAAGCTCAAGACCATGCCGCCGAAGCTCGTCTCCGACGATGGCCGCAACGTCGTGATCCGTCCGCTCGCGTACGTGCGCGGAGCGCGACCTCGCGCGCTATGCCGAGCTGCAGGGCGTTCCCGATCATCCCGTGCAATCTGTGCGGCTCGCAGGAGCACCTGCAGCGCAAGCAGGTCACCGCGATGCTGCAGGAGTGGGAGCGCAAGCATCCCGGTCGTGTGGACTCGATCTACAACGCATTGGCGAACGTCGTGCCGTCGCATCTGATGGATCGATCGCTGTTCGATTTCGCGGCCGTGCGCGCCCGCGGGCGCGGCGAACCCGACGGCGACCTCGCGTTCGAATAACCGCGCGCTCACGGCGCGCGCTGGAGGGCGACCGCACGCCGCCCGGTGCTCGCGCGACGCGTCTGTACGACGGTCCCGATCGCCAGGGCGAGACAACCGGCGACCCCGAAGAAATCTTCGCGCGAGACCTTGATCGAGGAGCAGTCCGAACGCGATCGGGCCCAGCATCGCGCCGAGGTCCAGCCCGGAGTAGACGAAACCATACACCCGGCCGGCGGCGCCCTTGGGGGTCGCATTGCGCACGATCAGGTCGCGCGAGGGCCCTGTCGCCCCGAGCGCGAATCCGACGACCGTGACCAGCGGCAGCACGACGGGTATTGCGACGCCCACCGTCACCATCGCGACGAGCAGCAGTGCCGCGACCAACAGGCCCGTTGCCGCAACGCGGTCGTGGCGCGCCGTCTTCGCCGCGAGGAATCCTCCGACGAAAATCCCGGCGGTGCCTCCCAGAAGATAGGCGGTCAGTGCCGACGTCGCGAGCGCCAGCGGCACGCCGAGGCCCGCGTTGAGCGCGCTCGGCATGAACGTCTGCAGGCCCACGCCGGCCATCGTCTGGATCACGAAGTACGCGAAGCACAGCAGGATGGGGGCCTGGACGAAAAGCGCGACGCTGCCCGAGAGCGTGTGCAGATGCGCATCGTCGGCCCGGCGCGAGACGAGCAGCGCGCGGCGAGGCGATCGACCAGGCCGACGATGCGCAGCGCACCGCCACCAGCGCGGCCAGGCGCCGAACGCCGCGCCGCGCAGCGCAAAGCTCATCACCGGCGCGAGCGCATAGCCGAGATTGCCGCCGATGCCGTGCGAGCTGTACGCGTGGCCGAGGCGGCGCGGCGCGACGTTGGCATTGAGAATCGCGAAATCGGCGGGGTGAAACACGCCGTTGCCCACACCCAT
Organism: uncultured beta proteobacterium; assembly: GCA_963809965.1. Taxonomy (GTDB): domain Bacteria; phylum Pseudomonadota; class Gammaproteobacteria; order Burkholderiales; family Casimicrobiaceae; genus CAIWHR01. The sequence goes on from CAWELU010000010.1 coordinate 81,205, forward strand.
CAGCGCGACGATCGGGAACAGCCACGCGATGCCGGGCGCGAGACTCGCGAGCGCCGTCCCGCCGGCGAGCAGTGCCAGGCCGGACAACAGTACCGGTCGCGCCCCGAGGCGGTCCACCGCGAAGCCGGAGGCGAACTGCGTGATGTCGCTCGCGGCGTAGTAGACGCCGACCTGCGCTGCCGAGCGCGCGTAACTGATGCCGAACTCCGACCGCAGCAGCGGAAACAGCGGCGGCAGCGCCAGTTGGAAGAAATGCGAGAGAGGTGCGCGAGGCCGATGACGTCGATCAGCTCTGGCGTCGCGACGCAACGAATCGGGGTGGGAAAATCCCAACGCAGGGGTCGACACGGTGGAGATCGCGGAGATTAGCCCCAGTGCGCGGATGCGGGTCGGGCCGCGGTTCCGTTACTAGACTTGATCCCGCGCCCGCCCGGTGCCACAACGCGACGGCCGCGCGGCGCGCCAACGGGCAAGTCTAGTGCACGGCGAGGCGGCCACGATGGTCGACAAGGTCAGAAAGTCGGACGCCGAGTGGCGCGCGCAACTGACGCCCGAGCAGTTCGAGGTCACCCGCAAGAAGGGCACCGAGCGCGCGTTCACCGGCAAGTACTGGGACAACCACGCGACGGGCACCTACCGCTGCGTCGGCTGCGGCATGCCGCTGTTCGACGCCGCGACCAAGTTCGACTCCGGCACCGGCTGGCCGAGCTTTTCCGCGCCGATCGACCGCGCGAACGTGCGCACCGTCGACGACACGAGCTGGTTCATGGACCGCACCGAGGTGGTGTGCGCGGCTGCGACGCGCACCTGGGCCACGTGTTCGAGGACGGGCCCGAGCCGACCGGCCTGCGCTACTGCATGAACTCGGCGTCGCTCAAGTTCGAGCCGAAGAAATAGCGACCGCTTCCCGCACCTCCCGCCTCCGCCTCCTGCCGCCTGCGCCCGCATGCGCCTGCTCGTTGCCGAGGACGATCCGATGATCGGCGCGGCGGTGGCGCGCGGGCTGAAGCACGACGGCTTCGCGGTGGATTGGGTGCAGGACGGCCGGGGCGCAGAGTTGGCGCTGGCCGAGAAAGGCGCACGATCTCCTCGTGCTCGATCTCGGGTTGCCGCGCAAGGCCGGGCTCGACGTGCTTCGCGCCATGCGGCGGCGGGGGCGCGCCTGACACCGGTCCTGATCGTGCTCACCGCGCGCGACGCCCTCGGCGACCGCGTCGCCGGGCTCGACGCCGGCGCCGACGACTACCTGGTCAAGCCCTTCGAGCTCGACGAGCTGGGCGCGCGCATCCGCGCGGTGCTGCGCCGCCAGGCCGGCCGCGCGATGCCGGTGCTCAGCATGGCGGCGTCGCTCGACCCCGCGACGCCGCCAGGTGCTGCGCGACGGCCGAGCCGGTGCTGCTGTCGGCGCGCGAGTACGCGGTGCTCGAGGCTGCTGATGCAGCGCCCCGGCGCGGTGCTGTCGCGCGCGCAGCTCGAGGACCGGCTCTACGGCTGGGGCGAGGAGATCGAGAGCAACGCGGTGTCGGTCTACGTGCACCAGCTGCGCAGGAAGCTGGGCGACGACTTCATCCGCAGCATGCGCGGCGTGGGCTACTTCCTCGACGCGGCCAAGGACGCCTCGGCGTGAGCCGCCGGGCCGGCCAAGGGTGAACTCCCCTTGGCGGGCGGCGCGCAGCGCCTGGGGTGCACCCGTGAGCTCGATCCGCGCCCGGCTGCTGCTGGCGGTGCTGGGCATGCTGGCCGTGGCCGCGCTGGTGGTCGGCAGCGTCACCTACCGCAACGTGCGCGCCGAGACCGAGGCGCTGTTCGACTACCAGTTGCGCCAGATGGCGCTGTCGCTGCGCGACCAGGGCGAGGTGGCGCCGGCGCAGGCCAGCGCGCTGGCCGACGAGCAGCTCGACTTCGTGGTGCAGGTCTGGACCGCCGACGGCCGCGCCATCTACGCCTCGCGCGCGCACGCGGCGCTGCCGCAGCGCGCGCAGCTCGGCTTTGCCGACGTCACCGTGGCCGGGCAGGTGTGGCGCAGCTTCAGCGTGGCCACGCCCTCGCGCGTGATCCAGGTGGCGCAGCCGCTGGCGATCCGCCGCGGCTGGCGGCCGATGCGGCCTGCGCAGCGGTGCTGCCGCTGCTGCTGATCGCGCCGTTCATGGCCGCCGCCGCCTGGTGGCTGACGGCGCTGGCGCTGCGCCCGCTGCAGCGCGTGGCCGCCGACGTGCGCCAGCGCGACGAGCAGTCGCTGGAGCCGCTGCCCGCGCCGGCCTGCCCGACGAGGTGGCGCCGCTGGTCGGCGCGCTGAACGCGCTGCTGCAGCGCCTGGGCCAGTCGCTGGACACGCAGCGCGCCTTCGTCGCCGATGCCGCGCACGAGCTGCGCTCGCCGCTGACGGCGCTGAAGCTGCAGCTGCAGCTGCTCAAGCGCGCCGGCAGCGAGGCCGAGCGCAGCGCCGCAGCCGACGCGCTGGCGGCCGGCATCGAGCGCGCCGCGCGGCTGGTCGAGCAGCTGCTGACGCTGGCGCGCGGAGCCCGGCGCCGCGGGCACCGCGTGCAGACCCTGGACCTGAGCGAGCTGGTGCGCGAGGCCGTGGCCGACACCGTGCCGCTGGCGCTGGCGCGCGGCACGCACTTCGAGCTGTCGGCCGATGCGCCGGTGCGCATCGACGGCGACCGCGCCGCGCTGGCGGCGCTGGTGCGCAACCTGGCCGACAACGCGGTGCGCTACTCGCCGCCCGGCGCGCGCGTCGAGGTGCGCGTGTCGCAGCCGGATGGCGCGCCCACGCTGCAGGTCGACGATGCCGGCCCCGGCATCCCGCCGGCCGAGCGCGAGCGCGTCTTCGACCGCTTCTACCGCGCGCGCCGCGGCGCGGCCGACGAGCCGGCACCGGCCTGGGCCTGGCCATCGCGCAGCGTCGCCGAGCGCCACGACGCCGAGATCGCGCTTCGCCCGGCATTGCAGCGCCAGCTCGGCGAAGGCCTCACCGTGAGCGTCCGTCTTCCTGCTGACTTCGCCACCGCGACGTCGGCTTAAGTCGCGCTTAAGTCTTCGCTTCTACCTTGCGGGATAACCGGGGTCGACCCCGGCCCCGATGGTTTCGTTCAAGGAGACAGCAATGCAAGCGAATACCCTGAAGCGCAGTGTCGTCGCCCTGGCAGTGGCCGGCGCATTCGCTGCGGGCGCGGTCACCGCCGAGCGCGCGGCGACGATCAAGCCCGCCGGCGCAGCCGCGCAGCCGGTCGCGGTGACCAGCGTTGCCGCCAGCGCCAGCACCGCGGCGCTCCCCGATTTCGCCGATCTCGTCGCGAAGCACGGCGCGGCCGTCGTGCAGATCAGCGTCACCCACGACATGCAGAAGACGCGGGGTGGCCACTCGGAGGGCATGCCCGACTTCGACGAACTGCCGCCATGGTTCCGCAATTTCCCGTTTCCGAAGCCGCCGTCCCGACGGCCTGTCGCGGGGCACGGGCTCGGGCTTCATCGTCAGACCGGACGGCGTGGTTCTCACCAATGCCCACGTCGTTGCGGACGGTGAGCGAAGTGACGGTGCGCCTGACCGACAAGCGCGAGTTCAAGGCCAAGGTGCTCGGCACCGACCGCGACCGACGTCGCGCTGCTCAAGATCGAGCGCGAAGGACCTGCCGGTGGTCGAGATCGGCGACCCGACAGGCAAGGTCGGCGAATGGGTGGTCGCGATCGGCTCCCCGTTCGGGTTCGAGAACAGCGTCACCGCCGGCATCGTCAGCGCGAAGGGGCGCTCGCTGCCCGACGACGCGACGTGCCATTCATCCAGACCGATGCGGCGGTCAACCCCGGCAACTCCGGCGGCCCGCTGTTCAATCTCAACGGCGAAGTGATCGGCATCAATTCGCAGATCTTCAGCCGCACCGGCGGCTTCCAGGGGTGTGTCGTTCGCGATTCCGATCGACGTCGCGATGGACGTCAAGGATCAGCTGCAGCAGAACGGCAAGGTCACACGCGGACGCCTCGGCGTCAGCGATCCAGGACGTCGAGCCAGGCGCTCGCCGAGTCGTTCGGCCTCAAGGATGCCGAGGGCGCGCTGGTCGCCTCGGTCGAGCCGGGCAGCCCGGCCGATAAGGCCGGCCTCGAAGCCCGGCGACGTGATCGTCAAGTTCGACGGCAAGCCGATCGCGCGCTCGTCCGACCTGCCGCCGCTGGTCGCCAAGGTGAAGCCGGGCGCCACCGTCGAGCCTCGAAATCTGGCACGCAGGCAAGGGCGAAGACAACGACGGCGACGATCGGCACGCTCGAGGACCGGACGACGCTGGCGGCCGGCAAGGCCGAAGCCGGCGAAGGCAAGCTTGGCGTCGCCGTGCGGCCGCTCTCGCCCGAGGAGAAGCGCTCCGGCGGGGTCGAGTACGGTGTCGTCGTCGCGGACGTCGCCGGCGCCGCGGCGAAAGCCGGCGTGCGCGAGGGCGACGTGATGGTCGCAGTCAACAACACGCCGGTCAAAAGCCCCGATCATCTCAAGGCGCTGATCGGGAAGGCCGGCAAGACGGTGGCTCTGCTGGTCCAGCGCGACGACGCGCGGATCTTCATCCCGGTGACGATCGGCTGAACGCGCAACGGGTGTCTACGCTGTTGGCGGGCCTTCGGGCCCGCCTTTTTTCGGACATTGACAGCACCCATCATATGAATATCATGGCGTCATGCTCCGCGCCCAATGCCGTCGGGTCGCCGTCGACACGATTGCAGGCTGGATCGTCAGCGGACGCTTTGGCCCCGGCGACACGCTCCCGAGCGAGCCGGCCATGGGCGAGGACCTTGCCGGCACGCCGCCGGCTGCTCGACGCCGTGGTCGCGCGCGAGCCGGACCGGGCGGGGGCCGCGGCGTTTGCGCTGATCGAAGTCGCCCGCGCCGACATCGAAGACAGGATCGGCGGCGGAACGATCAAGGCCGCGGACGTCCACGCATGAACCTGCTCCCCGGCGCCCTGGCGCAAGTCGAGGACCGATTCTTCCGCTTCCTCGAACGGCTGATGGTCTTCCTGCTGTCCGTGATGGTGCTGATGGTGTTCGGCAACGTCGTGCTGCGCTGGACCGTCGACTCCGGCATCGACGTCTCGGAGGAAATGAGCCGCTTCTTCTTCGTCTGGCTGACGTTCATCGGCGCCGTCGTCGTGATGCGCGAGCATCTGCATCTCGGAGTCGACGCCGTCGTCGGCAAGCTCGGTCGCAAGGGAAGACTCGTCTGCATGGTGGCCTCGGACGCGCTCATCCTGTTCTGCTGCGCGGTCTTCTTCTGGGGGACCTGGCAGCAAGCCGCCATCAACGCGAGCAATGTCTCTCCCGTCACCGGGCTCTCGATGCTTTGGGTGTTCGGCGTCGGCTTCTTCACCAGCGTCGCCATCGGACTGATGGTGGTGATGCGCATCCTGCGCGCGTTCACCGGCAACGTCAGCGAGCGCGAGCTCGCGATCTTCGCCGGCACCTTCGAGCAGGACGAGGCGGTGCATATCAAGCGGGCGCTGGATTGACGCGGCCCGGAGCCGGCCCAGGATGAAACGACCCTCAGGCTCACTGCGTTCGCGCCCCCGAGGAGCGGCGTTCGCCAGCGACGAGAGGCCCCGCGCTGATTTTGGCGCGGGGATCGACGCCAAGGCGAAGCGCCGCACCGGCCGACACCTCGGCGCTGCGCGCGATCTCGAACGGCACGGGGGGCGTGTCAGTGCCCTTCGGGCGGCCGGGCGGGCACTGACGTGACCGTCACCATCTTCCTCGTGTCGTTGATGGGAGCGATGGCGATCGGCATGCCGGTCGCGTTCTCGCTCGTCGTCTGCGGCATCGCGCTGATGGCGTACCTCGGCATCTACGACAGCCAGATCGTCGCGCAGAAGATCCTGGATGGCGCCGACAACTTCGTCCTGCTCGCGATTCCGTTCTTCCTGCTCGCGGGCGAGCTGATGAACGCGGGAGGGCTGTCGCGCCGGATCGTCAACTTCGCGCTGGCGCTGATCGGTCATCGCCACGGCGGTCTCGGGTACGTGGCGATCGTCGCCGCGATCATCATGGCATCGCTGTCCGGCTCGGCGGCCGCCGACACCGCGGCGCTGGCGGCGATCCTGATCCCGATGATGCGCGAAGCCGGCTACACATCCCGCGCTCGGCGGGCCTCATCGCCGCCGGCGGCATCATCGCGCCGGTGATCCCGCCGTCGATCGGCTTCGTGGTCTTCGGCGTGGCCGCCAACGTGTCGATCCCGCGGCTGTTCATCGCCGGCATCGTCCCCGGGATCCTGCTGGGCTTGTCCCTGTTCGTGGCCTGGTGGTGGGTCTCCCGCAAGGAAACGCTGACCACGATGCCGCGGCGCAGCTGGACTCATCGGCTGCACACGCTGCGCGACGGCGCATTCGCGCTGGCGATGCCGATCTTCGTGCTGGGCTCGATCCGCTTCGGCTGGGCCACGCCGACGGAGGCGGCGGTCGTCGCGGTCGTCTATGCCGGGGTGGTGGGCCTCTTCGTCTACAAGGAATTGAAGCTCTCGCAGCTCTACGACGTCGTGCTGGCCGCGGCCAAGATGACGGCGGTCGTCATGTTCCTGGTCGCCGCCGCCGGCATTTCGTCGTGGCTCATCACCCAGGCCAACATCCCCGGCGAACTGGGCAGCCTGCTCGAACCGCTGCTGGCCAACAAGACGCTGCTGATGATCGCGATGATGGTGCTGGTGGTCGTCGTCGGCACCGCGCTGGACTTCACGCCCACCGTGCTGATCCTGACACCGGTGCTGATGCCGCTGGTCAAGCAGGCGGGCATCGATCCCGTCTACTTCGGCGTGCTGTTCATCATCAACAACGCCATCGGCCTCATCACCCCGCCGGTCGGCATCGTGCTCAACGTGGTGAGCGGCGTCGCGCGGGTGTCGATGAGCGACGTCATGCGCGGCGTCAATCCGTTCCTGCTCACGCAGTTATTCGTCCTGTTCCTGCTGATTTTTTTCCCGCAGCTCGTGATGTGGCCCTACCGGGCCTTCATGGGCCTTCCCTTCCAGTGGTGAAGCGCGCGCGGGCGTGCCGAGCCAACCCCAGGAGATCATCATGAAGTTTCGTTCGAGTCTCATCGCCGCCGGCTTGGCCGCCGCGGCGCTTGCACTGCCTGCCCAGGCGCAATTCACCGAGCGGACGATCCGCGTATCCAACGGCGTCAATCAGGAGCACCCGGTCGGCAATGGCCTGGCCAAGATGGCCTCCTGCGCCGCCGAGAAGTCCGGCGGCAAGATGAAGCTCCAGGGCTTCTGGGGCGGCGCGCTGGGCGGCGACTTGCAGGCGACGCAGGCGTTGCGCTCCGGGACGCAGGAGATGGTGATCACGTCGACGTCGCCGCTGATCGGCATCCTGCCCGACCTCGGCGTCTTCGACCTGCCGTTCCTGTTCGCCAACGAGAAGGAAGCCGACGCGGTGCTCGACGGCGAATTCGGCAAGTACATCTCGGACAAGATGCCCGCGGTCGGACTCGTCAACCTCGCCTACTGGGAGAACGGCTTCCGCAATCTCACCAACTCCAAGAAGCCGGTGACCAAGGTCGAGGACTTCCCGGGGCTCAAGGTCCGCGTGATGCAGAACAACGTGTTCCTCGACACGTTCAAGACCATGGGCGCGAATGCGGTGCCGATGGCGTTCGGCGAAGTGTTCCCGGCGCTGGAGACCAAGGCGATCGACGGCCAGGAGAATCCGTTCGTGACCATCGAGACCTCCAAGTTCTACGAGGTGCAGAAATACCTGTCGGTGACGCGCCACGCGTACACGCCGTTCATGGTGCTGTACTCGAAGTCGCTGTGGGACAAGCTCTCGCCGGCCGAGCAGAAGGTGCTTGCCGACTGCGCGATCGTGGGCCGGGACGAGCAGCGCAAGGTCTCGCGCGCGCTGTCCGACAAGGCCTTCGCCGATCTCAAGGCCAAGGGCATGACGGTCAACGAGATCTCTCCCGCTGAACAGAAGCGCCTGCGGGACGCGGTCAAGCCCGTCTACGAAAAGCACGCGGCGACCATCGGCAAGGAAACCGTCGACCGGATGAACGCGACGCTCGCGAAGATCCGCGGCAGCTGACGCCGCATTGCGCCCGGCAACGGGCGCGGCCGGGGCGCGCCGACGCGTGCCTCGGCGTTTCGTTATCGGCCACCCGATGAGAATCACCGCGGTCGAACCGCTGATCCTGCACCTGCCGTTGAACCGCGACTCGATCGCGGACTCGACGCACCGGATCACGCATTGGGGCGTGGTCGGCGTCCGCTTGCGAACGAGCGACGGTCGCGAAGGCTACGGCTTCACCGGCACCCATGCCGATCTCGCCTCCGATCGCCTGATCGCCGCCTGCATCGGCCAGTGCTACGCGCCGCTCCTCCTTGGCGAGGACGCGACCGAGGGCCGGCGACTCTGGCAGAAGCTCGCGCGCTCGCCTGCCCTGCAATGGGTCGGGCGCGCCGGCATCACCCAGCTCGCGCTAGCCGCCGTCGATGTCGCGCTATGGGACCTGCGGGCGAAGGCCGGCGGCGTCCCGCTCTGGCACCTCCTGGGCGGGCCGGTGCGCGAGCGCCTGCGTGCATACAACACCGACGTCGGCTGGCTGTCGCTGTCCGACCAGGAGCTTGTCGACGGCTGCCGCCGCGCGACCGAAGTCGATGGCTTCCCGGGAATCAAGATCAAGGTCGGGCACGACGAGCCCGGCGTCGACCTCAAGCGGCTCGAAGCGGTGAGGAAGGCGATCGGCCCGGAACCGACGCTGGCCATCGACGGCAACGGCAAGTGGGACCTGCCGACCTGCCGGCGCTTCTGCGCGCAGGCCGAGGCCTTCGACGTCCACTGGTTCGAGGAGCCGCTGTGGTACGACGACGTCGCATCGCACGCCGCGCTCGCGCGCAGCACGAGCATACCGATCGCGCTCGGCGAACAGCTATACACCGCCGACGCCTTCGAGGCTTTCATGACGGCCGGCGCGGTCCATTACGTGCAGCCCGATGTCACCCGCCTGGGCGGCGTGACCGAGTTCCTGCAGGTCGCCGAGGCTGCGCACTCCCGCCGCCTGCCGGTGGCGGCACACGCCGGTGACATGGGCCAGGTGCACGTGCATCTGTCCTATGCCCATCCGGCGACGGCGGTCCTCGAGTACATCCCCTGGATCAAGGACCACTTCGTCGAACCGATTCGCGTCGAGGACGGCTGCTTCGTCCGTCCGCAGCGTCCCGGTGCGGGGTCGACGCCGACGGCGCAGGCGCTCTCGCGCTTCGCGATGCCGCTCGCGTGAACTTCCTTTCACGACCCGGCGGGCATCGATCATGAAGATCACCGCGCTCGAAACCCTCCGTCTTGGCGAGTTCGCCAATCTGCTCTGGGTCCGGCTGCACACCGACGAAGGGCTGGTGGGGCTGGGCGAGACGTTCATGGGGCCCGCGGCGGTCGAGGCGTACCTGCACGAGACCGTCGCGCCCAAGCTCCTCGGTCGCGATCCGGCGCGCATCGAGGCAATCAACGGCGCGCTCGCGAATTATCTCGGCTGGCGCTCGGCCGGGGTGGAGACCCGCGGCAACTCGGCCGTGGACATCGCGCTCTGGGATCTGTTCGGCAAGGCGCACGGCAAGCCGGTGGCCGACATGCTCGGCGGCCGCTCGCGTGATTCGATCCGCGTCTACAACACCTGCGCCGGCTACAAGTACATTCGCGACGCGCGCGCGCAGTCGGTCGCCAACTGGCATGTAGGCGCGGCCGGCGGGCCCTACGAGGATCTCGAAGGCTTCCTGTACCGGGCCGACGAGCTCGCGCTGTCGCTGCTGGAGCAGGGAATCACCGGCCATGAAGATCTGGCCGTTCGACATCGCCGCCGAGCGCACGGGCGGCTACGACATCAGCCCGCAGGAGCTCGAGCAGGCGCTCGCCCCGTTCGCGAAGATCCGCCGGGCCGTCGGCAATCGGATGGACATCATGGTCGAGTTCCACTCGCTGTGGAGCCTGCCGATGGCGAAGAAGCTCGCCGGCCGACTCGCCGAGTTCGACACCTACTGGCACGAAGACCCGTTCCGGCTCGACAACATCGGCGACCTCGCGGACTACGCTCGCCACTGCAAGGCGTGGGTCTGCGCGTCCGAGACCCTCGCGTACACCCACTCGTTCCGCGAATACCTGCAGACGGGCGTGGCCGGTGTCGCGATGCTCGATCTCTCGTGGTGCGGCGGCCTCACCGAGGCGCGCAAGATCGCCGCACTGGCGGAAGCGTGGCACGTCCCGGTCGCTCCGCACGACTGTACGGGCCCGGTCGTCTACGCCGCGTCGTGCCATTTTTCGCTGCATGCCCGCAATGCGCTGATCCAGGAATCGGTGCGCGCGTTCTACACGGGCTGGTACAACGAGCTGGTGACGGGGCTGCCGACAGTGGCGAACGGCACGGTGACGATCAACGACGCGCCGGGTCTCGGACTCGAACTCGTCGCCGGACTCGATCGCCGCGCCGACGCCATGGTCCGGGTTTCCGGCAAGGCCCCTTGACGGCGCCCGATATTTAAGTGATATCATTCTGCTATGAGCTGCGGACGCCAGCTGGCGATGCCGCCTGAAGACGCAGCCAAGGGAGGAGCGCACGATGATCACGCTCGCACGGAACGCAGGGGGCTTGTGGATCGCGATCGGCACCGGCATCGGCACCGCGGTCGGGGTGGCGGTCGGGTATGCGTCGGTGGGGCTTGCGGTCGGCGTCGCGCTGGGCGTCGTCGCCGGCTTCCTGGCGCGACGATAAGCGACGCGCATCGGGCTGGGGTGCAGTGCGCCGGCGGCGGCTCACTGCCGCGATTGCATTGGCGACGGATGGACCGAACGCCGGCGCCCGACGAAGCTGCTCCGGCGATAGCGATGGCCGACAAGAAAGCCTTCCTGCTCCGGATCGATCCGATGGTCTGGGCCGGGCTGGAACGGCTCGCGCAGTCCGAATTGCGGAGCGTTAACGCGCAGATCGAATTTCTGCTGCGCGACGCGCTCGCGCGCCGCGGTATCGAGGCGAAGCGGCCCGGCACAACGCGCAGCGCCGCCGACCGCAAGCCAACATCCTGACAGCTCGTGCGCGATCGTCGCCTCCTCGCCGCAATCGTCGAGGGTGCAATCTCAACCGCGGCCAAGCACGCGCGCGAGAAACGCGGCGATCGCCTCGATCTCCTCCCACACGACGGCGTGCGGCATCGGATACGCGTGCCATTCGACCACGTGGCCCGCGGCCTCGAGGGCGCGCCTGGACGCCTCGCCCCAGCCGATACCGATCATCGGATCCTGCGTTCCGTGCGCCATGAAAATCGGCACGTCGCGGTTCGCCGCATTGGCCTCGGCGGCCAGCCGATCCGGCGCCACGAGATAGGTCGACAGCGCGACGATACCGGCAAGCCGTTCGGCGTGGCGGAGACCCGTGTGGAGCGCGACCGCCCCACCCTGCGAGAAGCCCGCCAGCACGATCCTGCGTGCCGCCACGCCGCGTTCCTTCTCGCGTGCGATCAACGCTTCGATCGACGCCTGTGACGCGTGCACGCCGGCAAGGTCGGCACGCGTCGCAAAATCGCCGCCGGCGATGTCGTACCATGCACGAGTCGGAAATCCGCTGTTGATCGTGACCGGCCGCACCGGCGCGTGAGGGAACACGAAGCGGATCGACGCGGAGGCGGGCAGCTTCATTTCCTCGGCAATCGGCACGAAGTCGTTGCCGTCGGCACCAAGCCCGTGCAGCCAGATGATCGCGGCGTCGGGATGGGCCCCGGTCTCCAGTTCGATTGCGGGAAGCAACTCGGTAGGCATGGCGTCTCGCACCTTGATGGGCCGTCGCCGCAACGAAACGGTTCGGCCGCGCATTCTACCTGCAAGCCGTGGCCCGGCCGCCATGGTCTGTGGGAGAATGGCGCGCCAGCGAAAGCCGGATCGCCCGAGCCCCCGGTCCCGGAGGACCCCGTTGCGCACCACCACGCGCCTGAAGCAACTCATCGCCGCGCCGGAGATCGTCGTATTGCCCGGTGTGCACGACGCGCTCGGCGCTCGCCTCGCCGAGGCCGCCGGCTTCGAGGCCCTCACCGCGGGCGGCTACAGCGCCACCGCGACGCTGCTTGGCCGCCCCGATTCGTCGCAGCTGTCGGCAACCGAGATGGCCGACATGTATTCGCGATTCTGCGACGCGACGTCGCTGCCGCTGCTCGCGGATGCCGATACCGGCTTCGGCAACGTGACCAACGTCGCCCGCACGGTGCGCCTGTACGAAAAGGCCGGTGTTGCCGGACTTTTCATCGAGGACCAGGTGTTCCCGAAGCGTTGCGGCCACATGGCCGGCAAGGCGGTGGTGGGCATCGCGGAGTGGCTCGCGAAGATCAAGGCGGCGCTCGACGCACGCAACGATCCGGATTTCGTCGTGATGGCGCGCACCGATGCCCTGGCGGTGCAACGGGATCGACGATGCGATCCTGCGCGCACAACTCGCGCGCGAAGCCGGTGCGGACCTGCTGTTCGTCGAGGCGCCGACGAACCTCGATCAGATGCGGCGGATCTGCGCCGAAGTGCCCGGCCCCTGCCTCGCCAACAACGTCGAAACCGGGCTCTCGCCGCTGCTGCCCGCTGCTGACCTGCAGGCGATCGGCTACGCAGCCGTCGTGTTTCCGGTAGCCGCCACGTACGCCGTTGCCCGGACATTGGCTGAGCTCTTCGCCACCCTCAAACGTACCGGAACCACCGCCGAGTTCCTGCCGCGCATGCTCGAATTCGACGCATTCAACGAGCTGGTCGGTCTTTCCGCCCAGCGCTCGCGCGAAGCCGAGCTGCAGGATTTTGCCGCTGCGCTGGTTGCACGGCAGCGCAATCGCTGACCCGCACATTCGACCCGACCCGAGGAGAAGCCCGATGCCGTTCCTGTTCCTTCGTCGCTCGCTTGGCACCGCCGCCCTGCTCGCCCTCGCTGCCACCGCCTTCGCGCAACAGCCGGTCATCATGCGGATATCGCACCAGGTGCCGCCGGCCCATCACATGACGAAGCTGCTCGAGAGCTTCGCCGCCGACGTCAAGGCTCGCACCAACGGAGGGGTCGAGGTGCAGCTCTACGGTTCCGAGCAGCTGGCGAAGGCCGCCGAGAACTTTCCCGCCGTCGCCCGCGGCACGATCGAGGCCGCGATGAGCGTCAACTTCCAGTGGGGCACGACGATTCCGGAGATGAGCGCCACGCTGATCCCGTACGCGATGGGGGATCTCGAGCGGATCAAGCGCTTCCCGACCTCGGAGGCGCGCAAGTTCCTCGACGAGAAGCTCGCGCAGAAAGGCGTGAAGAGCGTGGCCTGGCTCTACATCACGCGGCAGACGATCGTCACCTCGGGCAAGAAGCCGATCGTCGCGCTTGACGACTTCAAGGGCGTGAAGATAAGGGGCCTCAACACGTTGACCGACAACGGCCTCACCGCGGTCGGCGCCGCGCCGTCTGCGATGCCCGGCTCGGAGGTCTACCAAGCGCTGCAATCCGGCGTGCTCGACGCCGGCCTCACCGACCTGTCCGCCGCGTACAGCCGCAAGTACTACGAGGTCCAGAAATTCGGCACGGTCGGCCCGATTTTCACGATCTACTTCCACATGTACGCCAATCCGGCGTGGTGGGGCAAGCTCACGCCCGCGCACCGGCAGGCGATCGAGGCGGCCGCGGTCAAGGTCGAGCAGGAAGCGATCGGCGTCACCGAAGCGACGGCGGCGGCAGCGCTCAACGATCTCGCCGCCAAGGGCATGACCCTCCACGTCCAGACCCCGCAGGAACAAGCGACCTGGCGCGCCGCGATGGAGAAGCCGGTCGTCGACGCGTTCGTCAAGACCGCCCCCGAAGGCGGCCCGAAGATCATCGAGCTGCTGCAGAAGATCTGATCCTTCGCCCTCTCCGGCCCGGGCGTAGAACCGGAGTCGGACCATGACCCTGCTCGACCGGCTCGTCCGCCGCCTCGCGGCGCTTGGCGTCGCGCTGGCGGCGCTCGCGCTGCTCGCATCGATGTTCGTGATCGGCTATTCGGTCCTGATGCGCTACGTCGTGAACCGTCCGGTGCCGTGGGTGGACGAGCTGGCGGGCTATCTGCTCGTCGCCGCGGTCATGCTCGCCGCGGCCGACGCGCTGCTGCACGGCGAGCACATCGCGGTGGACATCCTGACCGAGCGCCTGTCGGGGCGCGGCAAGCGGTGGGTCCTGCTCGGTGGCCTGGTCACCGTGTTCGCCTCGGCGCTCCTGCTCGTGGTCGAGGGCATCGACATGGTGGCGTTTTCGCGCATGGTCGGATTGATGTCCAACGGCTACCTGGCCACGCCCATGTGGATCCCCCAGCTGCTGGTTCCGATCGGCGCGGCGCTGCTGGGCATCGCGGCGATCCGGGAGCTCGTCGCGGCGTGGCGGCGCCGCAGAACCGTGCCGCCTGTTTCGTCCCGAACGACCGGGATCGAATAACCGATGACCTTCGCGCTGATCCTTGTCGGCCTGGTGCTGGTGCTGCTGACCGGCATCCCGGTGTTCGCGGGGCTGTTGCTCTTCGGCGCCGCGATCCTCTACGTCGCCGAGGGTCACTTGGGCGGCATCGGCGACCTCGTGTTCGGCAAGCTCGACACCTACCTGCTGGTCTCGATCCCGCTGTTCACGCTGATGGCGCATTTCATGATCCGCGGCAAGGTCGTCGACGACCTGTTCGGAGCCGCGCACACGCTGTTGCGCCACCTGCCGGGCGGCATGGGGGTGGCCACTGTCGCCGCCTGCACCGTGTTCGCGGCGATCTCCGGCTCGAGCGTGGCGACCGCGCTCACCATCGGCTCGGCGGCGATCCCGCTGATGATCCGCTACGGCTACAGCCCGCGCGTCGCGTACGGCGTCGTCGGCGGCGGTGGCACGCTCGGCATCCTGATCCCGCCATCGGGCCCGATGGTGCTGTTCGGCGTGGTGTCCGACACGTCGATCGGTGCGCTGTTCATGGCAGGCGTCGTGCCGGGTCTCATGCTGGCGTGCATTTTCGCCGTCTATTGCATGACCGCGGCCAAGCTCGCGGCGCGCCCGGTTGCGCACGGAGCCGCGCGCGAACCTGTTCGAGGTATGGGCGGCGCTCCGCAAGTCATTCTGGTCACTGACGCTGCCCGCGTTGGTGCTCGGTGGCATGTACTTCGGCGTATTCACCGCCACGGAGGCGGCGGCAGCCGGCGCGTTGGGCGCGCTTGCGATCGCGGCGTTCGTCTATCGCAACTTCGGCTGGCGCGACCTGTGGACCTCGGCGATCGATGCCGCGCGCAATACGGCGATGCTCTTCCTGATCCTTGCCGCGGCGGCACTGCTGGGTCACGCGCTCACCAAGCTGCGCATACCCAATCAGATGGTGGAGCTGGTGACGCAGTACGGCGTTTCGCAACTGGGCTTTCTCGTCGCCGTCATGGTCCTGATCTTCGTGCTCGGCATGTTCCTCGAGACGATCTCGATCATCCTGATCACCACGCCGGTGGTGCTGCCGGTGCTCGCGGCACTCAAGATCCACCCGGTGTGGTACGGGATCCTGCTCACGATCAATCTCGAGCTCGCGCTGATCACGCCCCCGGTGGGCATGAACCTGTTCGCGCTCAAGGCCATCACGCGCGCTCCGCTGCGCGACATCATCGCCGGCGTGACGCCCTATGTCGGGCTGCTGATCCTCGGCCTCGCGCTCGTGCTCTTCTTCCCGCAGATCGCGCTGTGGCTGCCGGGGACGATGCAGTACAAGTAGCGGCGCCGGCCGCAACGCCGTCGTTCTGGCCGGGCGTGACCGAGAACACGCTCACCGGCTCCGCCTTGCCCCGGATGCTCACCGGGCCGAGCGGCTCGACGTCGATCGAGACCGCGCAGCGCGGCGCGCGTCGCGTCGTCGATGAGGATGGCGCGTCCGGCAACCTTCGTGTGCGCCTCGAGCCGCGCGGCGAGGTTGACGGTGTCGCCGATGCACGTGTAGGTCGCGCGCTCAAGGTTCCGGTGTACCCGGCGACCATCTCGCCCGAGGCCACGCCGATGCCGACCCGGATCTGCGGCTTGCCTGCGGCTGCCTGCTCGACGTCGAACAGCTCGATCAGCTCGACCATCTCCAGCGCGGCGCGAACCGCGCTCGGTGCCGGATCCGCCAGCGGCAGCGGCGCGCCGAAGATGGCCATCAGGCCGTCGCCGACGATGAGGCTGACGATGCCGCCCTGTCCCGTGATCGCGTCGAACATCAGCGAGTAATAGGCGTTGAGCAGTCCGATCGTTTCCTCCGGCGGCTGCGACTCCGCCAGCGGCGTGAAATCGCGGATGTCGCAGAACATCACCGAGCCGCGCACGCGCTTGCCTGCCGAGCGCGAATCCGGACTGCTGCAGATCCTGCGCCACCTCCGGCGTGGCGAAGCGGCGGACCAGCTCCTTCTGCTGATCGCGCAGACGCTTCTTTTCGAGGCTGGCGCCGATGCGGGCCTTGAGCAGGACCGGGTTCACCGGCTTGGGCAGGTAGTCCTCGGCGCCGAGCTCGATGCAGCGCACGACGTTGTCGAGACCTTCGAGCGACGACGTGACGATCACCGGCAGGTCGCGGAGCTGCAGATCGGCGACGAGCTGCTCGAGCACCTGGAAGCCGTCGATCTCCGGCATCTCGATGTCGAGCAGGACGAGGTCGAACGGCTCGCGGCGCAGCATCTCGAGCGCGACGCGGCCGTTCTCCGCCGAGGGCGACACGATGCCCCTGCAGCTCCAGGTTGCGCGTCAGCAGCAGGCGGTTGACCTTGTTGTCGTCGACCACCAGCAGCCGCGCGCCGTCGTTGCCGCCGTCAAGCACGAGTGAGCTCCGCGAGCGCCTGCGCGACGCGCGCGTATTCCTGCGCGAGGGCGTCGAGCGGCGCGCCCCGCGCTTTTCTGCGCCGGCTCGAGCCCGCCCAGCTCCAGCTCCCGGGCCAGTGTCCCCGAGCCTCGACGGCGCCGAAGGTGTTGCCGTTGGACTTTGAGCGAATGCGCGGCGCGCCGGAAGCGTTACTGCGTCGCCCGCGGCCAGCGCCGCGCGCAGGTCCTCGAGCATCCCCGGCGCCTCGGCGAGGAAGGTCTCGGCCAGCTCCAGGACGAAATCGGCGCCCGCCGTGGCCTGAAGCTCGGCGAACGCCGCGCGATCGATCGTGGCGTTGCTCATGCCATTGCGGCTGTCCTCGCGCCCGCGAACGTTCGAGAGCGCTGCGACGAGACGCTCGACGCGAATCGGCTTGGTGAGGTAATCGTCCATGCCGGCGGCCAGGCACATGTCGCGATCGCCCTGCATCGCATTGGCCGTCATCGCCACGATACGCGGGCGCTCGTCGGGCGCGCAAGCGCGCGCAGATCGCGGCGTGCGGCGTCGAGGCCGTCCATCTCGGGCATCTGCACGTCCATCAAGCACCACGTCGTAGGCCTGCCGCTCGACGCGATTCGATCGCCTCGATGCCGTTCGACGCGAGGTCGGCGCGATAGCCCATCTGCTGCAGGATGCGCAGCGCGAGCTTCTGGTTCACGACGTTGTCCTCGGCGAGCAGGATGCGCAGCGGGTGGCGCGCCGCCATCTCCGGCGATCCAGCGCGAGCCGTGACCTCGGCGGCGGGCTCGGGCTTCGGCGCCGCGTCGCGCGGCCAGCAGTCTCGACCAGCGTGTCGAAGAGCTGCGACTGGCGGATCGGCTTGGTCGAGGTAGGCGGCGAACAGGCGTTCGCCGTCACCCGCCTCGCGCCGGCCGAGCGAGCTGAACAGCACCAGCGGCAGCGCCGGACGCAGCGCGCGCAGCCTGCGGGCGCAGCTCGACGCCATCCATCGCCGGCATGTGCATGTCCAGGATCGCGAGATCGAACGGTTCCCCCGATTCAACGACCCGAAGCGCCTCGGCCGGCGCCTCGATCTCGCGCGGCCGCATGCCCCCACTTGCCCGTCTGCAGGCCAAGCATCGCGCCGATTGGTCGCGTTGTCGTCGACGATCAGCAAGCGCTTGCCGCGCAAGCTCAGGCTGTTCGCCCGCAAAATCGCGGCGGCGCTCGGGCGGCGACTCGGACCGGCGCGCGGATGGTGAATGCGAACGTCGCGCCCCGGCCCTGGCCGGCGCTCTCGGCCCACATGCGCCCACCCATCAGCTGCGGCGAGCCGCCGGCTGATCGCGAGGCCGAGTCCCGGTGCCGCCGTACTTGCGGGTGGTCGACGAATCGGCCTGCGAGAACGACTGGAAAGCTGGCTCATCGCCATCCTGCGCGAGCCCGATGCCGGTATCGCGCACCGCGGTCTCGAACAGCCGCGCGTTCTGGATCGCGATCACCGCCTGGTCGGCGAAGGTTTGAAGCGCATCTCCTGTCGCGAACGGACGACGCAGCTGCGTAGCAGCGCGATCGAGCCACTGCCGCAGCCCTCGCGCAGCACGGCGCCGCGAGCGCCGAGAATCCGACGAGCTCGACATCTGCGCGAGACGTCCAGTACTCAATCGACGGCAGAAGGCACGTCCTGACTTCGACACAGCGGCGATCGGCACGCGCGTCCAGTCGACGCGCGTCCTGGTATGCGGCAACGTATCGACGGTCCGGCGGTACGCGGGATAGTGCGCGCATGCCGCAATCGTCATGTGCAACGACGATGCCAGCTGCCCGGTGCAGAGCAGTCGCTACACGCTGCGAGATCTCGTCGAGCACCGGCTGCGATGTCGGCTGAGCGAGCTGCTGATACGCGCAGGACCTCGGCCGTCGCGGTCTGGCGCTCCAGCGCCTCCTGCGTCTCGTTGAACAGCCGCGCGTTCTGGATCGCGATCACCGCCTGGTCGGCGAAGGTCTTGAGCAGCGCGATCTCCTTGTCGGCGAACTGCTTCGGCGGCGTGGCGCAGGACGATGATCGATCCGATGCCGCGGCCCTTCCACAGCATCGGCGCAGCAGCACGACGGACACTCGCCGACCGCTGGACACGCCGGCGCACGGCGCGGGCACGCGCTCATGCGCCGCCATGTCGGGATGTGGATCGACGTGCCGATGCGATCACGCGGCGGTCACGTTGCCGCGAGCGGCTATCGGGAACGTGCGTGCGATCGTCGCTCGAGCGCGGACCGCGCCAGGCCGCCACGTGCACCTGCTCATCGCCCTCGACGAGCAAGATCCCGAGCTGCTCGGTGGCGAACAGCCGCTGGCAGCTCTCGAGGATCTTGTCGAACACCGGCTGCGCGTCCGTCGACCGAGCTGGAGATGACGCTGCAGCATCTCGGCGGTCGCGGTCTGGCGCTCGAGCGCCTCCTTCGTCTCGTTGAACAGCCGCACGTTCTCGATCGCGATGACGGCCTGGTCGGCGAAGGTCTGCAGCAGCGCGACCTCCTGGGCGTGAACGCGTACGTGAGGCGCGCCGGAGGCGATGCACGCCGATCGCCTTCGCCGTCGCGCAGCAGCGGCACGAGACGTTCAGTGTCAGTGGAGTAACTATTATAAATAGAGGTAAGTGGGATACGGGATGTGTTGAATGAGTGTATGATATCCGAGAGTGTGTCGCGTGCTGGGCGCAGGCAACGTTGGCGCCCTCGTCGGTACCGCGGCTCCAAGCGGCGCCAGGAAACGACTAGCCGCTCGCCACGCGGCCTTTTCCATTCGGCGGTTGCCGCGATGGCCTTGCGGCTGCTCAACTGCGCCCGGCGAATGAGGAGGAGCGTCAGCTGCCTCGACGGACTCAGGCGCGCGAAGTCGGCGGCGGCAAGTTGACGAAGCTCCATGCGCTTGAATTCGTTGTTCCCCACGATGCGGTGTTCCTTTGCGTTCGACGCAGCACAGCGTGACCGCCCGGGCCTCGTGCGAAAAGAGAAAAAAAGCGCCCCCGCTTGAAGCCGGGGGCCGAGGGACATCACCATGAACACCTGCTCCAAGAATTGCCGCACCCTACGGGAGCCGCCCTTCAGACCTCACGTCGCAACAGCGTGCTGCCCTGCCTTATCGGAAAGACCTTTCTCGGATCCTCGCCCGTGACCTGCGTCTGCGCTTGTTGGCGCTGTTCGCGCCGAATTCTCGCGAAGGTTTTCCGCAGGTCGGTATCAATGCTCTTGGTGTATCGGAACGAACGATCGAGGATGGATTTCATGGGGACCCTTGCGCCTTTGTGTCATACGAGGGTTGCTGTCCCCGATAGACGCAAGATGCGTTCCGGACACGAGGAAGTCACACTGGTTCAGTGGCTTGGGCAGAGGGCCCGTTGCTCGAGGCGGTGCGAACGTAAGATTCCGCGACACCCCATCCACGGTATCGCAACTACACCTTGTAACGCACACGCGGGTGATCGCTCGGATTCGCATGCGATGCGATCCCCAAAAAGTAAGCCCCGCATCGGCGGGGCTTCTGTTCCAGGTGGTCCGGCGATGGGCTACGTCACGCCGGAACCGTTTCGTGCTCGGCAACTCGCGTCCCAGGCGCGGCCGGTGGGATGGGCGCGGCAGGTTCGCCCTGCCTCTTCGTCGCCTTCGCGGCTTCACGTTCCTTCCGCGCCAATTCCGCGGCGCGCAGCTTCCACGACCATTCGTCGAATTCGTAACACATGGCGCACTCCTTTCTGAACCAAACGACGGCGCGTCCCTCACGCCTTCTTCGATTTGTAGCCGCATGTTACGCCCGGGCTTCAAACAATGTCCATTTTTGCCCTGCAGCCATGGGCATGCTCGTGTTCGGCCGTCGAGTCTTGACGGGGTGCAGGGATCGGCGCGTAATCATGAGCCACAACCCGTCATGGTCCATGGCGGCGTGACGTACGATCCGTAAAATCTTGTGGAGCCTTCCACAATGGCCGCTGCCGCCCCTGCCCTGCGCGACGTCAGCCTCGACGACAAGTACGCCCTCGAGACCGGCAGGGTCTTTCTCACCGGCGCGCAGGCCTTCGTCCGCCTGCTGATCCTGCAGCGGCAGCGTGATGCATTGGCCGGGCTCAATACCGCCGGTTTCGTCACCGGCTATCGCGGTTCCCCGCTCGGCGCGCTGGACCAGTCGCTGTGGAAGGCGCAGAAGTTCCTCGACCGTGCCCACATCAAGTTCCAGCCGGGGCTGAACGAGGACCTCGCCGCGACGGCGCTTTGGGGATCGCAGCAGGTCAACCTGTACCGCGGCGCGAAATACGACGGCGTGTTCGGCATGTGGTACGGCAAGGGGCCCGGCGTGGACCGCTGCGGCGACGTGTTCAAGCACGCGAATCACGCCGGCACGTCGAAGCACGGCGGCGTGCTCGTGCTTGCCGGCGATGACCACGGGGCGAAGTCGTCGACGTTGCCGCACCAGTCGGACCACATGTTCTCCGCGGCGATGATTCCGGTGCTCTACCCGTCGTCGGTGCAGGAGATCCTCGACCTGGGACTGCACGGCTGGGCGATGTCGCGCTACTCGGGGGTCTGGGTCGGCTTCAAGTGCGTCGCCGACACCGTCGAGAGCTCGGCGTCGGTCTCGATCGATCCGGAGCGCACCCAGATCGTCGTTCCCGACGACTTTCCGCTGCCGCCGGATGGCGTTTCGATCCGCTGGCCTGACGGATTCCTCGCCACCGAAGCGCGGATGCAGAACTTCAAGATCTACGCGGCCCTGCACTATTGCCGCGTCAATAGACTTAACCGCATCGTCATCGATTCCCCGAAGCCTAGGCTCGGCATCATCACCAGCGGCAAGAGCTACCTCGACGTGCGCCAGGCGCTCGACGACCTCGGCATCTCGCGAAGAGGACGCCGCGGAGATCGGCATCCGCGTCTACAAGATCGCAATGACGTGGCCGCTCGAGCCGGAGGGGGTGCGCCACTTCGCCGAGGGCCTGGAGGAAATCCTCGTCGTCGAGGAAAAGCGGCAGGTCGTCGAGTACCAGCTGAAGGAGCAGCTCTACAACTGGCGCGACGACGTGCGCCCGCGCGTGGTCGGCAAGTTCGACGAAAAGGGCGAATGGATGCGCCCGCACGGCGACTGGCTGCTGCCGGCGCTCTCCGAGCTGACACCGGCGATGATCGCGCGCGTGATCGCGGGGCGCATCGAGCGGTTGGGCCTGCACACGCGGCATGCGGAGAAGCTCAAGACACGGGTGGACTGGATCAACGCGAAGGAGGCGGCGCTCGCGAAGCCGAAGATCACGCTCGAGCGCATCCCCTACTTCTGCTCGGGCTGTCCGCACAACACGTCGACCAACGTCCCCGAGGGCAGCCGCGCCACGGCCGGCATCGGGTGCCACGTGATGGCCATCTGGATGGACCGGCGAACCTCGACGTTCACGCACATGGGCGGCGAAGGCGTGCCGTGGATCGGCCAGGCGCCGTTTACCGAGGAAAAGCACGTCTTCGCGAACCTCGGTGACGGCACGTACTACCACAGCGGCATCCTCGCGATCCGGGCGGCGGTCGCCGCCAGGGTCAACATCACCTACAAGATCCTCTACAACGACGCCGTCGCGATGACCGGCGGTCAGCCTTTCGACGGTCCGCTGACGCCGGGAGACATCGCGCGGCAGGTCGCGGCCGAGGGGGTCACGAAGATCGTCGTGGTCAGCGACGAGCCGGACAAGTACCCATCCGGCTACTTCGCCGGCGACATCGCCATCCACGACCGCAGCGAGCTCGACGCGGTCCAGCGCACGCTGCGCGAAACGCCCGGCTGCACGGTCCTGCTCTACGACCAGACCTGCGCCGCCGAAAAGCGTCGGCGCCGCAAGCGCGGCAAGTTCCCGGATCCGGCGAAGCGGGTGGTCATCAACGAGCTCGTCTGCGAAGGCTGCGGCGACTGCGGCGTCAAATCGAACTGCGTTTCCGTCGCGCCGGTCGAGACCGAGTTCGGGCGCAAGCGCACGATCGACCAGAGTTCGTGCAACAAGGATTACTCGTGCCTCAACGGCTTCTGTCCGAGCTTCGTGACCGTTGAAGGCGGCAGCCTGCGCAAGCCCCAGCGGGCAGCAGCCGGCGAATTCCCGGCGCTGCCGGACCCGACGCCGCCCGCAACGCCGGAGCCCTACGGGATCGTCGTCACCGGCATCGGCGGGACGGGCGTGATCACGATCGGCGCGTTGCTCGGCATGGCCGCGCATCTGGAAGGCAAGGGAACGAGCGTGCTCGACATGACCGGGCTCGCGCAGAAGAACGGCGCCGTGGTCTCGCACGTGCGCATCGCCAATGCGCCGGAGGATCTGCACGCGACGCGCATCGCTGCCGGCGACGCGAAGCTGGTGCTCGCCTGCGACATCCTGACCGGCGTGGGTTACGAGCAGCTCGCCAAGATGCAGAAGGGCGTCACCAAGGCGCTCGTCAACACGGCGCTCGTGATGCCCGCCGGGTTCACGCGCGATCCGGACCTGAAATTCCCGACCGGCTCGATGGAACAGGAGATCGAGGACGCCGTCGCGCCGGGCGACGCCGAATTCCTCGATGCGACGAGGCTCGCCACCGGCCTCATGGGCGATTCGATCGCAACCAATCTGTTCATGGTCGGTTTCGCCTACCAGCGCGGCCTCCTGCCGATGAGCGAGGCGGCGATCCTGCGCGCCATCGAATTGAACGCCACGGCGGTCGAGTCGAACAAGCAGAGCTTCCGCTGGGGCCGGCTCGCGGCGGTGGACCCGGCGCACGTGGCTGCCGCGGCCATTCCCGCGGCGATACCCGAATCGCAGCGCCTGTCGACCTCGCTCGACGAGATCGTCGCGCGCCGCGTCGCCTATCTGACCGCCTATCAGGACGCAGCCTACGCGCAGCGTTACGCGGATTTCGTTGCCAAGGTCAGCGCAGTGGAAACGGCCAAGCTCGCCGGCAGCACCGCGCTCACCGAAGCGGTGGCTCGTTGCTACTTCAAGCTGCTTGCAATCAAGGACGAATACGAGGTGGCGCGCCTGTACGCGGAAACCGATTTCGCGGCGCGCGTCGCCGCGCAGTTCGAGGGCGACTACAAGCTCGTCTTCCATCTGGCGCCGCCGCTCGTCAACAAGCCGGATCCGGTCACCGGGGAAGCAACGAAGACGAGCTACGGGCCGTGGATGATGCGCGCGTTCAGGACGCTCGCGAAGCTGCGCCGATTCCGCGGGACCGCGCTCGACGTCTTCAACCGGACCGCCGAGCGGAAGATGGAGCGGGCATTGATCGGCGAATATGAGCTGGTGATCGCCGAACTCATCGCCGCGCTCGCGCCGCACAACCACGCGCTGGCCGTCGCGCTGGCCGGGCTCCCTGAGCACATCCGGGGCTTCGGCCACGTCAAGGCGCGGCACGTCGATGCGGCGAAGGCCGATCAGGCGAAGCTCCTCGCCGCGTTCCGCGCGGCGACGCCTGCCGCCGCGAAGGCGGTCGCCCTGGCCGCCGATTGAGTCGGGATCAACCTGCCGCCCCGGATCGTTTCGCAGGCGCGCGGGCGTGGTTCGCAAGTCAGGGCTTCGCGCCATTCGCCTTCCAGGAAGAGGTGTGGGCCGCGTTTGCGCGCGGCGAATCGGGGCTGGTCCACGCCCCCACTGGCATGGGCAAGACGTATGCGGCGGCGATTGGCCCGCTGGCCCTGGGCCCCGCGGGAACGCCGGAGGCACCACTGCCGCTCACCGCGCTGTGGATCACGCCGCTGCGTGCGCTCGCCGGAGATACCGGCATTGCCATCGCGCGGGCAGCGACAGCACTGCAACCGCACTGGACCATCGACGTGCGCACCGGAGATACCGGCGCCGCAGCGCGCACACGACAGAATCGGCGGCTTCCCACCGTCCTCGTCACGACGCCCGAGAGTCTCACGCTCCTGCTGGCGCGCTCCGACTGGCGCGAGCGTTGTGCGCGTCTCGCGGCGATAGTCGTCGACGAATGGCACGAGCTGATGGGCACCAAGCGCGGGGTGCAGACCGAGCTGGCGCTTGCGCGTCTGTCCTACGGCCGGCCTGCGCTACGCATCTGGGGTCTGTCGGCGACGCTCGGCAACCTCGATGACGCGCTCGCGTGCCTGGTCGGCCCGGTGCGCGCGGAACGCGCGCGGATCGTCCGCGGGCTGGACAGCAAATCCATCGTCATCGACAGCGTGCGGCCGGGAACGATCGAACGCTTTCCGTGGGCCGGCCACATCGGGTTGAAGCTACTCCCGCAGGTGATCCGCGCGATCGAGGGTGCGCGGTCGACGCTCGTGTTCACCAACGTCCGCTCGCAGACCGAGATCTGGTACCAGGCGCTCATCGACGCGCGACCCGATTGGGCCGGGACCATCGCGCTGCATCACGGCTCGCTCGAGCGGCAGGTTCGCGCCTGGGTCGAGGCCGGACTCCGCGGCGGGCGATTGCGGGCGGTTGTATGCACGTCGAGCCTCGATCTCGGGGTGGATTTCGCGCCGGTCGACCAGGTGCTCCAGATCGGCAGCCCCAAAGGCGTCGCCCGGCTCCTGCAGCGTGCCGGGCGCAGCGGACATCAGCCGGGCGCGGTTTCGCGCGCCACGGTGGTTCCGACGCAAGCGCTGGAGCTCGTCGAGGCCGCAGCCGCACGCGACGCAGCCGCATCGCGCGCGGTCGAGAAGCGGGTGCCCCTCGACGCTCCCCTCGACGTCCTCGTCCAGCATCTTGTCACCTGCGCCCTGGGTGGCGGCTTCGAGCCGTCCGCATTGCTGGCCGAGGTTCACGGCACCCGCGCCTATGCGAACATTTCGCTGTCCGAGTGGCAATTCGCGCTGGATTTCGTGGTCCACGGTGGCGCGAGCCTCAACGCGTACCCCGAGTACCGCCGGGTCGTGATCGGGGACGACGGCATCGCGCGCGTGCCCGACCCGAGAATCGCGCGCCGGCACCGGATCGGCATCGGCACCATCGTGTCCGAGTCGTCGATCACCGTTCGCTTCAAGAACGGCCAGGCGCTCGGTCATGTCGAAGAGGACTTCATTGCCCGCCTGGCCCCTGGCGATTGCTTCGTCTTCGCCGGCCGCGTGCTCGAGTTCCGGCGGGTGCATGAGCTCACGGCCTGGGTCAAGCCGGCCAAGGCACGCTCCGCGCTCGTTCCCCGCTGGGCGGGAGGCCGGATGGCGCTGTCGACCCAGCTCGCCGAGGCAACGCGGAGACTCATCGCCGATGCGCGCCGCGGCGTCTTCGCCTCGCCGGAGTTGAAACTCGTGCGTCCACTACTCGAACTGCAGGCGCGCTGGTCCGCATTGCCCGATGCCGGCGAATGGCTGGTCGAAGCGATCGCCACGCGCGAAGGCCATGGTCTGTTCTTCTATCCGTTCGAAGGCCGGCTCGCGCATCTCGGCCTCGCCACGCTTTTCTCGTACCGGCTCTCGCGCGTGACGCCGCGCACGTTCAGCCTCACGGCCAGCGACTACGGATTCGGACTGCTGTCGCCCGTTCCCGTGCCGTTGTCGGTCGGCGAACTGGGCAAGCTGCTCGCCGCAGCGGACGTCGAGGCCGACATGCTCGCGGGCTTGAACGCCGCCGAGCTCGGACGGCGGCAATTTCGCGAGATCGCGCGCATTGCCGGGCTCGTCTTCCAGGGCTATCCCGGCGAGCCGCATCCGGCGCGGCAACTGCAGGCCTCCTCGGCGCTCTTCTACGACGTCTTCGCCGAGTACGATCCGGAGAACCTCCTGCTGCGGCAAACGGTGTGCGAGGTGCTCGAGCGCCGGCTCGAGGCACCGCGGATCGCCACGGCACTCGCTCGTCTGCGCGGCAGCCGCCTGTTGCTCACGCGCCCGGCGCGGCCGACGCCATTCGCCTTTCCGTTGTTGGTCGAAATGTTTCGCGAGGAATCCTCGACCGAGGCGCTCGAGGCGCGCGTCGCCCGGATGATTGCGCAGCTCGAGGCGGACGCAGCGGACAACTGACGCTGGCGTGCATCGGCTATCATCGGCCGACCACCGTGCCAGGGAGCCTGCCATGACCGCGCATCCGTTCGACCTCACCGGCAAAGTAGCGCTCGTGACCGGCGCGTATCGCGGCCTGGGGTACGCGATGGTCCAGGGACTCGCGGAGGCCGGCGCGTTGGTCGTGCTGAACGGCCGCAGGGAGGAATTCGTTGCCGCCGCCGCCAGGTCGCTCGTCGATCGCGGGCTCAGCGTCGCGACGAGCGTATTCGATGTCACCGACGGTGCCGCGGTGCGCGCGGGCATCGCCGCCATCGAAGCGCGGCACGGCCGGCTGGACATCCTGATCAACAACGCCGGCATCCAGCGCCGCAACCCGATGGTCGACTTCAAGCGGGAAGACTGGGATGCCATCATCGCGACCAACCTGACGGCACCGTTCGTCGTGTCGCAGGCGGCGCTGCCGGGAATGATCGCGCGCAAGTCGGGCAAGATCATCCATGTGGCGTCGCTGATGAGCGAGCTTGCGCGTCCCACGGTCGTTCCCTATACGGCCGCCAAAGGCGGCGTGCGGCAGCTCACGCGCGGCATGGCGGTCGAGCTTGCACCGCACAACATCCAGGTCAATGCGATCGCGCCCGGCTACTTCGCGACGGAGCTGAACCGCGCGCTGATCGACAACACCGAGTTCAACGCGTGGGTGTGCAAGCGGACGCCGGCAGGGCGCTGGGGCGAGCCGAGCGAAATCGCGGGCCTCGCGGTCTTCCTCGCCTCGCCCGCCGCGAACTACATCACGGGCCAGTTGCTCGTGATCGACGGCGGGATGAGCGTTGCGTTGTAACCGGGGTTGAACTCGCTTGCTTCCGGTGCGAAGTCGAGCGGTGATTCGCATCGCCTTCGCTGACCCTGCCTGATGCCGCCCGCCTCGCGCAGCGCTGCCTTTCCGTATCCGCCACCCGACGCCGGATGCGGGGTGAGCACCGACGTCACCGCGCGCGATAGCATCGCCACGGCCCGAATCGCCGGCGAAACGGTCGAACTCCTTGCCGAGCGCGCATTGCACTGGCCGCGAGCAAATACGCTCTTCGTTGCCGACGTGCATCTCGGCAAGGCCGCTGCGTTCCGCGCGGGCGGCGTGCCGATGCCACGCGGCGCAACGGCGGGCGACCTGGCGCGCCTGGCCGCGCTGGTGCAACGCACGCGGGCCACAAGGCTCGTTGTGCTCGGCGATCTCCTGCATGCGGCCTCCGGCTGCGTGGCCGCGCTCGATGCCGCCTTTCGGCGCTGGCGCGACGCGCATCCGGCGCTCGAGGTCGTGCTGGTGCGCGGCAATCACGATGCGCGCGCCGGCGATCCCCCGCGGGCCTGGGATGTCGACGTTGTTGCCGAGCCGCATCCGCTCGCTCCGTTCCTGCTGTGTCATGTGCCGCAAGCTCCGCGCACCGGCTACGCGCTGTGCGGCCACCTGCACCCGGGCGTGCGCATTGCAGGCAACACCTACGAGTCGGCGCGACTGCCATGCTTCGTCGTCGGTCGCCGGCGCGCGCTGCTGCCTGCGTTCGGGCGCCTGACCGGGCTGGCGTTGGTCGGCGCGTCCTCGCCCGACATCATCGTGGCGATTGCAGGCGCGCGGCTCTTCGTGCTGCCGCACGCGCTCGATAGGCGAATCGGTGTGGCGCGCGCCCCGGCGCGGCGCCTACTCAAGTGAGCAGATGCCCACGGGTAGCTGACCGCTAGGACGACGATTGCGATGCTGCGGCGCGTCACGGATCGACTGTCGCGAAACTGCAACGAAGTGTCTGCCGTCCGTCGGCTCGTCATCCTGTGGACAAGCCGGTGGATTGCCGGTGGAAAGCATCGGGACGGCGCCGGATCGAGCCCGCAGAAGACTGTTTTGCTTATCGTTTTCTGCGCTCCTTAGTGTGGATCAAAAAGACCTTGCCAAGCCCGGTACTCCCCACTATGCTTTGTGCTCAGCAGGCACTTGAACACAAGATATAGTAGATTTTGATTCACAATAAGAATCCGGAGCCCGCCCGGCCGCAAAGCGGCCCGCCGGCGGGACTCCCACGGGGCAACACGAGCGCGTCCTTGGCCTTCCCGGCCTCTGTATCGCCTTGCGCGAAACGGAGCCGGCCGCCACCCATCGCGCCGGTGACGACAAGATATCGACAGGAGAAGATCCGATGCATCAGCCGAGCGCTTCCGCCGCCACGACGTCCCTGCCCGCACGCGACCTTCTGGTGGGCGAACCTGGAAGCGCCATGACGCCCGCCGACCCGCGCTTCGCCCAATACAAGGTGATCCGCCGCAATGGAGCCGTGGTCGGGTTCGAGCCGGCCAAGATCACCATCGCGATGACCAAGGCGTTCCTCGCCGTCAACGGCGGCCAGGGGGCGGCCAGTGCGCGCGTGCGCGAAGAGGTCACGAAGCTCACCGATGCGGTCGTGGCCGCGCTGATGAAGCGCAAGCCCGAAGGCGGCGCCATCCACATCGAGGAAATCCAGGACCAAGTCGAGCTCGCGCTGATGCGCGGCGGCGAACACGAAGTCGCGCGCGCGTATGTGCTCTATCGCGAGCGCCGCTCGCAGGAGCGCGCGCACGAAAAGGCGCAGAAGGCCGGCAAGCCCGAGCGCGTCACGATCAGCGTCGTCGACAACGGGGTATCGAGGCCGCTCGACCTCAACCGGCTCACCGCACTGGTCAAGGAATCCTGCGCGGGGCTCGCCGATGTCGATCCGGACCGCATCCTCAAGGCCACGTTGAAGGACCTCTACAACGGCGTGCCGATGGACGAGGTGCGCAAGTGCGTGGTGCTGGCCGCGCGCACGCTGATCGAGAAGGATCCGGCGTACAGCTTCGTCACCGCGCGGCTGCTGCTGGATTCGCTGCGCCACGAGGCGATGGGCGTCGAGGCGAACCAGCAGGAGATGGCGACGACGTACGCCGAGTATTTCCCGCAGTTCGTCCGGCACGGGGTGAAGATCGGCCTCCTGAACGAGTCGCTGCTCCAGTACGACATGCAGAAGCTCGGCGCGGCCTTGGAGCCCGAGCGCGATCTCAAGTTCGGCTATCTCGGGCTGCAAACGCTCTACGACCGGTACCTTCTCGTCGACCAGTACGTCGGCGGGCGCCGCTTCGAGCTGCCGCAGTGCTTCTTCATGCGGGTCGCGATGGGCCTGGCCCTGAACGAGGTGGACCGCGAGACGCGCGCGATCGAGTTCTACAACGTGCTCTCGACGTTCGACTTCATGAGCTCGACGCCCACGCTCTTCAACTCCGGCACGCATCGCTCGCAGCTCTCGTCGTGCTACCTGACGACGGTGGCTGACGACCTCGACGGCATCTACGAGGCGATCAAGGAGAACGCGCTGCTGTCCAAGTTCGCCGGCGGGCTCGGCAACGACTGGACCAACGTCCGCGCCATGGGCTCGCACATCAAGGGCACCAACGGCAAGAGCCAGGGCGTGGTGCCGTTCCTCAAGGTGGTCAACGACACCGCGGTCGCGGTCAATCAGGGCGGGAAGCGCAAGGGTGCGGTCTGCACCTACCTCGAAACCTGGCACCTCGACATCGAGGAGTTCCTGGAGCTGCGGAAGAACACGGGCGATGACCGGCGCCGCACGCACGACATGAACACGGCGAACTGGATCCCGGATCTCTTCATGAAGCGGGTGATGGAAGGCGGCGACTGGACGCTGTTCTCGCCTTCGGACGCGCCGGATCTGCACGACAAGTGGGGCCACGCGTTCGAGGAAGCCTACACGCGCCACGAGGAGCGGGCGGCCCGCGGCGAGCTGAAGCTCCACAAGCGGATTCCCGCGGTTCAGCTCTGGCGCAAGATGCTGTCGATGCTGTTCGAAACGGGTCACCCGTGGATCACGTTCAAGGACGCGTGCAACGTCCGCTCGCCCCAGCAGCACGTGGGCACGGTGCACAGCTCGAACCTGTGCACCGAGATCACCCTCAACACCAGCGATTCCGAGATCGCGGTGTGCAATCTGGGCTCGGTCAATTTGCTGAACCACATGAAGAAGGCGGGCGCCGGCTGGGAACTCGACCACCTGAAGCTGCAGGCCACGATCCGCACCGCGATGCGGATGCTCGACAACGTGATCGACATCAACTACTACGCGGTCGCGAAGGCGCGCAACTCTAACCTCAAGCATCGTCCGGTCGGGCTCGGCATCATGGGCTTCCAGGATTGCCTCCATCTGCTCCACACGCCGTATGCCTCCGATGCGGCGATGAAATTCGCGGACACGTCGATGGAAGCGGTCTGCTATTACGCCTACCAGGCTTCGACCGAGCTCGCGGAGGAACGCGGCCGCTACTCGTCGTACAAGGGCAGCCTGTGGGACCGCGGCATCCTTCCGCAGGACACCCTGCAGCTGCTGCGTGAGGAGCGGGGCGGCTACGTCGACATCGACGATTCGTCGTCGATGGACTGGGACGCCCTGCGCTCCCGCATCCGCATCCACGGCATGCGCAACTCCAACTGCGTCGCGATCGCGCCCACCGCGACCATCTCCAACATCGTCGGCGTCGGCGCCTCGATCGAGCCCGAGTACCAGAACATCTACGTGAAGTCGAACCTGTCGGGCGAGTTCACCGTCGTCAACGAGCATCTCGTCGCCGAGTTGAAGAAGCAGAACCTGTGGGACGAGGTGATGGTCTCCGACCTCAAGTACTTCGACGGCTCGCTCGCGAAGATCGATCGCGTTCCGGCGGAGCTCCGCAGGCTTTACGCCACGGCGTTCGAGGTCGAGCCCAGGTGGATCGTCGAAGCCGGCGCGCGGCGCCAGAAATGGATCGATCAGGCGCAGAGCCTCAACATCTACATGGCCGGGGCCTCCGGCAAGAAGCTCGACGAGACCTACAAGCTCGCCTGGGTTTGCGGTCTCAAGACAACGTACTACCTGCGCACGCTGGCCGCGACGTCCGCCGAAAAGTCCACGGGCCAGGGTGGCGAATTGAACGCCGTGCCCACCGGCGGCGGACATCTGGCCGCAGGATCGGCGAAGGCAGCGTCGAAAGCAGGCGAGCCCGAGCCCAAGTATTGCGCGATCGACGATCCGACCTGCGAAGCGTGCCAATAGCGCGCGGCGCGACGTACGAAGCTTCGCAACAGCAGCACACGCGGCAGTCCCGCAGGCAGTGACAGACGGGACCCGCGCGAGGAAATAGCAGCGAACCCCGCAAACCCGGACAGGAGGGCAAGCGATGAACGCAAAAACCGACCGGTGGGAGTCGTACACCGACAGGGCCGGCCGACGCCACTGGCGCTGGCCGGCCTCCAGCGTGCCGTCAGCGTACGACGGCCGCGATGTCGACGCCGATTCCCAGCAGTACACCGGATTGTCCCCGCAGCGCCAGGAGTTGCTGGCGGAGCCCGACGGGGCCGACTAGGGAGCAGCATGCGCGGGCCGGGCGACCGGTCCGCGTCTGGTGGCCGCAGGCGGCGCGCGACACGCGAAGAAAGCGTGCCGTTCGGATCGCGCGCGGTGCGTTCGTCAACCTGCCCTGTGGAGGATGCGTTGGCCCGTTACGAGCACGTACAGCGACATGTGACGCAGGCACGTTATCTCGGAGACTACAAGATCTGGCTGGAATTCAACGATGGACGCAAAGGAGTGGTCGACCTCGCGGATGATCTGTACGGCGAAAATTTCGAGCCGTTGCGTGACCGCCGGCGCTTCGCCGAGTTCTATCTGGACTACGGGCTCGCCACGATCGCCTGGCACCATGGTGTGGATTTTGCGGCCGATTATCTGTACGACAAATTGAGCGCGATGCATTGATCACAGGAGAACATCGCATGCTGAGCTTCGACGACGACATCATCGCCCCGCCCTTGCCGCCGCTCGTCGGTGCGGCGACGCCAGAAACGATCCGTGCGCAAACCATCGGCAAGATCGGGGGCGGCATCCTGTCGCGGGAACCCGTGCACGACCTGGGCGTCGAGCGGCAGGCGATGGAGAACGGCTTCCGCCGCGTGCGCATCGAGGACAAGCGCGTCATCAACGGCTCGTCCGACGTCAACCAGCTCGTGCCGTTCAAGTACCGCTGGGCCTGGGACAAGTACCTCGCCGCCTGCGCCAACCACTGGATGCCGCAGGAAGTCAACATGCAGCGCGACATCGAGCTGTGGAAGAACCCGGACGGGCTCACCGACGACGAGCGCCTGATCGTCAAGCGCAACCTCGGCTTCTTCGTCACCGCCGACAGCCTCGCCGCGAACAACATCGTGCTCGGCACCTATCGCCACATCAGCGCGCCCGAGTGCCGGCAGTACCTGCTGCGCCAGGCGTTCGAGGAGGCGATCCACACGCACGCCTACCAGTACATCGTCGAGAGCCTGGGGCTGGACGAGGCGGAGATCTTCAACGCCTACCACGAGATCAAGTCGATCCGCGACAAGGACGAGTTCCTGATCCCCTACATCGACGTGCTCACCAACCCGCTGTTCCGGACCGGCACGCCGGAGGCCGACCAGAAGCTCCTGAAGAGCCTGATCGTCTTCGCCTGCATCATGGAGGGGCTTTTCTTCTACGTCGGGTTCGTGCAGATCCTCGCGATGGGCCGCCAGAACAAGATGACCGGCTCGTCCGAGCAGTACCAGTACATCCTGCGCGACGAGAGCATGCACTGCAACTTCGGCATCGACCTCATCAACACGATCAAGCTCGAGAACCCGCACCTGTGGACCACCGAGTTCCGCGAGGACATCCGCACGCTGATGAAAAAGGGAGTGGACCTCGAGTATGCGTATGCCGAGGACACGATGCCGCGTGGCGTGCTGGGACTCAACGCGACGATGTTCAAGGAGTACCTGCGCTTCATCGCCAACCGCCGCTGCCAGCAGATCGGCGTCGACGCGTTGTTCGACAAGGCCGACAATCCGTTCCCGTGGATGGCCGAGATGATCGATCTCAAGAAGGAGAAGAACTTCTTCGAGACGAGAGTTACCGAGTATCAAACAGGAGGAGCACTCTCCTGGGACTGATCGCGACATCGGTTCACCAACCGCTCGATCATAGGTTGCGATGCGATTCGGTTATTCCTGAGAGGGCGCGAAATCCGCTAGCTGCAAGGTAGTGAAACGTGTCGTCGAGTTCCAGCAGCGGCGGCACGAAGACCACTGTCGCATCGCGCGCCCGAGTGAGCAGCACCGATACGCGTTTGCGCGAAGCTGCCAGGGATTCCGTACGACTGGCCCCGCCGCGTTTGTAGCCTCGGGCCCGGTCCGTGTTCCAGCCCTCGCCTTTGCGCTTGAAATCCGTTCCCCATGCCAGCAACACAGCGTCGAGTTCGAGCCCCTGCGCACCGAACTCAGTCACGCATTCGCGCAGGTGACGACAAGAGCGACCGCCCTCTGCCGACTCGTCGTCGCCGTACCAGGGACCGTTGCGCATTCGTTTCGTCGATTGGTAATCGTTTGGAACGCCGAAGCGCTCGAGATCACGATCGCGGCTCGATGCGACAAGGCCAAACCGCGCTTCCGGGTTTTCCGCATAGCGTTCACGCAGGTAGGACTTGGCGATACCGAGATCGCGTGTGATCCGCAGGTCGTGTCCTTCCTCCTCCAGGATCTTCGCCAGCCTTGTCTGCGCATCAGCCTGCGCGGGATGGAACGCCACCAATCCGGCGACAAACTCGTGAACCCGGAACGAGAGATGCGATCGCAGACTCTTGTCTAGGTTCAGCGTCGGATCACTGCGATACGTAACTCGCGTGAACGTCTCGACCATCGCGTGCGGTCCGTGAACGACCCATTCCGAAGCGCCCGGCGATGCAGTGACCGCGTTTGCCCACTGCACAGTTCCAGCCTCCTCGCCGGTATGGATTTCTTGACCGCCGCCGATTAACCCAACGACCACGCACCATTCCGGGATTCGCTCGGCAAACTCGACGAAGAGCTCCGGTTCGGATTTTGCGTTCTGCGCCATTTCAGGATGCTTTACGGCAACCATCGCCGCATCGTAGGCCCGTTGCGCTTCGTCGTAGACCAGCACATGCTCGGTAGGTATCCGCTTTGCCGAGGTGTTGTGATGCCTCACGTAATTCTTGACGTCGCGGACGAAGGTGCGCCCGCCACCACCCGCGTCGCGCAGTTCGTATTGCAGAACCTCGACCAACGGGCCATTGCCCGACAGGAAGACTGCAGGCGATGTCGGCTTCCCGCCGGCTCGCGGCACGACCAGATCGTCGATGAAGTGCGAATGCACAAGACGCAATCCGACCAACGTCTTTCCAGCGCCGGGAACGCCGGTAAGCAAGATGAGGTGCCGCCTGCGCGTCCTCGCTGCCTCGTGGACGATGGTCGATATCGCGTTGACTGCATCATCCGTGGCTGCGGCCGCGCGCTTTATCCGGCGCAGCGTTCCTTTGGTGAATAGCTCGCGTGCAGCCGCAACAAGTGTCGGGAGCGGACGGTAGGCGTCGCTCGAAAGAAATCGGCGCGGATCAAGGATCTCACCCTCGCCCCGTTCGTCGTACTCACGGACCACTTGGTCCAGCGCATCGGGTCCACAGATCCGGACACCGCGCAGGTAACCAGAATCTCCGCGTGCGCTGGTCGGGACCAGCAACGCGTGCACCTCGCGGCTTTCGCACTCGGCATGGTAGCAACGCAGATCGCGGGCGTACGCATGCGCCTGATCGATATCGGCGTCCGATGGCCGCACCTTGCCTTTGAGCTCGATGACGACCACGCACTGCGCAAGCAGAAAGATCGCATCGGCCCGCCGCGATTCCAGCGGCAACTCATACTCCAGTATGGCCGTATAGCGGGCCGCTTCCTGGCGGACCTCGCGCACTTGCGCAACTTCGGTCTGCAAACGCGGGATCGAATCGTCCCAAGCTCGGATCTGCTCAATCGACGCGCCAGCAAGAAACGCTTTCAGTTTGTCGACAATGGCGTTGGACGGCGTCGATGCAAAGCGTACGAAATCAGAATCCCACCCTCGGCGTGCCTCGTCGACTGGATCGGTAGCGTTGGTCACGGTGGCCGATACCGCGGTTGCTACTTCAGCGGACTTCGCCCCGTTAACTGTTTCAGCGAAGGTCGCCCGGCACGGCGCCGAAACGAATCGCCGGCACCACCGGTGGCTGGCCAGTGTCCTGCAGGATCCGGCGCGCGTCGGGGGAGAGCAGGAACACGACGAACTCGAGCGCTTCGTTCGGGTTGCGCGCCGTGCCAGTGACGGTGGCCGCGTTGCGGATCGCCTCGCTCATGTTGACGCTGTCGGGAAAGCGGACGACGTCGACATCGTTGCGCGCGGCGACCGCCGCGGAATAGTAGACGATTGCCGCGCCTGCCCGCCCGTCGCGGACGGCGTTGACGACGTCGGGGACGCCGGCCGGGTTCGCCGGATCGGCGAATCCCCGGTCCACGATCGACTGCGCGAGCTCCGGCGTGCCTTCCAGCGCCGCGGCACGCTTGACGAACTCGATCGTGCGGCCGGTCGCGAGGTCCTTCTCGCCTGTGACGCGCGCGAACTTTACGTCGGGATGGGCGAGATCGCCGATTTTCCTGATCCCGAGCGGATTGCCCTTGGCGGTGATCACGACCATCTCATTGGCCGAGAACACGACGTACCAAGTGGCGGCGTCCCGGTCGGAGCCGGCAACCTTCTTGTTCATCAGGTCCTGGTCGACGACTGCGGGCGACGAAGGCGCGAAGACGTCGCAGGCCTCGCCCTTGAGGATGCGGCCGGCGAGCTCGCGAGAGACACCCGACGTCAGGTTGATCGTCATACCGAGATGCCGCGTCTCGAACGCGCGCTTCAGCTCGCGCATCGAGCCGGCCAGCGAGTCGGCGTGGAAGATATCGAGTGTTGCAGCCATCGCGTTTCCGAGAGGCATCGCCATCACGGCAGTCAGGCCGAGCTTCGACACTATGCCGCGAGCGGCAAAGATCGTCAGCCGTCGCGCGTTGTGTCCCGCGTGTCATCTACCGGCCAAG
>CAWELU010000011.1:0-93093 GCA_963809965.1 uncultured beta proteobacterium
GCCGGAGAGGATGGTATGGAGGTTACCCTAACGATTGCCGGGCCCGGCCGGAGCGTCAGGCGCGGCCGCGACCGTCTCGACAGCAACCTCTCCTGTCTCGTTCACCCATGACTGGAGCAGCTTGAACGTGACCGCGAGGACCACCGGGCCGACGAAGATGCCCAGCAGCCCGAATGAAACCAGTCCGCCGATCACGCCGGCGAAGATCAGCAGCAGCGGCAGGTCGGCGCCCTTCTTGATCAGGAACGGCCGCAGGAAATTGTCGAGCGTCCCGACGACCGCCGACCAGATCAGCAGCACGATCCCCCACAGGTTGTCGCCCGTCCAGAACAGCCAGACCACCGCCGGCCCCAGCACCAGCAGCGGACCGATCTGGGCGAGGCAGAGCATCAGCATCACCACGGTCAGCACACCGGCGAACGGGATGCCGACCACGAGGAGGCCCAGGCCGCCGAGCAGCGACTGTACCAACGCGGTCACGACGACGCCGAGCGCGACGCCGCGGATCGCCTGTCCGGCAAGCTGGATCACCTGCTCGCCGTGCGCGCCCGCGAGCCGGCGGCCGAACCGCCGCACGCCGGACGCGAACGCTTCCCCGTTGGCATACGTGACCGCGGTGATGACGATCGTCAGCATGATCTGCACGACCAGCATTCCGATGCTGCCCGCCTCGGCCGCCACCCAGCTGAGGACCCGGGCAACGTAGGGCTGCAGCTTCGCGACGAGCCCGCCCCACCCTTCGCTCGCCGTGTCGCGCCAAGCCGCGGCCACCTTGGCGCCGACGATGGGAATGTCTTCGACGAACGCCGGCGGCGGCGGAATGGTCACGTGCTGCAGCGACATCGTCCACGACCCGACCTCGTCCGA
Source organism: uncultured beta proteobacterium (assembly GCA_963809965.1). Lineage (GTDB taxonomy): Bacteria > Pseudomonadota > Gammaproteobacteria > Burkholderiales > Casimicrobiaceae > CAIWHR01. The sequence goes on from CAWELU010000011.1 coordinate 868, forward strand.
GTAGTCCGCCAGCGTGCTGATGGCGACCCAAAACGGCAGCACGAACACCAGCAGCATCAGGAGCGTCATGATCGTGATGGCGAGCCCGCGCCTGCCGTGCAGCCCGCGTTCCAGCGCGAGCAGCACCGGCCATGTGGCGACGACGATCATCGTTGCCCAGATCAGCGCGACCAGGAACGGCCGCATGATCCAGAACGACGCGGCGATGAGCCCGCCGATCGATAGCACGGCAAGCGTGGTGCGCGTAATTTCCATTTTCATAATGGGTTCTCGACGAGGCGGCGGGAGGATCCCGCCGCACGAAGTGGAGTATTTTGGGTTTGCCTGCTGCGGTCAATGACTGCGTTTCGCGGAGGCGGTGCTCAGAACGTCGCGCTGATCAATCCGATGAAGACCTGGTCGCTCGACCCCGGGTTGAACCAGTAGCCGCCGATGGTGAAGCGGTCCCACGTCACCTGCGCGAACGGCCCGCGCTGGATGTCGCGCTCACCGCCGTAGACCCGGGTGCGCTGGCCGGCAATCCCGAGGCGCAGCCACTCGACCGGACGGAAGCCCAGCTCGCTCCAGGCGTACGCGTAACTGTCGCTCCGTTCATTCGCGTCGCTCACGTATTCCGCCTCGATGTAGAAGTCGAGCCGCCCCCAGGCAACGCTCGCTTCCAACCCGGGCACGAAAGCCTGGGTCGTGCCCCAGGCGCCGCCGAGCAGGGGCGTCAGTTCCCAAGTGATCTCTTCTCCGCCGGAAAACGTCCACCCGACAAACACCGAGCGCGCACCAACCGACTCGTAGTTGTATCGGGCCTCGAGGTGCAGCGGGCCGCGGTCCGCTACCGCGATGGCGGACGTGTAGTTGTCGCCGCCGCGAACGATCGTGGGGTACGCGGTAAGCGCGAACTCCCACGAGGGTTTCGCGGCCGGGGAAGCGCGGCGCCCGCTGCGGTCGTCCTCGCCGGCGAGTGCCGTCGTGGCCACGACGGCCGCCAGCGCGGCGACGGCTCGCAGCGCGGCCTTCATCCGCCGAGCGCGTTGATCGCGATCACGAGCGCCGTGCCCAGCCCCACCATCATGAACCCGACTTTCCAGCTGCCGTAGCCTGCGTAGCGCCCGAGCGCGAGCCCCCCGAAGAACAGCATGGCGAGCGCGATGGCGCGAGACAGGGTTTTCGCCGTCGCGACATCCTGGAGCAACAGGAAGGGCAGCACGACGGGAAAGGTGGACGCGACCACGATCAGGAATATCGCCAGTGATGCGAGCAGATCATCTCGTTTCAGGGTCGGTCGCTCCGGAGCGGAGGACAGCGCGACGATTCTCCCGCGAATCGCCTCGATTTCCGCTGACGAGACGAGACCCGCCATCCCCCGCGACAGGGAACGCTCGATGAGCCTGCGTCCGGTCTGCGCATCCGGCGCAGCCCGTACGGAGCGGACGAGTGTGAGCGATCGGCCGCGATCCGTCACCGTGCGAACCAGGTACATGACCGCATCGACGAGCCCCCAGGCGAGGTTGCAGCCCAGGGCAGCCGCGAACATCGCCCGTATTTCCTCGCGCCCGCCCTCCGCCACGGACACGGCGCCCACGAAGGTGAGCGCCATGAACAAACCGAAGAGCAACTCCGATACCCGGTCCACGGGGCTCAATATCGGCTCGCGAACCTCGTTTTCGATGACGTTCTCGCCACTCACTGCCATTCACCCGCCTCTGCATTGATCAATCGGACACCCCCGTTGCGTTCCGGGATTCTGACCGCCCTTGCGTCGACGCGCAACGCAACGCGCGTGCGCGGCGGAGGGTGAGCCATCACGCCAGGGCTACAATCAAGCCCAATTCCGCAGCCGGCTGCGGAACATTATGACTGTCAACAAACTCGCGCAAGAAACGACGGAGAAGTCTCTATGAATCAGCACGCGAAAGGGGCCGAGACAACCAAGCCCGGCAGTGCGGCACTTCGCTTCGACATCATCGCCGGTCTCACGGCCGCCGCGGTCGTGCTGCCCAAGGCGATGGCCTACGCGACGGTAGCCGGATTGCCCGTCGCCGTTGGTCTTTATACCGCCTTCATCCCGATGGTGATCTACGCGCTGCTCGGCTCGTCGCGCGTGCTCAGCGTCAGCTCCACCACGACCCTGGCGATCCTGGCCGGCACGGAGCTCGGCCTGGCGGTGCCCGACGGCGACGCGGCGAAGCTCGTCACCGCGACGGCCACGCTGACCGTATTGGTCGGTGCGATGCTGCTCCTGGCGAGGCTGCTGCGTCTGGGGTTCGTCGCCAACTTCATTTCCGCACCGGTGCTGACCGGGTTCAAGGCAGGCATCGGCCTCGTGATCGTGCTCGATCAGGTGCCGAAGCTCCTGGGAATTCACATCACGAAGCAAGGCTTCTTCCATGACGTCCTCAGCGTCGTGCATCAGCGTCCCCGAGACCTCGCTGATGACGCTTGCGGTGGCCGCAGCGACCTTCACCGTACTGATCGGCATGGAGCGCCTGTGGCCGCATTCTCCGGCGCCGCTGGTCGCGGTCGGCGGCGGCATCGCCGCGGCGTGGTTCTTCGGTCTGCAGAAGCTGGGGGTCTCGACGGTCGGCCTGATTCCGCAAGGATTCCCGTCGCTCACGTTGCCGGATCTCGCGCTGATCGAGCAGCTGGTGCCGGGCGCGCTCGGCATCGCGCTGATGAGCTTCACGGAAACGATTGCGGCGGGTCGCGCCTTCGCGCGCCCGACGGACCCTCCGATCGATGCGAACCGCGAGCTGATCGCCACGGGAGCCGCCAATGTCGGCGGCGCGCTGCTCGGCGCGATGCCGGCCGGCGGCGGCACGTCGCAGACCGCGGTCGTGCGCTCCGCGGGCGGGCGGTCGCAGAAGGCGTCGCTGGTGACCGCGGGCACCGCGGTGGCGACGATGCTGCTTCTCGCACCGATTCTGGGCCTGCTGCCGAACGCCACGCTCGCGGCGATCGTCATCGTCTACTCGGTCGGGCTGATCCAGCCGGTGGAATTCCTCGCCATCCGCAAGGTGCGAACGATGGAGTTTCGCTGGGCGATGATCGCCGCGCTCGGCGTGCTGATCTTCGGCACGCTGCAGGGCATCGTGGTGGCGATCGTCGTGTCGCTGATCGGCCTGTCGAGTCAGACCGCCCATCCGCGGGTGTCGGTCATCGGCCGCAAGCGCGGTGCCGACGTGCTGCGGCCACTGTCGCCCGAACATCCCGACGACGAGACCTTCGAGGGCCTGCTGATCGTGCGGCCGGAGGGGCGCCTGTTCTTCGTCAACGCGCAGGACGTGGCCGAGCAGATCAGCGCGCTGGTCACGCAGCACAAGCCCCGCGTCCTGGCGATCGACATGAGCCGGGTGCCCGATATCGAGTTCTCGGCGTTGCAGGCGCTGATGGAGGGCGAGAAGCGCGCGACCGAACGCGGCGCCGTGGTATGGCTGGTGGGGCTCAACCCCGGTGTTCTCGAGGTCGTGCGCCATGCCGGCCTGGACGAGCGACTTGGCCGCGAGCGGATGTTGTTCAACGCGCGCGCCGCGATCGAACGCTACCAGGCACTGGAGGCGCAGACGACCGATGCGCCCGGCAGGCACCCGCGGGCATAGCGCGCATCACCTCCGCTTCCACCATTGCAGGAATGCAACGATCGTCACGCCCAATCCGAGCGCATAGCCGATCACAGCGGCCGTGACGTCGGGCGGCGTGCGATTGACGGTGGCGATCACGAGCGCGAGTCCCGGGTTGCGCATCGCCGCCGCAATGGCTGCGGCGGGCCGCACGTCGGGTTCGCGCCAGGCGAAAGCCGCACCGACTGCCAGTGCGCACACGGTCATTCCAACGCCTGCGATCATCGGCGTCCAGCCCACGGCGGCAATGATGGCGCGCATGTCGGCGAGCACCAGGATTCCGAGCACGAGCAACAGCACATTGCCGACGCGCCCCAACGGTCCCTCCAGTCTTGCCGCGATCGCGGGGCGAACGGCGCGTAGCGAGGCGCCCAGCGCCAACGGGAGCAGCTGCGCGAAGAAGACCTGCTGGCCGATATGCAAGGGCGTGACCGTGAAATCGGCGGCGAAGATCCAGTCGAGGATCACGACAGTCACCGGCACCGTAACGACGGCCAGCATGACGATCGCGAGGTGCAGTGCGGGCGCAAACGCGCGATCGCCACCGGCGTCCAGTGCGCGCCGCAGCGCGACCGGCGCGCCCGGCGATATGGCCATGAGCACGATGCCTGCCGCGACTGGCCCCTTCAGCGCGAACACCTTGACCACCAGCACCGCGAGCGCCGGCACGGGCACGACAACCGCGAACACTACCGCCGCCAGCACGACGCGGCGCTGCAGCGCCGCTGCGATCTGCTCGCGCCCGAGCATCAACCCCAGCGCGAACATGACGGCGAATACCGTCACCATCGCGAACAGACCGATCCATTGAAACGGGATGAGCATCGAGCAATTCGGAAGATGCGGACCGGAGATCCCGTGGCGCGACCCACGAGCGACCATCGTTTCGCTCGGCGGAGGGAGAGGCCGTCGTGATCCCCGCCGTCAACCATAGCATGGCCGGAACCGTAGCCACTATTTCGCCTGGTAGGCAGCAACATCCTCCGGCCGATCGATCGTTGACCGAGGTATGCAAGTAGGATAATTGCATTCGGCCGAATCGAGGGTGGCTAAGGATGGACTACCGCAGCAAGGCGCTCGGGTTAACGCGCACGACCGCGCACATCGATGCCGCGAAGCGGCACGGACAGAACGCATTGGACAGCAGCTCGATGAAGGGCTGCGTGCTGGTGATGCTGGTCGCCGCGCTTGCGGCGCGCATCACGGGCTGCGCGGCCTGCCCCCGCCGGAAGGACGAACCGAGACTTCCGCGCTCTCCGACACGGAGGCAACGCGACTTGGTCGCGCGGTCACGCCGCATGTCGCCGCGAATCCGGGTAAGGCCGGGATCCATGCGCTTCCCGAGCCCCTCGACGCCTTCGCCGCGCGCGTGGCGCTCGCCGCTGCCGCGGAAAAGTCGCTCGATGTGCGTACTACATCTGGCATGACGACCAGGTCGGCTATCTGATGTTCGAGGCGCTTTGGCAGGCAGCCGATAGGGGGTGCGCGTGCGGCTGTTGCTCGACGACCACAACACGAGCGGCCTCGACCCCACCATCGCTGCGCTCGACGCACACCCGAACATCGAGGTGCGCCTCTACAATCCGGTCGTCCAGCGCGACGCCCGCACGCTCAATTTCCTGACCGACTTCACGCGGGTGAACCATCGCATGCACAACAAGTCGTTCACCGCCGACAACCAGGTGACCATCGTCGGCGGACGCAACATCGGCAACGAGTACTTCGGCGCGGGAAGCAGTGTCGTGTTCGCCGACCGGGATGTGATCGCCGTGGGCCCGGCGGTGCGCGATGTGTCGAACGAGTTCGATCTGTACTGGAACAGCCAATCCGCCTATCCGGCGGCGAGCCTCGTGGGGGCGCCCGGACCGGATGGCGCCGCCAATCTCCAGTCCCGGTTCACGGCGACGCGCGCCGACCCGGAATCCGTCGCCCACCTGGGTTCATCCCGCATCTTCCATCGAACGAATGTCCTCCCCTGGGCGTTATCGGCACTACGTCGCGAATCGCGGGCGCCCGACATTATCCACCGTGCGAACCCGCGTCGTCGGCAGTCCGCAGTGGGCCTTCCGACGGACGCGATCCCGGCGCCCCGGGTATCTCGGGTAACATCGCAATCGCAGTGGAAAACGCATTCATCGCTGTCCGCCGTCTGTCGCTCTGGCTTGCCGTCGCGCTCGCAGCGGCGGCAGCGGGTTGCGCGTCCATTTCGGGAACTGTTCTGCGTGACGCCAGGGAACAGTTCAACGAGACCGCGCAGATCACCAATGCCGAGCAACTGCTGCGCAACATCGTACGCCTTCGCTACGCCAGCTCGCCCTATTTTCTCGAGATCAGCAGTGTGTCGACGAGCGCGACGATGGCGGGCAGCCTCAACGTGTTCGCCAACACCGTGCCGGCGGGCATCGGGCTGTCCACGAACACGCTCATCAATCCGGGGATCAGCTATTCGCAGACACCGTCGTTCGTGTTCCAGCCGCTGACCGGCGAGAAGCTCGCGCGGCAGCTCCTGCGTCCCGTCGACATGCGCACGCTCGCGCTGTTGCGCACAGCGGGCTGGGACCTGCGCGACGTGCTCCTCGCGCTGGTCGACAGCATCAACGGCGTGTCCAACGCGCCGGCCGCCACCCAGTTCGCGCCCGACGCACTTCCCGAGAACAGCGAGTTCAGGCATATCGTCGAGATCCTCGATCGGCTGGAGGAGCAGGGCTTGCTGCTGCTTGGCCTCGACGCCGGCGCCTCGCCGCAGGACGCGCGCGGCGACGTCGTGCTGTCGCTGCAGATCGACAAGGCCGCCGCGGCGCGCACCGACGTGCAGGAACTGATCCGCAAGCTCTCCCTCGACCCGTCGAACCTCACCTACCGGCTGGCGGCCGCGGCGACCGGCGGCGGCGGCCGCAACATCGCCGTCAAGCCCCGGTCGATCCTCGCCGCGATGCGGTTCGTAAGCAAGGGGATCGAAGTGCCCGCAGGCGACCTCGGCAGCGGCTTCGTCCCCGTACTGCGCGATTCCACCGGCCAACCCGCCGAATGGACGCCCCTTCTGAACGGCATCATGCGGATCGCCTCGAGCGAAGCGTGGCCCGCCAACGCCTATGTGCGCGTCTTCCACCGCAACCACTGGTTCTTCATCGACAACAACGATCTCGCGTCCAAGCAGACGTTCGCGCTGCTCGAAACCGCCATCGCGCTGCAGGCGGGCGACGTGCCGCCGATTTCGACGGTACTCACGCTGCCGATCGCGCGTTGAGCGAATTCGCGCCGTCGCCCCGTTCGGAGCGGAGTACTCCGGGGCGCGCCGGGTGACGCTCGCGGCGCCCCGAGCGCGTTCGAATCAGTTGCGCCACCTGCGGTTGCAGGCCGGTGGCAACCTCGGTGCATTGTTGCGCTTCGAGCGTCTTGATCTGCGCCTTGACCAACACCAGACGCGTCATCTCGCGTTCGATCCCCGCATGCAACGCCGCCGGCAGCTCCGGCCCGTGGCGCGTCCACCACTTGCCCCAGTCACGCCCGCCCACGTGCTTGACCCCGCGCACCGTCGCTCACAACCAGTAACCATTTCTTGTCACTCAGCTCGAACGCCATGTACAACGGTCCGACGGCTACCGTATCCTTCCCTGGTAGGCTGTTTCAGGTGCGTTCATGTCGATACGCCTTTCGTCAAACGAGTGGGTCGAACTCTCGTCTTAACTCAAGGGGGCCAACTTGGGACGGCCCTACATAGTATCTATTCTTACGACACCGCCGCGCATGAAGGCGACATCCACGCCTGATTTCGAATCGTGCAGAAGTCGCTCATTTTCATCCGCACCACCGGTCAAACGCTCTTCGACGCTCACCCCATCGCGTGCCAGAAGGTCCTTGTAGCGTTGCGCGTACTGGTGATAAAGCCCGTCCTTGAGTCCGGAGGCGAGTACGATGTGCCGCGGGATCGTGCTCTGCAGGAACCAGGCGCCGAGAAGCGCCATGAGCGTGAATGCGGCGACCGGCCAACCCCAGTGTAGGATTCGTTGCTGAAGCTTGCCCGGCCGTTTGTCGAGGCGCATCGAGGCGCATATCGGATTCCACGGACAAGTGCCGACCGCTGCGACTTGATCATCTGCCCACGGCCGGCCATCGACACCACCGTCACGTCGCACGAACGTCGGGATCACGTCGGTTTGTCTTGCTCCTGCCCGGGCGCCTCCGCCTCGCTGCGGACCGATACCCAGCCCATGAAGATCTGGTAGCCCAACGCCAGCAGCGTCGCACCGACGAACATTCCGAGAATCCCCGCGGCCGCCATGCCGCCGAGTGCGCCGAGCAGGATGATCGGCATCGGCGCGTCGACGCCGCGGCCGAGCATCAATGGCTTGAGAACGTTGTCGGCCATTCCCGAGACGAAGAGCAGCACGGTGTAGATGATCGCCTCGACATTCCCGTAATCGCCGCTCCACCAGATGTAGCCGATGGCCGGCAAGGTGACGATCAGCGCGGGCACCTGGGCAATCCCGAGTACCAGAACGACCATCGCCAGCGCGCCCGCCCACGGCACCCCGGCGAGCAACAGACAAAGGCCGACGATGATCGCCTGAATGAAGGCAACGCCGATCACACCCTCGGCGACGGCGCGTATGGTTGCCGTCGCCAGCTTGGCGAATTCCGCGCCGCGCGCGTCACCGGCGATGCGCTGAAAAATGGCAACGCTGCCGCTGCCACCGGCTTGGCCGAAGGCCATAATGATCCCGGCAATAATGAAGGCGGCGAGAAACTGGAGCAGCCCAACGCCGATACCGGCGACGATGCCGAGCGCCGTTTTCGTGAGGTCGCCGATCTTCGGCTGCAGGCTTTGAATCAGAGCAGGCAGGTCGGTGTACGCCGCCGACCAGATCGCATAAAGCTTCTCGCCGATCAGGGGCCACGTCGCGACAGCGTCGGGCGGGGCCGGGATCTCGAGCGCGTTGTCCTGCACGTCGATTACCAATCGATGCACCGAGTCGCCCAGCGAGTTCATCAGCACGGCGGTCGGCGCGACGATCAAGGCGATGCCGAGGAGGACCAGGATCGTCGCTGCAACGCCTTGCTTTCCTCCTATCCTGTCCGCGAGGTATTGGTGCAGCGGATAGAGCGCGACCGCCAGAATCAGGGCCCAGACCATCAGGGTCAGGAAGGGCGAGAAGACCTGGTAGCAGAGCACGGCCAACGCCAAGATGAGTCCGGCACGGATGAGCACGTCCAGCAGCCCGGACGTGCCGCGTGGCCCCAATTCGCTATCAAACCTGTCGTGCAAACTCATAGGCGACTCCATGGCGGATTTCCGCGCCGAGACGAAAAGCGCCATCGATCATGCCGACGCGCCTCGTTGGCGGTCCCGACCCCAGCAGGCAGAATCCTTGACGTTGGCCGAATGCGTCACTCTTGATCCGCGCCCGACTTGCCCCCTGTTCGGGGGCGTGTTGGGGTGGTATTGGTGGCGGACGACGTGGACCCCTTCTTGGAACGTTTCGACGCGAACGCGGCGGCAGAGAACCTCCGCGGCTTTGGGCTGCGCTCCGGGGGAGACTTGGCTGGGGTCTTCAAGTTCTTGACAACCCCGACAACTGCACCGACAGCGGCTCCTGCGGCAGGGCCAATGATCGGCAGAGGCATTGCCGCCAAGGCGCCAATGCCAGCACCCACTGCGGCGTCCTTGACCATGTCGTGCTTCCCGGCTTTCTCTATCAAAGTCCCGGCTTTATCTGCCGCCTTCGTTGCGAAGACCTTAGCCTTCGCGGCGGCGATCTTCGCATCTTCCTGGTCGATCTTGCCATCGTCGTTCAGATCACCAACAACGACGGCAGCTTCACCTATCTTCTTCCCCGCATGCTTGGCGGCCTTTGCGACCTTCGCGCCCGCGGTCTTGATGCGTTGCTTGGTCATAAGTCACTCCTTGCTCGACTGGACATAGAGCGCAATACTTATGTTCCACCTGGTGCATCGACTTCGTCGACGGCTCCAGGCTCCGGAACATGAATCGGCCATCGGGTGGAGGCACAACCCGAGACGAGTCTTCATTCTCGGTTCCGACGGATGCGCCTTGGATGTCCCGGTCTCTGATCTTATGTCATTTGGAGCGTTTACGGTGTCCAAGCAGCACCGCCAGCATCGGCCCGCGATTCCGACGTCTCGGCGCGGCCGCGTTTGCAGCGACGTATCCGTTGGCACGGCTGGCTGGTACGCTGGCGCGGCTGCATTCTCCGACAGGCGCGTACGCGCAGGAGCGCATCGCGTCGATGCGGCAAAAGCTCGAACGTGGCGAGACTGTTTACCTCCTCGGCATCGGCCCCGGAGGCCATAACGCTGGCGTCGGTCTCGTCGAAGCATCGAAGGCCCGAGGCATTCGGCTCATCGCCAACCACGAGGAGGAGCGCTTCCGTGCCGTGAAGCATTACCAGCGCTATCCCGACATGAGCGTGCGGATACTGGCCGAGCAACTGAGGCGCCTGGATATCGTGCCGGAGCACATTCACGCCGCCTGCGCGAGTTGGGACTATCCACACTGGACCGGCAAGGCGATCGAGAGCGTGGTGCAGGAACTGCCGGGCAGCCTGCGGCTGCTCACGCGCGAGGCGTCGCCGCAGATGAATGCGCGGTGCGTGGTCGATGCGTTTAGCGCGCCGAGAAGGTTGGGGCGGCGCCTTAACGCAAACGGCAGGCGCATGCCGGTGATCAACCTGCGTCATCACGACAATCATGCCTGGTTTTCGTGGGGCGTCTCACCGTTCGCGAAATGCGACGAGCCGCGTGATGGTGCTGGTGCTCGACGGCGCCGGCGATGACGGCGCCATCTCGACCTACCTCGCCCACCGGGGCGCGCTCCGGCTGCTGTACAGGAACGAGAGCTTCTGGGATTCGCTGGGCATGATGTACGGCATCATGAGTTCCTCGCAAGGTGGCTGGCCGCTGCTGAGCAGCGAGGGCCGGTACATGGGCGCGTCGGCGTGGGGCGACTCGAACCGTCTCACCAATCCGTACTACGGACAGCTGCGCGAGCTTTTCGTCCTCGGCAGCAACGGCCAGATCTTTCTCAATCGCTCGCTCGCCAACTGGCAGCGCGGCGGCTGCTCGGCGCCCTACACGAAGCGGCTCGTTCAGATGGTTGGCGAGCCGATTCTGCCCAAGGGAATGTGGCACCCGGATGCGGTGCTGAGGGTCGAGGACATCGAGCACGCTCCGATCACGATCGACCGCGTGGACAAGGCCGCAGCGGTGCAACTCGTCTTCGAGGATGCGCTCTTCCACATCGTGCAGCATCTGATTCGGACCACGCGCAGCACACGCCTTGTGATGACCGGCGGTACCGCGCTCAACTGCGTGGCGAACATGCGACTCCTGGAGCAGTTCGACGCCCCCTGGTATGTCCGCAATCTCGGCATGAGGGACGCCGCGCTTCATCTGTGGGTACCGCCGGTGCCCGGCGATGCGGGTGTGGCAATCGGTGCGGCGTACCATTTCGCATGCCTTGGCGGGGCGAAGCCGGGCGAATCGCTCCAGCACGCCTTCTACTGCGGCGAGCCGCCAACGAAGAACGAGATCGAGCATGCGATCGCGAACACGCCGGAGATCGCCCATCGGCACCTGGGCAACATCTCCGCGAAGAGTGAACGCGAGTCCCTCGCCGATCTGCTCGCGTTCATCGTTTCGAAGGATGGCATCGTCGGCATCGTTCAGGGCGCGGCCGAGACCGGTCCGCGGGCGTTGGGCCATCGTTCGATTCTCGCCAATCCGGCGAATCCGAAGATGCTGGAGAGGCTTAACAAGCTGGTCAAGTTTCGCGAACTGATCCGGCCGCTGGCGCCGATGGCGACGCTCGAAGCGGCGAAGAAGTGGTTCAACCTGTCGCCGGGCGGAGCGGACGACGAATTCAATGCCTACAACTACATGGTGCTGACAAGCCGGGCGAAACCAGAAGCCTACAAGGCGATTCCCGCGGTAATACACTACGATGGCACCTGTCGCGTGCAGATCGTGCGGGAACGAGTGGACCCGTTTGTCCACGCGTTTCTCACGGCCATGGGCCGCAGGATCGGGGCGGAGGTAAGCGTCAACACATCGCTCAATGTCGGCGCCCCGATCGCGCAGACGCCAGTGCATGCGCTCGAGACACTGAAGCGGAGCACCGGCATGCACGCTCTGTTCCTGGTGGCCGAGAGCGGCGACGTCTTCGTGGCCTGGCACGACGTGACCAAGGGGGCCAAGGACAGCGGCACTATGCTGCGCGCCTGGATCGATGAATGGCGTTATGATCCAGCTCGTTCACGGTCAGGTGCAGCCATCCAGTGAAGCCGGCCCAGCGCACGACGGCGATTGCGCGTCGTCAGGGTTCCCCAACGAGGGCCACGTTGATCCTTCTTGGTGACCGACCCTCCGCGAGCGGGCATTTTCGCTGTTCGCGCGTTACCCCAGACATAAAGGAGATCGTCGATGTTTTCAAAGATCGCGGCAGAGTTCGTCGGAACGTTTTGGCTCGTCCTCGGGGGATGCGGTAGCGCAGTCCTCGCGGCTGCCTTCCCACAACTGGGAATCGGGTTTGTCGGCGTGTCGCTCGCGTTTGGGCTCACGGTCCTCACCGGCGCCTATGCGCTCGGGCCGATTTCCGGAGGTCACTTCAATCCTGCCGTTTCCCTTGGACTGTGGGCCGGCGGACGCTTCCCTGCCGCGCAGCTTCCGGCCTACGTCCTGGCACAAGTGGCCGGCGGAATCGCGGGGGCCGCCGTCCTGTACCTGATCGCGAGCGGCAACGCCGACTTCAGCTTGGCCGGTGGATTTGCTGCGAACGGTTATGGAGAGCACTCTCCCGGCAAATACACGCTGCTTGCTTCGTTCGTAACCGAGGTGGTGATGACGTTCATGTTCCTTGTGGTCATTCTCGGAACGACGCACCATCGCGCGCCGGTCGGATTCGCTGGCATCGCCATCGGTCTCGCGCTTACGCTGATCCACTTGATCAGCATTCCTGTTACGAACACATCGGTGAATCCAGCGCGCAGCACTGCGCCGGCCATCTTCGTCGGGGGGTGGGCCACCGAGCAACTGTGGCTGTTCTGGGTCGCACCCATAATCGGCGCGGCCCTTGCCGGGTTCGCCTACAGGTTGTTCTTAGAAGGTGACGCGGTGGAACCACCCGTCACAGGTCGAACGGCGAAGTGAACGAACCCCGGTCCGTAGCAGGGTCGTGAGCAGATCCGCCCGGCACGCAGTAGTGGTGTACCATCCGTTGCCTAGCCGTCAACGACGAGCACGTTCGTCATCATCGCCACAAGGAGCCCAAATGCACGCTCAACGCAAAGTACTCCGACCCCTTGCAGCCGCCCTCATCGCCATGGCCATCGCTGTGCCTGCCCTCGCACAGCCGACCGGGGGCGCGTCAGTCGCCACCGGGGCCGGCACCGCGACCGCGTCGCGCGTGCTGACCGCCACCGCGACCGTCACCGCCATCGACATGACCACGCGCCAGGTGACGCTGCGGCGCGCGGACGGCAGCACGTTCCTCGTCGTCGCCGACGACCAGATGCGCAACCTGCCGCAGCTGCGCGTCGGCGACATGGTGGTCGTCGACTACTACGACAGGCTAACGCTCGAGCTCAAGAAGGGCGGCACCGGCGAGGGGCCGGTCCGCACCGACAGCGTGAGCGGATCGCGGGCCGAGCTCGGCCAGCGGCCGGGCGGCTCGGCCACCCGCGAGACCGTGATCGTTGCCGACGTCATCGCCGTCAACCCGGCGGGCCAGACCATTTCGCTGCGCGGCCCTGGAGGCCGGGTCGTCGATCTGCCGGTCAGGGATCCGGAGCAGTTCAAGCGGATCGCGGTGGGCGACCAGGTGCAGGCGACCTACATCGAGGCCGCCGCGCTTTCCATCACACCGGGGGCAACACCGGCTCCGGTAGCGGCGCCCGCCGCCCCTCCGTGGGGTAGGTGGCTGATCGGCGCGCGCGTGGTCGGCGTCTATCCGGACGTCAGTTCCTCGCTCTCGGGCCTCGATGTCGACGATCGATGGACCGGCGAGTTCGACAGCACCTACTTCTTCACGCGGAACGTCGCGGTCGAGGGCAGCATCACCTGGGCGAAGCCCGACGTCAGCTACAACGGCAGGAACGTCGGCGCTCTCGAGATGATGCCGGTGACGTTCACGGTGCAATACCATTTCACCGATCTCGGCGCTTGGAAGCCGTACGTCGGCGGCGGGTTCAACTACACGTATTTCAACGACACCAATCTGGGCAACAACAACGGGGCATCCGTCGACCATGACAGCTGGGGCGGCGCGCTGCAGGCGGGCTTCGACTACCAATTAGATCGGAGCTGGTACTTCAACGCCGACGTCAAGTACCTGTGGATCAGCAACGACATACGCCTGAACGCGACCGGCGGCAACGTGAGTTCGCTCGACATCAACCCGTGGCTGTTCGGCGTCGGCCTCCGTTATCGCTTCTGACCCGGCGCTCGTCGCGGGTGGCTGGGCTGTCCTCCGCAAATACTCCATCAGGCCGTTGCGGGCGCCAGAAAATATTCGTGATGCAAGCCACCCAGCAGCGATCTGGCGCGCACTACGAACCGCTCGCCCATGCGATGCAGGGATAGTTCAATCGCAGACTGCACGATCCCTGATGGAGGTCCGGTACGTCCGGACCGAGTGCCATGTGCGGGCGCCCATGGTTGTAATGACCCACCCACGACTTCAGGATCGATCGCAGGTGTGACTCCGATAGCGGAATCAACCATTCCAAGCACCCACGTCGCATCGTGCCGATCACCCGCTCGCAGATTGCGTTGGCCTTCTGGCTGTGCGGCGGTGACCTGAGCACGGTTACCCCGAGATTCTTGATCGATGCGTCCAGGTTCCTCGCGAACATGCTGTCAAAGTCGCACGCGACAATTGCCTTGGCGTGGTTCCGGAGAAAGGTCGACCAGCGCTGATCGCCGCGTGGGTAACCCGGCGGTCGCTTCTGCATATACTTGCGGACGGTACGCGATGAGACCCGCAACCCGAGTTTCAGCAGCAATTCGTTGGCAATCCTCTCCTCGCCCCACAGCGGGTTCTCGGTGGCCATGCGCCGCATGAGTTGACGCAGCTCGAGTGGAATCAAAGGACGGCCCGATCGCGACTTGCAGCGCCAGAACAGTCGCCATCCGGCTCGGTGCCAGCGGAGTACCGTTTCCGGACGGACGACGATTAAGCAAGAGCGCCAATCGCACAACCGCGACAGCAAGGCCAGGCTCGCCCGCGTCGCGGCATCGATGCGCCGGGGTTTCACGCCCCGCTCCTTGAAGAGCGCGAGCTGGCGCCGAAGCACCAAGTTCTCGGCTTCGAGCGACCGCCGCGGCCAGATCGAGAGCACGGCCACGCCCACAACGTCGGCGAGCAACCGCAGAACAATCCGGGCGAAGGCAATCACGCCCCATCATGCCACGGACGGCCGTGGACTCGTCAACCCGAAACCCGGAGGCCCAGAGCCGACCCTGATCCCATTATTGCGGACCACAACGGCCGCGTACCGCGTGCTGAAGCTTGAGCATAATCGGCCACGTCGGTACCACGATCATCGCCGCCCAGACGATCGCAAGCAGGAACGGACGCAAGACCCAGAACGAGGCCCCGATGAGAATCACCATCAGCAGCACCGCAAGCACGGTGCGCGTCAGGTCGCGCTGCTTGTCGGGATTGGGTCCGCCGTCGGTCATGGATGCCTCGCGCGTCTCAGTTCAGATCACTGTCCTTGTAATACTTGGTCCCCTTGGCCGTGAGTTCGAGCGCCAGGCCTTTGTCGGTGACCTGGTAGATCCAGACCCCGGGACTGACAGCAACCGCCCCCTGGTAGGCGCCACCCTTGTCATCCCCCTTCGCCGCCGCGGTCGCCTGCCCGCCGAACTCCCAGCCGGAGTTGACGAAGTTGTTTAGCGCGGCCTCGGTCTCGAACACCCAGACCACCTGGAATTTCTTGATCCCCATACCCAGGCCCGCCTGTAGCTCGGCCATCTTCATGTACGTCGCGGCCTTGGTCTTGTTGTTGACCGCCATGCCCTTGCCCGAGCCACCCCCGGCAACGAGGATCTTCATGCCGAAGTTGCTGAAGGCGGCATAGCCGGCCGCCGACTCGACCGCTTTGCGCGCCGACGGCGCCGCCTTGTAGACCGCGGCAAGCGCTTCCTGCGCTGCCTTGCGTACCTCGGCCTGCTCTTCCGCTTTGCTTGCGCCCAGAGCGCGACGCCGGGCGCGGCCAGCGCGAAAGTCATTGCCAATACCATCATGCGACGATTCATGCTCCCTCCGCTTCAGTGGGTTTGTCGATTCACGAGCCGGCATTGCGACATAGCAGCTGCGCAAATAGTCCGCCGCCTGTGCAAGATCGCCGGCGCCCAGCAACACATTCGTTGCGGTCGTACAATGTATCATGAGGCCGGCCATTTCTTGACACCGGTCAATACGGAGCCAAGGGCGGGGCGCTAAACGTCTCGAGGTTCCGTCCGGCTAGCTTGCGTTGTGGCGAAGAGGCCGCGCCGCCCGTATTGATCTTGAACTTAGATTTCAACTATGGAGATGACGACCATGCTACGAACGTTTCTGGTGCTCGGCCTGCTCGCAATGTCGCTTGCGGCACCGAGCGCCCCTGCGCAGACTGCGCCGGCAGGCGCTGCCGCGCCAGCAGCGAATGCGGTCGATCCGGCGTCGATTCAGGCGCTCAAGGACATGGGGGCGTTCCTGCAGACGCTGAAGCGCTTCCACGTAGCGACCGAGGTGACCGGCGAGCGCGTTCTGGGCGATGGACAGAAGCTGCAGCATTCGGCGACGGCCAAATTGGACGTCGAGCGCCCGAACAAGATACGCGCCCTGATGCAAAGCGCGCGTTCCGTGCGAGAGATCATCTACGACGGCAAGACGGTCACCCTCTATACGCCCGCGCAGAAGTATTACTCGACGGTGGAGTTTACGGAGACGATCGGCGGGCTGATCGCCAAGCTGGAGGAGAGGTATGCCGTCGAGCTGCCGTTGTCGGATCTCTTCCTCTTCGGTACGCCGGCGGCACCGCTCGACAAGATCGAGTCGGCGATGAATGCCGGGCAGGATTTCATCGACGACGAGCTCTGTGACCACTACGCCTTTCGCAAAGGCAAGATCGACTGGCAGATCTGGATCGCCACCGGCAGCAAGCCGCTGCCGCGCAAGATCGTGATCACCAATCGCGCCGACGAAGCGCGGCCGCAGTCGGTTACCCTGATCGACTGGAATTTGAAGCCGACCTTCAAGGACGCGGTGTTCAAGTTCACGCCACCCAAGGGGGCGACCAAGATCGAGATCGTTCCGCGGAAGACCAAGTAGAGGAGCGCCAACATGAAGAGATCGTTCGGAAAATTGCCTGCGGCCGCGTTGGCCGCCCTCGTTCTGGCCAGCTTCGCCATGGCCCCTTACGCTGATGCCGCGCGTGGCGGCGGCGGTGGTGGGGGCGGTGGCGGCGGTCGCGCCGCAGCCGGAGGCGGCGGAGGGGGCGGGGGCGCGCGTGCAAGTGGCGGTGGTGGTGGCGCTCGTGCTGGCGGTCAAGCGCAAGCGGGTGGTGGTGCCCGGCAAAGCGCGCAGGTCAACAACAGCAGGGCCGACGCGCGTACCAACAACGTCCGGAACACCAGTGTCAACAACGTCAACGTCGACCGCAACGTCAACGTCAATGTCGATCAACATGGTTGCTGTGGCGGCGGCTGGGACAACGACTACCATCCGGTGGCGACTGCAGCAGCGGTTGGCGCTGCCGTGGCCGTGACTTCCGCCGTTGTCGGATCGATGGTGGCCACCGTTCCGGCAAGCTGCGTGCCGGTGAACTACGGTGGCATGGTCTATCAGCAATGCGGAAGCACCTGGTATCAACCCCAGGGAGCGCAGTACGTCGTGATCAATCCACCGTATTGATTATTGCTTCTCACGCCGGTCGCGGATTGCGTTGTGATAAGGTGCGCTCCGACGCACGCGTTCGATTTTGCTTGCTGGATGCGTGCTGATCATCGGTGGTCGCTCGAATCTACGCCAACTCGATGGCGAGCAGCTCAGCGACGACCACCCGAAAGCGGGCTCCGGCGGCAGTAGAGCGCAGATCCTGACCCCGCTCGAGCGGCTCGACCGCCTCGCCGCGCTGCTGCCACCCCGCGCGTGCACCGCCACCGTTACTTCGGCGTGCTCGCGCCCAACTCACCGCTGCGCGCCGCGGTCACCCCCGCCCCCGCCCGGCACCGCCCGCGCCCTGGCCGCTGCGACCACCCCGCCGCCAGCAGCCACGCCACAACCCGCCGCCGAACCGGGCCCTTCGTCGCGCCGCCCGCTACGCCTGGGCGCGGCTGCTCGCCCGCATCTACGAGGTTTTCCCGCTCGTGTGTCCGCGCTGCGGCGCCGACAGGCGCATCATCGCCTTCATCACCGACGCGGCCACCATCCGCGACATCCTCCTCCACCTCGGCGAGCCGACCCCGCCGCCGAGACCTTCGAGGGCCTGCTGATCGTGCGGCCGGAGGGGCGTCTGTTCTTCGTCAATGCACCGAACGGGTCGGATCGGATCCAGGCGTTGATCGCAAAGCACCGGCCAGGCGTGGTTGCCGTGGACATGAGCCGGGTGCCCGACATCGAATACTCGGCCTTGCAGGCGCTGATGGAAGGCGAGCAACGCGCGACGGAGAGCGGCGCCGTCGTGCGGCTGGTGGGACTCAACCCCGGTGTCCTCGAGGTCGCGCGCAATGCCGGCCTTGACCAGCGACTTGGCCGCGAGCGGATGTTGTTCAACGCGCGCGCCGCGATCGAACGCTACCAAGCGCCGGAAGCCAAGACCGCTGACGTGGCGCAACCCGCCGCGTCCTAATCGAAAATATTCGGGGCACGACACGATGCCGCGAAACGACGGAGAATGAAGGAAATGGAGAGCAGCTCGATGAAGGGCTGCGCGCTGGTGATGCTGGTCGCCGCGCTTGCGGCGCGCATCACGGGCTGCGCGGCCTGCCCCCGCCGGAAGGACGAACCGAGACTTCCGCGCTCTCCGACACGGAGGCAACGCGACTTGGTCGCGCGGTCACGCCGCATGTCGCCGCGAATCCGGGTAAGGCCGGGATCCATGCGCTTCCCGAGCCCCTCGACGCCTTCGCCGCGCGCGTGGCGCTCGCCGCTGCCGCGGAAAAGTCGCTCGATGTGCGTACTACATCTGGCATGACGACCAGGTCGGCTATCTGATGTTCGAGGCGCTTTGGCAGGCAGCCGATAGGGGGTGCGCGTGCGGCTGTTGCTCGACGACCACAACACGAGCGGCCTCGACCCCACCATCGCTGCGCTCGACGCACACCCGAACATCGAGGTGCGCCTCTACAATCCGGTCGTCCAGCGCGACGCCCGCACGCTCAATTTCCTGACCGACTTCACGCGGGTGAACCATCGCATGCACAACAAGTCGTTCACCGCCGACAACCAGGTGACCATCGTCGGCGGACGCAACATCGGCAACGAGTACTTCGGCGCGGGAAGCAGTGTCGTGTTCGCCGACCGGGATGTGATCGCCGTGGGCCCGGCGGTCCGCGATGTGTCGAACGAGTTCGATCTGTACTGGAACAGCCAATCCGCCTATCCGGCGGCGAGCCTCGTGGGGGCGCCCGGACCGGATGGCGGGTCGCGTACGAGGTCCGACTGACGCCGGACGGGGAAAATCTGGAATGGATCGGGCGGACCGCGCTGCCGGTGAGACACGCTACGACACCGACCCGGGCACGTGCTGGTGGCTGCGCACGAGAGTCGACATGCTGTCGATACTGCCGATCAAATGGTTGCCCTAGCCCGCCGACTGCGCGAGAGGGAAATCATGCGCCGCCTGCCGGTTCTTCTGCTGACCTTCTTCTTCATTTCCGCGATCATGGCGGCGCCCCGTGCTCCAGCCGCCCGAGCGGAGATCGATGCGTTGCTATCCAGGCTCGCAAACTCGACGTGCGAGAGTTGCAGGCGATGCGTTCGGGCGAGCGGGCGCCGGCGACATCAGGGGCCGCGATAGTGGCCCCTTCCGCAAGATAGCGCGCTTCGTCGCCGCCGCGGCCCGGCTTGAGCCCGCGCGCACGCCCCATACAGTAGCCGTCGCGTCGACAGCCCGGGGCGTCTCCCTGTAAAGTGCCCGCATTCCGTGCCGCTCGCGCCGGAGTGTTCTGCCCTGCCCGCACTGCCAAGAAGGCTCGCCCATGAGGAACGTTGCGACGCGCCCGATGCGCACCTCGTATTCACTCCTTGCGCTTTGCACCATCACGTTGCTGCTCACGGGATGCGGCAAGGAGGAGAAGAAGGACGCGGCAAGGCCGCCCGCGGACGTGACGACGGTCACCATCGTCGCGCGGGACGTGCCCGTGGCACCCACCTACGTCGCGCAGACGCAGAGCTCGCAAGCGGTGAACATACAGGCGCGCGTCTCGGGCTTCCTCGACAAGCGCGTGTACACCGAAGGCGCAGTGGTCAAGGCCGGGCAGGTCCTGTTCCAGATGGACCAGAAGCCGTTCCAGACTCAGGTCGACGCCGCAGCCGCCGCGTTGCAGCGGAACCAGGCCGCGCTCGAGGTCGCGACCGCCAACCTGGCGCGCACGAAACCCCTGGCCCAACAGAACGCGCTCTCGCAGAAGGACCTGGACGACGCGCAGGGTCAGTACGAGCAGGCGGCCGCCGCCGTCGAGCAGGCCAAGGCTCAACTCGAATCGGCGAAGCTCGATCTGTCGTACACGACGATCACCTCGCCGGTCGCCGGTGTCTCCAGTTTCGCCGCCGTGGCCGACGGCACCTACCTCGACGCCAAGAACAGTCAGCTCACCACCGTCTCGGTGCTGACCCCGATGTGGATCAATTTCAGCGTTTCCGAGAACGAATTCGAGCGTGTTCGCCGCGAGGTGGCCAGCGGCCAGCTGAAGCTGCCCGCGACCAATGCCTTGATGGTCGAAATCGAACTGGTCGACGGGTCGACGTTTCCCTATACGGGACGAATCACCTTTGCCGATCCCTCGTACAACTCGCAGACGGGCACCTTTCTGATTCGTGCCTCGGTCGATAATCCCGGTGGCGTGCTCCGACCGAACCAGTACGTGCGCACGCGGCTCAAGGGCGCGGTCCGCCCAAACGCGATCGTCGTCCCGCAACGCGCGGTACAGCAGGGTGCGAAAGGCCACTTCGTCTGGCTAGTGAACAAGGAGAACCAGGCCGAGCTGCGGCCGGTCACCGTCGGCGATTGGGAAGGTGACGACTGGTTCATCGCGCAGGGCTTGAGCAGCGGCGATGTCGTCGTCGTCGACGGCGCGTTGCGGCTCGGACCGGGAACGCCGGTCAAGGCCACGCCCTACGTGCCTAAACCGGGGGCCGCGGGAACCGCCCCCGTCGCGCGTCCAGCGGGCGCTTCGCTGGCCGTGCATTTTGCGCCCGGAAAAGCCACGCTGGATGCCGAGGCCGCGAGGCTGCTCAAGGAATTCGTGCCGGCGATGAAGGCCGGCAAGAATCCGATCGACGTTACCGGCTACGCGGATCGTACCGGCAACCACGCAGCCAACGTCGAGCTCGCGAAGCGACGCGCGGCCGCCGTGCGTGACGCCCTCCTGGCCGAGGGCCTCCCTGCCGATCGCGTACGCATGAAACCACCGGTGGACGTCACCGGCAGCGGCAGCGACGAGCAGGCTCGGCGGGTCGAAATCGCCGCCGGCACCTAGCCGGGGTGCACCGATCATGTTTTCGCGCTTTTTCATCGAGCGACCGATCTTCGCCGCGGTCGTTTCGATCATCCTCTGCCTCGCCGGCCTCGTGGCGATGGTCGTGCTGCCGATCCAGCAGTACCCGACGATCACGCCGGTCCAGGTTACGGTTTCCGCGACGTACCCCGGCGCCGACTCGAAGACGCTGGCCGACTCGGTCGCCGCGCCGATCGAGGCGCAGATCAATGGCGTCGACAACATGCTCTACATGGTGTCGACCAGCTCGGCCAACGGCCAGCTCACGCTGACCGTCTATTTTTCGCTGGACACCAATCCGGACATCGCGCAGGTGCAGGTGCAAAACCGGGTCAACCTGGCGTTGCCGCAACTGCCGAGCGCGGTGACGCAGCTCGGCGTGTCGGTGCAGAAGAAGTCTTCGTCGATCATGATGCTGATCGGCATCCTCGGGAAGGGCGACCGCTATTCCAGCGATTACGTCGCGAACTACGCGAACGTCTACGTCCTCGACGCACTGAAGCGGGTGCCGGGTGCCGGCCAGGCGCAGGTGATGGGCATCGCCGATCAGGCGATGCGAATCTGGATGAACCCGGACAGGATGACCTCGCTCGGCATCACGACCAGCGACATCGCCAACGCGATCAAGGCGCAGAACGCGCTGTTCGGCGCCGGACAGATCGGGCAGCAGCCGACCTCGGGGCCCGTCGAGCTCACGTTCCCGGTAGTCACGCAGGCGCCATTCACCGATCCGCGCCAGTACGAGCAGATCATCCTGCGCGCAAGCCAGGACGGCAGCGCAATCGTGCGGCTGGGCGACGTCGCGCGCGCCGAGGTCGGCCTGCGCCAGTACATCGTCGACACCAAGATGAACGGCGTGCCGTCGACGGCGATCGCCGTCTACCTGCAGCCGGGGGCGAACGGTCTCCAGGTCTCCTCGGCCGTCCGCAAGACCCTGGAGGAGATGAAGCCGCGCTTCCCAGAGGGCATCGATTACATCGTTGCGCTCGACACCAACGACTTCGTCCGGCTGTCGATCGAGGAAGTGATCCACACGCTGTTCGAGGCGGTCGCGCTGGTGGTGCTGGTGGTGTACCTCTTCCTCCAGAGCGTCCGCACCACGATCATCTGCACCGTGGCGATCCTCGTCTCGCTCGTCACCACGTTCGCCGGAATGCTCGCCCTCGGCTTCTCGATCAACCTCATCACGCTGTTCGGCCTCGTGCTGGCCATCGGAATCGTCGTCGACGACGCGATCGTTGTGTCCGAAAACGTCGAACGCAACATGCACGAGCATCATCTGGCGCCCAAGGAGGCCACGATCCGGTCGATGGAGGAGATCGCCGGCTCGCTCGTCGCCGTCGTGCTGGTGATGGCGTCGGTGTTCATCCCGGCCGCGTTCCTCCCCGGAACCACGGGCCAGCTCTACAAGCAGTTCGCCATCACCATCGCGGTGTCGGTCGCAGTCAGCGGTTTCGTCGCGCTGACGCTGACGCCGGCGATGTGCGCGCTGATGCTCCAGCACAACCCGCCGCCGCAGAAGGGCTTCTTCGCCTGGTTCAACCGCCAGGTCGACGCCATCACCCGCGGCTTCGGGCATGCCGTCGAGCTGACGATCAAGCGCGCGGTCGTGGCGATGGTCCTGCTCGTCGGCTTCCTCTACCTGATCTACCACCTTTTCACGGTGCTGCCGACGAGCTTTGTTCCCAACGAGGACCAGGGCTACGTGATGGCCGCGATCATCATGCCCGAAGCCGCGAGCCTCGATCGCACGCAGGCGGTGGCGGAGAAGGTCGATGCGATCTTCGCGAAGCTCCCGGGGGTCGAGACGCGCGCGATGATCACCGGGTACAGCCTGCTCGACACCGGCTTCAAGACCAACGCCGGCGCATTCTTCGTCACGCTCAAGGACTTCAAGGAGCGCTACGGGTCGACCGAGGCCGCGCGCGCGCAGAACGCGCGGGCCGTGCTCATGAGCTTCTACCGCGAGGCGCAGACCATCGACGAGGCGATCGTGCTCCCGGTCGCGCCGCCGCCGATCCCGGGAATCGGCACGACCGGCGGCTTCGAGTTCTGGATTCAGGACACGGGTTCGGGTGATCCGGCGCAGCTCGACCAGGTGACGCAGGAGTTCCTCAAGGCTGCCCGGGCGCGGCCGGAACTCGCGAGCCTGTCGTCGACGTTCCGCGCCAATACGCAGCAGCTCCGCGCCATCGTCGACCGCGACAAGGCCACGCTCATCGGCGTGCCGGTCGAGGATGTCTACAGCGCGATCCAGGCGCAGTTCGGATCGCTGACCGCGAGCCAGTACAATCAGTTCAGCCGCGTCTGGTGGGTGATTGTGCAGTCCGACGCCAAGTACCGGCAGAACCCCGAGGACCTGACGCGGCTGTACACGCGCTCGAGCGACGGGCACATGGTGCCGCTGTCGGCGCTGGTCAGGACCGAATGGGTCGCCGGTCCCGATCTGTTGCCGCATTTCAACGGCTTTCCCGCCGCGAAGGTCAACGGCAACGCTGCGTCCGGCTACAGCTCGGGTGATGCAATCGTCGGCGATGGAGGCGGTCGCGCGCGAGGTTCTGCCGCCCGGCTACACGTTCGCATGGTCCGGACTCGCGTTCGAGGAGAAGAAGTCCGGCGGCACGTCGATGATCGCCTTCGTCTTCGGCCTCGTCATCGTGTTCCTGGTGCTCGCCGCCCAGTACGAATCGTGGACGCTGCCGGGCGCGGTGATGACCGCGGTGCCTTTCGGGATCCTGGGCGCGCTCGTCACCAACTGGCTGCGCGGACTCGAGAACGACGTCTACTTCCAGATCGGTCTCCTCGTGCTGATCGGCCTCGGCGCGAAGAATGCCGTGTTGCGCGTCACCGCTGCGGTCCATTTCCGCGAGCAGGGCCATTCGATCATGGAGGCGACGCGGCTGGCCGGCGAGCAGCGACTGCGCCCGATCATCATGACCTCGCTCGCGTTCGCGTTCGGCTGCTTGCCGCTCGCGATCGCGCTGGGGGCCGGCGCCAATGCGCGCCACTCCATCGGCACCGGCATCATCGGCGGAATGATCGGCGAGACCACGCTCGCGATGCTCTACGTGCCGCTGTTCTTCTACCTCTTCGATCGGCTCGCCGAGCGCGGAGAACCGAAGCACGCGGCCGGCGATGCCCCGAGACCATCCTCCGGCGGCGACACGCCGGCCGGACACGCCGCGCCCGTTCCTCGCGCGGAGGGCGACTGAAATGAAACGACCCCCAGGCTCACTGCGTTCGTACACGGAGGGGCCGTGTCGGTGCCCTTCGGGCGGCCGGGCGAGCACTGACATGCGTACAGTCGCGATCGTCGCGGCGCTTTGCGCCTTCGCTCGGTGCGTGCACGATGGGGCCGGATTACGTGCGGCCGCAGGTCGACGTGCCGACGACCTTCCTCTACGAGCCCAAGGTTGTCGCCGACACCGCCGATACCGAGTGGTGGAAGCAGTATGGCGACCCGGTGCTCGACCAGCTGATCGCCGACGCGCTCGCGCACAACCTCAACGTCAGGATCGCCGCAGCCAATGTCGAACAGGCCGCCGGTGTGTTCACTCAGACGCGCTCTGCGCTCTTCCCGCAGATCGGCTACGGCGCCACGGGCGAACGGGCACGCACCACCGAATCCGGCGCAACCCGCTTGCCCGACATCGTCCCCAATCCGCAGAATGCCTACCAGGCCTTGCTGACCGCGAGTTGGGAACTCGACCTGTGGGGACGCATCCGGCGCTCGAGCGAGTCCGCGCGCGCCAACCTCCTCGCCACGGACGAGGCGCGGCGCGGCGTGATCCTGACCCTGGTGAGCTCGGTCGCCACCAATTACCTTACGCTGCGCGGCCTGGACGAGCAGCTCGTGATCGCCAAGCGGACGCTGGGCACGTATGCAGAAGCGGTGGACCTCTACCAGCTCCAGTTCAAGTACGGCCAGACCTCGCAGATGACCGTCGCCCAGGCGCAGTCGCAGTACGAGACGGCTGCGGCGCAGATCCCGCAGATCGAATCGCAGATCGCCCAAACCGAAAACGCGCTCGCGATCCTGCTCGGGCGCAATCCGGGACCGATTCCCCGCGGCAAGTCCATCTACGATCTCGCCGTGCCCGCGGTTCCCGCCGCCCTGACCTCGGGATTGCTCGAGCGGCGCCCCGACCTGTTACAGGCCGAGCAGACGCTCATCGGCGCCAACGCACAGATCGGCGCGGCGAAGGCGCTCTATTTCCCGACCATCTCGCTCACGGGTGCGTTCGGCGGCGCGAGCGCCGAGCTGTCGAACCTGTTCACGGGTCCCGCGCGGATCTGGAATTACACGGGCCAGGTCATCGGTCCGATCTTCACGTTCGGCGCGATCAGTGGCCAGGTCGCGCAGGCGGAAGCGGCGCAGCAGGCCGCGCTCGCGAACTACCGCCTCTCGATCCAGAGCGCGTTCGCGGACGTCGACAACGCCCTGGTCGCCAATGCCAAGCTCAAGGACCAGCAAGCGGCGCAGGAACGCCTGGTCGCGTCGCTCAAGGATTACGCCCGCCTCGCCCGGCTGCAGTACACCGGCGGGTACACGTCCTACACCACCGTGCTCCAGGCCGAGCAGACCTTGTTCCCCGCCGAACTCACGCTGGCCGCGGTCCGCGCCTCCGTCTTCGGGTCGGCGGCGAACATCTACAAGGCGATGGGCGGCGGCTGGGTCACCGAGGCGGACAAGCTGACCACGGGCGGCGTCAGCGCACCTGCCAGCGACCGTGTCACTCGGCAGCCCGTGTTCTGACACCCCTCGCCTCGCGCCCACGCGCGTTCGAACCGTGAACGAAGGCTTTCATCGTCGCCTGCTGGTTCGGGCTGCGATCGCGTTGGCGTCGATCGCGTTCGGTCCTGGCCTGCCGGACGCGCTCGGACAAACGGGCGCCGCATCGAAGATCGGTGCCCGCGATCGCAAAGCCGCCGGCCAGCGTGTCACCCCAATCGAAGGGCGCATCCGAGGACGACCCGGCCTCGCAGGATGCGCGAGCGGAGATACAAAGGAAGCTCGCTGAAGCACAGGCGCAGCTCGCTGCCATCGAGACAGCGCCCGAGACCGCTCTCGCGGCGCCCGTCGACACGCCGCAATCCGAAATCGTCAACCGGCTCGCGCTCGTGCGCCAGTTGACCGGCGTCTACCAGCAGCAGCTCGAAATGCTGACGCGGACCGAAGCGGACCGCGGGCATCGCGTCGTTGCCGAGCGTGCGCTCGAAAGCTGGAGCGGATTCGCCACGCCGCCGCCTCATTCGCTGCTCGTCGTCGACGGCCTGCGCGACGACGAGGAGAACGCCCACGCGCGCATCGCGAGCGCGCAATCGCGACGCACGCTGTTCGAGCGCTTCGGCAACGAGATCGCGGCGAAACTCAAGGCCAGCCAGGCCGCCGCACGACTGGCGGCGGAAGCCGCGGACCGGGCCGAGGGCACGCCGGGATTCGCACGCGCCGCGTGGCAACGCGATATCGCCCGGTTGAATGCGGAGTTGGACAGCGCCACGCAGGAATTGCTGCAGATGGGCGTGCGCAACGCTCGTGAGGAGGCCGCGACGGCCGAGGCTTCGCTGGCTCTCGCGCGCCGCAAGTTGTCCGCCGCGGGCCACGATTTCACCCTGCCGCCCGAAGATCTGGCGCGGATTTACGTGGAAATCGATGCGCGCCGGCACGCCGTCGAGCGCGAACTCGACCGCGCAGTCCGCGCCGCAGCCACGGCAGCCGACGCGCGCGGAACCGCTGAACAGCGATTGTCCGCCGCGCGCGCGGCAACTGCGGGACCGGAGGGGGACGCCGCTGTCACGGCGCTCCGCCTGGACGAGCTCGCAACGGATCTTGACGTCAAGCGCGAGGCCGCCACGACGGCCACCCTGCGGGTCGACCTGCTGAAGCAATACCTGTCGCTGCTCGGCGGTGAGCGGATCGCGTGGGAAGCCCGTGCCGACGCAATGAGCGTGCGCGACCCTGTCCGTACGCGCGCCGCCTACGAACGACTCACCGGCTCGCTCGCCACCGTGCGCGCATGGCGCGAGTATCTGGCGCAACAGTTCGCGGCCGCGCGCGCCCGCGTTGCCGAGGCGGAGACGAGGCTGCGCACCGCGACGGGTGCCGACACCACGCAGGTACAACTGCTGCTCGATACGTACCGCCAACGCGAAAGCGACCTGCGCCGCGCCATGGAACAAGGCGAGCCGCTGGAACGCGTGTTGAGGCGCTTCCGCGAGGACTTCGAGGAACGGCGGGAGGCCTCGTTCGCGAACGTGCCCGCGATGCGGCGGCGGCTGCCGTGCTGGCGTTGCGGCGTGTCTGGAACTTCGAGATCCTCGCCGTCGAGGACACCTTCGAGACCGCCGACGGACGCAAGTTGAACGTCGAGCGCAGCGTGACGGTCGGCAAGACGGTCGGCGCCGTGCTGATCGTCGTCGTCGGCTACTGGCTGTGCAGCTGGATCGCGCGGCGCATCGAGCGCATGGTGGTGACGCGAGGCCACGTCGCGCCCCAGTCGGCCGCGTTGCTGCGCAACTGGATCCTGTTCGTGTTGACCGCGATCCTCGTGATCTTCGCGCTCGTCAGTTCCAGCATCCCGCTGACCGTGTTCGCGTTCCTCGGCGGCGCGCTCGCGATCGCCGCGGGCTTCGGAATGCAGACGCTGCTCAAGAACTTCGTCGCCGGGATCATGCTGCTGTTCGAGGGACCGATGCGCCTCGGCGACCTCGTCGAGGTCGACGGCTTTCGCGGCCGGGTCACGGCCATCGGCATCCGCGCCTCGACGATCCTGAGCGCCGACGGGATCGAAACGATGATCCCGAACGGCACGTTCATCGAGAACAAGCTCACCAACTGGACGTACTCGAGCCCCCAGGCGCGGCAGACGCTGGCGATCGGCGTCGCCTACGGCACGCCGCTGCGCAAGGCGGCCGACGTGATGCAGGAGGTGCTCGCGCGGCACGGCCTCGTGCTCAAGGAGCCGGCGCCGCAGGTGTACCTCGACGATTACGCGGACAGCGCGATCAGGTTCACGCTCACCTACTGGGTCGAGATGACGTTGACCAACGACACCCGTCGCATCAAGAGCGATCTCCTGCACATGCTCGACAAGGCGCTCGCCGAGGCCGGCATCAGGATGCCGTTCCCGCAGCGGGACGTGCACGTGGACGCGGCGACGCCCCTCAAGGTCGAAGTCGTCGCCCCGTCGCGCGCCGAGGGCGCGGCCCGCTGACCCGCGCCTCCATCTCTGCCGTGCCATGCATGCGCCGAGCGTCGGCCGGGAGCGTCGACTCGACTGGTCGCATGCCCACGCGCGCGGCGCGCGGGGCCCCTGCTTCCCGTCGCGCCGCTAGGGCTTCGGCAACTCGACCGTCGCAAGGTCGCGGGCGAGATCGGCGAGTATCGTCGCCAGCGCGCTGTTCCACGCGCGAGCCAGTGCGTCGGCGGTGGGTTCGGCCACCGGCACGCGCTGTCGATACTCGCGCGACCAGATCACGCGGGGCACCAATGCGTTCGCCGGCGAAAGGTAGAAGGTGATGGCCAGCATGGCCACGGGCTTCGCCGGATCGCGGTCGTCACCATAGAGATCGGTGGCAAATCCGTCGAGCACGAAATCTCCGTCGTCGGCCGCGCCTGGCGGAATCACCCGTTGGAACACGCCGGCCGACGTGAGCGCCTTCGCGGTGGACTCGGACAGCAGGGCCGCGGGCGCCACGAAGAACTCGCTGTAGAAGTCCGCCTCGAACTTGAGCTCGTCGAGCCGGTACACGAAGGCCTTGCCGCGGTAGGGCGCACCGACGTTGATCATGCCGACGCGCAACGCCACGGGCCGGGGCGAAGCGGCGGCCGCCGGCAGCGCCGGTTCGAGCAGATACGTGCGCTTCGCCGGCGACGGACGGGAAATCGAGCACCCGGCGAGCGCAACCACGGCTGCCGCGAACGCGGTGACGGCGAGCGCGCGCGCAACGCGTGGCAGCAACGAACGGGACGACGGCTTCATCGGACTCGCTCCGGCGGTTTCGGCGGCGCGCCGAAGATCACGTTGGCCGGATAGCGCTTCGTGTCTTCGGTCAGCTCGCGCAGGTTGTCGGTGATCTGGCGCAGGTTCTCGACGGTGACCGTGAGGTCCGCCTCGCCGCCGCCGAGGATCCGTTCGAGTCGGCCGAGCGTGCGCGTCAGCTGCGCGACGGTCTTCGGCAGATTCGGGTCGTCGACCAGCGTCTTGACGCGCGCCAGGGCTGCGGCGGCATCGTCGGGCAGCTTCTGCAAGGCGGGATTGGACAGCGTCTTCTTCAGTTCGGCATTCGAGCTGCGCAACTCGGCAGATCAGCGCCACGGTCTCCTCCGAAAGTTTCTTGCTGTCGACGCTGTCGAGGGTCGCCTCGACCTTCGCGAGCACGCGTTCGGTGCGCTGCGACAGCGCCTTCGTGTCGATCCCTTCGATCCGGTTGTTGGTCGTGACCAGCAGCGTATTGAGGTTGGCGAGCGTCTTTTCGAGGTCGAGCTTGCGCAGCCGGTCCATGATCTCGGACGCGGCGTTGACGATCTCGGTCACCGTGGACGGTGCGCTCGGGATGTTAACGTTGTCGGGCACCCAATCGATCGGCAGAATGGGCGGCGGCGGTTCGACGTATTCCATCTCGAGATAACTCGTCCCCGTGATGCCCTGCGGCGCGAGGCGTATGCGCAGCCCCTTCTCGATCTCGTGCTCCGCAGTCTCGCGATCGATCAGTTCGCCCGCCGCCGCGCGGCCACCGAGCAGCTTCGGCTGGATCTGCGCCTCGACCAGCACATAACGCAGCCGTTGCGCCATCGGCCGGTCCAGCTGGTACTGGTTGTAGGTGAACCCGATCCGCGTCACCTCGCCGATCGCGACACCGCGGTACCTGAGCTTGGAGCCGATATCGAGCCCCTGCACCGACTCGTTGAAATACGTTTCGATCGTGAGCTTCGGCTGGAACCAGCGACCCGAGCCGATCACGACCAGCAGCAGGACACCCGAGACGACCGCCCCGATGACGAAGAGGCCGAGTTTGAAGTAGTTGGCTTTCAGGCTCATGGTGGGCTTACTGGAGCACCCTTGGCGTTGCGTGCCGTCCCTCCAGGAGGGAGCAATTCGCGTCCTGGGGCGGCCCGGCGACGCTCATGCCGCGACGGCCTCGGCTTCACGCCGGAAGAATGCCCGGACGCGGGGATCGTCGACTTTCGTCGCGAAGGCGGCGCGGGTCGCCCTCGGCGATGATACCCTTGGCGGCGCGATCGAGGAGGATCACGCGGTCGGTGGCCACGAAAATGCTGCCGAGATCGTGCGTCACGATCACGAAGGTCACGCCCAGATTGTCGGCGAGCCGGCGTATCGTCGCGTCAAGCGATGCCGCCGTGATCGGGTCGAGCCCGGACGAAGGCTCGTCCAGGAACAGAATGGACGGGATCCAGCGCCATCGCGCGTGCAATGCCCGCGCGCTTCTGCATCCCGCCCGACAGCTCGGCCGGGAGGTGGCCGGTGAACGCCTCGAGTCCGACCAACTCGAGCTTCATTCGCGCGATGAGGTCGATCGCGGCGTCCGGTAGATCCGTGTATTCCTCGAGCGGGAGACAGACGTTCTCCAGCAGCGTCATCGACCCGAACAGCGCGCCGGACTGGTACATCACGCCGAACCGACGCTGGATCTTCTCCAGCGCCTCGCCCTCCGCCGTCACGATGTCGTCGCCGCCGATCAGGACCTGTCCCGAAACCGGCGGGATCAGACCGATCATGTGCTTCATCAGCGTGCTCTTGCCGCATCCCGACCCGCCCAGGATGCCGAACACCTCGCCATGGCGCACGTCGAAATTGACGTGCTCCTGGATGGCGACGCCCTCGTATCCGGCGCTCACGTCCACGACGCGGATGATCGGCTCGGCGTCCATCGTCAAATGTTGAGCACGTAGTAGGCGACGGCGAAAAGGCCGTCGACGACGACCAGCAGGATGATGCCGGAAACGACCGCGCTGGTAGCGGAATCGCCGACCGCCGAGGCCCCGGCCGCCGTCTGCAGACCGCGCAGGCAGCCAATGCCGGCGACCAGCACCGCGAACACGAACGACTTGACGAAGCCGGCGAGGAAATCGGTCATGGTGACCGCGGTGTCCACCTCCTTCAGGAAGGTCACGTACGGGATCGCGAACGACTGCATCGTCAGCGCACCGCCGATGAGCCCGACGAGATCCGAGAACAGCACCAGCAGCGGCGTCATCAGCAGCGCGGCGATGATCCGCGGCGTGACCAGGAAGCGGACCGGATTGAGTCCCATGGTCGTCATCGCGTCGACCTCCTGGTTGACGCGCATCGTGCCGATCTCGGCGGCGAACGCCGCGCCGGAACGCCCGGCGAGCAGGATCGCCGTCATCAGCGGGCCCAGCTCGCGCAGCATCGACAGCCCGATCAGGTCGGCGACGAAGATCTCCGCACCGAAGCGCTTCATCGGCACGGCCGACTGGAACGCGAGAATCATTCCGAGCAGGAACGAGATCAGCGCC
Source organism: uncultured beta proteobacterium (assembly GCA_963809965.1). Lineage (GTDB taxonomy): Bacteria > Pseudomonadota > Gammaproteobacteria > Burkholderiales > Casimicrobiaceae > CAIWHR01. The sequence continues at coordinate 32,701 of CAWELU010000011.1, forward strand.
ACGATCGGCAGCGCGTCGGCGCCGACGCGCTCGCAGATGCGCCAGACATCGCGCCAGCGCACCGAAGCCGGATGCGTCGCCGCGAAGAAGAGCGCGGACGTCGTCTCGCCGATGAACTCCACCTGGATCCGGATGTCGCGCCAGACGCCGCTCGCCGCAAAACCGATTTCCTCGATCGCCGGCCGGCGCCGCGGTTCGGGATCGAGATCGTGCTCGAGGACCTTGGGATCGAACTGGTTCAGCAGCGCCACGATCGCCGGTTTCAGGTTCGCGACCTCGACCTTGCCCTCGCGCGGTTGACGCATCAGCTCGACGAAGAGCGCGGCACCGGCCCCGTCGCAGTAGTCGACCCCGGCCGCGTCGACGAGGAGGGACTTCGTCGGTGCCGACGCGGCCGCGTTGCGGACCTGGTCCCACAAGGACGGGAGCGTGGTCGCGTCGAGCCGGCCCGTCAGCGCGAGCACGCGCCGGCCGTCGGGAGTGTCGGTGATCGCCAGCGCCGCCATCGTGGGAAATCCGGGTCGCCGTGCAACGACGGCTATTCGACGAGCTCGAGGCTCGTGCCGGCGACGCGCACGCGGTCGCCCTCGCGGACGAATGGCTCGTAGGCGACGGTGACGACGCGCGTCTGGCCATTGTCGAGCTTGACCGTGACCTCCCAGCGCGGCTGCTCGTACGAGTTCGGCGACTTGCGGTATGTGGCGCCGCCTCCGGCACCGAGGATCACCATTCCCTGGTTGGAGAAGCCGGGACCGATCTGGAACGACGTCGTCACCTGTCCCGACGCCTGGCCGGGGGCGACGCCGACGCCCATGCCGAGCGGCGTCCAGGATTGCTGGACCGTGGTCTGGCGGATCGATTCGATCCGGCCGCAGGGATAGCTGGTGCAATCCGGAGCGCCGGGTCCGGATTGAGCGTACGCGAGGCCCGGCGCGACGACGAATCCCGCCAATGCGGCGAGCGTCAGGCAGGCGGCGGGCCAGCGGGACATCGGGTCACTCGGGGAGCGCGTTGAGGTAGAACATGGCGTGCAGCAGCGGTCCGGGCTGGCCCAATGCGCCCAGCCAGCGTTGAAAGATTCCGTCGATGTCGCCGGTGCGATAGAGATTCGCGAGCGCGCGGTTCACGGCCAGCCGGAAATCGGGATCGTCGCGGGGCAGCACGAGCGCGTACGGCTCGTACGAAAAGTCACCGGCGACGAAGGTCAGGGCACGCGGGTTGGGCGCGCGCAGCCTGAGGTCGGCGAGCACGACACGGTCCGAGGCGTAACCGTCGACCTTCGCTTGCGTCAGCAACGCGATGCCTTCCGCGCGGCTCTTGACGGGCACCAGCACCGCGGGCGCACCGAGCGCATTGAGCCCGTCGACCAGCGCCTGCTCGGTCGTCGTCCCGCCGATCACCGCAATCTTCCTGCCCTTGAGATCCGCAAGGCGTGCGAGCTTCGATTTCGCGCGCACCAGGACGCCACCGCCGTCCACGAAGATCGGCAGGCTGAAATCGACCAGCTCCATCCGCGACAGCGTGATCGTCGTTGTGCCGCAGACGGCGTCGACCTTGCCGCTCGTCACCGCGTCGAGGCGCGTCGATGCGTCGACCGGCAGCCACTCGATCTTGAGCGCCGCGAGCCCGAGCGCCTTTTGCACCGAAGTCGCGACGCGCACGCAAAGCTCGACGCTGTAGCCCCGAACACGGCCCTCGCGGTCCCGGTACGAGAACGGCGGCGCGCCTTCGCGATAGCCGAACGTGATGGCGCCCGTCTGCCGGATGCGATCGAGTGTCGTCGACGCGGCCTGGGCCGGTGTCGGGACGAGCATGGCGCACGCGACGCCGAGCGCGACCACCGCGGCGGAAAACAGTCTGAGACTCGGCATAGCTTTACGGGGGTCCGGAGGCGGGGCCGAGTGTAGCACGCACCTTTCGTCCGTCGCCCTTCCCGGCGATGTTCGGTCGGCGCGCCGCGGGGTAGAATCGCGCCCGACGCGGCACCGTCGGTGCCGGCTCCAGAAATCGCAGAGGTGAACCCCGTGAAACGCGCATCGTCACTGCTCCTCATCACCCTGGCAACGGCCGTGGTCGGACTCTGCCGGATCGGCCGCTGCCCAGACGCCCGCCCCCAAGGCTGCGGCCCACTCCGCCAGCGCCGCCCGCGATACGCTGGCCAGGATCAAGGAGTCGAAAGCGATCACCGTGGCATTCTCCGGTGATTCGCTTCCGTTCTCCTTCGTCGGGGACAAGCAACAGCCGGCAGGCTATTCGATCGATCTGTGCAAGCACGTCATTGCGCAGATCGGGCGCGCCGTCGGCGTGCCCGACCTCAAGGTGAACTGGCTCGTGGGCACCGTTGCGGAGCGGATTGCGATGGTGGCTTCGGGCAAGGCAGACCTCGACTGCGCGAACACGACCGCGACGCAGACGCGGATGCGCGAGGTCGATTTCTCGTCGCTGATCTTTCTCGATGGCGGCGGACTGATCGTCAAGGCGGGGCCGTCGATCCAGAAATTCGGCGACCTGGCGGGCAAGAACATCGGCGTCATCGCCGGCACCACCACCGAGGCGCGCCTCGAAGGAATGCTGAAGCAGCGCCTGGTCAACGCGAAAGTGACCAAGGTCAAGGACGGCAACGAAGGGATGGCGATGCTGGAATCGGGCTCGCTCGACGCATTCGCGAGCGACAAGGTCAAGCTTGTCGGCCTCGCCGCGCAGGCCAAGGATCCCAAGGCGCTTGCGCTGCTGCCCGACGACATCTCGATCGAGCCGCTCGCGTTCGCGCTGCCGCGCGGGGACTCCGCGTTCCGCCTCGAGGTCAATAGCGCACTCACCCAGGTGTACATCAGCCCGGAGATCGAGACGATCTTCAATCAGTGGCTCGGCCCGCATCGGACGACCCTCCGGATTGCTGTCGGCCATGTACGTGCTGAACGTGATTCCAAAGTAGGGCGCGCGATCCGCAAGGGCATTCGGCGGGCTGCGGGGCCGGGCGAGCGGACAGCCGCGCCGGACGATCCGACCGAGGTATAATTGTGAGTTGTGTCGGCCGGATCGTTGCCGCCCATCGATTACGTTCTTTCATTCGCGCGCATCGCGCCAAGGAGTGCTCCATGCTGAAGAAATTGCTACGCTTTGCCGGAATCGCCGCGTTCGCCGCGGCTTCATCGGCGGTTGTTTCACCCGCCGCCTTCGCCCAGGCCGAACAGCAACAGCTCGTCACTGCCGCCGAGACGGCAATGACGAATTTCCTGCGGGATCCTGAAATGAAATGGCTGCAGCAGAACCTCCATCGCGCCAAGGCCGTGCTGATCGCGCCGGAGATCGCCAAGGCCGGCTTCATCATCGGTGGCTCGGGCGGACGCGGAGTGCTCGTCGCCAAGGACGCCAAGAGCGGGAAGTGGGTCGGCCCCGCGTTCTATACCCTCGCTACCGCCAGCGTCGGCTTCCAGGCCGGTATTTCGGTGTCCGAGATGGTCACGCTGGTCATGACCGAAAAAGGCCTGAATTCGCTGATGGCGAGCTCGCTCAAGATGGGTGCTGATGCCAGCATCGCCGCGGGACCCGTCGGTGCCGGCGCGAAGAGCGACATCGTCGCGGACCTGATCGCCTTCAGCCGCTCCAAGGGCGTTTACGGCGGCGTGAACCTCGACGGCACCGTCGTCTCGAGCAACACCGAATGGGACAGCGCGTATTACGGCAAGAAGGTGCTGCCGCCCGACATCCTCGTCCGCATGAACGTCTCGAACAAGGGTGCGGACAAGCTGCTGGGAATCGTCGCCGGCGCGAAGTAACCCCGCAACTCGGCTGTAACGCAGCAAGATCGAGGGCCCCGCGCGGGGCCCTCGTCCTTTTCGGCTGATGGTCGTGGCTGTCGGAGCGCCAGGCAAGGTTCCCGACAACAGCGTGCATTCCTGCTGTGCTAGCGCTTCGACGCGGGCCGCAGTACCGCGGCAGTGCCGCCGACGATCAGCGCACAGCCGGCGAGCATCGCCGGTGTTATGACCTCGTCGAGCAGCAGCGCACCCCACAGCATTCCGAACGCAGGCATGAGCAGCGTCACGGTCATCGCGCGGGTCGGTCCGACGTCGACGATCAGGCGGTAATACAGCAGATAGGCGATCGCGCTGCACAGTAATGCGAGTCCCAGGACATTGCCGATGATCATTGTCGTGACCTCGCCGCGTGCCGGCGCGAGCGGCACGAACGGCAGCAGCACCAGCCCGGCGAAGACCTGGCTCCAGGCAGCAACCGCAAGCGGCTTGGCGCCCTGGGCATGCCTCTTCATGTACACCCCCGCCGCCGCGTAGCACAGGGCAGCGGCGAGACACGCTGCCACAGCGGCGCCGAAGCCCAAGTCCGGTTCGACGGGCCCCGCCTTGCTCACCAGTGCAACGCCGAGCGCGCCCGCGAGGAGCCCCGCCAGCTTTGTCGCGGTCAGTCGTTCGCCCAAGTACCGCACGGCCAGCAAGACGCCGAACAATGGCGTCGCGCAGTTGAGAATCACCGAATACGACGCCGGAATGTACAGTGCAGCGAATGCGAACAGGACGAAAGGTAGCGCGGAGTTGACGATGCCGATCACCAGGAACTCGCGCCAGTAACGGCGCAGCTGCATGTCGAAGCCGGTCGCATGGCAATACAGGACCAACGAGATGCCGGCGATCAGCACGCGGGTCGTCGCGGTGAGCACCGGGCCCAGCACCGGAGCTAGGACGCGAATGAAGATGAAAGAAGCGCCCCAGATTCCCGCAAGCGCGAGGAGCCGCGCGACGTCCTGGGTACGCAAGCGTCAGCGTCCGCGCGCGGATGCCGCGCGCAACGACCCCGACGGATCGGCATCGCCCGACCGCACGTGCTTCACGGTCGAGCAGCGCCGCCTTGCGCGTCACGCCCCAACGATAGCCCGCGAGCGCGCCCCCCTTCGCGACGACGCGATGACACGGAATCGCGAGCGCGGCCGGATTGGTCGCGATGGCGCGTGCGACTGCACGAACCGCGCTGGGCGCCCCGATCGCCGCCGCAACTTCGCCGTACGTTGTGCGTGCGCCCGGAGCGATGCTCCGAAGCTCCTGCCACACGCGGTGCTGGAAGGCGGTGCCGCGGACGTCGAGCGGGAGCGCAAGGCCTCCCGCCGGATGGTCGAGATAGGCGAGCACGTTCGCGACGTGGGCCGCAAGATCCGCATCGGTGTCCACTCTCCGCGCGGCCGCGAATCGCGCTCGCAGATCGCGTTCCAGTGTCGCGCGCGAATCGCCGAGCTCGACGGCGCAGACACCGCGCTCGGTTGCGGCAACGAGAAGCCAGCCCAGCTGTGTTCGCGCCATTGCATAGCGGATTGCCTGCGCGTCGCCACGACGGCGAAAGGCGCCGGGGGCCATCCCGAGCGCCTCGCCCTTGCGCTCGTAGACGCGCGACGGCGAAGTGAAGCCGGCGTCCGCGATCGCGGACGTGACGTTGCTGCCCGTCGCGAGCCCGTCACGGAGCGCACGAAACCGGTGTGCCTCGGCGTACGCCCGCGGCGTGATTCCGACCATGCGCTTGAACGCCCGGTGGAAATGCGCGGGACTGTATCCCGCGGCGCGCGCGAGCTCGTCGAGGCGCGGCGTCCCGCGGTCCATCGCGTCGCCAAGGCGGCGACAGGCATCGGCCACCGCCGCGGCGAGTGGACCTTCGTTGCGAGCACGACGCGGGTGGCAACGCCGACAGGCGCGAAATCCCGCTTGTTCGGCTTCATCGCACGTCGCGAAAAAGCGGACGTTGGCGCGCTTGGCGCGGCGCGACGGACATGATGGCCGGCAATAGACGCCGGTGGTGCGCACGGCAAATACAAACGCGCCGTCGGCTGCCGCGGCGCGCTCGCCCACCGCGCGCCAGCGTGCGTCAGCCGTCCGGTATCGCGCAGTCGCTTTGGCAGTCGTCATGGCCGGACTGTAATGGCCTTCTGACCCATGCCGCAATCCGGTTCTTGCGGTCGAATTCTTCGGAGCGCGCTCGACCGGATGCTGGCCGAGCCTAAAGCGCCGGCGGCTTGCGGTTTGCCTCGCCGTGATCGACCTTGCGACGCGACCAGCGCTCCAGCAGCTCCGCAGCGCGGCGCTGTCCGCCCAACCCGAATGCGAGCGCGAAGGCGAGCGCCAATCCGAGGGCGGCCGCGCCGATGAGAATCAGGAACGTCTGCCGGATGATGTCGCCGAGCCCGAGTTGGTCGAGGGCGATGAGGACGACGAAGACGAGGATCGCGTAGAACGCAAGGCGGCCGAGCACGGCCGCGTCGCCGATGCCGACGTTGCGGCAATAGGTCGTCACCGCGATGCCGATGAAGCGGGCGAAGTATGCGCCGAAGGCGATGATCAGCACCGCCACCATCACTCTCGGCACGAAGAGGATGATCTGGCCGAGAAGGTCGGTAACGTTCGCAAGGCCCATGCTGTTGAACGCGATCATCAGCGCCGCAAGGATCACGAGCCAGTAGGCCAGCAACCCTAGGATGCCAGTGGCGTCGAGCTCGCCGCCGCCCTGCTGCAGGAACTTGTCGACGCCCGCGCGCTCGGTGACGACGTTGAAGTTGATCGCGCGCAGCATCTTCACGATCGCGAAGCGTACGGCCTTCGCAAGCAGCCACCCGGCGATCAGGATGGCCAGCGCGAGCAGCACGCGGGGCAGGAATTCGCCGATCTGGTGCAGCGACGTGCGAATCGGCTCGATCAGCATTTCCATGGTTTCCATCGTTTCCTCCAGTGGGTTCCCTACCGTCCGCCGCGTGCAGCCCCCAGCCTCCTCGCCCAGCCCACGGTCAACCCGTGGTTGCCAGGATGCCGGCGAGACCGCGCAAGGGAATGCGGATCCAATCCGGACGGTGATCGATCTCGTACGCGAGTTCGTAGAGCGCCTTTTCCAGCAGGAACAGCTCGAGCAGTCCGCTCACCTCGGCGCGAGGCGAGGCGAGCCCGGCATCGCGCGCGATGGATTCGTATCCCTCGAGAAACCTGCGACGGGACGCGATCAGCCAGTCGCGCGCGGCGCGTTCGCGCGCGGCATGGGCCTCGGACCGGTCGCCATCCGCGCGATCCAGCGCAACACCCATCGCGTAGTCGAACGAGCGCAGCATTCCGGCGACGTCCTTCAACGGCGATTGCTTCTCGCGCCGCTCCGCGAGCGTGCGCGTCGGCTCGCCCTCGAAGTCCACGATGACGAAGTCGTTCTGCACGAGCAGCACCTGCCCGAGGTGAAAGTCCCCGTGCAGGCGCGTCTTGACCGCCGTGGGGCGATCAGCGGCGTGCCTGTCGATCCGTGCGAGCAGAGCGTCGCGGCGCGCAAGCAGTAGCTCGACTTCGGAATGCGGCCTGCTCCGGCAGATCGTTGCGCCGGCGTGCCAGACGGTCAAGCGCAACCTCGGCGGCATGGTGCACACGCTTTGTCCACGCGGCGACGTCCGCCGGCGTGATCGCTTCGGGCTCGAAAGCAGCGTCACCCGACTTCCGTGCGAACGCCGCATGCAGCTCGGCGGTGCGCACGCCAAGCGTGCTCACGAGCGCGAGATAGCCGCCGTGCGCATCCGCCACTGCGGGTTCCTGCTGCGCGGGTAGCTGGTCGAAGAAACGGTCGAGGTGATTGAGCGTGTAGTCCCAGCCATCGCCCTGGTTGTCGACGTACCCTTGCAGGAGCGCAAGGGTTGTCGCCCGGCCGTCGTTGAGCACGTACTCGATGGTGCCGGCGACCGGGACGCTGTTCGGGAAATGCGCGACCTCGGTCAGGTAGCGGCCGATCTCGGCTTCAGGATTGATCCCGGCTTGCAGGCGCCGGTAGGCCTTGAGGAAGACCCGCTCGCCGACCGTGATGATCGTGTTGCTGGTCTGCCCGCCAGGGCTCCCGACTGGCAACGCTTCCCAATCCCCATCGACGACCCGGCCAAATTCGCCCGTCGGCACGAAGCGCAGCGTGCCGTGTATGGACGTGCGCTCCGCGTTGGCGCCGATCGCCGCGATCAGCGACCGGCAGAACGCCTCGTCGCCGAAAGCGTCGGCCAGAACGCCGACCCGGGACTGCTGCCGGACCTTGGCGATCGTGACCGGCGCGAGCGCTCGCATCTGGTCTTCGGACCCGTCCTCCCAGACGAGCGAGAGCGGCAGCAGATAGGTCTGCCGTTCGCCGCTCTCGCGCTCGGCGTCGACGATCGTCACGAGCCAGCTTCTATCCCCCTGCTCCCACTCGACATGATCGGCGAGGGCGACGCGCCGCAGCGTTTCGCCCTTCGTCGCGTACCACCTCCTGCCGGCGACGAACGACGGGAGCATCTCGCGCTCGAGCTGTCCGCGCACCTTGTCCGCCATCGCGATGCGCCAGGGGACGACGCGGTCGCGGAACAGGCTCGCCCAGCCGTCGAACAGCACCAGCACCGGCAGCTCGTCGCGGGCGAGGCGCTCCTCGTGCCAGGCGGGCACTTCCTCGCCGGCGGCGAGCCGGAACCAGAGGAAGCCGTGGCCGCCGAGCGTGAGCAGATAGGGCAGATCGCCGATCGGCGGAAACGGCGTGCGCCCCATCATTTCCACCGGCACGCGGCCCTTGAAGCGCGCGAGGTCGAGCTCGACCGGCTGCGCCGAACGGGCGAGATTGGCGACACACAGGATGATCTCGTCGCCGTGCTCGCGCAGATAGGCGAGGATCTTGCGGTTGCCGGGCTTGAGGAACGTCAGCGTGCCGCGGCCGAACGCATTGCTCGCCGCGCGCACCGCCAGCATCCGTCGGGTCCAGTTGAGCAGCGAGAACGGTTCGCGGAGCTGAGCTTCGACGTTGACGGCCTCATATCCGTAGATGGCGTCCATCACCGGCGGCAGGTAGAGCCGCTGCGGATCGGCGCGCGAAAACCCGGCATTGCGCTCCGGGCGCCACTGCATCGGCGTGCGCACGCCGTCCCGGTCGCCGAGATAGATGTTGTCGCCCATGCCGATCTCGTCACCGTAGTAGAGAATCGGCGAGCCGGGCATGGACAGGAGCAGGCTGTTCATCAGCTTGATCCGGCCCATGTCGTTTTCCATCAGCGGCGCAAGGCGCCGGCGAATGCCCAGATTGATCCGCGTACGCGGGTCTGCCGCATACATCTGGTACATGTAATCGCGCTCCCGGTTCGTGACCATTTCGAGTGTCAGCTCGTCGTGGTTGCGAAGGAAGATCGCCCATTGGCAGTTTTCCGGGATGTCCGGTGTCTGCTGCATGATCTCGCTGATCGGGTGGCGATCCTCCTGGGCGATGGCCATGTACATCCGCGGCATCAGCGGGAAGTGATAGGCCATGTGGCACTCGTCGCCGTCACCGAAATAGACGCGCACGTCCTCCGGCCACTGGTTCGCTTCCGCCAGCAGGGCGCGATTGGGGTAGTGCGCGTCGACCAGCGCGCGCAGCTCCTTCAGCACCGCATGGGTCTCGGGAAGATTCTCGTTGTTGGTCCCCTCCCGCTCGCACAGGTATGGAATCGCATCGAGGCGGAAGCCGTCCACACCCATGTCGAGCCAATAGCGCATCACGCGGAAGATCGCCTTGCGCACCTGCGGGTTGTCGAAATTGAGGTCGGGCTGGTGGCTGAAGAAGCGGTGCCAGTAGTAGGCCTTGGCGACGTCGTCCCAGGCCCAGTTCGATTTCTCGGTGTCGGTGAAGATGATGCGGGTGCCCGCGTACTTGCCCGGATCGTCGCTCCAGACGTAGTAGTTCCGCTTCGGCGAGCCCTTGGGCGCGCGCCGCGCCGCCTGGAACCATGGGTGCTGGTCGGAGGTGTGGTTGACGATGAGCTCGGTGATCACGCGCAGCCCGCGGCGGTGCGCTTCGCGCACGAACTGCTGGAAATCGACCCGCGTGCCATACGACGGATGCACGTTCCGGTAGTCCGCGACGTCGTAGCCGTCGTCGCGCAGCGGCGAAGGATAGAACGGCAGCAGCCAGATCGTGTTGACGCCGAGTTCCCGGATGTAATCGAGTTTTTCGGTGAGCCCCCGGAAATCGCCGATCCCGTCGTCGTTCGAGTCGTAGAAGGCCTTGATGTGGAGCTGGTAGACCACGGCGTCCTTGTACCAGCGAGAGTCGGTGCCGCTGACGGCCGCGATGGGGGCGCCCGCTGCCGTTGTCGGTGTCCCGGCCATCCCTTTTCCTTCAGAGGAAGTAGTCGAAGTCGCGCTCGGTGCGTATGCGCCGACGCACCCGGAAGACGTGCGCGGGCGAGCGCGACGGGTCGAGCTGCAACGAAATTGCGCGCGCCGCTCCACAGGAAGCGCGCGCCGGTCAGCACGTCGTGGGCCTGGAACGGCCGCGTCACGTCGACGCCCAGCGCGTCGAGATCGAGCGTCACCCACCCCGACTGCACGTGATGAGGATCGAGATTGACCACGACCAGGACAGCGTTCTCGCCCGCGGGATCGATCTTCGCGTAGCAGATCATCTCGTCGTTGTCGATCGGAAAGAAGACGAGGCCGCGGTCCTGCTGCAGCGCCGGATTGTCGCGTCGCGCCGCGTTGACTCGGCCGATGAACTCGGCAAGGCTGTCGTCCCGCGCGAGGTTCCAATGGCGCAGCTGGTATTTCTCCGAATCGAGGTATTCCTCGGACCCGGGCTCGCGCGGCAGATGCTCGAGATGCTCGAAGGCCGGCCCGTAGATGCCGTAGTTGGCCGACAACGTGGCTGCGAGCACGAGGCGCGCCATGAAGGCGGCACGCCCGCCGAACTGCAGGTACTCGGGCAGGATGTCCGGCGTGTTCGGCCAGCAGTTGGGCCGGAAGTACTCGCGTCCGGGACCTTGGGTGAGCTCGGTGAAATACTCGGTCAGCTCGCGCTTCGTGTTGCGCCAGGCGAAGTAAGTGTACGACTGGGTGAAACCGAGCTTCGCGAGCCGATGCATCACCTTCGGCCGCGTGAACGCCTCCGCGAGAAAGATCACGTCCGGGTGCTCACGCTTGACGCGCTCGATCAACCATTCCCAGAACGGAAAGGGCTTGGTGTGCGGATTGTCGACGCGAAAGATGCGCACGCCCTCGTCGAGCCAGAAGCCGAATATGTCGGCAAGCTCCTGCCAGAGCTCGGCCCACTGCGGCGACTCGAAGTCGAACGGAAAGATGTCCTGATATTTCTTGGGAGGGTTCTCCGCATACTGCACGGTGCCGTCGGGCCGCCAGCGGAACCACTGCGGATGCTCGCTCACGTAGGGGTGGTCGGGCGCGCACTGGAACGCGACGTCGACCGCCAGCTCGAGCCCGAGCTCGCGGGCACGAGCGACGAGCCGCCGGAAGTCCTCGAGCGTGCCCAGTTCCGGGTGCAGGGCCTTGTGGCCGCCTTCGGCGGCGCCGATGGCCCACGGACTGCCGACATCCTCGGGCTTCACCTCGAGCGCGTTGTTGCGGCCTTTGCGCCGCTCGCGGCCGATCGGGTGGATCGGCGGGAGGTAGAGCACGTCGAAGCCCATCTTCGCGACGTACTCGAGCCGTGCCTCGCAATCGCGCAGCGTGCCGTGCGCTCCGGGCTCGGCACTGCAGGAGCGCGGGAACATCTCGTACCACGCCCCGAATCGCGCCCGCGCGCGGTCGACGACGAGCGGAAACTCGGTCGGGTGCGTCGTCGCGAGGCTGCGGTCCGGGTAGCGCATGGCGATGGTGGCGAGCCCTTCGTCCATCGCCGCGGTGCGCAGCGCAGCAAGCTCCACGGTGTCGCGCAGGCGCTGTCCCCATGCGGCAAGGTACTGGCGATCCTCGCCGGTCGCGCGCGCGGCCGTCGCATCGATCAGCGCGGCGCCCACCTTTGCCGCGACACGGATGTCCTCGGGGTCCGTACGCCGCGGGAAATCGTGCCGCCACGAAAGGAAATGGTCGACCCACGCAGTCACCGTGTAGCGGTAGCGGCCGGGTGCGGCGACGGTGAATACACCGCGCCAGCGGTCGTTGCCGAGCGCGACCATCGGCGCTTCGTGCCACTCGGCCTCGTCGTCGCGCCGCCAGCGCAGGCGACAGGCCAGCGTGTCGTGGCCGTCGGCAAAGCAGTCGGCCTCGACCTCGATCGCGTCGCCGACGACGCGCTTGATCGCAAAGCGCCCATCGTCGACGGCCGGCGCAATGCCTTCGATGACGGCGCGCGCGCGACCGTCGAGCGCGGCGTCCGTCGTTGCCGTCAGCGGCGATTTCCCGGTCGGCATCGCTTCACTGCCGCTTGAGGAAGAGGGTGGCGAGCGGCGGCAGCGTGAGCGCCAGAGAGTGGAATCGTCCCTGTGCGGGCACCGGCGCCGCCTCGACGCCGCCCATGTTGCCCATGCCGCTGCCGCCGTAGTGCATGGCGTCGCTGTTGAGCAACTCGCGTCCAGTAGCCGCCCTCGGGAACGCCCACGACATAATTGGCGCGCGGCACCGGCGTGAAATTGCACACGACGAGCACGGGCGGCCCGGCACGGGGCCGGCGCAGGAAGCTGATCACGCTGGCGTCGGCATCGTGGCAGTCGATCCACTCGAAGCCGGCCTGCGCGAAATCGACCTCGTGCAGCGCGGGTTCCGTGCGAAGAAGCGCATTGAGATCGGCTACCCACCGCTGGATTCCCGCGTGCTCGGGGTACTGCAGAACCCACCACTCGAGCCCTTCCTCGTGCGACCATTCGCGCCGCTGGCCGAACTCGCCGCCCATGAACAGCAGCTTCTTGCCGGGATGGCCCCACATGTAGCCGTACAGCAGACGCAGATTCGCGAACTGCTGCCACGTGTCGCCCGGCATCTTGCCGACGAGCGAGCCCTTGCCGTGCACCACCTCGTCGTGCGAAAGCGCCAGCACGAAGTTCTCGTAGAACGCGTACCAGATCGAGAACGTCAGCCGGTCGTGATGGTACTTGCGGAAGATCGGCGGCTGCCGCAGGTAGTCGAGCGTGTCGTGCATCCAGCCCATGTTCCATTTCATCCCGAAGCCGAGGCCGCCCACGTACACGGGGCGCGACACCATCGGCCAGGAAGTCGACTCCTCCGCGATCAACTGCACGTCGGGATGGTCGCGATAGACGGCCTCGCTGAGCTGCCGGAGGAACGTGACTGCGCCGAGGTTCTCCCGGCCGCCGTGCGCGTTGGGAATCCACTCGCCCTCCTTGCGCCCGTAATCGAGGTAGAGCATCGAGGCGACCGCATCGACGCGCAACCCGTCGAGGTGATAGCGATCCAGCCAGAACAGCGCGCTCGACAACAGGAACGCGCGCACCTCGTGCCGGTCGTAGTTGAAGATCGAACTGCTCCACTCGGGATGGAATCCCTGCCGCGGATCCGCATGCTCGAAGAGGTACGTTCCGTCGAAGTAGGCAAGGCCGTGCCCATCCGTCGGAAAGTGCGACGGCACCCAGTCGAGGATCACGCCGATCCCGTGCTGGTGCAGCACGTCGACGAAGTGCATGAAATCCTGCGGCGTGCCGTAGCGTGCCGTCGGCGCGAAATATCCGGTGGTCTGGTAACCCCACGACCCGTAGAACGGATGCTCGGTCACCGGCAGCAGCTCGACATGCGTGAAGCCATGGTCGCGAAGGTATTCGGCGAGCGCGTGCGCGATCTCCGCGTACCCCAGCATGCGATTGTCCTCGCCGCGGCGCCATGAGCCCAGGTGCATCTCGTAGATGGAGAACGGTGCGTCGAGTGCGTTGCGCGCTCGCCGCGATCTGCATCCATTCCGCGTCGCCCCACGCGTATTCCAGAGTCCACGCGCGCGACGCGGTCAACGGCGGAGCCTCCGCGCAGACCGCGAAGGGATCGGCCTTGTCCATCGTGTAGCGGCCATCGCGGCCGACGACACGGAACTTGTACGCGTCGCCCCGCTGCACGCCGGCGATGGTTGCCTCCCAGATCCCGCAGCCGTCGGAGCGCGGCGTCATCGGGTGCGCCTTCGCATCCCAGCCGTTGAACGCGCCGATCACGGCGACGCCCGATGCGTTGGGTGCCCACACGCGGAACGCGGCGCCGTCGGAATCCAGCACGCACCCCATGGCCGTGTAGAGCCGGCCATGCGTACCCTCGCGAAAAAGATAGACGTCCTGTTCGCCGAGCAAGGCCTTCTCCCTTCACGTCAGGTTTGGTGCGAGGCGGCACAAGGGTAGCGCATTCCGCGGGGCCGGGGCCTGCCGCATCCGCCGAAGGGTGATATGCGCGTTCCCTGCCCTCGACGTGGGCTGCTCGCCGGTTGACCGACACGCCGGCAAGATAGTTCCATTCGCCTCCGCGCGGCAAGACGCAGCCGACCTACCCTCCGGTCGTGAGAAGTCGATCACCCACGCTTTCCAACGTGAAGCTATGGCACGCTGCTCTTGAGTCGCGCCGCCGGGAACAATCGCGCGCGAGACTTCAGAAGATGGTCCGCGAGCAGGAAGCTCGCGGCGTTCCACGATTGCCCCGTCATGCCCTGCGGGACATGCGTGCGTCCGTGCAGCCATTCCGCGAACGCCCAGTCCGACAGCGCATTCGCCTGCGCAACCTTGCCGAGTTCGGCCTCTGCTTCCACCCGCAGACCGGCCTGCGCGAGGGCGATGACCCAGAACGCTCCGACGAACGGCCAGATTCCCCCATTGTGGTACTGCCAGGCGAAATTCTGCCGGTGTCGCGACATGTATGGCCGCCAGAACACGCTCTCCTCCAGAATCGGCGCGCAAACGACCCGGACCGGGTATGGATCGTTGGCGCGCGCGCGGATGACCGCGTGGACAATGCGATGGATGGCAGCCTCGTCGGCGAGACCGGCAAGGATCGCCAGAATGTTCCCGAACACGTCGCCTTCGTCGCCGCAGAACGAGAAATTGACGAAACTGAAATACAGGTCGCGCTGCCGCGCTCGGTGCCGCGCATAGTGGACGAGCAGCCGCGCGCGCCGGTACTCGGAGGGCGTCCCCGCGAACGGGTGAAACAACTGGTTGAAATTGCGGTGCGTCTCGGCGGCGCCGTGCAGACGGTATAGACGCTTGACGACGTACCACAGCGCGTTCGTGTAGAGCACGAAGCCAGACCGCGGCATGATGTCCGCCCAGTCGCTCGCTTCGTTCTGCTGCAGCAGATAGAAGCGCTGGTGCTCCTGGCACGACAGCCAGACGATCGCGCGGTCGACGTTGCGCGAGAGCTGTTGCGCAAGCCGTCCGTGCGGCTGGTAGCGATCCAGCAGGGCGATCGCGATCAGCCACCAGAGCGTCGCGTCTATGCAGCCGAGGTACCAGAAGTCGGCCTCGTCGCCTTCGGTGTCGACGAACTTGGGGATCTGGCCGTTGCGCGCCTGGTGCCGACCGAGCGTCACGATGCCGGTTGCGGCCTCGCGCTGGAGCATTGCGTCTGGAGCGACGGCCATGCCCAACGCGCAGACTGCCGCGTCGCGGCCGAAGATCGCCGCGTAGCCTCGTGCGCGAGCGGCCGGGAGCGGCGTCGCGGCGAGAATCCCCGCCGGGCAAACGTTTCGCTTCAGCAACGCCACCGCTCGGTTTCGGCACTCGGTGACGAGTTGCGGACTCGCGTGCTGCGACATGCGTGTTGTCACTTGGGCAGGGATGGCGCGTCGTGCGGGCCAGGCTCGGCCACGACAAGGTCGCGGACGTTCAGCGCCTCGAGCGTGCCTGGAACCCAGATCGCGCAGTCGATGAGATCCGGCCAGTGGTCCTGTTCTCGCGGCATGGCATCGCGCCCTGGACCATTCGGCCCCGGGGCGGTGCCTACTTTCTACCGCAAGAGCGCGACACCCGTCAAAAGGCGGCCTGCTCGCGGGTGCCGCGGACCACTGTGCGCCATGGCCGATCCACGCGGCTCCCGAATTTTGCGCGAACCCCTCGCGACGCAGTAACAACGTCTATTCGGATCGGCACTCTGGGCCGAATCCGGCGACGTGCCGGTTTGTCTTCCGAACGAGCGCACGTCAGCCCGCACGCAAAGCACGATTACGCTCTTCGCATGCCCATTCGGGTATCCTTTGACCCATGCGGCTGTCATTGCGGTTCGTCATTCCGCTGCTCCTGGCGCTCGGCGCCTTCGCGTACGTCGCGGTCCCGCTCGCCGATTCGCTGATGTTGCGCTGGTTCGTGCGCGACCTCGACATGCGTTCGAGCCTGATCGCCGCCACCGTCCAGGAGCCGCTGTCGGACCTGATCCTGGCCGGTTCGACGCCGCGGATCACGACCTATTTCAACCGGATGCTCCAGGACGAGCGGCTTTACGCGGTCGGGCTTTGTCTGGACGACAGCAAGGCGCCCATTGCGACAAGCCAGTTTCCCCAGGAAATCAGTTGCGCCACGCTCGGGAAGTACGCGGACGCCAGCGAGCATGTGCTGCATTCCGCCCGCGGCCTGCTGCATTTCGCGATTCGTGACGTGGACGCCGACGCGACGCCGGATGCCCGCCTCGTGCTCGTCCATGACATGAGCTTCGTGGAACGCCGCAGCGAGGAAACCCGCCGGTACCTCTTCTACTTCTTCATCGCGCTCGGCGCGTGCATCGCGCTGATCACCGTCGTCATTGCGCAGCTCTCGTGGCGCGGCTGGGTGCACGGTCTGCGCGCTCTGCTTCGCGGCGAGGGCATTCTGCGACCCGCGCGGTGGGGAACGGCGCCCGAACTGCGGCCGATCGCCCGGGACCTGCGCGAGCTCATCCGAGACCTCGAACGGCAATATCGCCCGCTCGATGGCAGCCAGCGCATCTGGGACCAGCAGGCGCTCCGGGCGACGTTGCGCAGCGAACTGCACGGCAACGACGTGATCGCCGTGTCCAACCGGGAGCCGTATATTCACGTGCGCACGCCGGAGGGCATTCGCCTCCAGCACCCGGCCAGCGGCCTCGTCACCGCGCTCGAGCCGGTGATGCGCGCGTGCTCGGGAATCTGGATCGCCCATGGCAGCGGCAGCGCCGATCGCGAAACGGTCGACCGGAACGACCGCGTGGCGGTGCCACCCGACCACCCGCTCTACCAGGTTCGGCGGATCTGGCTCTCGGCCGACGAGGAGCGCGGCTATTACGGAGGCTTCGCCAACGAGGGGTTGTGGCCGCTGTGCCACATCGCGCACGTGCGTCCCACGTTTCGCTCGGAGGATTTCGAGCACTACCGGAACGTCAACGCGAAATTCGCCGACGCGGTCGTCGCGGAATCGAAGACCAAGGATCCTGTGGTTCTCGTCCAGGACTACCATTTTGCCCTCCTGCCGCGGATGATCCGTGACCGCCTTCCCGAGGCGACCATCATCACCTTCTGGCACATACCGTGGCCCAACCCCGAGGCGTTCGCGATCTGTCCGTGGCGCACCGAGCTGCTCGAAGGACTGCTCGGGCAGCAGCATTCTGGGTTTCCACACGCAGTTCCACTGCAACAACTTCCTCGACACCGTCGACCGCCTGCTGGAAGCGCGCGTCGACCGCGAATCGTTCACGATCTCGTTTCGCGGCCACTCCACCGCGGTCCATCGCTATCCGATTTCGATCGAATGGCCACCCGCGTCGCTCGCCGACGTCAAGAGCGTTCCGGACGCGCGGCGCGCGGTCCGCGAGCGCCTGGGCTTGCCGCTCGATCACCGGCTGGGCGTCGGGATCGACCGCCTCGACTACACCAAGGGGATCATCGAGCGGCTGAACGCAGTGGCGCGCCTGCTCGCGCTCGAGCCGCGCTGGATCGGCCGCTTCACGTTCGTGCAGATCGCGGCGCCCACACGCGCGACGATCGACGACTATCGCGATTACGCGGCCCGGGTTCGCACGCTCGCCGATGAGATCAATGCGCGTTACGTCCACGCGAAATTTCCGCCGATCGTCCTGCTCGCCGAGCACCACGAGCCCGACGCCGTCTACGAGTACCTGCGTGCGGCGGACGTGTGCCTCGTGACCAGCCTGCACGACGGGATGAATCTCGTCGCCAAGGAATTCGTCGCGGCGCGCGACGACGAGCAGGGGGTCCTGATCCTCTCGCAGTTCGCCGGGGCGTCGCGCGAATTGCCCGAGGCGCTCGTCGTCAATCCGTACGACGCGGACCAATGCGCGGCGGCGCTCCAGCTCGGCCTGACAATGCCGGCGGCCGAGCAGCGCGACCGCATGCGCATCATGCGTGGCGTCGTCCGCGAGTTCAACATCTATCGCTGGGCCGGGAGGATGCTGCTCGACGCCGCGGTCATGCGGCAGCGCGGACGTTTCCGCGTGGCCGATGGCGCGTCCAGCCATGGCTGAACGCGCGGGCCCGGCGCCACGGTCGCAGTTTGCCGGTGCGACGCGCCAACCAAGGCGGCGCCGCGGCCCGCCTCCCCCGCTCGGCGTGCAGTGTGCCCTGTTCCTCGACATCGACGGCACGCTGCTCGAGCTCGCGCCGACGCCCGACCGTGTCCGCGTAGATGCCGGTATCGCCAGCTTGCTGCCGGCTCTCGCGCAACGACTTGGCGGCGCGGTTGCACTCATTACTGGGCGCGCAATGGCGGATGCCGACCGCCTTTTTGCAGGGCTCTCGCTCCCTATCGCGGGCCAACATGGGCTGGAGCGGCGCGCCGCGGACGGATCGATGCACGTCCATCGACCGTCCTTGCCGGGGTTGCAGCCGCTTCGTCGCGAGCTGGCCCGGTTCGCGGCGCGGCACGATGGTCTGTTGTTCGAGGACAAGGGCTCGACGCTCGCATTGCACTACCGCCGCGTCCCGCGCCTGGCATCGCATGTCCACCGGACATTACGGGCGCAACTGGCGTTGGCCGCAACCGGGACCGCGTGGCGGTTGCAGTCGGGCAAGGGGGTTCTCGAGCTCAAGCCGCGTGGCCGCGACAAGGGGACCGCGATTCTCGAATACATGACGGAAGCCCCGTTTGCGGGCCGATTGCCGGTATTCGTCGGCGACGATCGATCTGACGAGCATGGCTTCGCGGTCGTTACGCGCACGGGAGGCTGGGCCGTAAAGGTCGGGCACGGCCGGACGAATGCGCATTACCGTCTACCGGATGTCGCCGGCGTGCGCCGCTGGCTCGCGGCATTGGCCACGGCGGATTTGTCGACATGACGGAGCGCGCCTCGTGCGTAGCCTGGATCTCGCAGTCGTCGGCAACGGCGCCATCACTCCCGTGGGACTCGGCCGTCTGAACCGGAGTCAGGAATGCGGCGCCTGGGATTCGTTCGGCTCGACGTGGATCGTGACCTCGGCCTTCGGCAGATGCGCGGTGAGCGCTTCTTCGATGCGGTCGCACAGCGCATGCGATTCGGAGACGCTCATCGAGCCGGGGACGAGCAGGTGCAGCTCGAGAAAGCGCCGCGTTCCGCTCTTGCGCGTGCGCAGCGCGTGAAAGCTCGCCTGAACGGGTAGCTCGGCTGCGATCAGCGCTTCGGCCTTGCCAACCTCGTTCGGCGGCAGTGCCGCATCCATCAGGCCGTCAGCGGAGCGTCGCAGCAGCGCCACCCCGGTCACGATGATGTGAACGCCAACCGCGATCGCCATCAGCGGGTCGAGGATGGTCCATTGCGGCATCGCCGTCACGATCAGCAGCCCGGCGATGATCCCGACCGAGGTCCATACGTCGGTCATGAGATGCTTCGCGTCCGCCTCGATCGTGATGCTGTCGTGCTGGCGCGCGACTTTCAGCATGATGCGCGCGGTCGCGAAATTCATCGCGCCCGCGAGAAACGCGACCAGGATGCCAGGACCGAGGCGCATGAGCGGTTGTGGCTCGATCAACCGCTGTCCCGCCGACCAGATGATCGACACCGCCGCCACGAGGATAAGCGCGCCTTCGACGCCGCTCGAGAAATACTCGGCCTTGTCGTGCCCGTACCGGTGCCGGTCGTCGGCCGGTTGCTCGGCCACCATCAGCGCGCCGAGCGCGACCAATCCCGCCGCCAGGTTGACCAGCGATTCGAGTGCATCCGACCACAGGCTCACCGAGCCCGTCAGGAAATACGCGCCGAACTTGAGCACGATCGTCGCGAGTGAGGTCGCGATCGACAGCATCGCCATCCGGCGCACGGCCCACATTGCATCCCCCCGAACCACCCCGACGGCCGATCATCGCGCGCGCCTGCCCCGCGCGGGTTGAGGCCGATCAAGCCCGAATGACTTCCAGCGACTGCAGCATCGCGTCGAGGAGCACTTGCGGCTCCTGAGCGCCCTCGACCGCGACCTTTCCATCGAAGATGAAGAACGGTACGCCGTCGACTCCCAATTCCCGTACACGTCGGTCCATGGCCGCGATTTGCGCCGCACCATGCGCCGATTCGAGCATCGAACCAGCGGCTTCGTGCTCGAGCCCGGCTTCGCCGACGATGCCGGCGAGAACGGCGCGATCGCCGACGTTGCGCCCCTCGAGGAAGAAGGCGCGGAACAGGCGCTCGACAACATCCTCGGCATTGCCGAGCGCCTGGGCCCAGGAGATGAGCCGATGCGCGTCGAGCGTGTTCGGTTGCACGGCGATCCGGTCGAACGCGAACTCGATGCCGATCGCGTCGCCGATGCTGCCGATGCGCTCGCGGACAAGCTCGATCCGTTCGGCGCCGCCGAATTTCGCTTCCAGGTACGCACGGCGATCCATGCCCTCGCGTGGCAGGTCCGGGTTCAACTGGAACGGATGCCAGCTCACCATCGGGACGACATCCGGCCGGCGTTGTGCGAGCAGCGCGAGCGCCGCGCCAAGCCGCCGCCGACCGATGAAGCACCACGGGCAGACGACGTCGGAGATGACGTCGATCGTCAGCTTGCGTTCATTGGGGGCGGCGTTCACGGGGAGCTGCGGTATTGCCGGGGCTGTCATTATGCCCTGCACCGACGATCCGCCACGATGAAGCTGCGGCCCGTCATCGCGCTGGAGTTGCGCCATCTCGACGCGCGATAATGAGACCGGCGGGCGGTCGAGCTTGTTGTGGCAGACGAAGAGCGCAGGCAGCCGAACGTTGCGGCGGGCGCAAGGCGGGGGCGTCCGATTGTTGCTGTCGGCGCCAGGCGCAAGGCGAAGGCGGGCGAATGTTGCCGCCGGCGTCGTCGGCGGGTGGCGTTTTGTGCGGGCCGTCTTGTGTTGACGGGCCGCCGAAACGCCGGGCACCCGCTCGACGCCACGGTTGGCGGCTCCCATTCGCCCGCCTTCACCTTGCGCCGGCAGCATCAAGTCAAACCACGTCAACACCGAGCGATCAACTCGCAACAGACAAGCATCATGTCCGCTCCCGCTCGCTGGGACATCTTCTGCAAGGTCGTCGACAATTTCGGCGACGCAGGCGTTGCGTGGCGGCTCGCGCGTCAGCTTGCAGCCGAGCACGCGCTGGACGTGACGCTGTGGCTCGACGACCTGGCGGCGCTCGCACGAATGGCGCCCGGCGTTGATTCTGCGCGCGATGCACAGAAGACAACGGGCGTCACGCTGCGCCGTTGGCGCGAGCCTTTCCCCGACGTCCCGCCTGCCGATGTCGTCATCGAGGCCTTCGGTTGTGCACTTCCGGAGGGTTATCTGGAGGCGATGGACACGCGTGGCGCGCCTGCCGGTATGGATCCTCCTCGAATACCTGAGCGCGGAAGCGTGGGTCGAAGGCTCGCACGACGTCGCCTCGCCCCATCCGACGCTGGCGCTTGACCGCCGTTTCTTCTTTCCGGGATTCACGGCGCGAACCGGGGGCCTCCTGCGTGAGCGCGGCGTTCTCGACGCGCGCGACGCGTTCCGCCGCAACACTGCCGCACAGTGCGAGCACTGGTCGTCACTGGGTGTTCCGCCACCTGCAGACGGCGAGATGCGGATTTCGCTGTTCTGCTACCCAAACGCTGCGCTGCCCTCCATGCTCGACGCGTGGGCCGACGGCGAGTCTCCGGTCAGTTGCCTGGTGCCGGAGGGGGTCGCCGCGGGAGCACTCGATGCCTGGACGCGCGGCAACGTGCCGCATCCGAAACACCCGTTCCGGTGCGGCCGACTCTCGCTGCACGCGATCCCGTTCGTTGCCCAGGATGCCTACGATCGCCTGCTGTGGAGCTGCGATGTCAACTTCGTCCGCGGCGAGGACTCGTTCGTCCGTGCGCAATGGGCGGGTCGAGCCTTCGCTTGGCACATCTACCCGCAGGCGGAGGGCGCGCACTGGCGCAAGCTCGACGCGTTCCTCGACCGCTATGCGGCGGGGCTCGATTCGGCCAGCGAAGGCGCCGTGCGCCGCTTCTGGCGCGCGTGGAACGGCGCCCCGGATGCCGGAGCAATTACGGACGCCTGGCTGGAATTCGCGGCGGCCCGCCCCCATCTCGAGCGCCATGGCGATGCCTGGGCGGCGAAGCTCGCAGCGCTGCCCGATCTCGCTTCTGGTCTGGTCAAAGCGGCCCGCGGTCGGGTATAATGAAAAGTTTAGCGAATCAAACCCTTACCTCCTATACGCAAACTCAGGTGCACCGATGAAAATCGCCCAGGAAATCCGCGCCGGCAACGTGATCATGATCGGGAAGGATCCGATGGTGGTCCAGAAGGCCGAGTTCAACAAATCCGGACGCAATGCGTCCGTCGTCAAGATGAAGCTGCGCAACCTCCTCTCGGGCTCCGGCACCGAGACCGTCTACCGCGCGGACGAGAAGTTCGACGTCGTCCAGCTCGAGCGCAAGGAGGTCAGCTACTCGTACTTCGCCGACCCGCATGTACGTCTTCATGGACGACGAATACAACCAGTACGAGGTCGAGAAGGAGAACATGGGCGACGCGCTCAATTACCTCGAGGACGGGCTCGCCTGCGAGCTCACGTTCTACGACGGCAAGGCGATCTCGGTCGAGCTGCCCACGTCGGTCGTGCGCGAAGTGACCTACACCGAGCCCGCGGTCAAGGGTGATACTTCCGGCAAGGTGTTGAAGCCCGCGAAGCTCGGCACCGGCTTCCTCGTTCAGGTTCCGCTGTTCGTCACCACCGGCGACAGGATCGAGGTCGACACGCGTACCGGCGAGTACCGCCGCCGCGTCTGAAGCCAAGCGCTGTCCGCGCGAATCGCGAAAGGGCCCCGACCGGGGCCCTTTTGTTTGGGATTCGCGGTTCGACCCACGAACTTCGCGCGGGGCGCCCGTTCCAACGGAGCAGACTTGCCGATGAACTCCGGAGGCGTCGATCTTCGTGCGGACCTTGTGGGCGAGCCCTCGACTTTCGCTGCGCGTCGTTTCCGAGGCACGGATGTTGCGATGCGTTTCGGCGTCGCGCGGCCGCAACGGATCCGCGGCCAATCCGAGCGAGCGAACCATTTGAAAGCAAAGGACCCGGGCCAATCGCGACGGGCGTCGATCGCGGCGCGCGGGAACACTGCCCGCACCAACATGCGACGCCGCGCCCCACAATGAAGCGTTTCTCCCAGGAGGGTCGACGATGCTTTCGCTCGATGAATGTATCGGCATGTCCGATCTGACGGAGGACGAAATCGCGGTCATCGCCGAGCATGAACGCGTGCCGCCGATCGTCGCGGCGGGACTCGGACATCATCTGCTCGAGACCCCCAAGGGCGTCTTCAAGTTGCGCTGCTTCATCAGCGACCTGCTGGCGCAGGCCAAGCTCGCCGGCAATCGCGACAAGGCCAAACACCTCGACCGCGTGCTTGACCGCTTCAATCGCGAACATCCGGTACCACCGGTCCTCACACCCCCGCGGTCCAAGCGTATCGCCGGTTTTGGCTTTCGACGCAAACGACGCCTGGCCCACTCGCATGGCGGGCCCGCGCGAGCATAGCTGCGGAACTGGCGTCGGCTGCTCCGGGGCGGCGCGATCAAAGGTGCGCGACGGCGAGTGCAATGCGAGGTACGCTGCGGGAAACGGCTTCGCCGACGGCGTCGGTTCGGGCGGTCGATCCGGATCGTGCGACCGGCTGTCGAATCGGGCGGGGAGCACGAACGACCGTCCCGCCGCGAGCAACACGATTCGCGTCTCGCGATCTAGCGCTCGTCCCGCGCGGTCCGTCGCGGAGACTCCCCAGGATCGCTGAAGTCGTCGTCACGACGGTTGAATCGTGGCGAATGCGCCCGCTATCTGCCCGGTCGGAACTGCGCCCAGGCTCGCTACGAGCCGGCAATCGTCGGACGCATTCGCGATCGGCGCCGGACATCTGGGCACGCTGCGCCTCGATCGCCGAGCATCCGCCGTGCGGCGTGTTCGCGGAAGTCGCCCTTCCACAGCTAGGCTCGCAAGTCTAAGCACGAGACTCCGCCCTCGGAGCATCCGGCGAGGACAGGCCACCCGTCGTTGAGCCGCATGTCGCATACGGATCGATTGGCCGGCCACGCGATCCGCGGCACGACCGTGCGGCGGATGGAAAATCGGTTAGCCTAGCCACACGAGAACCCCGATGCGAAGATCACCCGGCTATCGACGCGAGATTGCAGTGAAGCCCAGCATGCGGAGCCGTGCGCTCAACGCCGTGCTCCGGTTGACGATGGGCAAGCCGCTGGCGCACGACGCCGACGTCGTGGCCCTGCGGCGCCGCTACGAGAAGCTCGACGCGCGGCGATTCCGGGTCGACCCGAAGGCCGAGCGCACCCCGGCCGAGTGCGGCGGCGTCCCGGGGGAATGGCTCTGGGTGCCGGAATCACGGGCGGAGCGCACGGTGCTCTACCTGCACGGTGGCTCGTTCGCGTTCCGCTTTCCCAATGCGCACGCAGCGTTCGCCGCGCGTCTTTGCCGGCGCCTGCATGCCCATGCGTTCGTTCCCGACTACCGTCTCGCGCCCGAGCATCCGTTTCCCGCGGCGCCCGACGATTGCTACGCCGCCTACCGCGGTTTGCTGGCACAGGGACTCGACCCTTGCAATATCGTGCTGGCGGGCGATTCGGCGGGCGGCACGCTGGCGCTGGTCACGCTGCACCGCGCGCGGGTCGCAGGCGAGCCGATGCCTTCCTGTGCCGTGCTTCTCTCGCCGGCCGTCGACTGCACGTTCCGCAGCCCCAGCATGGTCGCCTACGATGGGCGCGACCCGATGCTCCGCCTGGCGAGCCTGATCGTGCTGCGCCAGCATTACGTTCCCTCGCCGCACGACTACACGAATCCCGAAGTCTCGCCGCTGTTCGCGGATTTCGGGGGCTTTCCGCCGCTGTTCTTCCAGGCTGGCAGCACGGAACTGCTGCGCGACGAGGCGACGCGCGCCGCCGACAAGGCCTTCGATGCCGGTGTCGACGTCGAACTGGAGCTGTGGCCGGGGGCCGCCCACGTATTCCAGATCGCGGAATTTCTCCCCGAGGCGGCACAAGCGCTAAGCCACATCGTGCGGTTCGTGCGAATCCGGACCGGCTGGCCGGACATCGAGTAGCAATGGCGAGCGCCCTTGCCGCCGGCACGGGGCGCCCCTTGACGCAGGTCAAGACCGGGCCGCCTCGCCGATGCCAACATTGCGGCGGTCGGGCAGACCGTCCCTCCTTCGGGGGTGGCAACGATCCGTGGCGGACAAGCGCCCGGGTCATCCGATCGACACGACATCGGAGCGTAATCTCTTGCGTACACCGCAGGGTCGGCGGGTCGGTCCCGCCAGGACAATTCGGGCGATCTGCACGTTCCTGTGCATAGGCTTTGTCGGTGCGGCAATCGCCAAGCCTGCCGCTGCGCCAGCGCCACCGCCGAATCCGAACGAGACCTGTCTCCTGTGTCACGCCGCTGCGGACGCCAAGGGCGCGAGCGGCAAATCGATCGCGGTCGATGGCGGCAAGTTCGCGACGTCCGTGCACGGGGAGCTCAAGCTCAATTGCACCGATTGCCACGCGGACGTGTC
Source organism: uncultured beta proteobacterium (assembly GCA_963809965.1). Lineage (GTDB taxonomy): Bacteria > Pseudomonadota > Gammaproteobacteria > Burkholderiales > Casimicrobiaceae > CAIWHR01. Next base: position 58,342 of record CAWELU010000011.1, read on the forward strand.
GGCCGACAAGATTCCGCACGCCGAGAAGCTGAAGCCGGTCAACTGCGCGACGTGCCACGACAAGGCGGCGGGCGAATATGCGGGAACGGTGCACGGTCTCGCGCGCAAGGGCGGCAACGTGGTCGCCGCCGCGTGCGCGGATTGCCACGGCTCCCACGACATCAAGCGAGTGAAGGACGTCGACGCCCGGACCAACCACGCCAACGTCGAGGCCACCTGCTCGAAATGCCACGGCGACGACGCGGTCGTGGCGAAAGGGAAGCTCCCGGGCGGCAACATCGGGAGCAAGTTCCACGACAGCATTCACGGCAAGGCGCTGAAAGGGGCGGCCCAGGGGTCCGCGCCCACGTGCACCAACTGCCACGGCGCGCACAACATCCGGCCGAAGTCCGACGCGAGGAGCAACGTTTCGCGCGCGCGCATTCCCGACACCTGCGGCAGCTGCCACAAGCCGGAGCGCGGTCGCGTTCATGAAGGGGATGCACGGCAAGCTGCGGCAGGAGGGCATCCTCGCCGCGCCCGGATGCACGGACTGCCACAGCGCGCACGGGATCCAGCAGCACGACAAGCCGACCTTCCAGACCGAGGTGATCAAGGAATGCGGCAACTGCCACACCGACTACCTGTCGACCTACCGCGACACGTTCCACGGCCAGGTGACGGCGCTCGGCTATGCGCGGATGGCGACCTGCGCGTCATGCCACGGCGCGCACGAGGTGCTGCCCGCGTCGAATCCGGCGTCGACGGTCTCGGCGCAGAATCGCCTCGCGACCTGCCAGAAGTGCCATGCCGGCGCCAGCGCGAACTTCGCGAGCTTCGATCCGCACGCGAACCGGCACGACAAGGCGCGCAGTCCGCTCTACTACTACTCCGCGCTGTTCATGGAATTCCTGCTCTTCGGCGTGTTCGCGTTCTTCGGCATCCACACGGTGTTCTGGCTCTACCGCGAGCTGCGCGTCAAGTTCGGCGGCGAGCGACAAGCGGCGACGGCGGGGCATTGATGGCGATTGCTACGGGTAATCCGGCCGCCACCGCGGCTGGCATCGGCGGCCGGGACCGCAGGCGTCGCGCAACGCTACTACCGTCGCTTCACGCCGCTGGAGCGCATCATGCACGCGTTCCTGATGCTGACGTTCGTCGGCTGCGCGCTCTCCGGCCTGCCGCTGCTCTACGCGGACAAGCCGTGGGCGGCCACGCTCGCGCGGATGCTCGGCGGCTTCGAGGGCGCGGGCCTGATCCACCGCATCTGCGCATTCGTGATGATCATCGTGTTCGTGAGCCACGTCGCTGCATGGTGTTCTACAGGGCGATCGCGGGCGGGCAGCCTGATGCGGATCCTGTGGGGCCCCGACTCGATGGTGCCGCAGCCGCAGGACATCATCGACATCTGGCGCAACTTCAAGTGGTTCGTCGGCCGCGGGCCGCAGCCCGCAGTTCGACCGCTGGACCTATTGGGAGAAGTTCGACTACTGGGCGGTGTTCTGGGGGATGTTCATCATCGGCGGCTCCGGGCTCCTGCTCTGGTTCCCGGTGTTCTTCTCGAAGTTCCTGCCGGGCTGGATGTTCAACATCGCGGCGCTGGTGCACGGCGAGGAGGCGTTGCTCGCCGTCGGCTTCATCTTCACGTTCCACTTCTTCAACGGCCACGTGCGGCCCGCGAAGTTCCCGATGGACGTCGTGATCTTCACCGGCCGCATTCCCGAGCACGAGCTCAAGGAAGAGCGCGCCCTCGAGTACGAACGCATGGCGCGGGAGGGACGTCTCGCCGCTTGGGAGACGACGCCGCCGACCGCCGAGTCGACCTGGTTCGGCTGGATCGTCGGCGGCACTGCGCTGACACTCGGGATCGTCGCGATCGTCTTGATCGTTTACAGCCTGTTCTAGTTATACTCACGCCAGCCGTGTAGGCGCGCGGGCGCATCGCTGGTGCGCCGGTGTGCTGCCGGACGGGCGTGCGGAGCGGCGGCAGGTTTCGTCACGGGCAGCAGCCGAGCATCGAAATGCCGCCACGGCGGGTTGGCGGCGCAGGACAAAAACAGAGCAAACGGGGGTCGACGATGGAGATCAAGCTGGGGCGTCGTACGGTGATGGTGGGCGCGGCGACGACGATCCTCGTCGCCGGCATCGGCCTCGCGATCCTGGCCGCCGGCGGCATCGTCGCGTGGGAGTACAGCAACAGCAACGCGTTCTGCACCAACAACTGCCACGCGGTGCATCCCGGAGGAGCCGCGGTCGCTACGCCGTGGCTCCGCATGCGCGCGTCCAATGCGTCGAGTGCCACATGGGTCGCCTGCCGACGCTGCAGCTGATGCTGCTCAAGGCCGCGCACTACCACGAGCTGCTGGGCATGATCACCGGTTACCACCGTCCGCTCACGGCGACGACGCTGCGGCCGGCGCGCGATTCCTGCGAGGGTTGCCACTGGCCGTCGGTCAACCACGACGACAAGGTGCGCACGAAGGTCCACTACGAACCCGACGAGAAGAACACCGAGACGCGCACGAAGCTAGTCATGCACACCGGCGGCGGCGAGGCGCGCGAGAAGGCGACGCGCGGCATCCACTGGCACATCGAGCAGAACGTGGAGTACGTGACCGACGACGTGCAGAAGCGCACGATCCCCTGGGTCCGGATCACCGGCAAGGACGGCAAGGCGACCGAATACCTGGACGCGACGAGCAAGCTGTCGAAGGCCGAAATCGACCAGCTGCCGAAGCATCGGATGGAATGCGCCGACTGCCACAACGCCGCCGGCCACCCGTTCAAGAACCCGGCTGACCGCGTCGACGAGGCGATGTCGGAACGGCGCATCGACGCGTCGATCCCGGGGATCAAGAAGCGCGCGCTCGACATCATCGAGAAGGCGTCCACGCTGCACGGCCCGATGGAGGAGCAGGTTCCGACAGTTCAAGAAGATCATCGCCGATGCGGCGCCCAAGGGGGAGCTCAAGCCCGAGCAGAAGACCGCGGAGGCCGGGTTCGCGAAGGCGATGCTCGAGATCCTCGAGCTTTCCGAGTTCGAGGCGAAGGACCTCACGTGGAAGTCGTTCCCGAACCACGTCGGCCACAAGGACTTCCCCGGCTGCTTCCGCTGCCACGACGGCAAGCACGTCAACGCGAAAGGCGAGGCGGTCCGCCTGCAGTGCACCCTGTGCCACGACATTCCGCAGGTCAGCGTCGGCGGGTCGCTGAAGACGGTGCAGTCCACCGTGACGCCCGGCCTGACGCCACCGGACAGCCACAACGAGCCGAACTTCATGCACGACCACCGGACCAAGGTGGACAGCAGCTGCGCGATGTGCCACGGCCCGCTCAAGTGGGGCAAGGATGGCGGCAACTTCTGCGCGAATCCGGCGTGCCATGGCCGGAAATGGCCGGAGATGAGCCTCGACGCCAAGGCCGGTTGAGCCGCGCGGGCAAAGACACCCGGAAATCCGGGCGACCGGGGCTCTGAACCTGCGTCGACGTTGCCCCCGCGGTAACCCCGACCCACGCCGGCCGGCCGCACGGCGGCACGTTTTGCTCCGCGGGGGTTTCAGGCTTGCGCGGGGGGACGGCGCAGCTTGCGCTGCAGCGTGCGCCGATGCATCGACAACGCGCGCGCCGTGGCCGAGACGTTGCCGCCGTGGTCATGGAGCACGTGCTGGATGTGCTCCCATTCCACGCGCTCGACGGTCATTGCCTTAGCGTCGACGGGCACCTCGGAATCCCCTTCGTCGCGCTTGAACGCCGCTACCACCGCGTCGGCGTCGGTGGGCTTGGCGAGGTAATACATCGCGCCCAGCTTGATCGCCTCGATCGCCGTCGGAATGCTGGCGTGCCCGGTCAGGACGACGATCCGCGTGTGGGCGTCCGCCTCCTTCAACCGTGCGACCAGCCGCAGGCCGGACTGGTCGGGAAGCTTGAGGTCCACGACGGCGAACTCCGGCGGATCGCCCTCGATCGCGTGCAGCGCATCCTCGACCGTGTGCGCCGCCGTTACCGCGAAGCCGCGCGATGCAAGCGCCCGCGTCATCACGTCGCACAGGGTGCGGTCGTCATCGACCAGGAGCAGGCTCGGGCGGTCGTTGCGGTCGGTCTCGGTTTTCATCATCGGTCAGGCGCTTCGAGCATCAGGTTGTCGAGCGGCAGCCGGATTTCCGCGCACAGTCCGCCGCCGACGCGATTGGTCCAGCCGACTGTACCACCCAGCCGGTTCACGGTCGACGCGGCCAGAACGAGGCCGAGTCCCGTGCCTCGCCCGGGCGCCTTGGTCGTGAAGAACATCCGCCCAAGCTGCTCGAGCCGGCCCGGCGGGACGCCGCTGCCACGGTCGCCGACGGCGATCCGCAGCGCAGCGCTGTCCCAGCGCGCATCGACGTCGACATGATGGGGCGACGCGTCGGCCGCATTGTTGAGCAGGATCAGTATCGCCTGTCCCAGCGACGCGTCGGCGAAGATTTCCGGGGCCGGCACGCAACCCTCCCAGCGGCACGCGACCGGGACTCCCGGCCGCATCGCCTCGAATCGCGCGATGACCGAGTCCAGAAAGCGATCGAGCCGTTCGCGGCCGCCGCCCTCGGCGCTGGCATGGCTCGCCGCCGCGCGCAGATTCCCCAGCGCCTGCCGGCAGAGTTCGATCTGCGCCGCCAGGATCGCGGCGTCGCGTTCCTGCGCCGGCGTGTCGGCCTCCCGCCGCATTTCGCCCACGACCACGCTCATCGTCGTCAGCGGCGTCCCGAGTTCGTGAGCCGCGCCCGCCGCCAGTGTGCCCATGCGCAACACCGCCTCGTCGTTCAAGGCCCGCCGCGCGGCCTCGTGCAGCAACCGGTCGTGCTCGCGCAGCGTCGCCGCGATGCGCACGAGGAACCACGCAATCGTTGCCGCGGTCAGCGCGAAGCTCACCCAGAGGCCGAGCGTCAGCAACGAGCCGGGAAGCGGTTCCCCGTTGGCGTAGTGCAGCGGGTCGGCGAAATCGAAGGCGAGCGCGAAGCACGCGAGAACCAGCACGGTTCCGACAAGCGCAAGGCGCCACGGCAACAGCATCGCGATCAGCACGACGTGCAACAGGTAGAGGAGTCCGAACGGGTTCGCGGTTCCGCCGGCGAGCAGCAGCAGTCCGGTGAACGCCGCGAGATCGAGCGCCAGGTGCGCCGCCATCTCGCGGTGCGTGGCGGGCGTGCGGCGCTTCAGCCGCGCGGAGGTGGACACGTTGACCGCGACCAGCGCGCCGACGATCACCAGCATCGGCGCCACCGGAAGCGCGACGTCCAGCGCCAGCGCCAAGGCGATTGCCGCGGCCTGACCGACGATGGCGATGCTGCGCAAATGCATCAGCTGCCGCAGCCCCGCGAGCAATGCCGGCGGATCCGACACGGAAATCATCGTCGGGACCGCCGCGCTTTCGTCGATGACGCGCGCGTTGCCTGATGCTGCCGTTACCGGTGTCGGCGATGCTGCGTCGGCGGATGGAGAGTCCGTCATGGCGGAGGCGGCGTGATGCGCAGTCCGGCCCCGCGCACGGGTTACCGGAGGCATGGCCGATCCTTTTAGCAGAATGCAGACGATGCGGCAAATTGCCGCGCGACGATTTGCCACGCCAATCGACAGCCGGAGAAAGGCGACGCTGCCCTCCTGCTCAGCATTCGTGGCCGCGCGGAGCTTGCCCGCGTGTCACACTCCAACCGCGCGACTGCCGTCGAATGCTTGCGGTTAGTTGATATTCGAAGCGTCGGCGTGAGGAGTATCAGGATTACATCCAGTCGGCGCACTACACGAAGAACGTACTGAGCTGCGCCGATTGCCACTCGCCGCATGCGGCGAAAGGGAAGGAACTCGTCAAGGCGCGTGATACCTGCAAGGGCTGCCACGGAACCACGTACGACGTCGACAAGATCATGCCGGGCCTCGCGTCGACCGCGGCGAACCTGTTCGTGCGCTCGCACACGTTCAGCAAGAATCAGGACCGTAAGAGCGGGCCGCTGGCAACGGGCGAGCCGGTCTACTATTACAAGCAGTAACCGCTTCCTCGAGCGGGCAACGGGCCGGCAGCACTGTGGGCCCGTTTCTTTCTGCACGACGACGCGAGGGCAGGCGTGTCGACGCTCCCCGGCCGCCTCGCCCGGGCGTACGCAGCAGCCGGTGCGGCTACGGCCGTAGACGCCACCCGCGCTGTAACATGCGGGCGTTGCATGGCCCCGAGCCGGTGGCGATCGCGGACTGTTGGTCAATCTCCGAGCCGGTTTATCATCAGCGAGCACGTACGCATCCAAGTTCGAGCAATCGCCGTGATCCCATCGCTCGCCGACGCCGCAATTCCGCAAGCTACGGTGCCAGAGTCGACGCCCGATGCCGGGCGCGCGGCTCCCTACGTGGCGCGGATCCTCCAGCAGCATCTCGTCGACGATCCCGCCAGCCACGCTGGACCGCCGACGGCACCGCGGCGTTCGTCGACATCTCCGGCTTCACGAAGCTGTCCGAACGCCTCGCGCGCAAGGGCCGCGAGGGTGCGGAGCAGATCACCGAGGCGATCGGAGGCAGCTTCGAGTCGATCCTGCGGTCGCGTACGACAACGGCGCGCAGCCTGCTCAAGTTCGGCGGCGACGCGCTGCTGCTGTGGTTCGAGGGCGACGGCCACGCCGCGCGCGCGTGTCGCGCCGCAGTGCTGATGCGCCGCGTGCTGCGCGACGTCGGCCGGATCGAGGTGCCGGGCGCGAAGGTCACGCTGCGGATGTCGCAGGGCGTGCATACCGGGCCGCTTCCATTTCTTCGCGGTGGGCACGTCGCACCTCGAGCTGCTGCCGACCGGCCCGGCGTGGAGCCGCGTCGTCGCGATGGAGCACGAGGCCGAGGCCGGCGAGATCCTGATCAGCACCGAGACGGCCGCGCTGCTGCCGCGGCCGGTGCCTGGGCGCAGCCAAGGGCCCGGGCGTGCTTCTGCGGCGCGAGCCTCCGGGCGCCACGGAGAAAGTGCCGCTGATCCCGCGCCCGAAATGGTTCCGCAGGACGCGCTCGCGCGCTGCCTGTCGCCGGCGATCCGCGCGCACGTCCTCGAGGGCGGCGGAACGCTCCGAGCACCGCCCGTCACGATCGCGTTCATCCAGTTCGAGGGAACCGACGCGCTGATCGAGCGGCAGCGGCCCGGCCGCCAGCTGCCGAGGCGCTGCATCGCCTGGTCAGCGCGGTCGAGGCCGCCACCGAGGAGCAGGGCGTCGCGTTCCTCGCCTCCGACGTCGACGCCGACGGCGGCAAGCTGATCCTGACGGCCGGCGCGCCGAACGTCACCGGCGACGACGAGGAGCGCATGCTGCTCGCGCTGCGCAAGATCGTCGACACCGACGTGCCGATCCCGATCCGGATCGGCGTCAACCGCGGCGTCGTCTTCGCCGGCGACATCGGGCCGTTCTATCGCCGCACGTACACGGTGATGGGCGACGCGGTGAACCTCGCCGCGCGGCTGATGGCCAAGGCCGGGCCGGGGCAGATCTACGCGACGGCCGACGTGCTCGATCGGTCGAACACGCTGTTCGCGACGACCGAGCTCGAGCCGTTCTGGTCAAGGGCAAGGCGAAGCCGATCCAGGCGTGGTCGGTGGGACCGGCGACGGGCTCGCGGACGCGGCAGGTGTGCGCTGGAGCGCCTGCCGCTGATCGGTCGCGATGCGGAGCTCGAGGTGCATGCGCGAGGCGCTCGCCAGCGCGCGCGCCGGCGCGGGTCGCTGATCGAGATCGTCGGCGAGGCCGGCATCGGCAAGACGCGCCTGCTCGAGGCGCTGCGCGAGGAGGCGGCGGGGTTCCGCGCGCTGCACGCCGTGCTGCGAGGCCTACACGGCGTCGACGCCGTACGCGGTGTGGCGCGAGCTCCTGCGCGAGATGATGGATTTCGGGCGCGACGATCCGGACGACGCGATCGATCGAGCGGCTGCGCGAGATCAGTGGCGACCCGCGCGCCCGACCTGCTGCCGTGGCTGCCGCTGATCGCGATCGCGTTCGACATCGAAGTCGCGCCGACGCCCGAGGTCGAGATGCTGGCCGAGAAGAACCGCGGCCAAGCTGCACGAGATCGGTCGTCGAGCTTCCTCGACGGTCATGCTGCCCGAGCCGACGCTGCATCGAGATCGAGAACGCGCATCACATGGACGAGGCCTCGGCCGAGCTGCTGTCGTACCTCGCCGCAAGCCGATGGACGACACGACCGTGGCTCATCGGCGTGGCGCGCCGCCCGACCGCGGGTCGGATTCACGGCGCCCGACGCGCCCACGGTGATGCGCATCGATCTCGAGCCGCTCGCCGCCGAAGGATGCGCTGCCGCATGGCGCAGATCGCGTCCGAGCAGCATCCGCTGCCGCATGCACGTGCTCGAGGTCGTGGCGCAGCGGTCGGGCGGCAATCCGCAGTTCCTGCGCGACCTGCTGCACGTCGGCGATCGATTCCGGCGGCGTCGACGGCCTGCCCGACTCGGCCGAGGCCGCCACGATGGCGCGGATCGATGCGCTGGCGCCCGAGGACCGGGCCCTCGTCCGCCGCGCCGCGGTGCTCGGGCTCGACGTTCCATCCGCGGATGCTGTCGTGGCTCGACGCCGACGGCGACGCTGCACTGCCGGAACCCGCGACGTGGGCGCGGCTGCCGAGATCTCTTCGACGAGGAACCCGACGGTTATCTGCGATTCCGCCGTTCGCTGCTGCGCGACGCGGCCTACGAAGGATTGCCGTACAAGCTTCGCCGCCGGCTGCACGGCGCGGTCGCGCGCGCGGATTGGAGCAGGAAGCCGACAATGCCGGAGGAAGCCGCGGGCATCCTGTCGCTGCACTACCTCGATCGCCGGCGAGTACCGGTCGGCCTGGCGATACGCGACGATCGCCGCGAAGCGCGCGCGAGGGTGCCTACGCGTACGTCGAAGCCGCCGGCTGTACGCGCGCGCGCTGGAGGCCGGGCGCCGCATCGAGGACATCGCCGACAAGGAGCTGGCCGCGGTGCACGAGGCCTTGGGCGACTGCGTGGTACCGGGCCGGCGAGTTCCCGAAAGCGACCGAGGCCTACACGGCGGCACGGCGACTGGTCGCCGGCGATCCGCTGCAGGAATCGGCCAGATTGCTGCTGAAGCGCTCGAAGCTCGAGGAGAAGCTCGGCAAGTATCCGCAGGCGCTGCGCTGGGCCACCCGCGCCGGCAAGGCCGTCGAGGGACTGACCGGGCCGGAGGCCGCGCGCGACAGGCCGCGCGGTCGAGCGCGTGGTACGCGACGGTGCTGCAGGCCGAAGGGCCGGAACAACGACGCGATTCGCTGGGCCGAACGCGCGATCGCGCGAGGCCGAAGCCACCGACGATCCGGAAGCACTCGGCGCCGCGTACTTCGTGATGGGTTGGGCATACGGCGATGCTCGGGCAAGGAGGGCGCGGAACCGCTTTGCAGCGCGTTCGCTGGAAGCCTACCGCCGGTCCGGGCAACCTGGCGCGGGCAGGCGCGCTCCTGTCGAACCTCGGCGTCGTGTGCGAATGGGAAGGTCGGTGGGACGAGGCGTTGTCGTATTACGAGCAGGCTCGTGCAGCGTCTCTGACGATCGGCAATACAGTCGACGCCGAGCTCGCCCGGATCAATTCTGCCGAGATCCTAGCCGATCGTGGCGAGCTAGCCGAAGCCGAGGAACTCCTGCGTGAGTCATTGACCTTTTGGCGCGCGGCGAACTATCGGTACTTCCTGGGCGGTTGCCTTGGGTTTCTGGGCCGAGTAGCGCTCCGTAGCGGGCGTGTCGACGAAGCCCTCAACCGATTTGAAGAAGCCAAGACACACTTCCTCGACGTTGGCATGCAACAGGACATCCTCGAAGTTGACGCCCGGATCGCAGAGTGCCGCGTCGTCAGCGGGGATTCCGTGGCCGCCCTTGAGTTGGCAGCCGCCACACTCAGCCGAGCCCAATCGTCGAACGCAGTGGCGAAGGTCGTGCCGCTGCTCGAGCGTGTGCGCGGCTACGCGCTGCTCCAACGGGGAGACCTCGCCAAGGCCCGGGAGGCGCTGGAGAAGAGCCTCATTGCAGGCAGAACCCGGCGGGACCCTTTCGAGATCGCTCTGACCCTGCTCGCCATGATGCAACTCGCTGGCGTCGAGGGCGTCGACCCAGCGCCCGGAATCGCGACCGAGAGCCAATCCCTCCTTGCCCGGTTGAAAGTCCGGGCCGTCATGGCCGTCCCCCTCGGCCCAAGTTAGGCGGCGATGCCACTCGTCGCAAGCTAGGCACTGAAGCGAAGAGCGGCCCCGAGGGACCGCTCTTCATTGCAGCGGTTTACAGACACTTACCTCCAACTTATTAGGCCGTCGCCGTTGTCAATGAACCAAGCGGACCACGTCTCAGTAGTGCTATCGAACTGTGGTTGCGTCGCCATGCACATCTTCGTCTGCGAAAGGAGCGTGTATGGGGGGAACCCCTGACCGAGACTGTACGCCGTGCCGGTGTAATCGTTTACAAGTGGCTCGAAGGGGGTGCTCACCACGAACTTTCCGGCGGAATGAAAAACGGGCGCAGGGCGATCCACGAACCAGGAGTTCGAGTTGGACCCCGTGATCTGCATCACCTCGGTCTCGATCACGATGTATGAACCAATTGGCGGAACAGGCGCGATCGGAGCGACCTCTACCTTGTTCGCATTCACTTTGACCTCCGCTGCTACTCCCAAGTTTTTCGGCAATATCGCTAACACACCACTGGGAGGATCCGGAAAGGTGTCTGTCCAAGGCGCTGAGAGGTGGCCGTTGCAGTACGGTGTCACGATGGAAACAGGCGCTTGCAGGTCCGGAAGCCAGCCGACCTGCCATACGGGCTCGGCAACACTCTGGACATTGACTTTGTACGCGAAGACTGCCACTGGATTGTGGTCTCCTGTGATGGTCAGCCATGCGAAAAGCAGCGAACTTGAGATATCTGGATAAAGGAAGCTCTTGTTTGTGACGTAGGTATAGACGGGAGCGCATGCTGCTGCGTCGGTGGTGCCATCTGAGTTGGTAGGACCACGTATCCCCCCCATACAGTCAGGATCGGTGCTATTCGCGCAGACGCCGGGCTCCGCCTCCACGGTGAACTTCACATTGCAGGCGACACTGTCACACGCGACGGAAGCCTTCGGAGGAACGTAGCCAAGGACAGGTTCGAGCAACTGTCCACTGCCAGGAGTAGAACCAGTCCAGGGCTCCACGTCAAAGTGCAGATCCCCGCATGAAAATTGGTCGGTATTGAATACTACCGTGACCCATCCGTTGCTGTTCACCGGGGCGAGATTGGAAATAAAGATGTCCTGCGAAGTCGCGTCAATGGTGAAGTTTCCTGTGTTGTCTTCTACGGTGACGGAGTCTGAATCAAAGGTCCAAATCACAACATCACTGGGGAACAGATGGAGCGACCTAATCGGCGCAGCGGACCTTGCCGGGCTCTTGTTGAAGACGCGCGCCCGCAGCTGCGTTTCCTGCCCCGGAGTTTGGGTTACGTTGCACGTCCGACCGGTCGGGTCTGTTGTTATTGGGGCGAATTCCCCTACGCACATCACCAGATCGTAGAGCTTGTTAGGCGGCGGAGCGCCCAATCCAGGCAACGCGAAAGCCATCAACGCTGCCGACATCACGAAGCAGAGTAACTTGCGGATGCTCGTCATGGAACAATCCTCCCGAGAACAATCGCGGTTTACTTCAATCCAGTTCACCGATGGCGGAACGCCGGATCATGAGCAATCAGCGATCGATACCACTGAAACCGGAACCACCCCCCACGAGAGGCCGCTACCGTGCGGCTCTTTTTTGTACTTGCGGTCGGCAGTGCGCATCGCAGTGCCTTTGAGCTTCCATTTCACATGCCATTCGCACCACGGTCGCAACGCCCATCGCGTTCGGCCGGAAAATTCCGTTTGATCGGGCCCACCCTCCAAGCTGACGGATAGGCACGCACGGCCCCTTGCGGAACGCGTTTCATTTACAACCGGCTAACCTGTTCCACAACCTGCAGCATGTCAAGAGAAATATTCGTGACGCTCCCACCAGCGTCACGGCGGATTTCTCGGCAGCATTATTACGTCGTCATACTTTTTTTGTCGCGGCCAAACACGTGGAAATCATCGCCTGACGGTTGCGAATTTCAAGGTTGCCAAACACTGGTGCACGCGCGACTTTACCGCGCGGCGGCGTGCACGCTTGCCCCGCGTTCTAGCTGCGGCGCCTGCGGTCGAAAAGCTGTCCCAAATAGCACACCGACCAGCAAGCGTTCCTAGGCGACAACCGGTTCCACGCCGCGTGCTTATTTTTCGGTGGGACTCCAAATCCCCTCACCGGCGACATCCTTGCGGATTTTGCTAACTCCTCCCGTTACGCCGAGAAGCAGTGCACGCTCATTTCCGAGGTCGTAGCCGGCCGCGGCTTCGGCGGGACCTTCTCCGCATCTCCGGGCGGTTCCCGCTGCATCAGAAGCCGGGGCCCCCTTCGCTTCGCCAATGCACTCGGCGGACGGCGCCGCGGCCGTCTCGGGACTCACCAGAATCTGGTCCGTCTGGTCCGCACCCGCCTCATGCTCGTTTGCGACCAGGCGGCTCTATGCCGGACGTCGTCAGCAACTCGAGATCCGACGTGCAGACGGCGAATAAATGGTACCGCCCGTGCGCGCGCCCTGCTACATCCGCAGCTGGACCTGCGCGCCGGGTAACTCGATCCGGCCGACCTTTCTGGCGCTCATGCGGAGGGCGGATTGCGGTGCGTCACCGAACGCGCATGATAAAAAAGTGGGTCTGCGTCGACGTCACGCGTAATTTGACACGACGTCCACTAGCCGATATATATTTAATACATAGCACCCAGATGAGACCCGAATGGCGACGCTCCAGTTGACCCAGGTTTACCTAGAGCGCGAGCAGAAGAAAGCGCTGCAGGCGCGCGCCAAGGCACATGGCACAAAGGTGGCCGAGGAGGTCCGGCGCGCGGTGGACGCCTATCTTGCCGGGGTGACTCCGGAAGAGCTCGGTGCGCTCGACGCGGGAACGCGGAGTGCCGAGCGGCACCTGGCGGAAATGGCGGCCGAGCTCGATCGCGTTAACGCGAGGCTCGACGCCGCCTTCGCCAGGCTCGAGCCGCCGCGCCGCAAGGGGCGGCGATCGTGAGCGCGATCACGGAGATCCTCGACCGTCTCTCCGGCATCGAGGTCATCAAGGAAAAGCTGCGCGACACGGGTACCCGGGTTGAACGCCTCGCCGAACGCGTCGTCGAAATGAACGACCGCGTCCACGAACTGGACCGACGCCTGGTCCGGATGGAAACCTTCGCGGAGATCGCCAAGGCACAACGCGAGGGACAGCGAAGGCTGCCCAGAGGCGGCGGCTGACCCAGGCTCTCCGCACGGTCGATCGCCGGTTCGGCGACTACTGCGAAAGAAAACCGGCTTGCGCCGGCTTTCTTTCGTCACGAGGAGCGACTTACTGCGACAGCACCCACTTGATGATGCCCTTCAGGTCGTCGCCCTTCGCCTTCACTTCGGGGTGGCCCTTGTGCTCGGAAATCTCGGTGACCAGCTTGCCTTCCGCGTCGGCCTTGCCTTTGTACTTTGCGGCAACGTCCTTGAACGCCGGGCCGATCTTCTTGGTGGCGACGTCATGGCAGTTCATGCAGCCGCTGCTCTTCGCCATGGCTTCCTGCGCGCTCGCCGTGCCGGCGGCCGCAAGACCCACGGCCACGACGGCCGCTATCACGACAGCTTTCATGTTTTCGCTCCTTGTTTGTTGGGGACTCAGGTCACTCGTCGGCACCGGCAGCGTACGGCGGCATCGCGTCGCGTCGCTCGAATACACGGCACGCGATTCTAACGCACGGCGTTTGTACACGTTGACAACGCGGGGCCACCGGCAGACGGGCTGCCGTTGCCGTCACGTCGGAGTCAGCTTTCTCGCGGGGCACACGAGCTTCATGGCGGAACACACGAGTTTCATGGCGGAGCGCACGAAAAAAAGCCGGCTGCCGCCGGCTTGAGGCGTCGTGCGAACGATGTCGTCCTAGAGCGACAACATCCACTTCCCGATCCCCTGCAGGTCGGCGTCCGACGCCTTGGACGACCCGTGTGCCTTGGACGCCTTGATCGCCGCCACGACGTCGGCATCGGTCTTGCCCTTGAACTTGGCGGCCGCATCCTTGAACGACGGGCCCATCTTCTTGGTGTCCACGGCGTGGCAGGTCATGCAGCCGCTCTTTTGCGCCAGCGCGGCCCCGTCCTGCGCCTGCGCCACTCCGGCCACGCCCAACCCGGCGGCAATCGCCGCCGCAATCACGATCGACTTCATGTTCGCTCCTTGTAAGTAAGGCGCCGCATCCCACCCGGACGACCAACCCGAACCGATGGCCGGCAGCGCGCAGGCCCTATGCTTCCACGGAGCGCGCCATCGGCAATTGACGTAGCGCAACAAAGGATTCGCGGCGAGGCGCGGGCCGGCCCGCCTCACGCCGCAGCGCGCGCCGCCAGACCTGCACGATGCCGGGCGAGCCAGAACGGTGTGCGCGACCGCGGCACCTTGTAGACGAAGTGGTAGCGCGCCACGTGGTAGCTGGGATCGAAGCCGAAGAAGTTGAGCTTCATCCGTGCGAGCTCTTCGGCACGGTACGCCTCGAGCGGCTTCACGGCCTCGTCGGCAGCCCGCCGGGCGTTCTTGTCCGCGAGCCGCCGCTCGAACTCGGGATCGGCCGCCAGCGCCTGTGCGCGCCGCGCCACCTCCGCGCGAAAGGCTACCGGCGTCGCCCCGAAATGGTCGTCGATGAGGCCCGAGGCCGCTGCCTGCCGCGCCCCGATCGGCAGGCGTCCCTGCGTAATCGCCCGTGCCTGGTCCGGCGCCACGCGGCGCGGCAGGAGGTACGTCCAGTACTCCGAGCCGTACAGGTTGCCCATGCCCTTGTAATGCGGGTTGAGAATCACGCCGCTGCGGGCCCAGACCCGGTCCGCGGCCAACGCGAGAAATACGCCGCCGGCACCCGCGTTGCCCTGCATTGCCGCAATCGTCAGCTGGCGATCCGTGTCGATGATCTCGCGGACGAGATCGTCGATCGCATTGATGTTCTCCCAGGAGGCTTCGGCCGGCTGCCCCGACGCCTCGATCAGGTTGAGATGAATCCCGTTCGACCAGAAATCCGGCCCCCCCATCAGCGCGATGACGCGCGTGGGTCGGGACTTCGCGGTGCGCAGGGCGGCGCGCAGACGCTCGCACGCATCCGTGCCCATCGCGCCGTTGTAGAACGGAAAATGCAGGAAGCCGACATCGCCCCGCTTCCTCGTACCGGATCGGCCGCCAGGTCGGGTAATCGACGAGAGCCTCCGGCGCCAACGGGACTCTCGGGCACGCCCGCGAGCTTCTCGCCGAGCACCTTGGCGGCGGGCAGCTTCAGTTCCGGCTCTTCGCCGCCCGCCCGCTTCAGATGCGTGATCCAGACCGCACCATCGACGGTGCCGCGGCAGATCGCGCCTTCGCGTTGCGCCACGACGGCGCCGGCCTCGGCGCGCAGCTTCCCTTCCGGGTGGGCGTCGTACAGGTACACCGCCTCGCCCAGCACCTCGTCCAGCACGCCGGGATGGCCATCGGACGCACGGACCTTGCGCAACACGGTCGCGGTATCGTCGGCGCGCCAGTCGATCGCACGATCGGGCTGACGCATCATCGGCCTCGGCCGACCGCGAACGTCCGCGCCCTGCGCGACGAGCGGCTCGGGCGCCTCGCCGCGAGCGATGCGCGCGAGCGTCTGCTGGAGCGCCACCACCGCGGCCTCCGTCACTTCGTTGCGATAAAGGCTGCTCTTCGCGGCGTCGCGCATCGGAAAGTTCACGCTCGCCCAGACGTCGCCGGCGTCCATCTCGCCGTTCGCCTGGAGCGCCGTGACGCCCCATTCGGTTTCGCCCTCCAGGATCGCCCAATCCAGCGCCGAGGGCCCGCGATCGCCCCGTACACCCGGGTGAATGACGATGCAGCGGTGCCGACGCCAGACGGATTCGGGAATCTTCCGCTTCAGGAACGGCGCGACGACCAGCTCCGGATTCCACATCGCCACCGCTTCCTCGGTGACGCGGTCGTTGATGTCGAATTCGACCGAAACGTCGTGGCCCGCGGCGACGAGCTCGACGTACAGCCGCTGCGTCAGGCTGTTGAACGCGTGCGTGAGGAACAGGATGCGCATCAGCAGATGCGCGGCAACTGCTCGCCGGTCAGCCAGTCGACGATACGCCGGCCGCCGAAGCTCGTGTCCATCTGGACGAAATGGTGCGGGTCGGCGATCACCTCGCCGATGATCGCGGCACTGGCGCCCAGCGGGTGTTGCCGCATCGTCGCGAGCAGCCGGTCGGCATCGGCGTGCGCGCAGATCGCGACGAGCTTTCCCTCGTTCGCGACGTACAGCGGATCGAGCCCGAGGAACTCGCACGCGGCGCTGACCTGTGCCTGCACCGGAATCGACCGCTCGGCAATCAGCATCCCGCAGCCGGACTGGCGCGCGAGCTCGTTCAAGGTGGTCGCGAGACCGCCGCGCGTCGGATCGCGCAGGCAATGGATGTCCGGCACCGCCGCGACCATCGCCGCGACCAGGCCGTGCAGCGCCGCGGTGTCCGAGCGGATCGTCGTCTCGAAGGTCAGGTTCTCGCGCAGCGACATGATCGCGACGCCGTGATCGCCGATGGTGCCGCTCACGAGGAGCGCATCGCCAGGGCGCGCGTGGTCACCGGAAATGTCGACCCCGTCGGGGACGACTCCCACCCCGGTGGTCGTGATGAACACGCCGTCGCCCTTGCCCCGCTCGACGACCTTGGTGTCGCCGGTGACGACGGGCACGCCCGCCTCGCGCGACGCCGCGGCCATCGAGTCGACGATGCGCTTGAGGTCGGCCAGCGGAAAACCTTCCTCGAGGATGAAACCGGCCGCGACGTACAGCGGCCTCGCGCCCGCCATCGCGACATCGTTGATCGTGCCGTGCACCGACAGGCAGCCGATGTCGCCGCCGGGGAAGAACAGGGGCGACACGACGTGACTGTCGGTCGCCATCACCATGCGTCCCGGCGGCACGGCGAAGCGCGCCTGGTCGTTCTGCTGACGCAGCCATTCGTTGTCGAACGCGCGCACGAAGAGCTCGTCGATCAGCTGCGCCATCGCACGGCCGCCGCTGCCGTGCGTCATGTCGACGCGACCGTGCTTGAAGTCGACGGGACGGGCGTATCCGTCGCGCATGGCGCTCATTGGAGCACCCTTGGCGCTGCGTGCCGTCCCTCCGAGGGAGCAATTCGCGCTTGGGGCGGCCCGGCGCGCTCATGCTTGGCCAGGTTCGCGGGCGCAGCGACACGGCGGCATCCTTGAACCGGCCGTAAGTGTAATGCGCCGCGCACGCGCCTTCGGACGACACCATGCACGAACCGATCGGGTTCTCGGGCGTGCAGACGATGCCGAACACCTTGCAGTCGGTGGGCTTCTTAACGCCGCGCAGGATCGCGCCGCACTCGCAGGCCTTGTTGTCGGGCACCGACCGGTACGCGATGCCGTAGCGCGCCTCGGCGTCGAATGCGCGGTACTTCCGCTTGATCGCCAGGGCGCTGTAAGGCACCTCGCCCAAGCCCCGCCACTCGAACGAACGCCGCAGCTCGAACACCTCGGCGACCGCGGCCTTCGCCTTCGCGTTGCCATCGCGCGTGACCGCGCGCGTGAATTCGTTCTCGACCTCGGCGCGGCCTTCGTTCAACTGCCGCACCAGCATCAGGATCGCCTGCATCACGTCGAGCGGCTCGAAGCCGGCGATCACGACCGGCTTCCGGTATTCCTCGGCGAAGTACTCGAAGGGCTGGCTACCGATGACGGTCGACACGTGCGCGGGGCCGATGAAGCCGTCGAGCGGCACGGTGCCGAGCTCGCGCACCTCCTTCGACTCGAGGATGTTGGAGATCGCGGACGGAGTCAGCACGTGGTTGCAGAACACGCTGAAGTTGGCGAGACCTTCGGCCGCCGCCTGCTGGATGACGACGGCGGTGGGCGGCGTCGTGGTCTCGAACCCGATCGCGAAGAACACGACCTCGCGCGCCGGCTGCTCCCGCGCAAGCCGCAGCGCGTCCGCGCTGGAGTAGACCATGCGAATGTCCGCGCCGCGCGCCTTCGCTTTCAGCAGCGACATTCCTTTCGAAGCGGGCACGCGCATCGTGTCGGCGTAGGTGGCGAGAATCAACCCCGGCCGCGCCGCGAGCTCGATCGCGTTGTCGATGCGCCCGATCGGCAGCACGCACACCGGGCATCCCGGTCCGTGGATCATGTTGACGTTCGCCGGCAGCATGTCCGCGAGTCCATAGCGCGAGATCGCGTGCGTATGCCCTCCGCAGAACTCCATCAAGTTGTAGCTGCGATCCGGTCTCGCTTCACGTGCGATCGCCGAAGCGAGCCCGCGCGCGAGGTCGCCGTCGCGGAACTCGTCGATGTACTTCATCTTGCCGTTTCTTCCAGCAGACCGGCCGCGGCAAACGTGGCGAGCGTCCGCTCCGCCTCGTCGGGATCGAGCTTCGTGAGCGCGTAGCCCACGTGGACGATCACGTAGTCGCCGCACCGCACGTCGTCGACTAGCGCCAGCGAAATCCGCTTCTGCACGCCACCGACATCGATCACGGCGATGTCGGGTTCCGGCAAGTCGACCACGCGGGCGGGAATGGCGAGGCACATGGTCAGCTCGCGCCCTTGCCGGCGCCTGCCGCAAGGCTCCTCAAGGCGACCCACGCCTGGCCGAGCGCGAGCCCTCCGTCGTTGGGCGGAACCGCCTGTGCCTCCAGCATGGTCAGGTTTCTCGCACGCAGCGCCGCACGCAATCCGCGCGCGAGAACCTCATTGAGGAAACATCCGCCGCCGCAGGCAACGGCTGGCAGGTCGAGGGCCTCGGCCACGCGCCCGACCCAGTCCGCGAGCGCCACGACGAGCGTCGAATGGAACAGCGCCGCGCCGAATCCTGCGTCGCCCTCGGCGGCCAGTCGCAGCGACAGCGCCGTCAGGTCGAGTTCGTTTCCCGCCGTGATCGCGTACAGCGTGGGATCGGCGTCGACCGGCCCATGCCGAGCGGCGAGCCCTTCGAGCAGCATCGCGGCCTGTCCTTCGAACGCCATCCGCCGCCGAACGCCGAGAAGTCCGGCTGCGGCATCGAACCACCGGCCCATGCTGCTCGTCTCGGGCGCGTTGAAGCCGCGCGAGAGCATCGTCGCCAGCGTTCGTGCCGCCGGCTCGTCGGCAAAGCGTTGCGCGATCTCGGCCCCGCAGCCGGCCCGCGCCAGCGCGGCAGACGCCATGCGCCAAGGTTCGCGTGCAGCCCGGTCTCCCCCAGGCAGGCGCAACGGCGAGAGCCTGCCGAGCCGCTCGCAGCGCACACCCTCGAGGTACAGCAACTCGCCGCCCCATGCGGCGCCGTCCGTGCCGAGGCCGACGCCATCGAGCGCGAGGCCCAGCACGGGCCCGGCGACGCGATGCTCCGCCAAGACGGACGCGATGTGCGCGTGATGGTGTTGGACGGGCAGGCTCGGCACCCCCCATTCCCGGGCAAGGTGAGCCGCATGGCGCGTGCTGAAGAAATCCGGATGCAGATCGTGCGCCACAAGCATGGGCTCGACTTCGAGAATCGCGACGAGGTGTGCAGTCGCCTCCACCAATGCGTTGCAGGTCGCCGCGTTGTCGAGCTCGCCGATGTGCTGCGAAACGAACGCTTCGTTGGCACGTGTGACGCAGACGGTATTCTTGAAGTGGCCGCCCAGCGCCACGACGGAGGGCCCGGCGGCCGGAAGCCGGATCGCACGTGGCGTGTATCCGCGCGCACGGCGGATGAACTGCGGTCCTGCCGGCGCCGCCCGGACGACGCTGTCGTCGCAGCGGATCACGATGTCGCGGTCGTGGACGAGATACGCATCGGCGATTCCGGAAAGCCGCGCGAGCGCTTCGTTGTTGGCTGTCACGAGCGGCTCGCCGCCAGGGTTCGCGCTCGTCATCACGAGGATCAGGTCGTGCGGATCGTCGAGCCAGCCGGTTCCGGCGGGGCGTCCCGCCGCCTCGTGGAAGAGCAGGTACTGCAGCGGCGTGTACGGCAGCATCGTGCCGAGCCACGCGAGTCCCGGCGCGACGCCCGCGAGGCGTTCATCCACGCCATCGCGCTTGGCAAGCAGCACGATCGGGCGCTCGCTCGATGCGAGCAACTCACGCTCGGCCGGCGTCACCGTGGCCCAATGCGATGCCGACGCGACGTTCGCGACCATCACCGCGAACGGTTTCTCCTCGCGTGCCTTGCGTTCGCGCAACCCGGCAACCGCCGCGCCGTCGCGTGCGTTGCAGGCGAGATGAAAGCCGCCGAGCCCCTTGAGCGCGACGATCTCGCCCCGGTCTAGCCGCGCGAGGGTATCGGCGATCGGATCGACGCCCGCGCACGCGACCCCTGCCGCGTCCAGCAGACTTAGCCGCGGTCCGCACGCGGGACAGGCGTTCGGCTCCGCATGGAAACGCCGATCGAGCGGCGACCGGTACTCCGCGAGGCATCGCGGGCACTGCGCAAACGCGGCCATGCTGGTCGTCGCGCGGTCGTAGGGCAGCTGGCGGGTGATCGTGTAGCGTGGTCCGCAGTTGGTGCAGTTGATGAACGGGTACCGGTAGCGGCGATCAGCCGGATCGAACAACTCCCCAAGACAGTCCGGGCAAATCGCGCTGTCGGGGCCGATGGCCGTAGTGGCGCGTCCCGCGCCGCTTTCGCGGATGGCGAAACCGCGTTCCTCCGGTTGGGGCATGCATTCGGCGAGCGCGACGTCGTGCACGCGAGCGAGCGCGGGCGCGTCGGCCGAAAGTCGCCGCATCAGGTCCGAAACGCGTGCCGTGTCGCCTTCGACCTCGATCGTTACGCCGGCGGCGTCGTTCATCACCCAGCCGTCGAGTGCGAGCTCGGTGGCGAGCCGGTAGACGAACGGGCGGAAACCGACGCCCTGCACGACACCGCGCACGGCGATGCGACGACGCACGCGTTCGGCGGCGGGAGCGAGAAGCTGGGTGGGCATGGCCTCGTCGTTTCGATCGTCAGGCGCCGGATTCCAGCGATGCGAGCTGCGCTTCGAGCTCGGCGACGCGACGCTTCAGCCCCGCGACGCTCTCCGCCCGCCTGGCCGCCGTCGCGGCCGCGCCCTGCTCCAGCCACGCGAGCCAGGCGGCGAAGCCTTCGCCGGTGGTGGCCGAGACCACCATCGCCGGCAGTCCCGGACGTACGCGGCGCGCGTAGCCGATCGCCGCGTCGGCGTCGAACTGGACGTAAGGCGCAAGATCGACCTTGTTGATCAGCATCAGGTCCGCGGCGTGGAACATGTCCGGGTACTTGAGCGGCTTGTCGTCCCCTTCGGTCACCGACAGGATCACGACCTTGTGCGCTTCGCCCAGATCGAACGCAGCGGGACAGACGAGGTTGCCGACGTTTTCGACGAACAGCAGGCCACCCTCGAGCAGCGGCAGCGACGCGAACGCCTGCGCCACCATGCGCGCGTCGAGATGGCACGCCTTGCCGGTGTTCACCTGCACCGCCGGCGCGCCGGTCGCGCGGATGCGATCCGCGTCGCGCGAGGTCTGCTGGTCGCCTTCGATCACCGCGACGGGCACGCGCCCCGCGAGCGCCTCGATTGTGCGCACGAGCAGCGTCGTCTTGCCCGCGCCGGGACTGGACACCAGATTGAGCGCGAAGATGCCGCGATCGGCGAACGCCTGCCGGTTCGCCGCCGCGAACGCGTCGTTTTTCGCGAGGATGTCCTGCTCGATCTGCAGCATTCTCGCGGGAGCGATGCCCGGCGCATGTGCGGCACCGAGGCCTCCCGCCGCACCGAGAGGATGCGCACTGCCGCCGCCGTGAACGTGGCTGTGCCAGGCGCCGTCATGGTGCCGGTGCCAGTCGACGTCCACGCCCGCCGCGTGCTCATGCGAGTGTTCGTGTGGGTGGTCGCCCCCGTGCGTGTGCGGGTGCGCATGCACGGTGCCGTCGGCATGACGATGGACGTGCTCGTGCTCCTCGACCGGCTTGCCGTCGATCGTCGTTTCGCCCAGGCCACAGCCGCAGGTCGTGCACATGATCGTTCTCCTTCCCGGGATCCGCGTGGGCTGCGAGCGAACGCCTACGCGATCTCGATGTCCTTCACCCGCATTTCCTCGCCCGCGACGACGGTGAGCTGCCAGCCGCCGCACTGCGGGCAGGGATCGCCCAACTGCGCGAGGGGAACGCGCGCGCCGCATGGCATGCACCACGCCGCGCCGGGTGTCGCGTCGATTTCCAGCGCCGCCCCGCTCGCGAGCCCTCCCTTCGCGACCGCTTCGAAGCAGAAACGCAGCGCGTCGCGCTCGACATGCGACAGCGCGCCCAGCTCGAGCCGCACCGTCGTGACGCGCACGGCGCCGTTCTTCCGCGCCGCATCCTCGACGATTTGCAGCATGCTCTCGGCGAGCGCCATCTCATGCACCAACCACCTCGACGCGGCACACGACGCACGGATCGAGCGCCTGCACCACGAGTTGCGCGTCGCGCGTAAGTGCCGTCTCGTCGTCGGCCTCGGCGCCTTCGAGCCCGCGCACCAGCGCGCCCTCCGGATGAAAATTCCATTCGGTCGGCGCGACGATCTGATACTCGCCGACGCGACCCTCGGCAATTCGCGCGCGATGCAACAGCAAGCCGCGCGCCGTCTGCACCGCCGCGAGGCCCTCGCCGTCGGCGAGCGGCAACGCATCCGCCCAGCGGGATCCAGCCATCCTTGCCGGCGATCCGCCCAGGTGCGCGAGCAATCCTGCTAGCTCCGCCAGTCGGGCTACCATCCGCGTCGACACTGCGTTGCCGTAATCCGCGAGCCATGTCGCGACGATTCCGTGCCCCTGCGTCCGCGCGAGTGCCCCGGTCTCCACCGGCGCGCCCGACCATGTCGGCGCACGCTCGAACGCGGTGCCACCGCGCATGGCGGGCACGACTGCCGCAAGCAGCGCGTCGCGGTCCGGCATTGGCATCAACGCAACGTTGCTGCGCCCCAACTCGGGCGCGCGCGCCAGAAGCTCGTCGAGCAGCCGCGCGGGTAGCGTGGGTGTCCGGGCGGCCCATGCGGCAACGGCATTTCGGTCCGTAATCGCGAGCCACTCTGCCGGCGCACCGCCATAGACGTGGCGCGCAGCGAGTCCGTCGAGCGCTGCCACGGTGTCTTCCGAAATGGCGACCGTCGCGTCCGATTCGTCACCATCGATCCGACGCGCGAGCGGCACGAGGCGCGCGAGCACGGGTGCGATCAGCCGCCGCGCATTGGCCACCGGCTCGATATCGGCAGCGTGGCCAAGTGCCTGCGGCCAGTCGACGAGGATGCGCCACAGATACTCCTGCACCGTTTCGAGCACCACTGCGGCCTCGCGCGCCGCAAGGCTCGCGGGCGCCGGGGCCTTTCCGGCAGCGGCCTCGACGGCAAGTGCCGCCGCGGCGCCCTGCGCATGCGTGCAGATGCCGAACAACGACGGGAGGATCGCCACCGCGTCGGCCGGAGTCCTGCCAATTGCGATGCGTGACGCCGCATACGGGCGAGTCGAGCGCACGGTCACCCGGCTGATGCGTCTTCCGCTGCGTTCGAGCCGCACGATGAGCTCACCCTCGATGGTCACGGTCGCCTCCGAGGAAGCGCCCGCGCAGGAAATCGCGCTTCGACAGCGGAGCATCGAGGCCTGCCTCGATTTGCGCAAGCGGGCCCGCGGGCGCCTCGACCGCCGACGACGGCGAGAGATTCGCGACCGGCATTTCCGGAACCTCGGCATTGGCCACGTCGAAGAGCGCGTCGCGAGCGAGCTCCGCGACGAGCCGCGCCGTCGCGTGGTCCTCGAACTCGTGGACCGGCGAGAACAGCGAACAGACCTGGTATTCACCGATCGTCGCGTCGTGCGCACCGACAAATTCGTACTCGCCGGCGGGAAAGCGATAGCGACGCTTGGCGCCCGGTGCGAGCGGCTGCCAGCCTTGCCGGTTCCCCGGGGACGAGCGTCAGGTTCATGCCCCAAGGGGTGACCATCACGCCGAGCCACGAGCCTTCCCAGGGCGCAAAGCCGACAGCCTCGACCTCGAGCGCCGGATTGACGATCGGCAGCCCCTGCATGCGCAGCGCCGCGGCGCGAAAGGCGGCCTCGAGGCGGGAAGCGGGGTCCATCATGCGCGCTCGTCGTCGACGACCAGGAACCGATCCTTGGTCGCCGAGCAGTTCGGGCAGGTCCAGTGCGGCGGCAACTGCGCGAACGGGGTTCCGGCCGGAACCTGCCAGACGACATCGCCCTCGGCCGGGTCGTAGACGTACCAGCAGACGTTGCATTCCATCCGCGTGTCGGGACCGATCTTCGCGGGTTCGCCGAAGCCTTCGAAGCCCGTCATGGAATGTGTGCCCCCACGCTTGCGGCCCAGGCGCTCATCCGACCGGCGCCGCGCAGGACTCGCCCATCCAGGCGACGAGCTCGGCGAGCCGCTGCCGGCTGTCCGCCAGATCTTCGGCGGCGGCCAGCGCCGATTCCGGCGCTTCCACGACCTCGATCGTGTTGAGGATCAGCGTGTTCATGCTGTTGAAGTACTGGACGCGCCAGACGTCGCGCGCGAGCGTCGAGGTGATCCGGCAATTGCCGAAGCCGCGCGAGATCAGCGCGACCGGCCCCACCGGCAGCGCCGCCTCGAGCACCGCGTGATCGTCGGGCGTCATCGGGAACAGCGTGAGGTTGACGACATGCGCACGGTTACCAGGGCGCGAGGCTCGCATCTGCGCACCGATCTCGTTCACGAGCGCCGGAGAATTCATCGCGCCCGGCGGGATCTCGACCGGGGCAAGACGCGGGAGTGCGGCGCCACGCGCGGATTCGACGACCACGCGCGGCAGCGCCGCGGCTTCCAGGTAGTCGCCCGCCAACGCTCCATCGGGGGCGTGTTCGCACACGCGCCACAGGCCGGTGAACACGCTTTCCTGGATGCGGAACGAGCGCGTCCCGTCGATCCGGATGCTGACCTCGCCCTCGCCCAGCATCTGGTTCGTGATCTCGAGCGCGGTCGCCGTCGCACCGGATAGGTCGAGCCGCGGGCCGTACGCCTCCTGCGTCGGGTCCCAGTCCTCCAACTCGCGCAGGAACGCCGTCAGCAGATCTCGCGACGCGGCAAGGGCCTCGTTTTCGGCCCGCTCCGGCACGAGGGGCATCCGGAAAACGTTCATCTCGCGCGGCAAGGCGAGGTACTGCAGCTCGTCGTCCTCCGACGGCTGCGAGCCCGGGCCGATCATGCGCACAGGGATCGGGAAATCGCTCATGGGGTCTCCTGGACCGTCGTCATTCGTCACGCGCCGCACGCGCCGCTGCCCTCGCCCGCGCCACGAACCGCGATGCCGAGCGTCGGCGGTCGCGACGGCGGTGCGGCGACGAGGCGCGCCACCTCGCTTACGTATTCGTCCCAGTTGCGCAGGCCATCCACCGCGCCGACGTACTCGCCGTCCCGCAGGACGACGAACGCGGGCCAGCGGCGGAACCCGTACCGCGGCTGGAACGCGCGCGCCGCCTCCGGCAGCAGCACGCCGACTTCGAAGCAACCGGGGAATGCGCGCGCGATCTCGGGCACGATCACGGCGAGGTCGAGCGTCTCCTTGAACCGGAACGGGTCCTCGGTGAAAAGCAGCAGGGCGCGCCCGGCACGCCCGATGAACGAATCGAAATTTCCGGCGTTCACCTCGGTGTACCCGTGCTTCGAGAAGAGCTGCGCGATCAGCGGAAACGACCGCGGGTCGCTCCCGGCCACTGGAGGCATTGGAATGGTCATCGGCTCGCCCCCTTCAGGTGCGGTGGCAGTTGCGGTTCGCGCTCGACGAGATCGGCGAAGAATGCGTCGACGTCGCCAGCGCCGGCCAGTACGGCGTCGAGTGCGTCGAGCGCCGCGGTCGTCTGGCGAGCTTCCTCGGCGGTCATCACGCGGACGGCCGAACCCTGATACGCGAGGATCCACGTGCCGGCGGGCTGTGCTCCGACCAGGCGCGTGTCGATCCGCTCCTGTCGCCCCCGACCCTCGCACACCGCAACATCGCCCTCGGCGCTTACCACTTGCATCGGCACGCCAATGCACATCTCAGCGTTCCCCGGCGGTGATGGCCCGCGCCAGCACACGCGGGTCGCCGATGCGGCAGGCCTCGGCTTCGGAGGGACGTCCGGCTTCGTAGGCGTCGAGCGCCAACGGCGTCGCGTGGAGCGGCTCGAAATGCGCCCCTGCGGGCCGCGGGCGGCCGGGGAAGCCCCAGTCGGCCAACTCGCGCGCCGCGAGCGCCACGGCCTCGGGAAGCCTCTTCCTGGCGACATCCGTGAGACTTCCCCCGAAATCCGAGAGCGAGGCTGGCTGCACGCCGATCGCGACGAGCGTCTCGGGCACATGGCCGTTCAGATGCGCGAGCGCGAGAACGTCGTTGAAGCCGGTCTGGTGCGGCGAGAGCTTGGTACGTCCCCACGCCGGCACTTCGGCGTCGCGCAGCACCTTGACGGTGCCGGGCCGCAGTCCGAAGTCGATCGCGTCGAAGACGAGCACGCGCCGCGCCGTGGCGATCGAGTCGTAGAGATTGAGTCCCAGCGTGCCGCCATCGAGCAGCATGACCCCGGGCGGGAAGGCGAATGCCGCATGGAGGGCCTCGACCGCGCGCACGCCGAAGCCCTCGTCGGCCCACAGCACATTGCCGATCCCCAGGACCAAAGCTTCGCAACGCGATTCCACGGCTCCTCTTGTTACGCAGGTCGTAACAAGCAGAAGCCTACCGTCCCCACGGAGGGACACATTGAGTTAGGTCAAGCGGCTTCGCGGCGGTAGTTCTTCTCCAGGGTCGAACTTCGGTCGCGACAGATCGGGTCGCACACAGCGCGGTCCCCTGCCCGGCGCTGCATCATATTCAACCGTTCGACGCCCAGCTCCTCAAATGCTGATCCAGATCAACCAAATGCGCGATCCCATATATATAAAAAGGTTTATATTTTGCCCATGGACCCGAATCTCGACGTGATCGCAGACGCGACCCGGCGCAGCATCCTCGCCCTCCTCGCCGTCGAGCAGGAAGTGTGCGTGTGCGAATTCGTCGCGGGGCTCGAAGAAGTCCAGCCCGCGATCTCGCGCCATCTGGCACTGCTCCGCGATGGCGGATGGATCGAGGCCCGACGCGAAGGCACGTGGATGCACTACCGCCTGGCGCGCCTGCCCTCGTGGGCGAAAACCGTGGTCGATGCGTTGGTCGCTGGAGGGGTTCCCGCACCCGTGTTGCGCAAGGCGCGCGCTCGGCTCGCGGCATTTCCGGGCCGGCCAAAACGCACAACGGAGACGATCGCGTGAACGCCGTGCTCGCCGGACGCGGATTCCGGCATAGGGAGGCCAGCCATGCTGTTTGAATGGAGGACCGAAGGCCGCACGCTGCTGTTTCTGACGGGGGCCTTTCTCGCCGCGCTGTGGGTTCCTTTCGAGGCGCCCCGCTTCGAGGGGGCGCTGCACGAGGCGTTCGCGCTGCTGCAGTGGTATGCCCGCGAGCACGTGGTTTCCTGCCTGTTGCCGGCGCTGCTGATCGCCGGTGCGATCGCGGTGTTCATCAGCCAAGGTGCGGTGATCCGACTGCTCGGCGCCGGCGCCAACAAGCTCGTTGCCTATGGCGTCGCGTCGGTTTCCGGCACGATCCTCGCCGTCTGCTCGTGCACCGTGCTGCCGCTGTTCGGCGGCCTCTACAAGCGTGGCGCCGGGCTGGGCCCGGCCATTGCGTTCCTCTACTCCGGTCCGGCGATCAATATCCTCGCCATCGTGCTTACAGCAAAGGTACTGGGGTTCGAATTGGGCGCGGCGCGGGCGATCGGCGCCGTAGCGTTTTCGGTGATCATCGGCCTCGCGATGGCGGTGCTCTACCGCCGCGAAGAGGCGGAACGCAATGAGTCCACTTCGGGACCGATGGTGGTGCCGGAAGATCGCTTCCAGTTCTCCGCGAGCAGTGTCATCGCGCTGTTCGCGCTGATGATCGCCTTCCTGGTGTTCGCGAATTGGGCTCGAGCGGACGCGGAAGACAGCGCGATCTGGCACGCCATCCATGCGGCGAAGTGGTGGCTGGCGAGCATCAGCGCCGCCGGCGTCGGCCTCGTCCTGATCGTCGCGTTTCATTGGCCGTGGTGGCGCATCGCGCTCGTCGCCG
This sequence comes from uncultured beta proteobacterium, assembly GCA_963809965.1. Lineage (GTDB taxonomy): Bacteria > Pseudomonadota > Gammaproteobacteria > Burkholderiales > Casimicrobiaceae > CAIWHR01. The sequence continues at coordinate 86,512 of CAWELU010000011.1, forward strand.
TCCTGGTCCTCGCATCGGCGCTCGCCATTCCGGAGCAGCCGCAGGTCGCGATTGCGATGGGCGTCGTCGGGCTGTGCGTCGTCGCGGCGAGGCAGCCCGGCGCCGGCCAGGAATGGTTCGACCAGACCTGGGGCTTTGCCAAGCTGATCGTGCCACTGCTGCTGGTGGGCGTGCTCGCCGCCGGCTTCCTCCTGGGCCAGCCCGGGCGCGAGGGCCTGATCCCGTCGGAATGGGTGGCGGCGGCGGTGGGCGGCAATTCGCTGGCGGCCAATGCCTTCGCCGCGGTTGCCGGCGCGTTCATGTATTTCGCGACGCTCACCGAAATTCCGATCACGCAGGCGTTGCTCGGCGCCGGGATGGGCAAGGGGCCCGCACTGGCGTTGCTGTTGGCGGGACCGGCGCTGTCGCTGCCCAGCATGCTGGTCATCCGCGGCTTTCTCGGCACGCAGAAGACTTTTGTCTACATCGGCCTGGTCGTCGTCATGGCGACGATCTCCGGCATGATTTTCGGTACGTATTGGGGTTAAAGGAGCAGCATCATGGTCGACATCAAGATTCTCGGATCCGGTTGCGCCAAGTGCATCAAGCTGACGGAGAACGCCGAAACCGCGGCGAAGAGCCTCGGACTCGACTACTCGATCGCCAAGATCACCGACCGTGCGGCGATCGTCGAGTCAGGCGTGATGATGACGCCGGCTTTGATGGTCGATGGCAAGATCGTTTCTTCCGGACGCGTGCCGAGCCCCGAGGAGATCAAGCCGCTCTTGCGCTGACCGTTTGGATGCGCCCGGCGCCGTGGCGCCGGCGTCCAATCCATATCCGTCGCTTGGCAACCAGGACAGCCTCCGGGCCATGCTCGGCGGGATTATCATTGCAGCAAGCGAGCCTGGGTACGTGCGCTCGAGCAGCGGAACGCATAAGTTGTAAATCCTGGGCGGGCCGCCCGCGGGCACGCATGGCAAGGGCGGATGACATGGAAACGAAGAACGTGCTCGCCGCCTTGGCGGCGCTGGCGCAGGAGAATCGGTTGGCGATCTTCCGGCTGCTGGTCGAGCACGGTACCGAAGGCTTGCCCGCCGGGTCGATCGCCGAACGGCTGAATGTCGCGCCCGCGACGCTGTCGTTTCATCTCAAGGAACTCGCGCATTCCGGCCTCATCGTCGCTCGCCAGGATGGCCGCTTCATCTGGTATCGCGCCGATTTCGCGGCGATGAACGGCCTCGTTGGTTATCTCACCGAAAACTGCTGCCAGAGCAGCGTAACCTGCGACCCGGCCTGCGCGCCGGCGGGTGCGGCTCGGCCGCAGGCGCGCGTTATCGCTGCGTCAAGGAAGAGGAAGACCGCATAGCGGCTTTTCGCGCGCGGGGCAGCGGCGAGAATGCCCTGATAGAGCCGACACGCTCGATGCCTCAGGCGGCAGGTCTTTTCGCCTCGACGGTTGCCGAAAGGACGTAATCCGCCATCACTTTCCCGTGCGCCCGAAGCTGGAAGGTCATGGATTCGCTCCCGCCTCGTACCAACCCTTGCTGGCGTTGACCACGCGCACCACCAACAACATGACCGGCACTTCGATCAGGACGCCGACCACGGTTGCAAGCGCCGCACCGGATTCGAAACCGAAGAGGCTTATGGCGGCCGCCACCGCCAGTTCGAAGAAGTTCGACGCACCGATCAACGCGGATGGGCAGGCCACACTGTGCTTTTCTCCAACGGCCCGGTTCAGGAGATAGGCCACCGTCGAGTTGAAGAAGACCTGGATCAGGATCGGGACCGCGAGCAATGCGATGATCAGCGGCTGTTGGAGGATGGCATTGCCCTGGAAGGCGAACAACAGAATCAGCGTGAGCAGCAGCGCGGCGACCGACCAGGGCTGGATCCTGGACATCGCGGCGTCGAATGCCGACTGTCCGCGCGCCAGCAGTCGCTTGCGAATCACCTGCGCGAGGATCACCGGGATGACGATGTAGAGGACCACCGACGTGAAGAGGGTCGCCCAAGGCACGGTGATGCTCGAGATGCCCAGCAGCAGGCCGACCACCGGCGCGAACGCGAAGATCATGATCACATCGTTCAACGCCACCTGCGACAGCGTGAAATAGGGGTCGCCGTTGGTGAGGCGGCTCCAGACGAATACCATCGCGGTACAAGGCGCGGCGGCGAGCAGGATGAGACCCGCGATGTAGCTGTCGATCTGGTCCGCGGGCAACAGCGGCGCGAACAGCACACGGATGAACAGCCACGCCAGAAACGCCATCGAGAACGGTTTGACCAGCCAGTTGATCGCCAGCGTCACACCGATGCCCTTCACGTGACCCTTGACCTGGTGCAGCGCGCCGAAATCGATCTTCAGCAGCATCGGGATGATCATCACCCAGATCAGGATGCCTACGGGCAGGTTGACCTTGGCGATCTCCATCCCGCCGATCGCCTGGAAGAAGCCCGGCAGGAACTGCCCGAGGGCGATCCCGACGACGATGCAGAGTGCGACCCATGCCGTCAGGTAGCGCTCGAAGAAGTTCAGCGGCGCCGCGCTGGCCCCAGGGGCGGTTGCTTCGTATTGTGCGGACATGATTGCCGGATGCTGGCTAGACGGTAAGCGTCGCGATCCGGTCCAGTTCGACCTTGAGCGCGGCCTTGTCGCGTTGGAGCGACTTCAGCGGCAACGCGAGGAACGCTTCGATCCGCGTGCGCAGTATGCGATACGCCTTTTCGAACGCGGCGTCGATCTCGGCGTCGGTGCCGGTAGCGTGCGCCGGATCGTCGACGCCCCAATGCGTACGCAACACGGGGCCAAGGTAGGCCGGGCAGGTCTCCCCCGCCGCGCTGGCGCAGACGGTCACGACGACGTCAGGGGTGAGCGGCAAGTTGTCCCACGACTTGCTGTGCAACCCCTCCGTCGCAATGCCTTCGCGGGCGAGCAGTGCGAGCGATCGCGGATTGACCTGGCCGCTCGGATGGCTGCCCGCGCTCATCGCGTGCCAGCCTGCGCGCGAAAGGTGATTGAACGTCGCCTCCGCGAGGATCGATCGACACGAGTTGCCGGTGCACAGGAAGAGCAGATTCATGACGCCATCGAACCGACCGTGCAGCGTTTTCCGTTCGGTTGCTCCACGGTATGTTTTCACGATTCGACAAAGGTCGAACTATTGGACCACGATTCGCCTCCTGTCGACTGCAGTCGAGAAGCGCCGAGGATGGCGAAATTGAAGTCGATCGCGACGTTGCGCGAGCGTTGCCTCGCCACGCATCGCGGCGATCGAGTAGGGACCGGTCCCGTCTACCGCCTGCTACCGCTTCCGCGGCCGCGGCGCGACCACTTCACGCACGGCGGCGTGCATGTCCCACGCCACCTGCAGGTGCATCCAGAACGCGGCGTCGTTGCCGAAGTACATCGCGAGCCGCACGGCCGTATCCGGCGTGATCGCCCGGCGGCCGTTGATCAGCTCGTTGACGCGACGGCGCGAGACGCCGAGCGCTTGCGCGAGCTCGGTCTGCGATATCGAAAGCGGCTTCAAGAATCGGCTCGCGAGGAACTCGCCCGGATGCGGCGGCTTGCGCGACGACAATGCGAGGCGCGCCGGCCGTTGCCGGCCGGCGCCCTTCCAGCGCATGCTTTCGTCCCACTCAGCATCGCTGCCGGTCCGGCGCCTCGCATCCGGCCCGGCCCTCCCCTTTTCGTCACGGCCTCCCCCGCTGCGCCCGTGTCTCGCGGTGACGCGTAAGGCATGCGTGGGGCCCCTGCTTCCCCGTTTGCGCCGCTACGCTCCCGGCTCGCGCTTGAACAGCCTGATGCCGTTGACCATCGTGCTGATGATCGTCTCGCCGCTCATGATGTCCTCGCGGAACACCATGTACATGTGGATGAACGCGAACAGCAGCAGGTACCACATCGCCAGATGGTGCAGCGTGCGCACCATCTGCGGGTCGCCGAACAGCACGAACACCCACCCGAACCAGGCCATCCAGGATGTGCCCCACCCCCACTGCTCGGCGAAGAGCGCCAAGCCGGTGACGATCAGGAACAGCGTGCCCAGCGTGAACATGAAGAACATCGCCGCCTGCGCCACCGGATTGTGGCCGACCCACAAGTCGGATTCCTTTTTCAGGAACAGGTAGTAGCTCACCTGGCTGAAGAACCCCCGCCACCACTCGCCGCTCCAGAACGGCACGTAGAAGATGGCGCGGGCACTGTGGTTGCCCATGATCGCCCAGTAGATCCGGACCAGGAACGCGACCGCGAGGATCATTCCCGCGCTCATGTGGATCATCCGGATCCAGCCGAAGTAGAAGCTGTCGTACGCTTCTCCACCGATCGCGGGTAGCGGGCTTCCGATCAGGTAGCCGGTGGCCGCGAGCACGAAGATGGCGAGCATCGTCACCCAGTGCCACAGCCGGACCGGCGCCTCGTACACGTACACCGACTCGAGCGGACCGCTCACGACCCGGCCGGAAACGGACTCGACACGCATGAGAGTCTCCTTGGTCAGTGCCCGCACGGCCGCCGCAACGCAACTGAGGGGCACTGTGCGCCCCGCGGGGGGCAGCGAACGCAGTGAGCGTGGGGGCAGTTCATCCTAGCGCACCTTCACCGAAACGAGCTCCTCGCCTTCGGGGCTCATCACGTGCGTCGCGCACGCGAGGCACGGGTCGAAGCTGTGGATGGTCCGCAGGATTTCGACCGGCTGTTCGGGCTTCGCCATCGGCGTGTTCATGAGCGCCGCTTCGTACGCGCCGATCTGTCCCTTTGCATCGCGCGGTCCCGCGTTCCACGTCGTCGGCACCACGCACTGGTATAGATCGATCTTGGTATTCTTGATCTTGATCCAGTGCGCGAGCGCGCCGCGCGGGGCTTCGCAGGGTCCGGCGCCCTTCGCTTCGGCCGGCCATGTCGACGGCTCCCACTTCTCGACGTTCGCCGTGGCGAGATCGCCCGCCTTGATGTTCGCGATGAGCTCGGCGTGGTACTCCTTCATCTTGCGCGCCGCCCACTGGCACTCGAGGCCGCGCGCCGCGGTGCGCCCCAGCGTCGAGAACAGTGCGGTGATCGGCACGTCGAGCGCCTTCAGCGTCGCGTCGACCTGCTCCTTGATGTCTTTCCGGCCGCGAGACGTAGGCGACGACGTAGCGAGCGAGCGGCCCGACCTCGATCGCGTTGCCCTTCCAGCGGGGCGGACTTGACCAAGGAGTACTTCGCGCCCTCGTCGAGCTGCTCGATGTCGGTTCGCGTGCCCTTTGGCGTTGGGCCCGAGCACGAAATTGGGCTCGGTGACGCCGTCGAACGGGTGCAGCCCCTTCGCCTCGTCGGGGTACTTGTACCAGGCGTGGGTGACCCACTCCTGGACCTGCTCGGGATCCTTGAGATCGACCTCGTACACCTTCGAGAGGTCGCCGTTCAGGATCACGCCCGACGGCAGCGCGAGGCTCTTGTTGGAGTAATCGTTCGGGATCTCGGGGAACTCTCCGTAGGACAGCACATTCTTGCCGGACAGCCCGCCGCCCCACTGCGCCCAGTCCTTGTAGAAGCCCGCGATCGCGAGGAGGTCCGGAATGTAGACCTGGTCGATGAACTCGTTGGTGCGGTTGCAGATGTCGCCGACCATGTTGAGGTAGGCCATGTTCACCGCGCCGACTGCGCCCGTTCCGTCGACGTTGATCGGACTCGGCACGCCGCCGACCAGCCAGTTGGGGTGCGGATTCTCCCGCCGAATATCGTCTGGATCTTGACGATCTCCTTCTGGAAGTCCAGCGCCTCCAGGTAGTGCGTCGTCGCGAGCAGGTTCACTTCCGGCGGCAGCTTGTACGCCGGGTTGCCCCAGTACGCATTGGCGAAAATGCCGAGCTGGCCGCTCTCGACGAATTTCTTCAGCCGGTTCTGCACGTCGCGGAAATACGCGGGCGAGGAATTCGGATGGCTCGAGATGCTTTGCTGGATCTCCGAGGTCTTCTTCGGGTCCGCCTTCAGCGCCGAGACCACGTCCACCCAGTCGAGCGCGTGCAGGTGGTAGAAGTGGACGAGGTGGTCCTGTGCGTACAGCGTCGCGTGCATCAGGTTGCGGATCGTGTTGGCGTTCTTTGGGATCTTGATGCCGAGCGCGTCCTCGACCGTGCGCACCGACGCCAGCGCGTGCACGCCGGTGCACACGCCGCAGATCCGCTCGACGAACGCCCAGGCGTCACGCGGGTCTCGGCCCTTGAGGATCACCTCGAGGCCACGCCACATCGTGCCGGTGGAGACCGCATTGCGGATGACGTTGTTCTTGTCGACGTTGACCTCGATGCGCAGGTGCCCTTCGATCCGCGTGATCGGATCGACGACGATGCGCTTGCCGCTGTTGTCGAGCGTGAAGCCTTGGGTCTGGATGGTCGCCATGATTACTTCTCCACGTCGGAGAGCTTGTCGTTGCTGCTCTTGCTGCGCGCCTGCTTGATCGCGCTCACCGCGGCGTGCGCGGCAACCGCCGCGCCGGCGGCGGCCAGCACGGTCAAGCCGATGCGGTCGGCCGTGCCTTCGGCGCCGGCGATGCCCGGCACCTTGATCGTGGTGAGGTGATCGTAGAAGGAGCCCTTGTCCCAGAACGCGTC
>CAWELU010000012.1:0-18440 GCA_963809965.1 uncultured beta proteobacterium
CCCCGATTTCGCCGGTTCCGCCCGCGCGCGCGCCAACTTCCGGCTGGCGGCGCTGATTTCGCTGGGCTTCGTCGCGCTGCTCTGGCTGATTCCGCTGCTGGGGTGGGGGCTCGACCTCCAGCGCTTCGGCATCCGGCCGCGGGAGTGGATCGGGCTGCCGGGAATCCTGGCGGCACCGCTGCTGCACGCCGACTTCGATCATCTGCTCGCCAATTCGCTGCCGCTGGTCGTCCTCGGCACCGCAATCTTTCATCTTTATCCGCGGTCGGCGTTTCGCGTGCTGCCGGCCGTCTACCTCGGGCCCGGCATCCTCGTCTGGCTGTTTGCGCGTGACGGCAATCACCTTGGCGCCAGCGGCATCATCTACGGCCTGGTCAGCTTCGTCTTCGTGGCCGGCCTCATTCGCCGCGACCGGCGCGCCGTGGCCGGCTCGATGCTGGTCGCCTTCATGTACGGCGCCATGGCGTGGGGCATCCTGCCGATCAAGCCGGGCATGTCGTGGGAAACGCACCTGGCCGCGGCGCTGATCGGCGTGCTCTTCGCCATCGCGCTGCGGCATTGGGACAACCCGCCGCCGGTGCGCTACTCGTGGGAACGCGACGAAGGCGACGAATACCCGGAAGAGAGCGCCGAAGACGGCATCGACGAACAGGACCGGGGCCGGGAGGCCGGCGCCGGTTCCCCAGGTCGACCCCCGGTTGCTGCATTAGGCCAGCCGCGCTCGCCGTTTCGCGGGCGGCAGGTCCCGGTCGTGCCGGATCGTTCGGGCGGACGTCGGCGGGCCGCTGCCGCGCCTGCAACAACCGCGCGATCAATGAGTGGCTTGCGATCGGCAATGCTGCCAGACTGGCGACTCGCTGCGTCAGCGCCTCCAAGGAGCCATTGCATGCGCCGTTCCCGGGTCCACCCGCTGTTTGCCCGGCGCAGCGTTGCGCCCAGCGCCCCCTCTGCGCACGTCCTCGCGGCGCTCTCGCTGCTGTGCCTCTGCTCCACCGCCAACGTCCATGGGCAGTCGAACAAGCTGGGCACCTACCGCGGGGTCATCAATGTCTCCGAGAGCCTGAGTCTGCCGAATTTCAGGTTGAATACCAAGGCGACGGTCAAGATAAGCCTGCCCGTCAGCGAGCGCGACAGCTCCTCCATTTCATCCGAGTTCCTCAGCGACGAAGCCCCGCCGGCGCTCGTCCTCGTTTCGCAATGGGACACCTTTCGCAAGGAGACATCCGCCGATTCCGGTGGTCAATTCAACACGACCACCTGCTCGCTCGCGGCGCCGATGGAAGTGCCGATGACACCCTCGGGCGTTCTGAACGTGGATCTTCGGGCGAAGAAATACGCCATGTCGATCGTCCTGCTGTCGACCAGGGACCTTGCCTTCAACTGCGTGCATTCGCGTTCCGGGCCGTTCAAGAAGCAGATGGGCGTTGCGCTGACCCTCGGGACCGGGGCGCCGGGCATGCAGGGCTCGAATCCCTTGCCATTCAGCGATCCCGCGATCCTGGTCGGGAAATTCACCCTTGTGCCGCCCCCGGCGAACCAGCGCGAGCATGGCCCCATCGTCCAGGAATGGGATCTGCGGCTGGGGCAATGAATGGATTCACGGCATGCAGGCATGGTGCCTGAGGTCGCCGAACGCCGGTCCTGGCCGCGCGGCAACCCGCCGAAGACCCCGGCTTGACCCTCACCCCCCGGCCAACCACAATCGGCCATGAGCGCAAGCGCCAGCCATGCCGACGGCTTCGAGTCCGCGGTCGCGACCGTCGCGTTCGTCGACCTCGCGGGCTTCAGCGCGATAACGGACGTCTACGGCGATGCGTCGGCCATCGCGGTGCTCGGGCGCTTCGAGGCGCTGGTGCGCCAGGCCCTGGGCGGGCTCGGGCCGCCGATCAAGTGGATCGGCGACGAGGCGATGTTCGGGTTCCCCGACCCGGAGACCGCCCTGCAGATGCTGGGACGCCTGCTTCCGGCGTGCCGCGCCGAGCCGTCGATTCCGCTGACCCGGACCGGGCTCAACCACGGCCCGGTGCTGCGCCGGGCGAACGACCTCTTCGGCTCGACCGTCAACGTCGCGGCACGCGTCGCCGCGCTGGCGTCGGCGGGGCAGGTGCTGGCGACCCGGCCGGTCGCCGACGCCGCCGCGGCGTCGGGAATCGCCGTCCAGGACCTCGGGAAGGTGGCGCTGCGATCGATCGCGGACGACGTGCCGCTGTACGCCATCGAGCTGGCGCCGGCCTTCGATCCCGCCTGGATCGATCCGGTGTGCAAGATGCACGCGCCCTATGCGGCGTACCGCAGAAGCTCGCCGACGGGACCCTGGTTCTGCTCCGAGCGCTGCGCCGAGGCCTACCGGCGGTCGCCGGAGGCTTACCGGAGCAGAGCGAAAGCCCCCGGCCCGGGATAGCTACAATCGCACCACGAAGCGCTGAAGGCGGCGCGGATCGACGCCCGTCCGTGGTGCGTACGCATCGACCGGTGAACTCCAGCGACCCATGTCCGGAATCCGCAACCCTGCATCGTCCGTCCTGAAGCGGCCCGGCGCGTTCGCGATGCGGGTGCTGCGCAGCTTCCGCGCCAACCAGGGCTACCTGCTCGCCGGCGCGGTCGCGTACAACACGCTGCTGTCGATGCTGCCGCTGCTGATCCTGATCCTGATCGCGATGGCCAACTTCGTCGAGGAATCGGCGCTGCGGTCCACGCTCGGCCACTACCTCGAGTGGATCGTGCCCGGGCAGGCGGAGGCGATCATGGGCGAGCTCGCGCTCTTCCTCGAGCATCGCCACGTCGTCGGCTGGGTGCTGGTCGGCACGCTGCTGTTCTTCAGCTCGCTCGCCTTCTCGGTGCTGGAGAACGCGATGTCGGTCATCTTCTACCACCGCGTCGCGATCCGGCGGCGGTCGCTGCTGGTGTCGCTGCTGATCCCGTTCATCTGGATATTCTTCCTCGCGCTGGGCTCGCTGATCGTGACGTTCGTGTCCGGAGCGCTGCAGGCGATGGGCCAGGAGAGCGTCGAGATCCTCGGCCGCACCCGGTCGCTGGGCGGGCTGTCGCGGCTGCTGCTCTATCTCATCGGCGTGGCTGGCGAGATCATCGTGCTGACGTCGATCTACATGGTGATGCCGGTGGGGCGCCTGTCTGGCGCCACGCGCTCGTCGGCGGCGTCACGGCCGCGCTGCTGTGGGAAGTCACCCGCCACACGCTGGTGTGGTACTTCTCGACGATGTCGCAGGTCAAGATCGTCTACGGGTCGCTCACCACGGCGATCGTGGTGCTGCTGAGCCTGGAGATCGCGGCGATGGTGCTGCTGCTGGGCGCGCAGGTGATCGCCGAATTCGAGCGCACCCGCGACGGGCGCGTTCGCGGCGCGCCGCAGCCGATGCGGACGGATTAGCGGCGTTGCCCGGGGGCAGACGCCCCGCGGGCGCCGCGCGAGGCCGACCCGCCCGGCCGATCGCAGGGCAGAGCGCCGCGGGGAACCGCTTCGTTGATCTGGCCTGCGGATTCCGCCAGTGGAATGGCTGGCGTCGATCTCGGCCAACTGCCGCACGGCTCGGCCTATTTCCTGGCCCGGTACTGCGCAATCGCGCGCTCGAGGTCGGTCAGCTCCTCGCACGGCAGCAGGCAGATCTCCTTGAGCGCCGCGAGGTGCTTCTCGGCGCCGGCGAGGTCCCCGGTCATGAGGTACGCCTCGCCGATGTACTCGTGCGCGCCGCGATGGCGCGGATCGATCTCGATCGCGCGCTGGTAGTGCTTGAACGCGAGCTCGTACTGCTTCAGGTTGCGGTAGGAAAAGCCGAGGATGTTCTGCAGGTCCGCGTGGTCGGGATTGCGCATCTCGGCGCGCTCGAACAGGCGCACGGCCTCCGCCCAGTCCTTCGCTCTCGACCGCGCGCTTGCCCGCGGCGTAGTCGTCGTCGCGCTTGGCGAGATCGGGATCGGCCTCGTAGGGATCGGCGGCGGCGATCGGCGGCGAAGGCCGCGATCGCCGCGCACAGCAGACTCGCGCGAACGAATCGGCGAGCCGGCTCACCGCTGGGCGAGATGCCTTCGCGCTCACGAGCTCGGGCCGCGCGGTGTCGGCATCCTTCGCGCAGCGCCAGCAGCTTCTGGTAGTAGGCGGCGGCCTTCGCCCGGTCGCCGGCCATTTCCGCGGCGCGCGCGGCGCCAGGTAGTTGCGGAAGCGGTTCGGCTCGCGCAGCTGCGACGCCTCGAACTCCTTCAGCGCCGCGCCGGGCGCTTCAGCTCCAGCAGCATGTCGCCGAGCAGCTCGCGCGCGGGCACGATGCGGCCCGGCGTGACGATGTGCTTCTCGTTCTTGTCCTCGAGGTCGGCGGCCGCGCGCATGAGCTTGAGCGCCTCGTCGGACTTGCCCTGCGCCAGCGCGATCCAGGCCGGCCGCGGCCGAGCCGCTGGACCTCGACCTCGGTCGCCCAGTAGGTGTTCTTCGCCGTCGAGCAGCGCCTTGTGCAGCGCTGCGAGCTGCTCGGCATCCTTCTCGGCCGCCGCGAGGTCGCCGCTGCGCGCGGCGCCGAGCGCGCGCGCGAAGTACGTGATCGCCTCGGTGAACGGGATAGGTGCTGCGCGACGGCTGCAGCTTCGCCGCCTCGCTGCCAGTCGCCGCGCTCGATCGCGTAGCGCGCCGGCATCGCGGCGATGCGCGTACGGCGCGACGAAGCGGCGGGCTGATGCCGGTCACCTTCATCGCTTCGTCCATCGCTGCGGCGCGCCTCGGCGTCGCGGGCGAGCTGCAGGTACGCGTACACCATGTAGTCGATCGCGTGGTAGGCCTCGTCGGGCTCGTTGCCTGCCTTCGCGCCACTCGCGCGAGCGCGCGTTGGTGGCGGCCGACTCCTCCCAGGCGCCGACGCGCGTGAAGATGTGCGACGGCATGTGCAGCGCGTGCGGCGCGGCGGGCGCGATGCCGGCGTAGCGGCGCGCGGCGGGCAGCCCCTTGTCGGCGATCGGCGGCGCGTCGTAGCTGTGGATCAGGTAGTGCGCGACGCCCGGGATGGTCGGGATGCTTCGCGAACTGCTTCTCGAGGATCGCGGCCGCCTTGAGGTACGCCGCGTAGGTCTGGTCGGCCTGCGACTGCGTGCCGGCGAGGTAGAGCGCGTAGAAGATCTGCGCCTCGTCGTCGTCGGGATAGCGCTGCGGCCAGCGCCTCGTAGGCCTTGGCGCGCGACGACCTGGCGCGTCCGTCTCGGGACGGTTCGCGAAGTCCTCGTAGTAGGCGGCGACGGCCTCGATGTAGTCGCGCTCGCGCTCGGTCTTCGCGCCGATCCGGCGTCCCTGGTCGATCGCCGCCTGCGCCTGCTCGGCGCCCTTGGGCGATGCGCCCTGTCCGGCCAGCGGATTCGACATCAGGATCGACGCGATGCCCCAGGTGGCGATCGCGCACTGCGGGTCGTCTTTCAGCACGTCGCGGAAGGCCTTCTCCCCGGCCGAGTACCAGAACGAGTGCAGCATCGCCACGGCGCGCTCGAAGGCCGCCTGCACCTTCGGATCGCAACTGGTGGGGAAGAGACACCTTGCCCAGCGGACCGGTCTGGGAGTCCGTGTCGTGCGCTTGAATGGAACCATTCATCGCGAGAACCGCGAGGAATACGACATGATGCACGCGGAGATGCATGGCAACCTCCTGGTGTGCGATGTGGGCGAACCCACGGAGCTGATGACTCTGCTCTCATCGGTGGCGGGAAGTCAATCGCGGAAGGATGTGCCGGATGCCGTTCGTCCCTACAGCTATCGTGGTTACCGTCGCGCCGCTCACCGCAGCGCCACCCAACGCCGCGCTGTCGCTGCCGCCCTGGTGCACCGAAGCCAGCGCCAAAGCGACGCTCCAATGCGACAGCGTCGGCGTGACCTCGCGCGCAAGGCCGCGCGCTGGATGCGAAAACCCCGCCATTGCGGCGGGGTCGGTGCGCGGAAAGTTGCGCCGCGCGGCAAGCGGATCAAGGGACCCGTTACGGAGCGTTCTTCTTGTTGTTCCCAATCGTCCCGACGTTGCTGTCGCAAATGCCGACAGGGAAGTCGGGGTCGCTGAGGTTGGCGGCGCCGTTGCAGGAACGGTTGCCGATCACGCTGGGGCTGTTGGTGCCAGAGAAGCCAGCATTCTCACAGGCGTAGCTCCCGTTGCACGACTGGTTGCCGATGACGCTGTGGCACCGAACGTCCCGGCGAACAAACAACTGCTCAATTCGTTGCAGGATCCGTTGCCGATGCGGCTGATGCTGCCGGCCTCCTGGGCGTTGTCGAAGCAGGAAAGCCGACCATTGCAGGAGTCGTTGCCGACCACGCCCATGCCACCGCTCTGCCCCCCAAAGGTGCAGGCCGCGCGGCCGCTGCACGAATGGTTGCCGACGACGAAGCTGCCCGAAGGCCCGGCAGCGACGAACAAGCAGGCAACCGCCCCGTCGTTGCAGGAGCTGTTGCCGATGCGGGCGCTGCCGCCAAGGGCTCCCACGCCATAGCAGACTCCAAGAGGTTCGCCCAATTGATCGTCGGCGGGTCCGTTGCAGGAGTCGTTGCCGATGTCGCCGGTACCTTCGGTAGACCCAGCGAAGTTGCAGCCGAAGTCCCCGTTGCAGGATCCGTTGCCGATGACGGCACGGCCACCGAGCTCTCCGGCTCCGGCGCACGCATTGTCCGCGTTACATGAGTCGTTGCCGATGCGGACGCCGTTGCCGAGAAGAAGGCATGCCACCGATGACGTTGCACGAATGATGCCCGATGACGACGCCGCTGCCGTCGCTCTCGAAGCTGCAGAAAGCGTTCCCGGAGGGCGGCACGGCCACGCCGCCGCAGGATGACGGTGCGATGTTCGGTCCTGCCGGCGGCTTGGCGGCGAGATTTCCTGCTGCAAGCAGCAAAGCGGTCACTGCGGCGATGCATCCCAGGTTGCTCAGACGGACTTTCATGGTTTCCTCCCTGATTCGACAGCACCGATTCAGCGGCTGGTGCCGCCGAATGCGTTGAAAGCGCGCGCCGTGCGGCGACGCAAGCCGCCGCGCGGCGAGAGCAACGCGCCTGACAGGCTGGTCCAGAGGGTGGAGGGGTGCGGCCGGATCAGGCCGTCACACGCGCCCAGAGGCTACGGCAGAAGCAATCGCGGGAAGCCATCGCTCCAGTCAGCGGATCCCGCAACCGAAAACACGATGCGCCAATGGTTGGCGAACAACGTGGGCAGGTGGTCAAAGTCTGTGGACGCGCGGGCGGGCGCGTCCACGCCCTTCAGCGTCTCCAGGACTTCAATCGAGCGCGGCACAGATGTCCGTCGACTTTCCGGTGAACGACTGTATGGTGCCGACCCCGGTGAGGGGATCGACCGTGTAGACCAGTCGTCCGACGTACAGCGTCAGTCGACGGCCCGGCCGGCACGTCGGTCGGAAGCAGCTCACCAAGACGTGCCCGGTGATGGTCTGCGTGATCGTTTCCCGTCGAAGCCCGTTATCTGGGCTGAGAACCCGTAGGCTTTCAGCGAGATCGCGGTATCGGTGTCCATGTTCGTCAGGGTCATCAACGACCCCTTGCCGGCATAAAGCAGCCGCACCAGATTGTCGTCCTTGTCGACGAACTCCTTGAAGTGATAGTTGCTCCCGGTGCTTTCCAGCATGACCGGAAAGTCACATGCCTCCCCGGCAGGAAAGACTTGTACGGCGGGAGGTTCGACTGGAATGGGCGGAGCCGCTGCCGCCCGGGGCTGCGAAGCCCATCGCGGCGGTCATCATGCATGCCGACAGAAGACGGATTGTTTGGGTGCCTGGATTATTCATGCCGTTCTCCCTGGGAATGGCGGACCAAGCGGGCCGCTCGACGTCGCCAAGGTGGATGCCTGCCCGTCCGCGCGCGCGTGAACAGTCCCTCGCGACCGGCTGAACCACGGTTGCGGCTGGTTTCGGTGCAGGTGCGACCCGCGTGGCTATCGCATCGCGGTTGAAGCGATGGGCCGGGGGTGGTGGGGTGACACGGCGTTCGTGTCAGGCGCGCCGGCGGCTTGGGGCCTGGAAACCTGCGCGGCCCGGCAAGACGATCGGACGATCGCGCAGATAGGGCCGACGTATATCCCTACTGCAAACCATGTCAAGGCGCAGTGCACCAATTCCAGTTCCGCACGAACGACCCGCGCCCACGCAGTCGGGGACGCGAGGCGCGACCATCCGTGGCGCGCGCGAGTGCCGCATGCTGCGGCAACCACGCGCTTTTTTGTCCAATCGTTGTCCAGGTGAAGCGTCGAACCTCCGACGTGCGGCCTGAGTCCATGTTGCACTGGCGAACAAATTCCGGATCGCCCAGTGCACGTCCCACCACTCACAGGAGAAGCTGATGTTTCGCCACGAGGATTCGCACCGCCGCCGTCGCCGCAGCCATCGCCGTGTCCATGGCCGCTCCGCTCGCCTCGGCGTCGCCGACCGCCCAGATCAACAGCGGCTACACGCTGGTCGAACTCGCGCCGTCATTCGTCGGCGCCCTGACTTCGCTGGGTGTCGCGCCTTCCAAGCTGCTCCCGGCACGCTGCACCAGCGCATCGCGTTGTTCCCGATCACCGGAGGCCGGCTGGACGCGTCCAACGCCAAGGGCGAAGTGCCGCATTCCGGCGGCCTGAAGCTGACCTCGGCGACGACCCAGGTCATCATCTCGGACTTCGTCATCGACACCACGGCGTCGCCGAAACTCACCGGGGATCGTCACGGCCAACGGGTCGATCGTCGGCCGCATCCCCCTGTTCAACCTCGCGCTGCCGCCGCTGTCGCTGCCGCTCACCCTGCCGCCCGGCCCCGAGCAACTGCTGATCGAGGGCAACCGCGTCACGCTCACCGCGGAAGCCGCGACGGCGCTCAACGGCGTCTTCGGCGTCACCGCGTTCACGCCCGGCTTCAACATCGGCATCGCCTCGGTGTACGCCAACTACTGAGCATTGCCGGCGTGCCGGTTGGCGGTGGTCAGGTCAGCCGTCGTCCGGTTTGACCCTGACCAGTCGTAGCGCTCTTCACGAACCGAGCGCCAGCGCCTCAGTTGAGGCCGCCGACGAGCACGGCGAGGCGGGCACCCACCTGCCAGCGAAGCGTCGCATGTGGGCGGGCCCCTCGAACGCGGGGTTAGACCTATCAGAGTAGTCCATAGCCCCTCAGCAACCTGTTCCACTCGCTTATGACTTTGTCTGCGAGTTCGGTCGCTGTTGCGATTTGCCCACCAACGGAGATGCGATGTGTGTGACGCACTCCCTCCGGCCCGCCAACGGCAATCTCTCGCTCAAAATCTGTGCTCCGACACGCGGAGAGCGGCCAGGCCCGAACTCAAAATGCTTCGTTCCATTCGCCACGTCCGCAGCCGCGGCGAGATCTGCCGAGGCTGACACATCGTCTTCGACGTGCGAGGAAATGGCCTGCGGAACTGCGGGGTCGCGCTTTTACCCCATCTTTCAGATGCCATGCATCTTGGAAGAAGTGGTAGACGGCGTCGTCGTAGTCCTCCGTAGAGCAGTAACGGACGTTCATTCGTTCTCGGCTCCCGGAGCATCCTCCGATATTGCATCTGCCAGTGATCGCCCTGCGGGATTGCTCGATGTCCCATAGCGGCCTAACGCCCAGCATCAGCGGCGGCGCGTAGCGCGGTTCGCTGCATGCTGTTGTTAGCCGTCACTCGGCTGCGCCCTGAACCAAGTCGAGTGCTTCTCGATAAAGGAACGGTCCTTCGTCCACCTCTTCCTCGGCGACACGATGTCCAAACGTTGTTCTTCGAAGAATGGCGTGCTTGTCCATGCTAGTTGCGAGGTGTCGATGACGGCCTAACGACCAAGCTCAGCGACCGCCGCCGGAAACGCCCGGTCGGCTGCAACAGTCGCTGACAAATTACCCGAACCGTCCGACTGCCCAGCGGGGCGGCGGTTCGCTGCAGCGCTCTGGTTAGGCGACGATCCTCTCATGTCTTCTGAATCCACAAAATGTAGATGAACGCGAGAGTCGGGATGAAGATCCAGCCGAAGCCCCATGCGACTGCGGCAGCAGCGCGTCCTGGTTTAAACGCATCGGCGTAGTGTGTTCGAATCTCGGTCTTAGCATGGTTTGAATAGAACCAATCTGGGCTCGCCCGCATGATGGCCTGCCACAAGTCGTAAAAGCCCAACTGAGGAGCGACCAGCGACATGACCACCACAAACTTCGTGATGTCCAAGAGTGCCGGTGGAGTGAAATGAATCACAAAGGGCGCTGGCTCTTTGGTGAGAACCACGAGCACGCCAGTGAAATACGCCGCAGGAAGAAGGATAAGAAATATCCCAGACAACACATAGCGCAAAGCATCCCGCCAACTCCCAGCCTGGAATCGTGCGGCGGTAAAGGTGGGCGTGAATGGAAACCAAATATCGGCGCGGCGCATCATGGCAGAAAACCCTCCGGCGTAGAAGGCCGCGAGAGCAAACCGCAGTGCCGCAATCTGATTCCCATCATCCATTGGTCATTCTCGTTGTCGAACGTCGTTTGTCTCGGTGCGCCTAACGTTTGAGCTGAGGGGCGCGCGCCCACTCGAGCGAGGGGCTAGGCTGCACTGCCCTCATAGTGGCCGTTACTTCAAAGAAAACAACGGCTGCATACCTGAGTAGTTCAACGTGTACGCCCACATTCGGTGTATTTTGCCCACATCCGTTGTTGAAACTGATACTGCACAGAGGAGTTCAGCCCGATAGAGGCCAGGCGAGACCTGGGCCGCAAACGAGTAGGTCGTGTTCTCTTTCGGAGCTACGGACGAACTGATGCGGCCTCTGCCGGGCAAGTCCATCAAGTGCTCTATCCGTGGACCAAATGAAGGATGCCCCCTGCTTGGTTGCAACTATTGGGTGAATGTTTAGCTCGGAGTCCTTCCAGACGATGACTTCTGTTTCATTGCCGGGATTGGCAACAGTAGCAACGAGTACCACGAATCTCCCCAGTCCAGCAATCTCGCTGGTGACTTCTGCACTAAGGCTGATGTTTAGAAGGGCGGACGCCTTGAGCTCGCGCTCTTTCGCCTGAAGTTCGGCTGACGCACGCGACGACTCTCTGAGCGAGCGAAATCGATGAATTCCCCAAACCCCACCGCCGAGAACGGCGGCACCAACTAGCAAGGATTGAATCGCAGCTGCGAGATTCTTGAAGTCGTCGATAGTCATTTGTGCAGCCTAACGAAAGAAGTTAAGCGGCGCCGCGCCGGCATCCGCGCTCGAGCCGGTCCGCCGGCCGGCGTCCGCTTGAACGGCGGGTTAGGCCCCACGCCGATAGCCCGGCCACACCGCTTCACCGAAGCACCCATCGGCACGACCTCCCAACGCAGGCGCGATTGCAACCAGCCAAGCTGGCACCACCGGGCACGCGACGTGTGCTTGGGCGCGGGGCCCCTGCCCGGATTGCGGCATGGGCGGGCGAGACGCGACTGCCAGAGCAATTGGGCGGGGGGCACACGGGATCTCGACGTGAGGCCAAACTATAAATGGAGCACCTAAACGACGGAAGGCAAGGCCTCGAACGCCGGAATGTCTGATGCGCGGTGCAGGCAAATCGTCACAGAATCAATGACCGGGGCTCCATTAGGGGCGCCTACAGATCGGTGTGAAATGGATAACTCGTCCCTACCGTCTCCTCGATGACGTCCGCGCCTACACCTGCGTCAAATGCTGCAGCCTGCGCATCAAGCAAGTTTACCTCGATGGGATTAAGCGCTTCATCCATTTCCCGTGGAAAACTGGATCCGCCTCAGATCGAGGTCTATCTTCGGCACCTACACCGACCCTTCATTGATCGCTTGTGGCCGACAAGCACTAACCCACGTCTGCAATGGAGGGCAATGCGCTATGTCTGGAAGTGGCCGAGAACTGTCAATTACAACTAGGCCAAACGAATGCTTGTCGGGTGCCACCAAATTTGGGATTCTGTCGCAATGGACAAGCGCGCCTTTTCCGACTTCTACTCGAGGTACTGCTCCGCGTGCATCGACGCCGGGGCGAAGCCGCTGAGTCCTGAGGCCGTCGCCATTTTGGTTGCCGGGTTAGGCCTGCGTAAACTGTTCGCGCCGCTGGACGCCACGCGTGCCTGGAAGCCGGATCGGCACCGAATTCACTAGTTGCCTCTGTGCGAAAGCCAACGTGCTCGTTCATCTCGAGGATGTCACACCGCACTGCCTGTCGTTCCAAGCCCATCAGAACAACGCCGTGACCTTCACCGTCTCGCCGTCGGACTCGACCCGCACGTTCGACGACCCGGCATTCGCCAGCTTGATCATGTGCGCGTTGACCGACATGATCTCCGCGACGAAGCCCAGCACGCCGCGCCCCTTGGCGTGCTCGGTCATCCGCTGCTGCAGCGCGGCGCCCAGGCCGCAGCCCTGCCACTGCGGGCTGACCATGAACGCGGTCTCGCCGAGGTTGGTCGACGGGTCGATGAAGTAGCAGCTCTGCGCGACGATCTCCGGGTTCTCGCGCGTGCCGGCCACCGCGACGAACGCGACCTCGTTCTCGAAGTTGAGGTTGCACAGCCGCTGCACGTCGGCGGCCGACAGCCCCCGCACGGTGCGGAAGAAGCGCGTCTTCACGTCCTCGACCGACATGCTGTGGAAGAGGTTGCGGATCTCGGCGCCGTCGGACGACACCGCCGGGCGCAGCAGCACCGTCCGCTTGTCCCGCAGCGTCACCGTCTGCTCCTCCTCGACCGGGTAGGCGTGCAGGTTCTTCAGCGTCTGCCCGGCGGGGATGTAGCCCTTCTCCTGCGCCTGCGCGAACAGCTCGGCGCGGAACTTGGGATGCGCCACGTCGATCAGCGCGACGGCGCGCTCGCGGATCGACTTGCCGAAGAGGTACGCGATGCCGTGCTCGGTGATCACGTAGTGGACGTCGACGCGCGCGACGGTGACGCTCGCCCCCGCGTCCAGCGTCACCTGCACCCGCGACGTGGCGCCGCCGTCGGCGGTGGACGCGAGGCAGATGATCGCCTTGCCGCCCGGCGAGCGCGACGCACCGCGCAGGAACTCGCCCTGCGCCGCGATGCCGCTGTAGAACTCGCCGTCGAGCTGGTCGGCGCACACCTGCCCGGTCAGGTCGATGGCGAAGGCCTGCGTCACCGACACCATCCGGTGCTGCGCGGCGATGGTGGTCGGGTGGCACACCGCGTCGATGGGCTGGAACGAGAACAGCGGGTTGCGGTCGATCAGGTCGTACAGCCGCCGCGAGCCGACGGCGAAGCTGGTGACGATCTTGTCGCGCTGGCTCGTCTTGCGGCGCCCGGTGAGGATGCCCTTCTCCAGCAGCGGGATGATGGCGTCGGTGATGACGTCCGAGTGGATGCCCAGGTCCTTGCGGTCGGCCAGGTACTTCAGCGCCGCGTTGGGGACGCGGCCCAGGCCGATCTGCAGCGTCGAGCCGTCCTCGATGATGCCGCTGATGTAGCGCGCGATCCGCTCGACGGTCTGGTCCTCGGTCGCGGGCTGCGACGTACTCGATGACGGGCGTGGCCACCGGCACCAGGGTGTCGATGCGGTCGACGTGGACCATCGAGTCGCCCATCGACCGCGGCATCGCCGGGTTGACCTCGGCGATCACCAGCTTCGCCTTGGCGATGGCCGCGGGGATGACGTCGACCGACACGCCCAGGCTCACGTAGCCGAACTCGTCGGGCATCGACGACCTGGATCAGCGCCACGTCGACGCGGATGCGCCCGTTGCCGATCAGCTGCGGCACCCGCGAGATCGACATCGGCACGTACTCGGCCAGCCCCTGCTTCACCGCGGCGCGGATGTCGGAGCCGACGAAGAACGTCCGGTGCTGGTACTTGGTGATCGCCTTGCCGTCGGCGTCGTGCGGCACCGCCTGGTTGGTGATGAAGTGCACGAACTCGACGTCGGCCGGCGGATAGCGCATCGCCTCCAGCGCGCCCACCAGCGCCGTCGGCGTCGCGCACGCGGTGCCGATGAACACGTGGCTGCCGCCGGCGATCTGCTCGATCGCGTCGGCGGCGCTCTTCACCTTTGCCGCCCAGGGGGCGAGGCGCGGGTCGAGCGCGGGGGCCTGCGCGGCCGCGCCGGTGTCGGCGGAAGCGAAGCGGTCGCGCAGGCTGCTGGTCAGCCTCGACAGCAGGCCGGGGACGGAGTCCTCGTTCGATGCGGGCTGGCTGGGGTCGCGGGTCACTGCGGGGTTCCTCCTGGAGCGGCTAATGTAACGCGGCGCGGGATCGTCGACGACGCGGGGCGCCGCGGGACCGTCAGCCCCCGGCCGGCGCGGCCCGCGCCTCCAGCTCGGCCCAGCGCTCGAACTTCGCGGCGAGAAGATGCTCGACGGCCTCGGCGCGCTGGCGGTCGGCCCGGATCGCGTCGGCGCCGCGCTTGTGATAGTCCGGCGTCGACATCAGCGCGGTCAGCGCGTGCTGCTCGTTTTCCAGCGCCTCGAGTTCCGCCGGCAGGCCGGCGAGCTCGCGCTGCTCCTTGAACGAGAGCTTGGTGCGCGCGGGCTTGGCGGCAGCACCGGCGGCCGCCCCGGTGCCCGCGCCGCCCGCTCCCACGCGACCCGCGTCGCCGCCTCTGGCCGCGGCCGTGCCGGTCGACGCCGACCCCGCGGCCTTCGCGCCGGACTTCGCCCCCGCGGCCCCGCCCGCCTTGCCGTCCCCGCCGGCCTTCCCGTCACCGCCCGCCTTGCCGCCCCCGCCGGCTGCCGCGGCCGTCTCCGCCCGCCCCCGCTGCGCGACCCAGTCGCTGTAGCCGCCGACGAACTCGCGCCAGCGGCCGTCGCCCTCGGCCACCAGCGTCTGCGTGACGACGTTGTCCAGGAACGCGCGGTCGTGGCTCACCAGCAGCAGCGTGCCGTCGTACGACTGCAGCGTCGACTCCAGCAGCTCCAGCGATTCGATGTCGAGGTCGTTGGTCGGCTCGTCCAGCACCAGCAGGTTGGCCGGCTGCGCGAAGAGGCGCGCGAGCAGCAGCCGGTTGCGCTCGCCGCCCGAGAGCGTCTTCACCGGCGCGTTGGCGCGCTGCGGCGGGAACAGGAAGTCGCCGAGGTAGCGAAAGCACGTGCTTGCGCCCGCCGGCGAGTCTCGACCCACTCGCCGCCGGGGGTGATGGTGTCGATCAGCGTGCGCCTCGGGGTCGAGCTGCGCGCGCATCTGGTCGAAGTACGCGACCGACGAGCTTGGTGCCCAGCCGCACGGTGCCGCGGTCCGGCGCCAGCGTGCCCAGGATCAGCTTCAGCAGCGTCGTCTTGCCGGCGCCGTTGGGGCCGATCAGCCCGAGCCGGTCGCCGCGCATCACGCGCAGCGACAGGTCGCGCACGATCGCGCGCCCGCCGAACGACTTGCTGACGTCCTCCGAGCTCGGCGACCAGCTTGCCGCGAGCGCTCGCCGGCGTCGAGCGGCGAGCTTCACCTGGCCCAGCCGCGCGCGGCGCTCGGCCGCGCTCGACGCGCAGCCGCTCCAGCCGCCGCACGCGGCCCTCGTCGCGGGTGCGCCGCGCCTCGACGCCCTTGCGGATCCACACCTCTTCCTGCGCCCAGAACTTGTCGAACTTGCGGTTCGCCACTGCCTCGGCGGCGAGCTCCTCGGCCTTGCGCGCCTCGTAGGCGGCGAAGTTGCCCGGGTACGAGCGCAGCAGGCCGCGGTCGAGCTCGACGATGCGCGTGGCCACGCGGTCGAGGAACGCGCGGTCGTGGGTGATGACGATCGCCGCCGGACCGCTTCAGCGAGCAGCTCCTCGACCAGGTCGATGCCGTCGATGTCGAGGTGGTTGGTCGGCTCGTCGAGCAGCAGCAGGTCGGGCTTCATCGCCAGCGCGAGCGCCAGCGCGGCGCGCTTCCGCTCGCCGCCGGACGCCGACTCGGGCGCGGCGGCCTCGTCGAGGCCGAAGCGATGCATGAACTCGACCAGCCGCGCCTCGGTCCGCCAGCGCTCGCGCTCGTCGTGGATGGTCTCGAGATGCCCGCGCAGCGCGAGGCTCTCGCGCAGGCGTCGACGCCGGCGGCAGCACGGGTTCCTGCTCGACCAGCGTCACGCGCAGGCCGTCCGGCGGCGGATCTCGCCGTCGTCGAGCGTCGGCTTCGCCGGCGATCACCTTCGAGCAGCGACGACTTGCCGGTGCCGTTGCGGCCGATGAGGCCGATGCGCTCGCCCTCGACCACGGTGAGGTTGGCGCGGTCGAGCAGCGGATGGAGGCCGAACGCGAGTTCGGCGGACAGCAGCGTCAGCAGGGCCATGGGAGCGGCGTCGGGCCGGGGCGGGCGCCGGAGGTGCGGCGGCGGCGGGCAGCGAGTGTGAAGTGAGGGCGCGGCTGGCGCCGAAGCGCGTATTGTCGCAGGCCGGCGCGCGGGCGGGGGCCGGGTGACGCGTTGCGCCGTCGCGTCGCGGGCGCGCCCGGATGGGCTCGGACGCCCGGCGCCGTGCTAACATCGTTCCGACAAAAAAAGACGGCATCGATCCGGGCGACATCGGCCGGACAGGAATGCCGGGGCCGCGTGGGGAGTGCGCCAGGGATGAAAGTGCTGCTGCCGATCGACGGATCGCCATGCTCGCGGCACGCGGTCGAGCATGTCATCGCCACGCGGTCGCTGCTGCGCGACCCGGACGCCCAGGAAATCCACCTGGTCAACGTGCAGCCCGCCGTGTCGGGCGACGTCAGCCAGTTCGTCAGCCACGACCAGATCGCCGGCTACCACCGTGAAGAAAGCGCGAAGGCCCTCGCGGACGCGTGCGCGCTGCTCGACGCGGTCGGGCTGAAGTACACGGTTCACAACAAGGTCGGCCACGCCGCCGAGGAAATCGCCAGGCTCGCCGACGAGCTGAAGTGCGACCAGATCGTCATGGGCACGCACGGACGCGGCGCGCTCGCCGAGCTGCTGGTCGGCTCGACGACGCTGCGGGTCGTGCACCGGTCCAAGGTGCCGGTGCTGCTGGTGAAGTAACCGCCGGTCGTCCCGCCGCACGACGCGGCGGCAGTCGACGCGGCGCCGTCGGGGGAAGCGCTGGATGGAACCGCTGGCCTGGTACGCAATCGCGATCTTCGCGTCGACGATCGTCGCCGTCATCACCAACGTCGTCGACGGCACGGTCGCGGCGCTGCTCGGCGTCGATCGGCGATGGTCTGGATCGGCGTGATGACCGAGGTCGACGCCTTCGGGCTCGTCGACTGGAACGTGATGGCGATCCTGGTCAGCGTCTGGGTCATCGCCGGCTACTTCGGCAAGACCGGCGTGCCGAGCTGGCTGTCGGTGCAGGCGCTGCGGCTGTCGGGCGGGCGCCCGGGCCTGCTGGTGATGATCCTGTCGGTGCTGGCCGGCGTGATCTCGATGTTCGTCGACAACGTGGTCGTCATCCTGATGATGGCGCCGGTGGCGCTGCCGCTGGCGCGCGCGCTCAAGCTGCCGGTCACGCCGCTGGTGCTGATGATCGGCTTCTCCGCCAACTTCATGGGCTCGGCGATGCTGCTGGGCGACCTGCCGCCGCAGATGCTGCACAGCGTCGCCGGCGCCGAGTTCATGGACTTCTTCTGGCAGCACGGGCGCCCGTCGTCGTTCCCGATCCTGATGGTGACCTTCGTCGTCACGCTCGGCCGCGATGTACGCCTACGGCTTTCGCGGGCCACGGCCGGCAGGCGGTCGACCTCGGGACGCCTGGGCATCGAGACACACATTCCGAACCGGCTGTTCGCCACCGTCGTCGTCGGCTGGTTCCTGCTGACGGTGCTGGGCATGGCGTTCCGGCAGGTGCTCGGACGTCAAGCTCGGATTCATCGCGCTGACCGGCGCCATCACGCTGGTGCTGGTGCTCGAGCTGCTGGGCGAGCGGGTCAAGGCGCCGAGCTTCGAGGAGATCCTCGGCGAGCTCGACTGGCGCGCGATCTTCTTCTACATCGCGCTGTTCGCGCTGGTCGGCGGCCTGGAGAAGATGAAGCTGCTCGAAGCGCTGGCCACCAGCTGCGGCCGCTCTTCGCCGAGAACTTCGCGCTCGGCGCGACGCTGCTGTACTGGATCACCGTGCCGATCGTCGGCATCGTCGAGCACGACGCCTACATCCTGACCTTCCTGTACACGATCCGCGATCTGCGAGAGCCGACGGCGTGCCGCCGTGGCCGCTGTGGTGGATGCTGCTGTGGTCGGGCACGCTGGGCAGCAACCTGACCGTGGCCGGCGCGCCGGCGCTGTTCGCCGCGCTCAACATCTGCGAGCGCGAGGAGAAGCGCAAGGTCTCGCTGCGCGAGTTCCTGTCCTGGAGCGTGCCGTTCACGCTGGTCGCCGCGGGCGTGTGCTACGTGCTCGGCATGCTGATCTGGGTGCTGCCGTACGCCAGGTGAGCCATGCCGATCGGGAGACCGCCATGTACAAGCACATCCTGATCCCGACCGACGGTTCGCCGCTGTCGGCCCGCGCGGTCACGGCCGGCGTCGCGCTGGCCGAGATCCTCGGCGCGCGCGTGACCGCGCTGTTCGTGGCGCCGCCGCCGACG
>CAWELU010000013.1:0-122887 GCA_963809965.1 uncultured beta proteobacterium
GATGCGCACGTCGCCTGGTGCGGAATCAGCCAGTCGACCGCGCTGGCGTCGACGCCGTTCGCGGCGAGCGCTTCGGTGCCGACCTGCGACATCACGTTGACGGCGAACTTGAACACGGCCGGGCCGTCCATCCGCACGAAGGGCGTCCCGGTGATCTCGCCTCCGGCGACCGATCCTGGCACGCACAGCAGGCTCGCGATGGCGGCCGTCCGCATGCAGATGCGCCGACACGAATGCCGGGGACCTGCGAGGGCACCAGCACGACGGCGCCGGCGCCATCGCCGAACAGCACGCAGGTTCCGCGGTCGTTCCAGTCGAGAATCCGCGAATAGATCTCCGCGCCGACGACGAGCGCGTTGCGCGCCATGCCGCCCGCGACCATCCGGTCCGCGACGGCGAGTGCGTAGACGAAGCCGCTGCACACCGCCTGCACGTCGAACGCCGGCCCGCCCGGGGCGCCGAGCTTCGCCTGCAGGACGCAGGCCGTCGACGGGAACATCATGTCCGGCGTCGTCGTCGCGACGATGATGAGATCGACGTCGGCCGGCGCGATGCCTGCCGCGTCGAGCGCCGCGCGCGCGGCGCGCTCGGCGAGATCGCTGGTCTGCTCCGCGGGCGCGGCGATGCGACGCTCGCGGATGCCGGTGCGCGCACGGATCCACGCGTCGCTCGTGTCGACGCTCTTCGCGAGCTCGTGATTGGTGAGAACGTGCGCCGGCAGATAGCTGCCGGTGCCGACGATGCGGCTATGCATTGGCGGTCGGCGCTGCGGCGGGTTCACCGGTTCGACCGCCCGCATTCGGCCGCTGGCGGCGTCGAGCAGCCGGCATCGCCGCGACCCGTTGCGCGATCTTGTCGAGCACGCCGTGGGCGACTTCGGCGTAGGCCTTGCGCAGCGCGTGCTTGAACGCGAGCGCATCGGCCGAGCCGTGGCTTTTCACGACGACGCCCTTGAGGCCGATCAGCGTCGCACCGTTGTGCCGCCGCGGATCGATGCGGTGCTTGAACGCAAGCAGCACCGGGTAGGCGACGAGCGCGGCGAGTCGCGTCAGCAGATTGCGCGTGAACTCGGCCTTGAGCATCTCGTAGAGCATCGTCGCGAGCCCCTCGGACGCCTTGAGCGCGACGTTGCCGACGAAGCCGTCGCAGACGACGACGTCGGTCGTCCCCTTGAAGATGTCGTCGCCCTCGACGTTGCCGTAGAAATTGAGGCCGGACGCGCGCAGCAGCTCGCCGGTCTGCTTGGCGAGGTCGTTGCCCTTGATCTCCTCCTCGCCCACGTTGAGGAGCCCGACCGTCGGGCGCTCGACGCCGTCCACGGCGGCGACCAGCGCCGTCCCCATCACCGCGAACTGGACCAGCTGCTCCGGCGAGCAGTTGACGTTGGCGCCCGAGGTCGAGCACCGTCACCACGCCGCCGGTTCGGGTCGGCAGCTGCGCCGCGATCGCCGGGCGATCGATGCCGGGCAGCGTCTTCAGGACGAAGCGCGAGATCGCCATCAGCGCGCCGGTGTTGCCGGCGGAAACGCAGGCCTGCGCGACCCCGTCCTTGACGAGGTTGATCGCCACGCGCATCGACGAGTCCTTCTTCCTGCGCAGCGCGTCGGCGGGCGGCTCGTGCATTTCGACGACTTCCGTCGCCGGGTGCAGCGAAAGCCGCCCCGCTGCCGGCGACTTGAGCCGAGCGAGCGCTGCGGCGAGCGCGGCCTCGCGGCCCACCGCGATCACGCTGCGCGTCGGGCGTTTCCTCGAGAAAGGAAAGCGCCGCCGCAAGCGTGACGACCGGGGCCGTGGTCGCCCCCCATCGCGTCGACGGCTACCGTGACCGGCATGTCGTTGGCAGCTCAGGCGCCCATGTGTCGTCGCCGCCTATCGGCCGATGGCCGCCCGGCGCGAACGTCCGGCTACCGGCTTAATGGTCGGTACGACGTTGCGCCCGCTCGATCGCGGGACGGACGCCGCGACGCCGCTTGCGCCGGCGTTCACTATTCGTCGGCCTTGGTCTTGACGACCTTCTTGCCGCGGTAGAAGCCGGTCGGGCTGATGTGGTGGCGCCGATGCACTTCGCCGGTGACCGGCTCCACCGCGAGCGGCGGGTTGGCCAGGAAATCGTGCGCGCGGTGCATGCCGCGCTTCGACGGTGACTTCTTGTTCTGCTGGACAGCCATGCAACCCTCTCCTATCGTGTCTGCCGGAAGCGCGTGCCCCCGGCACGGCATCGTCATCGCTTCGCCTTCTTGGCGACGTCTCGCCCTTGAGTTCGCCAATGCGCCGAATGCCGTCGCGCCGCGCGGTGCCATCGCAGCGTCGCGCGCCTCGGCCGGCGCAGTCGGCCTGCTCGCAACGCGGCGCGAACGGCAAGCTCAGCAGCAATTCGTCCTCGACCAGCGTTACCGCGTCGAGCGGCGCGCTGGGCGAGCACGACCTCGTGCTCGTCGTCATCGTCGATCCGCGCGAGCTCCGTTTCGTCGCGCGCGAGCAGCAAGCACCGTGCGCTGCGCCACCGTCCACGAGAACGACTGCAGGCAACGCTGGCAGACGAGCGGAACCGCGCCGTCGATGCCGATCTCCAGCGCCGGGTGTCCCCGATCGCATCGGTGGTCCCGACGATCCGCCACGCGATCCGCGCGTCGCCGCCTTCCGGATCGAGGCGGTCGACCACGCGCGGCAGCGTCGCGGCGTCGATCTGGCCGGTGATGCTTGCCTGCCGGCGCGCCAGGTCGAAGCCGTCGAAATGTCCGGCGCGACGCGCTGTCGTCACACCTGCACTGCGTGCCGCCGTTGCGTGCCGCCCTGACATCCTGCCTCCGTCCCGATTCCGCGCCGCGGAGCCGATCGCGACTCGGGTCCCGCTCGCCAGCCGGACGGCAATGCCCAACCAGCGCACGCTTGGGCCGGCCGCTAAAAACGTTGGATAATAGCGCTGAATCTGCAGCTTGTGTCAAAAATGTCTGCAAAAACAATAGCCAACACCGCGCCTTCGCCGGCCCCGCCCGGGTCCTGCCCGGGATCCGGCCGTTGGTGCTCGCTTCGACGTCACGCTACCGCCGCATGCTGCTCGAGCGGTTGGGTGTCCCGTTCGTCGCCGTTGCACCGGCAGGCCGACGAGGCCGCGCTTGCCGGGCGAAACACCTGCTGCGAACCGCACTGCGGCTATCCGAGGCAAAGGCTCGCAGCGTCGCCGCGACGTATCCCGACTCGCTCATCATCGGTTCCGACCAGGTTGCCGACTGCGATGGCGAGCCGGTCGGCAAGCCCGGCACTCACGCAGCGGGCCGTGGTCCAACTCGAGTCGGCTTTCCGGCCGCACCGTCGTCTTCCACACGGGGCTCGCGTTGCTCGACACGGCGACCGGTCGATGCCAGGCGGAACTGGTCGACGTTCGCAGCACGTTTCGCCTGCTGCCGGCGGCGGAGATCGAGGCGTACCTTCGACGCGAGCAGCCCTACGATTGCGCCGGCGCAGTCCGGTCCGAGGGTTTGGGCATCGCACTGTTCGAACGAATCGAAAGCGACGATCCGACCGCGCTGATCGGGCTGCCGTTGATTCGCCTTACCGCGATGCTGCGCACGGCCGGCTATCCCCTGCTCGTGAGCGCGAGTCCATGACCGGCCGGCTCTACCTCGTGCCGAATCTCCTCGGCGCCGTCCCGCCGGAGAATGTGCTGCCGGCGCGCACGATTGCGGTCGCACGTGGTCTCGCGCATTTCGTCGTCGAGAACGCCAAGCCCGCGCGCGCGTTCCTGAAGTCGCTGTCGCCGGCGCTGCCGCTGCAGCAGATTGCAGTCGAAGAGGTCGGCGCCACGCCAACGCCCGAGCGCTGCGCGGAACTCCTGGCCCCGGCCCGCGCCGGCCACGACATCGGCCTGCTGTCCGATGCCGGATGTCCCGGCGTCGCCGATCCCGGCGCGCTCCTCGTCGCTGCCGCGCATCGGGAAGGCATCGTCGTCGTCCCGCTCGTCGGGCCATCGTCGGTCGTGCTGGCCCTGATGGCCTCTGGCATGAACGGCCAGGGGTTCGCGTTCCACGGCTACCTGCCGGTGAAGGCGGAAGCGCGTACGGAGGCGATTCGCCGGCTCGAGGCCGACTCGCAGCGCACCGGTTACGCGCAGCTCTTCATCGAAACGCCCGTATCGCAATGCCGCGCTGCTCGCTGCACTCGTTGCGACCTGCCGGCCAGCGACGCGCCTGTGCGTCGCCGCCGATCTGACGCTCGCCGACGGAATCGGTGCACTCGCGTACGATTCGCGAGTGGCGCGGCCGTGGATTTCACGCGCTGGGCGAAGCGGCCGGCGATGTTCGTGCTGCAGGGCTAGCGCTGCCGATGGGGACGGTGTTCGACGTCCTCGGGCGTCACGTCAGGCGCGCTGTCGCTGATGTAGCTCTTGAGCATCCGGTTCTCGAGGCTTTGCTCCTCGTAGGACCGCCTTCGCAACGTCGTGGAACGAGACCACGCCGAGCAGCGTTGCCCCGTCCATCACCGGCACGTAGCGGGCGTGGCGCTCGAGCATGATCCGCCGCAGTTCCATCACGTCGATCGTCGGCGCGGCCGTGAGCGGTTCGCGGACGACGATCGCGCTCACCTTGAGCTCGCCCAGGTGCCCCGCCGCGCTCGGCGAGCGCCTGCAGCACTTCGGCGAAGGTGACCAGCCCCGCCATCCTGCCGCGGTCCATCACGACGAGCGAGCCGATGTCGAGCTGCGCCATCGACCTTCACCGCGTCGAGCACCGGCGCGTCCGGCGGGGTCGTGTACAGCGCGTTGCCCTTGATGCGCAGGATTTCGCTGACGAGCATCCCACCTCCCTGGACGCTACCTCTGCCGAACGTGTTGCGTCTCGGTCAGAGTACTCCCGGCGCGCAGTGCAGCGCAACACGCGCGACTTTAGCCACTGCGCCGGAATCTGGCCAAGCGCGCATGGACTGTGGAACACAACGCCGCCGGCGGCGCAGAGTGGACGCTGTCGCTCCCCTGCAACCGGGTGCCGGCGTGACGCCGAGCCTTAGGCTCGGCCTCGGGCCCGCATGCGCCTGGATTCACGGGCAATCGATTGCCTCACCAATTAGCGAGGTTTACCATGTATTTGGCTCTTGGCTTTCCGGCTGGCGTCGCGAGTATGACCGAGATGATTTCTATGCCGGTCCCGATGGCGTGAAGTCTTGTCAATGCAATACTTCCGCAGGAGGAAAAGGATATATGAATACCGAATCGAGCAAGACTACAACAGAGGTCGCCACCATCCCGACGGAGCCGGCCAAGCAAGCCAAACCCTCACGCCGCAAGTTCCTGACCGGTGCTGCGGCCGGCGCCGGTGCCGCAATAACAGGTTTCCCGATGATCTCGGTGGCGCAGTCGCCGATCGTGCTAAAGATGCAGGGCGTGTGGGGCGCGAAGGACATCTTCAATGAAATGGCCGAGGAGTACGTCAAGCGCGTGAACGAGATGGCCGGCGGGCGGTTGCGCATCGACTATCTCCTTACGGGCTCGGTCGTGAAGACGTTCGAGGTTATGGACGCGGTGAGCAAGGGCGTGCTCGATGCCGGCCACAACGTGCCCGTGTACTGGTACGGCAAGAGCAAGGTCGCGTCGCTGTTCGGCTCGGGTCCGATCAACGGCGCCGACGCGCAACAGACGCTGGCGTGGATCTATCGCGGCGGCGGGCTGCAGCTCTATAACGAACTGCTGACCAAGCTCAACCTCAACGTGGTCGGCTTCTTCGCCATGCCGATGCCGACCCAGCCGCTCGGCTGGTTCAAGAAACCCATCAAGGACGCTTCGGAGCTGAAGGGCCTCAAGTACCGCACCGTGGGCCTCGCCGCCGACCTGTTCCAGGAAATGGGCACAAAGGTGACCCAGCTGCCAGGCGGCGAGATCATGCCCGCGCTGGAAAAGGGCGTGATCGACGCGTTCGAGTTCAACAATCCGACCTCGGACATGCGTTTCGGCGCGCAGGACGTGATCAAGAACTACATGATGGGCAGCTACCACCAGGCGATGGAATTCTTCGAGATCATCTTCAACAAGACCAAGTGGAATACGATTCCGAAGGACCTGCAGGCGATCCTGCAATACGGCGTCGAGGCCGCCAGCTCGTCGAACTGGTGGACGGCGATGGACAACTACTCGCGGGACCTGCAGGACCTGATCAGCAAGCACAAGGTCAACGTGATCCGCACGCCGAAGTCGGTCATGGCCGAGCAGCTCAAGGCCTGGGACGTCCTGACCAAGAGGCTCTCGGACGAGGACCCGTTCTTCGCCAAGGTGGTCGAGTCGCAGCGCGCCTGGGCTAAGCGTGTCGCGTTTTACATGTTCTTCAACGAAGCCGACTACAAGCTCGGCTACGAGCACGTGTTCAAGACCACGCTGCAGACCTGAGGCCCGGCCGGACATCAGCGAAAACCGGGGTGGCACCGCAGGGCGCCGCCCCGGTTTTTCTTTCCCTAACCGAGGTCAAACCATGCTCCAGCGTCTGATCTATACCATCGACCAGCTGACCAAGACGGTCGGCCACGGGTTCGCCTGGTGCATCATCATCGTGACGTTCGGCACCTGCTACGAGGTGTTCGTGCGCTACGTGCTCAACGACCCGACGAGTTGGGCGTTCGACATGAGCTACCTGATGTACGGCGCGGTCTTCTACATGGCCGGCGCGTACACGCTCTCGCGCGGCGGACACGTGCGCGCCGACATGTTCTACCGGCTCTGGCCGGAACGCACCCAGGCCGCCGTGGAGCTCGTGCTGTACGTGATCTTCTTCTTTCCTGGCATTCTCGCCCTGGTCATCGCCGGCTGGGGCTACGGCTTCGAGTCGATGCGCATCCGCGAGGTCAGCGTCAACAGCCCGGCGGGCGTGCCGATCTGGCCGCTCAAGATGATGATCCCGGTCGGCGGCGCATTGATCGCGCTGCAGGGGTTCGCCGAAGTCCTGCGCTGCGTGCTGTGCCTGCGCGACGGCCGCTGGGCCGGGCGCCTGCACGACGTCGAGGAACTCGAAAAGCAGATCCTGGAACAGCACGCGCGCGAGGCCGAAGCGCAGGCCGCGCGGGTGGCGCAGGCGGTACAGGGAGGCACGCGATGAGCGATCCGGGTGTTGCCCTGACGATGCTCGGCATCCTGGTCTTCACGATCATGATCGGCTTTCCGGTCGCGTTCACTTTGATGGCGCTGGGCGTGGGGTTCGGCTACTACGCCTACTTCCAGCCGCACCAGGACTTTTTCGACAACCGGGTGTTCTATCTGCTCACGCAGAACACCTTCACGGTGCTCAACAACGACGCGCTGGTGTCGATCCCGCTGTTCCTGCTGATGGGTTACCTGGTCGAGCGGGCCAATATTCTCGACAACCTGTTCAAGAGCCTGCAGATCGCGCTCAAGCGGGTTCCCGGCGCGCTCGCGGTGGCCACACTCGCCACCTGCGCGCTGTTCGCGACGGCGACCGGCATCGTCGGCGCGGTCGTAACGTTGATGGGCATGCTCGCCTTCCCGCAGATGATCAAGGCGGGCTACGACACGCGCCTGGCCTCCGGCGTGGTCTGCGCCGGCGGCTGCCTTGGCATCCTGATCCCGCCGTCGATCATGCTGATCGTCTACGGCGCGGTGGCCGGCATATCCGTGGTCAAGCTCTACGCGGCCGCTATGATCCCGGGCTTCCTGCTCGCCGGGATGTACATCGTCTACGTGATGGTTCTGGCACTGATCAAGCCGCAGCTCGCGCCGCCTCTGCCGAAGGGTGAGGGCGAGGTCAGCATGGGCGAACTGATCGCGATGCTGGCGAAATCGTTTTTCCCGCTCGCGCTGCTGATCCTGTCGGTGCTGGGCGCGATCATGTTCGGGCTGGCAACGCCGACCGAAGCGGCGTCGGTCGGCGCGTTCGGCGCCATGGTGCTGGCCGCCAGCTACCGTTCGCTGACCTGGCAGCGATTGCGCGAGGCGGTGTTCCTCACCGCGCGCACCTCGGCGATGGTGTGCTGGCTGTTCGTCGGTTCGGCGACCTTCGCGTCGATCTTCGCCTACCTCGGCGGCAACGTGCTGATCAAGGATTTCGTGCTCGGCATGAACCTCAATCCGATCACCTTCCTGCTGCTGTCGCAGGCGATCATCTTCATCCTCGGCTGGCCGCTCGAATGGACCGAGATCATCATCATCTTCGTGCCGATCTTCCTGCCGATGCTGTCGCACTTCGACATCGATCCGATGATCTTCGGCATCCTGGTGGCGATCAACCTGCAGACCGCGTTCCTGTCGCCGCCGATGGCGATGGCGGCCTACTACCTCAAGGGCGTCAGCCCGCCTTCCGTGCTGCTCACGCAGATCTTCAGCGGCTGCATGCCGTTCGTCTACATCGTGCTGGTGACGATGCTGATCATCTACGTGTTTCCGCAGGTCGCGCTTTGGCTGCCGGGCGCCCTTTACAGCAGTTGAGGCATGGACGCGACGCGGCTTGAATGGCTGTCTGCCACCGACGCGGCACGCGCGATCCGCGAGGGCATGATCAGTTCCGAGCAGCTCGTCGAAGCGTGCCTGGCACGCATCCGCGCCGTCGAGCCGGACGTGCAGGCCTGGCAATATCTGGACGAGCGGCATGCGCTCGCCCAGGCGCGCGCACGCGACCTCGACCGCATGGAGGGACGGCCGATCGGGCCGCTGCACGGCGTGCCGGTCGGCATCAAGGACATTTTCGACACCGTCGACATGCCGACCGAGGACGGCACCGTATTGCATGCGGGACGAACGCCGGATTCGGACGCGACGACGGTTTCGATGCTGCGCGCGGCGGGCGCGGTGATCATGGGCAAGACGGTCACCACCGAATGCGCGACTTTCATGCCCGGCAAGACGCGCAATCCGCACAACCCGCTGCACACACCCGGCGGTTCGTCATCTGGCTCGGCAGCGGCCGTCGCGGCGGGCATGGTGCCGCTCGCGCTCGGCAGCCAGACCAACGGGTCGACAATCCGTCCCGCCGCATACTGCGGCGTCTTCGGATTCAAGCCGACGCACGGATTGATTCCGAGGCACGGCATCCTCAAGCTCTCGCGCACGCTCGATCAGGTCGGCGTGTTCGGACGGACGCTCGAAGACGTCGCGCTCGTCGCCGAGCAACTCACGGGCTACGACGAACGCGATCGCCGACACGCGTCCGCGCGCACGCATCCCGTTCGTGCAGACGGCGGCCGAGGAGCCACCGTTGCCGCCGCGGCTCGCATTCATCAAGACGCCAGTATGGGACCTGGCCGACGGGCAGACTGCGGAAGCGTTTGCCGAGCTGACCGGGGAACTCGGCGGGCAGTGTGAAGAGCACGTGCTGCCGCGAGTCGCTGCGCGATGCCTGGGAATGGCATCGGACCATCATGGAAGCGGAAATGGCGGCGAACCTCGAGCTGGAGTGGGAGAAGGGACGCGACCGGCTGTCCGAATCGTTGCGCAAACAGCTCGCGCGCGGGCGCGACGTGCGCGCGCTCGACTACCAGAAGGCGCTCGCGCGTATTCGGGCTCTCAACCAGGGATTCGAGGAGTTGTACGCGCGCTTCGACGCCGTGGTGACGCCGGCAGCACCTGGAACCGCGCCGATGCTCGACACCACGGGGAATCCGGCGTTCTGCACACTCTGGACACTGTGCGGAATGCCTGCCATCAGCCTGCCCCTGATGAACGGCGCGGACGGACTGCCTTTGGGCGTCCAACTGGTCGGCTCGCGCGACGACGACGCGCGCCTGCTCCGCACGGCACGCTGGCTCGTATCGCGCGCCCAGGCCGCCTGATCCCACGATAGACGAGACACGGGAGACACGAATATGCCGATCAAGATCTTCGCGGCCGTCGTCACTGTCGCACTGGTGCTCACGTACTTGAGCCCGGTGGTCTTCAAGCTGAAGAACGTTGCGCTCAGCGTGATCATTCTGATCGGCGTCGTGATGATGCTGATCGACTTGTGGCAATCGCTCAAGGGTAAGGAAGAGTAACGGTGCTCCCGGGCTCGCGCCGCATCCTTCACGTAGCGATCGTTTGACGTATCGGGCCTAGCCCGGCAATTTGCGGCGATCGCGCATCGCCTGCGCAAGTGTCCCGCTGTCCACGTACTCGAGCTCCCCGCCCACGGGAACGCCACGGGCGAGGCGGCTGACCTGCAATCCTCGGGCGGCCAGCAGCTCGCCGATGTAATGCGCGGTGGCCTCGCCCTCGTTGGTGAAATTGGTGGCCAGAACAACTTCCTGCACCACGCCGTCGGTCGCGCGCTTGAGCAGGCGCTCCAGCCGGATTTCCTTCGGTCCGATCCCGTCGAGCGGCGACAGCCGGCCCATCAGGACGTAGTAGAGGCCCGAATAGGCCTGCGTCTGCTCGATCATCATCAGGTCGGCCGGGGTCTCGACGACGCAAAGCAGCGTCGCGTCGCGCTTGCCGGACCGGCATAGCGCGCATAGCACGTCCTCGGTGAAGGTGTTGCAGCGCTCGCAATGGCGAACGTTCTGCGCCGCGTGCTCGAGCGCGTGGGCAAGGCGTACTGCGCCCTCCCGATCGTGCTGCAGCAGGTGCAGCGCCATCCGTTGCGCGGCCTTCGGCCCCACCCCGGGCAAGCAACGCAAGCGCCCGCGCGAGGTCGTCCATTCCCGAGACGGGAGGCAGCGTCGTGCCGAATTCGCCGGAACCCGGGGTCTTGGCCACGGTCAGGACGAGCGCACGCTTTTCGGCGTTGCTCGCACGAGATGCGGCGCTGACCCCGGACTCCTGCGCGCGCGGTGCGGCATCCGGCGTATGCTCAGAAGGGCAGCTTGAAGCCCGGCGGCATCGGCATGCCCATCGTCAGCCCGGACATCTTTTCCTGCGTCGTCGTCTCGACCCGCCGCACGGCATCGTTGACGGCGGCGGCGACGAGATCCTCCAGCATGTCCTTGTCTTCGGTGAGGAGCGACGGATCGATCGTCACGCGCTTGACGTCGTGACGGCAGGTCATCACGATCTTCACGAGGCCCGCGCCCGCCTGGCCCTCGACTTCGGTCTCGGCAAGCTCTTCCTGCGCCTTCTTCAGGTTGTCCTGCATCTGCTGCGCCTGCTTCATCAGACCGGCGAGCTGGTTCTTCATCATCGGCATGGCTCCTCATTCATCGCGGCTGCGCAAGGCCGGCCGCGTTACGGTCACACAATCAGGTAATCGGCTTGATCGAGTCCGGCCGGATCTTGGCGTCGAAGCGCTCGAGGAGGTCGCGGACGAACGGCTCGTTGCGGAATGCTGCCTCGGTCTTCGATCTTCTGCTCGGCCTGCTCCCGGTTCTTTTGCGCCGCCAGCGAGGCGTCCGCCGCCGTGCCGACCTCGAATGCCAGCAACAGCTTGCGGCCCGTCGCCTGGTCGAGCGCGGCCTTGAGCTTGTCCGCGTAGGCCTTGTCGGCAAGGTGCTTGTGCGCTGCCGGCAGCGCCAAAGTCAGGACATTGCCGTTGATCGCCTTCAGCTCGGTCTGCGCCGCGAGCTGGGCCGCCATCGGCGCCAACTTGAGGCCGGCAACGAAGGAGGGCCAGCCGGCAACATCGAGCGGCAGCGGAATCGTCGCAGACGGCTGAGCAGGAACGCTTGCCGGCGATTCGGATGGGACCACGACCGGCGATGCCGTCACCGCGTCTCGCGGCGCCGGAACGGACACTGCCGGCGCGGCACTCCCTTTCCCGGCGGCCAGAGCTGCGTGCGTGCGCCCACGACGTTTCGCATCGTCGTTCGACGCCTGCCCGCCCGCCGGCGCGGCAGCGACCCCGCCGCCGGCGGGCTCGAATGCCAGCAGGCGCAGCAGCGTCATCGAGAAGCCGGTCGCTTCGTCGGGTGCGAGTGCCAGATCCGCGCGACCCTGCACACAGATCTGGTAGGCAAGCTGTACGGCCTCCGGGGACATGTTCGCCGCGAACGCCGAGACCCGTTCGGCGTCGTCGAGCGCCGGCGCCGCAGCGGGAACCGCCTGCACAACGGCGATCCGGTGAAACAACGATGCAAGCTCCTCGAGCGCGGTGGCGAAATCGATGCTGCGCGCGGCCATCGCATCGGCCTCGGCGAGCAGCGCGGGACCATCACCGGAATTGAGCGCCTCGACGATCCGGTAGACGTATTCGGTTTCGACCGCGCCCAGCATGGTGCGGACGACCGCCTCGCGCACCTCGCCGCCGCCGTAGGCAATTGCCTGGTCGAGCAGCGACAGCGCGTCGCGCATCGATCCGTGCGCCGCCCGGGCGATCAGCGCCAGCGCCGCGGCGTCCGCCGCGACATCCTCCGCCGCGAGGATCACGGCGAGCCGTTCGACGATCAGCGCCGGGGGCAACTGCTTCAGGTTGAACTGCAGGCAGCGCGAAAGCACCGTCACCGGGATCTTCTGCGGATCCGTCGTCGCCAGCACGAACTTGACGTGTTCGGGCGGCTCCTCGAGCGTCTTCAGCATCGAGTTGAACGCCGCCTTCGACAGCATGTGCACTTCGTCGATGAGGTAGACCTTGTAGCGGCCGACCGTCGGCGCATAGCGCGCGTTGTCGAGGATCTCGCGCATGTTGTCGATGCCGGTGTTCGACGCCGCGTCGAGCTCGAAGAGGTCGACGAAGCGGCCGGCGTCGATTTCCACGCATGCCGCGCAGGTGCCGCATGGCGTCGCCGTGACACCATTGGTGATGCAGTTGAGACTCTTGGCGAGGATCCGCGCAATCGTCGTCTTGCCGACCCCCCGCGTGCCCGTCAGCAGGTACGCGTGGTGCAGTCGCCCGCGCGTGAGCGCGTTGGTGAGCGCCGTCACCACGTGCTCCTGGCCGGAGAGTTCGGCGAACGTCTTCGGCCGCCACTTGCGGGCGAGGGCCTGGTAGGTCATGGCGACGCTCGGGAATGGGTGGCGAGCCGTTCCCCCGGCACTTGCAGTGAGTCGCTGTGGCTGCTTCCTTCCGGACCTGACCAGGTTCACGACGCTGCAATGCGGGGCGACCCGCCGTTGATCGTGTGCGCAACGCGCAGGGGACGGATTATCGGCCAACGCGCGTCCCGGGGCAAGCAACCATCGGGCAAGGCGGGGTTCGGGTGCCACGCCTGCCCGGGCGTTGCCGCGAGAGCGCGAGCGCGGTCGCTATAATCGGCCGCATCGTCGCCGGCCGGTTTGCCTATCGTCGTCCGCCATCAAGTGCGCCCCTCGCGCCATGTCCTGCTGCTCGCCGCCGGTCTGGCCGTCGGGGCGGCGCTCGTGCTTGCTATCCGGCCGCTGTACGTCGAGGCGCCGCCGCTTCCGTCGCCCGAGGAGGGGAACGAACTGATCGTGCTCGTGCTGCCGGGCCCGATCGTCTATTTTCCCGGACCCGATGGTGTGACGGTGGGATTCGACGCCGATCTCGTGCGGCTCTACGCCAAGGAGAAAAGGCTGCCGCTTCGGTTCGTGACCGCCGATTCGCCGGCGGAACTGCTGGACGCGATCGCGAAGGGGCAGGCGCACATCGGTGCCGGTGGGCTGTTTCGGCCCATGTCCCCAGCTGCGGCGCCCAAGACGCGACGACCGCCGGTCTCCGGCGCGTCCGACGAGTCGGGCACCGACATTCTATGGACAACCGGCTATCTCTCGGTCGAGCCGGTGCTGATCTACAACAGTCAAGGTTATCGGCCCACGAACTGGACCGACCTGGACGGCGAAACCGTCGCCTTCATCGACGGCGTCGGGCTGGAACCGGAAATCGATGCGCTGCGGGCGGCGCATCCGACCGTGAAGTGGGAGCCCATATCGTTTCCGTCACCGGCGGGCCTGATCTCGCAGGTTTCCGACGGAACCGTCGATTACGCCATCGTGGGCTCGCTCGCCGCGGCGATCGCGCGCAACATTTATCTCGATTTCGACGTGGCCTTTCAAGTCGGCGGCAAGCGCGAGATCGCGTGGGCCGTGCCCGCACGGTTTGCCGCGCTCCGCGAGGACGTCGACCGGTTCCTGGCACTGGCGCAACGCGACGGGACCCTCGCCAGGCTGACCGACCGCTACCTCCCGGAGGCCTCGCAGTTCCAGCGCGTCGACGCGAGCGGCCTCAAGGAACGGATGGACACGCTGCTGCCGCAATTGCGGTCGCTGTTCCATGAAGCACACGAGAAGACGGGGATCGAGTGGCGGCTGCTCGCGGCGCTGGCCTATCAGGAATCCAAATGGGATTCGTCGGCGATGAGCGAAACCGGGGTCCGCGGGATGATGCAGATCACCGAGGACACCGCCCGGCACCTCGGGATCAGCGATCTCACCGACCCGCGACAGAACATCGTCGGCGCGGCACGTTACCTGCGCGATCTCAAGGCGAAGCTTCCGGCGCGAATCGTGGAGCCGGACCGTACGTGGTTCGCACTCGCGGCGTACAACATCGGACTGGGCCACCTTGAGGACGCGCGGATACTCGCGCAGAAACAGAAGCTCAACCCGAACCTGTGGAGCGACGTCAAGAAGGTGCTGCCGTTGCTCGCGCTGCCCGAGTTCTACGAGCAGGCGAAGCTCGGTTACGCACGAGGCGGAATGCCCGTCGCCTTCGTCGACCGCGTGCGCGGTTACTACGACCTGTTGCTCGCGCACGAAACGCCGCACCACCCACGCCTGCGGATGTACGCCGATGCGCTCGATCGGGCACTCGGCGCCGAGCCGGCCCAGCCGAAACGCTGATCGCGACCGTCGAGCTTCGGGTGAATGACGAGAGGGCGGCGTCGACGCCCTGCTAAAATGCGCGCATGTTGCGTCGGGCACTGCGCATTCTGCTTTGGCTTTCACTCGCAGTGGCGATCCGCGTGCCGGCCCAGACTCCGGATAGCGTCCTGCTCGCCGATCTGACGTGGCCCGAACTGCAGCAACGGATCCGCGCCGGGGTGACCACCGTCATTGTCCCGATCGGGGGCACCGAGCAGAACGGTCCCCACATGGTGCTCGGCAAGCACAATCGGCGCGTGCTGGTGCTTGCGGAGAGGATCGCGGCCGTGTTGGGCAATGCACTCGTCGCGCCGGTGATCGCGTATGTGCCCGAAGGCAACGTCGAGCCGCCGACTTCGCACATGCGGTTCCCCGGAACGATCACCATCCCAAATGCAACCTTCGAGAAGGTCCTCGAGTACGCGGCGCGGAGCTTCAAGCGGCACGGCTTCCGGGACATCGTCCTCATCGGCGACCACGGCGGATACCGGAAGAGCTTGCAAGCCGTCGCCACCCGAATGAACGCGGAGTGGGCGGTGACGCCGGTTCGCGTGCACGCGATCGACGAATACTATGCAGTGACGGAAACGCGCTTTCCACAGACGCTGCGCAGCCGTGGCCATTCCGATGCGGAGATCGGAAGCCATGCCGGACTCGCGGACACGTCGCTTGCGCTGGCCGTCGATCCCGGCCTCGTGCGAGCCGAGCGGATGCGTTCCGGCGCCGGCCTTACCAGCGCCGAGGGCGTCTATGGCGATCCCCGCCGCGCGAGCGCCGAGCTCGGCCAATTGGGCGCGGATGCGATTGTCGCGGCAACCGTGGAGGCAACCCGGCGCGCGGTTGCGCGTCGATGAACTGCGCGGCCGCGGTGTGTCGCATTGGCCTTCCGGCATTTCCTTCGCATTCGGTCCTCTCTTTCGTTCGGGAGTTTCGTCAATGTGGCGGTTCGAAATGCGATCGTTGATGTTGGTGCTCGGATTGGAGCTGGCGCTCTGCCCGCCGGGCTTGGCGCAGGTTCCGACCGGCTCGGCCGTGCCGGGCGCCACCGCGCCGGTCGCAACCGTTCCGGGAATGCCGCCCGTGCCCGACCCTAAGAATCTGTACAGCGAGCAGACAGCGGGCAAGCTCAGTGCAACGGTGGCCGGCGATCTGCCGCGCGTCTACGTGCCGCATGTCCAGTCGAGCGACGTCTACGTGATCGACCCCGCGACCTTCAAGGTCGTCAATCGCTTCAACGTCGGGCTCAATCCCCAGCATGTCGTCCCGTCGTGGGACCTCAAGACGCTGTGGGTCGCGAACAATGCCGAGCGGCGCACCGTAGGCAGCCTGACACCGATCGATCCGAAAACCGGCAAGCCGGGCGCCGCGATCCAGGTCGACGATCCCTACAACGTGTATTTCACACCCGACGGCAAGTCGGCGATCGTGGTGGCCGAAGCCTTCAAGCGACTGGATTTTCGCGACCCGCACTCGATGGCGCTGCAATCCTCACTCGCCATTCCGCAGTGCGACGGCCTCAACCACGCCGATTTCTCGATCGACGGCCGTTACGCGATCTTCACCTGCGAGTTCAGCGGCACCGTCACCAAGGTCGACCTCATCGAGGGCAAGGTGGTCGGCTTCCTCCAACTCATCAAGCCGGGGCTCTCCACGCAGATCGTGAAAGGTTTCGATGGTCGCGACGAGGTCATCTGCACGACATGGAAAGGGATGCCGCAGGACGTCCGAATCTCGCCCGACGGGCGGCTCTTTTTCGTCGCGGACATGATGTCCGACGGCGTGTTCGTCGTGGATGCGGCAACGTTCCGGCAGATCGACTTCATTCCGACCGGGGTGGGCACGCACGGCCTCTACCCGAGCCGCGATGGCCGGAAGCTCTATGTCGCCAATCGCGGCTCCAACAAGATCCACGGCAAGCCGCATGGCAAGGGCAGCGTGACGGTGATCGACTTCGCAACCCGCAAGGTCGAGAGCACGTGGCCCATTCCCGGCGGAGGCAGCCCGGACATGGGCAATGTCAGCGCGGACGGCAGGTACCTGTGGTTGGCGGGTCGCTACGACAATGTCGTCTACGCGATCGACACGTCGACCGGCGACGTGAAGAGCATTCCGGTCGGCAAGGAGCCGCACGGGCTCACGGTCTGGCCGCAGCCGGGTCGGTACTCGCTCGGACACACGGGAAACATGCGCTGAGCAAGCGCACCGCGAGCCGGCCGTGCGGCTCGCTC
This sequence comes from uncultured beta proteobacterium, assembly GCA_963809965.1. GTDB lineage: Bacteria > Pseudomonadota > Gammaproteobacteria > Burkholderiales > Casimicrobiaceae > CAIWHR01. Next base: position 16,882 of record CAWELU010000013.1, read on the forward strand.
GGGCAAGGCGCGACACGCGGACGATCGTACGGGCCTATGCCTTGAGGATCGCTTCCAGCCCACCCATATAGGGGCGCAACACGGCAGGCACGTCGATGCCACCGTCGGCGCGCTGGTAGTTCTCCATCACCGCGACGAGCGCGCGTCCCACCGCGAGCCCCGACCCGTTGAGCGTATGGACCAGCTCGGGCTTGCCCTGCGCGTTGCGAAAGCGCGCCTCCATCCGCCGGGCCTGGAACGCCTCGCAGTTCGAGCACGACGAGATCTCGCGGTAGGTGTTTTGCGCCGGCAGCCACACTTCCAGGTCGTAGGTCTTTGCGCTGGCAAAGCCGATATCGCCGGTGCACAGCGCCACAACGCGGTAGGGCAGCTCGAGGCGTTGCAGAATCGTTTCCGCGTGGGCGGTCATCTCTTCCAGCGCCGCGTAGGATTGGTCCGGGGCGACGATCTGAACCATCTCGACCTTGTCGAACTGGTGCTGCCGGATCATGCCTCGCGTGTCCTTGCCGTAGCTTCCCGCCTCGGAACGAAAGCAAGGCGAGTGCGCGGTGAGCTTGATCGGCAGCGCGTCCGACGGCAGGATCTCGCCACGAACGGTATTGGTGAGCGTGATCTCGGAGGTGGAGATGAGGTAGAGGGTGCCGTCGTCCCCCTCGACGCCGCCTTTCCTGACCGAAAACATGTCGGCCTCGAACTTCGGCAACTGCGTGGTCCCGACCAGCGTCTCGGCATTGACAATATAGGGCGTATAGCACTCGGTGTAGCCATGTTCGCGCGTCTGCGTGTCGAGCATGAACTGCGCAAGCGCGCGGTGCATGCGCGCGAGCCCGCCGCGCAGGAAGGAGAAACGCGCGCCCGAGAGTTTCGCCGCGGTCGCGAAATCGAGCAGGCCGAGACCTTCGCCCAGATCGGTGTGATCCTTGACCGGAAAGGCGAGCGTGCGCGGCGTCCCCCAGCGACGCAGTTCGACGTTGTCCTCGGAAGAGCTGCCGTCGGGTACGCTCGGATGCGCGAGGTTCGGAAGATTCAGCAGAAAGTCGCGCAGCGCCCGCCGCACGCGCTCGAGCTCGCTTTCCAGGCGCTTCGTCTCGTCGCCGACGCCTGCGACTTCCGCCAGCAGGGTGGATGCATCCGCGCCTTTTCCCTTGGCGACGCCGATCTGCTTCGACAATGCATTGCGCTTCGCCTGCAGATCCTGCGTGCGCGTCTGGATGGCTTTGCGCTCGCGCTCGAGCGCCTCGAATCCGGCGGCATCGAGGACGACCCCGCGCCGGGCAAGGCCACGCGTGACGGACTGTAGATCGGTGCGAAAGAGATTGATGTCGAGCACGCGCGAATCTTAGCAGAGGGCTGCGAACCCCGACCCCGCGGATGGCATCAACAGAACCGATGCCAGAATCGGGCCGCGGCCGGTCCGGCGCTCGCCTTCTACTTCGGCGCCTTGCGATCGCGCGAACGCAGCGTTTCGAGCTTCTCGCGGATCCTGCCCTCCAATCCGCGATCGGTCGGCTCGTACCACGAAACCTCGGACATGTGGTCGGGCAGGTAATGCTCGCCCGCCGCGTACGCACCCTCCTCGTCATGCGCATAGCGGTAGCCCTTGCCGTACCCCAGCCCCTTCATCAGTCTCGTCGGCGCATTGCGCAGGTGCATCGGCACCGGGCGCGATCCGTCCTCGGCGATGAACGCGCGCGCCCGGTTGTAGGCGACGTACACGGCGTTCGACTTCGGTGCGCACGCCAGATAGATCACGGCCTCGGCGAGGGCGAGCTCGCCCTCGGGCGTGCCGAGCCGCTCGTAGGTTTCGACGGCCGCGATCGCCAGCGACAGCGCGCGCGGATCGGCGAGTCCGATATCCTCGGTCGCCATGCGCATCATGCGCCGGCCGACATAGAGTGGATCGGCGCCGCCGTCGAGCATCCTGCACATCCAGTAGAGCGCCGCATCGGGGTCCGAGCCGCGCACCGACTTGTGCAGCGCCGAGATCTGGTCGTAGAACGCTTCGCCACCCTTGTCGAAACGGCGGAGCGAGCGCGCGATGGTCGCCTCGACGAAGGGCACGTCGATCGGCGCCTCCCGATGTCCGCCCGCAGCCGTCGCGAGGTACTCGACCAGGTTGATGAGCCGGCGGCCGTCGCCGTCCGCGTAGGCAATCAGCGTCTCGCGGGCCCGGGCCTCCACGAGGGCGCCAGGCATTGCGACCGCGAGGGCGCGCTCGAGAAGCTCCGCCAACTCCTCCGGCGACAACGGTTCCAGCACGTATACCGCCGCGCGCGACAGCAGCGCTCCGATCACTTCGAACGACGGATTTTCGGTGGTCGCCCCGATGAACGTGACCAAACCCTGCTCGACGAACGGCAGGAAAGCATCCTGCTGCGCCTTGTTGAAGCGGTGCACCTCGTCGACGAAAAGGATCGTGTGGCGGCCCGATTGGGCGAGCGTCGCCTCGGCGCGGGCGATCGCGTCCCTAATGTCCTTCACTCCGGAAAGCACAGCGGAGAGGGCGATGAAATCGGCGCTGAACGCGTCCGCCATCAGCCGGGCAAGCGTGGTCTTCCCGACGCCCGGCGGCCCCCACAGGATCATCGAATGCGGCTTGCGCGATGCAAACGCAACGGCCAGGGGTTTGCCCGGCGCGAGCAGGTGCCGTTGCCCGATCACGTCCGCGATCGCTTTCGGGCGCAGCCGTTCGGCGAGTGGCGTAGCGGGGTTCGCGGTGGCGAAGAGGTCGGTCACGAAGAGGTTTGCGCGAGGCTCGCACCGCGGCGTAGATTCGGCATTATCGGCCATATCGGAGACGTTCATGAACGCAGCATGGCTCCTGTTGCTGCTCGCGCTGGTCAACGCAGCGGCACTCGCCCTGTCCGGTCTCGGGACCCGGTTCGCGCTATGGGATTACCGCACGGGATTGCAGATTCTGCGCGTCAGCGGCATCGCGGCGCTCGCGCTCGCGGCGCTTGCGATCGTCGTGTTGATCTTCCCCCGCCTTCGGGACCGAGGTGCCGCCAGCGCCCTGGCCGCGTTGGTGGTCAGTCTTTGCGCCCTCGCTCTGCCGCTGCAATGGATACAGCAAGCTCGTAGCGTGCCCGCGATCAACGACATCACCACCGATACGGCGGATCCGCCGGCTTTTGTGGCGATCCTTCCGCAGCGCGCGGGCGCTCCGGTTCCCGCCTCCTATCCCGGCGGTACGGTCGCGCGGGCGCAGCGCGAAGCCTATCCCGACATCGTGCCGCTCATGCTGCGCGTCCCGACCGCGGTTGCGTTCGCGAAGGCCGAGGAAGTCGCGCGTACGGCGGGATGGGAGCTCGTCGCGGCCGACCCCGCGTCAGGTCGCATCGAAGCGACGGCGACGACGACCTGGTTCGGCTTCAAGGACGACATCGTCGTCCGGATCCGGCCGGCGCCCGGCGGCAGCCGGATCGACGTCCGCTCGGTGTCCCGCGTCGGCAAGAGCGACCTCGGGACCAACGCGAAGCGGGTTCGCGCCTATCTTGCCCAACTCGGTACTTAGCCGACCCCTGCGCGGATGCGACGAGCCTGGTCGCCGAGGTGACCACCGCTACTCGCCAACGACGTCGGCGCCCTTCGGCGGAACGAAGCTGAACTGCGCCCGATCGAGCGCGGGATTGCGCTCGAAGCCGACGAACGTCAGCACGGTGAGGTTGCCGAAAAGATCCGTCAACTCCATCGCGCGGGGCAGGTTGTCACGGAAGCCGATCCGCACCCGCTCGAAGCCGGCATCGGCCGACTTCGGCTTCGCGGCGACGTACTCGAGCCCGTCGAGGATGCCGCCATCGGTGAGCTCGAAGTCGCGCTCCAGCGCATTGTCGCCGGCGAGCAGCGCGGCGGGGCTCTGGCCGAGCGCGAGATCGAGTTTGCGCACGATCACCTGGTTCAAATCGCGGTCGTAGATCCACAGCTTCGCCCCATCGCCGACAATGAGCTGCTGGTACGGTTGCTCGTAGGCCCAGCGGAACTTTCCCGGACGCAGAAACGTGAAGGTGCCGGATGCCTCGCGCACCGACCGCTGGCCCTTCGCCGAAACTACCTGCCGGAATTCGGCCTTCCCGGTCTTCGCCCCGTCGACAAAAGCCTTCAGTTGCTCGAGCCCGGTTGCGCTTGCGGCCCCCGTCCGGGTCACGGCCACGACTGCGGCGACGGCCAGCCACTTGGCTTTCAGCGGGTTCACGCCTCGCCCTTGGCCGCCGGCATGAGCACCTCGCGATTGCCGTTGGACTGCATCGGGGAAACGAGTCCCGCGCGCTCCATCTGCTCGATCAGTCGCGCCGCGCGGTTGTAGCCGATGCGCAGGTGCCGTTGCACGAGCGAGATCGACGGGCGGCGCGTCTGCAGCACGATAGCCACCGCCTGATCGTACATCGGATCGGATTCGGCGTCGGGGCCTTCGATTCCGGGCGACTCCTCGCCGTTGCCGCTGGCGGTGCCATCGAGGATGCCGTCGAGGTATTGCGGCCTGCCCTGCGCTTTCAGGTGCTCGACGACCTTGTGCACCTCGCCGTCCGACACGAACGCGCCGTGCACGCGCAACGGATAGCCGACCCCCGGCGGCTGGAACAGCATGTCGCCTTGCCCCAGCAGCGTCTCCGCGCCCATATGGTCGAGGATCGTGCGCGAATCGACCTTGCTCGCGACCTGGAACGCGATCCGCGACGGGATGTTCGCCTTGATGAGACCCGTGATCACGTCCACGCTCGGCCGTTGCGTCGCGAGGATCAGGTGGATGCCCGACGCGCGGGCCTTCTGCGCGATGCGCGCGATCAGCTCCTCGATCTTCTTGCCGGTGACCATCATCAGGTCGGCGAGCTCGTCGATCACGACGACGATGTAGGGCATCTCCTCGATCGGCTCCGGGTTGTCGGGCGTGAGCGTGAACGGATTGGTGAGCGGCTTGCCCGCCTTCTTCGCCTCGACCGACCTTGGCGTTGTAGCCGGACAGGTTGCGCACGCCGAGCGTGGACATCAGCCGGTAGCGGCGCTCCATCTCCCCGACGCACCAGTTCAATGCGTTGCCGGCGAGCTTCATGTCGGTCACCACCGGCGCGAGCAGATGCGGAATCCCCTCGTAGACCGAGAGCTCCAGCATCTTCGGGTCGACCAGCACGAGCCGAACCTGCTTCGGCTCCGCCTTGTAGAGCAACGACAGGATCATCGCGTTGACGGCGACCGACTTGCCGGAACCCGTGGTGCCGGCGACGAGCAGGTGCGGCATGCGCGCGAGATCGGCAATGACCGGCTTGCCCGCGATGTCCTTGCCAAGGGCGAGTGTCAGCGCACTCGCATTGTCGTTGTACGTGGCCGAGGAGAGGATCTCGGTCAGCTTGACGATCTGTCGTTTCGCGTTGGGCAACTCGAGGCCCATGCACGACTTGCCGGGGATCGTCTCCACGACGCGGATCGACACCACCGACAGCGCGCGCGCCAGATCCTTCATGAGGTTGACGATCTGCGCGCCCTTCACGCCGACAGCCGGCTCGATCTCGTAGCGCGTGATGACGGGGCCGGGATACGCAGCCAGCACCCGAACCGCGACGCCGAAATCGGCGAGCTTGCGCTCGATCAAGCGCGACGTGAATTCGAGCGTTTCCGAGCTGACCGCTTCCTGCGTCGACGGCGGATCGTCGAGGAGTGCGAGCGGCGGCAACGGCGAATCCGGCATGTCGACGAACAACGGCCGCTGCTTCTCCTTGACGACGCGTTCGGATTTCGGGACCTCGACCAATGCCGGCACGACGACCACCGGTTCGCGCTCTGCGGTTTCGTGCTTCGCCTGCACGATCGCCTCGCGCTCGGCGAAGGCCTGCTCGCCGAGCTTGCGGTCCTCGCGCTCCTCTGCGCGGCGGCGTAGCCGCGTCAGCATCCCTTCGATGCCGCCGCCGACGCGCTCCATCAGCCGCAACCAGGACATGCCCGAAAACAGCGAAAATCCGACCGCGAACAGAGCGAGCAGGACGAGCGTGGCGCCATTGAAGCCGAGGAGCCTGGAAAGGCCGCGTCCGAGAGCCTCGCCCAATGCACCTCCTGGTGCCAGCGGCAGCGTCGCCGGCAGCGTGTACAGGCGCAATGCCTCGATCGCAGCGCTGGTGACGAGCACGAGGCCGAAGCCGACGATGCCCAGTCCCAGCGGATGATCGGTCGCGAGCTCCGGATGCCCGATGCGGCGATAGCCCGCAACCACCAGCACCAGACCGCCGACCACCCACCACCACGCGGAAAATCCGAACAGGTACAAGAGCAGGTCGGCGAGCCACGCCCCGGCAACGCCTCCCTTGTTCGCGATCGGCGCTCCGGTCCCGGAGAACGACCAACCGGGATCGGTCCGCGCATAGGTCGCGAGGATCAATGCGAGCCAGACGAACCCCGCAACGACCAGCAACCACCACGATTCGCGGACCAGGCGCGCGAACCTTGGAGAAAGGCCGTGCTCGGAGGCAGGACCGGTCCCCAGTCCACGCCGGGATTTCGCGTCTTTCTGTTGTAAAAACATCTATTTGCCGCGTGTACTTCGTGCGACGGATTATACAACAACGATCGCGACAAATGTGGCTGCGTACCCAGGCACCGATCGCGCGAATCGTCGAGGACGCTGGAACGGCGGCTGGACTTTCGCGATCAAGTAGAATCGATCGCTTTGTGAAGCGAGAGACACATGACCACCAAGCACGCCCGCCTGCTGATCCTCGGTTCCGGACCGGCCGGCTACACCGCCGCAGTATACGCTGCGCGTGCGAACCTGAAGCCGATGCTGATCACCGGCCTCGCGCAAGGCGGACAGCTGATGACGACCACCGACGTCGACAACTGGCCAGCCGACGCGGACGGCGTCCAGGGTCCGGATCTGATGGCGCGCTTCCAGCGGCACGCGGAGCGCTTCGCCACCGAGATCGTTTTCGACCACATACACACGGCCCGTCTGGACAAGCGTCCGCTGCGCCTGGTGGGCGATGCCGGCGAGTACACCTGTGCTGCGCTGATCGTCGCCACCGGCGCGTCGGCACGCTATCTCGGACTGCCTTCGGAACAGACGTTCATGGGCAAGGGTGTTTCGGCGTGCGCGACCTGCGACGGTTTTTTCTACAAGGAGCAGGACGTCGTGGTCGTCGGCGGTGGCAACACCGCGGTCGAGGAAGCGCTGTATCTTTCCAACATCGCACGGGCCGTCACCGTGATCCACCGCCGCGATCGTTTCCGCGCGGAAGCGATCCTGATCGACCGGCTGATGGCGAAGGCGAACAACGGCGGCAACGTGCGGGTGCTGTGGAATCACACGCTCGATGCGGTGCTCGGCGATGACAGCGGAGCGACCGGGGTACGCGTCAAGGACGTGCGGACCGGCGCGACGCAGGACCTGGCGGTCACGGGAATATTCATCGCGATCGGCCATACGCCGAATACCGGCATCTTCGACGGCCAGCTCGAGATGGCGGGCGGCTACATCAAGGTGAGGGGCGGCAGCGACGGCAACGCGACGGCGACGAGTGTTCCCGGCGTTTTCGCCGCGGGCGATGTCGCCGACCATGTCTATCGACAGGCCGTGACGTCGGCGGCAACAGGCTGCATGGCGGCGCTCGACGCCGAAGCGTATCTGGAAGGGCACGGCTGACCGGATCGCGCGGGGCATTTGCAGAGCGCGGCGGATCGTCGAGCGATGGCCAAGCTTTCCGAGCTGAAGGACCTCGTTGCGAAAGCGCGTGCGGCGGCGGTAACGACGCCGGCGTCGTCGCCACGCGCCACCCGCAAGCATGGGACGGATAGCGTTCCGGCCACCGACCCACCTGAGTCCGTCGATCCGTCCCCCATCGTACCCGCCCGGAACCGCGGCCCTTCCGCAACCAAGCGCGCGGTGGCCGCGTCCAAGCACGTCGACGGCGACATCGATCTTGCGTCGGCGTTCGCGGACGTAGCGCCGCTACCCGCTTCCCGCAAGGTCGCGCACGCGCCACCCCGGCCCGCGCCCGTTCCGCGGCAGCGCATCGCCGACGCCGAGGATGCGCTCGCCGCGTCGAAATACGGCGCGGAACCGGCGCCGGAGCACTGGGAAATCGGGCAGGAGCTCGAGGCCGAGCAGACATTCCTGCGGCGCGGGCTTCCGTCGGATGTGCTGTCGAAGCTGCGGCGCGGCCACTGGGCCGTGCAGGGTGAGCTCGATCTGCACGGAAGGACGACGATCGAAGCACGCGACGAGCTCGCCGATTTCCTGCTCGCCGCGCGGCAGCGCGGCGCGCGCTGCGTGCGGGTGATCCACGGCAAGGGACTCACCTCCCCGCGGAAGGAACCGGTGCTCAAGGGCAAGGTTCGCAAATGGCTGGCGCACTGGGACGACGTGCTCGCCTATTGCGAAGCGCCGCCGCATGCGGGTGGCGGCGGCGCCGTGCTTGTACTGCTGCGGGGGAAATAGGTCGGATGCGGCGGTCGTGGCGCGCCCATAGGCGGCCCGTCAGGTGCCCGCCGCGGACGCCTCGCCGGATGGGCGCCGCCGCATCAGGTTCATCGCCTTGAAGCTCATTACCACCTCGTCGCGCTGATTCAGCGTTTCGATCAAGGTCCGGATGAGTCCGCGATCCTGCTTCGAGCGCGACGGGCGTTGCCTCGAGCACCGTGATGCGGACGTGCAGGACGTCGCCCGGACGCAGAGGCTTCAGCCAGCGCAACTCGTCGACGCCGGGCGAGACCAGCGCGGCGACGTGCGACAGGTAACGTTCGACCAGCACCCGCATGACGACGGCGGTCGTGTGCCAGCCGCTCGCGATCAGGCCGCCGAACGGACCGGCTGCCGCCGCACGCCGATCGACGTGGATCGGTTGCGGATCGTAGCGGACGGCGAACTCCACGATCTCCTCTTCGTTGATCTGGATCGGGCCATAGACGCATTCGGATCCCGGCCGGTAATCCTCGAAGTAGCGGTGGGTGACCGGAACTGGAAGATCGCACACGTGGATCGTCATCGCCGGCCCCCGTTGTGCGGTCAATCGTTGTGCCCCACGCTTGCAACCAAGGCTGCAGCGCCGCCCCCGTGGAGCGGCGATCGCCAAGCGGCGAGGGGCCCCGCGCCTGTCTTTGCGCGGGGATCGACGCCAAGGCGAATCGCCGCATCGGCCGACACTTCGGCATAGCGTTCATCGTCAAGCTCTCAGGAGGCCGAACGCAATTCGCGCCTTGGGATGGCCTGGCGGCGCTCATCGGCCTACGCCTCACAGCACGCGATGCTTCAGTGCCGGCAACTGCGCCCGCACTTCGGCCAGCCGAACCGGATCGATGTCGCCCGCCACGACGCCCGCACCTTCCGCGTGTTCGGCCACCACGAGCCCCCACGGATCCACCAGCAGCGAGTGTCCGAACGTACGCCGACCGTTCGGGTGCAGGCCGCCCTGTGCCGCCGCAAGGACGTAGCACTGGTTCTCCACCGCGCGCGCGCGCAGCAGCAGGTGCCAATGCGCGGCACCGGTCGTCGCCGTAAACGCCGCGGGTACGAGAATCAGCGCAAGGTCGCCCATGCCGCGATAGAGCTCGGGAAAGCGCAAATCGTAGCAGACCGACAAGCCGACCCGCCCGCACGGCAAGCCGATCGCCGCCGGGGTCGTTCCCGGCTCGATCGTTCTTCCCTCGTCGTACTGCTCATCGCCGCGCGCGAACGCGAACAGATGGATCTTGTCGTAACGCGCGACGCGTGTCCCGTCCGGGCCGTAGACCAGGCAGGCGCTGCGCACGCGTTTCGCGTCGCCGCAGGCGAGCGGCACGGTGCCGCCGACGAGCCAAATGCCGTGCGCGCGTGCAAGCCGGGCGAGGAATGATTGCTGCGGGCCATCGCCGTCGATTTCACGCACCGCCACCTTGTCCGTAGCACGCGCGCCGAAGATGCCGAAGTACTCGGGCAGCACAACCAGGCGCGCGCCGCCGGCCGCGGCCTCGGCAATCAACGGCTCGGCGGCACCGAGATTGGCCGCAACGTCGTCGCCCGAGACCAATTGCACGGCGGCGACGCGGAACATGTTCGTCGCGTTCGTCACGGCGCTGTCCGCTCGACCGGCGTCCCTGGCGCACCCGGGACGACGCTCGCGGTGGCCGACTCGCTGCGCGTCACGACCGGATCCGACCAGCTGCCGGTCACTGTGTACTCGTAGCTGAACATCTGTTCGATCGGATCCTTCAGCACCTTCTGCGCAAGCAGCGATCCGGCGCCGACCGCGGCCCCGATGAGCGGATTCGCGAGGAACAGCAGCGCCGCCCCGGCCGACACGCCGCCCGACAGCGCAGGTTGAACCCGTACCGATAGGCGTTGCGTTTCGCCGGCGAGGTCGGCATCGCCGATGATCTGGACCCGTGCGGCGGGACCGACGAGCTTGAGGCCGTCCGTCGACATCACGCCATCGGCGATGCGCACCTTGCCGGTCACCTCGTCGAATGCGAATCCCTCGCTGAAGACGTCACGGAAGTCGAGCGTGATCCGCCTCGGCAGCGCCTGCAGTGACAGCACGCCGATCAGCTTGCCGAGCCCGGGTTCGATCCTGGTGAACCGGCCGGGGCCGACGTCGATGGTCAGCGCACCCGAGAGCGTCGGATAGTCGAATCCCGCCGGCGTCCCCGACCACGCAAGGTGCCCGTCGATCTTCGTCGGTGCGCCCTGCATCGCGTCGGGGTAGCCGAAGCGCGCGAGAAAAGCACCCGCCTCCTTCGCATCGAGCGCGACGTCGAGCCGCGTCTGTTGTTGCTGCCCGAGGGCCCGCCACTCGCCGTGGGCCTCGATCCGGCCGTTGTCGTCGCCGAGAACGAGCCGCTCGATCTGCCAGTCGGTGCCGCGCGGCTTGGCGTGAAGCTCGAGCCGCCCGAGGTCGCGTCCCTTCGATGCCAGCGTGTCGGCCACGATGTCGAGCTCGGGCCACGCGCGTTCAGTCGCAGCATCGCCCTTCGGCTCGGGTGCGCGCTCCTTCACCTCGGAACCAGGGCGCGGCGCGATCACGGCCTTTCCCGGGTAACCCGAGCCGGGCGAGGCGCGCCATGAGCCGACCGCCAGGCAAATCGGGCGTCGGTTCGGTCCACGTCGCGGTTCCCGCGAGCTCCTCGCCCCCGAGGTCCAGGCGCCACCCTTCCGGCGAGCGGCGGGCAGCGACGCCAAGATCGTGGAAGCGGACGCCGAAGGCATCGAGTTCGCCCGCCTTGAGATCCGCACCCTCGAATTTCACTTCGGCATCGGCTGCGCTTCCCACCGCCTGCTTTCCGCCGCGGGCCAGCGCGAGCCAGTGATCGACGTCGAGCGCAGCGAGATCGGCGCGCAGCCAGTATCCTGGGCGTTCGGCGCGCAAGGCATCGGCCCGCTCGGTCGCGCGACCGAGCGAGAGGAGCGCGCGGTCGATCTTCGCTCCCTCGGCCGCGAGCTGGCGATGCGCCACGAAGAGCGCGGCGCGTCCATACGACGCGACGATCGAATCCTGGTCGGGTCGCAGGCTCTCGCCATGCCGCTCGACCCGCAGCGGCATGACCGCCGAGGCAGCCTTTCCCAACGGCGCAGGAAGATCGACCGCGACGCCCTGCAACGTGCTTTCCAGCACCCACGAGGACATCTCCGGCCGAAGGTCGACGCCGATCGACCAGTCGATCGTGCCGGACAGGCGGTCAAGATAAGGAAGGGCGAACTCGCGGCGGGCGAGCACGAGAGCCGTGCTTCCGGCGGCCGTCACGCGGACGCTGCCGTCGCCGCTGGCGAGGCCGAGCTTCGCGGCGCCGCCGAGTACCTGCGCGTGCACATCGCGCGAATGGACTTCGGACTCGGTAAACGAAAGTGTACCGTCCAGCTGCGTCAGCATCGGCGCGTGCGGCAGCCGCAGCTCGGCACGAACGAACGTGAGATCTCCCGCAACCTTGTTTTCCGAAGGGCGACCGAGGACGAGCCCGAGGCGCAGCGCCAGGCGAGCGTCGCCCGCGCCTTCCGCGCCGTCGGTCAGGTGTTCGATCCAACCGGCGACCGGGCTTTCCCCTACAAAGCGGAGAAAATCGGCGAGGGGCCCGGCTGCGCTTCCGTCGACACGCAGCAGTGGAGCCTCGCCGGCGAGATCGGCAATCTCGGCGCGCGTCCTGGCGAGCGCGGCGCCGTACACGCGGCCACGCGTCGCATCGATCGTCAAGCGCGCGCCCTCGATGCGAATATCCGCATCGAGATCGGCGATCCCGGGCCAGCCCGCGGCGTAATTCAACAGCACGTCCTTCGCCTTGGCGGTGACCAGGAACTGGCTTCCCTTCGCCGTGGCGAACGGAAGATCGCGCAAGATTGCCGGCGAGTTTCAGTCGAACGTCGGCGACCTTGCCGCTGCGCGAGCGCGGTCTGCATCCAGCGGCGCACGCCTTCCTTCGTCGCAACCGGCAGGTACCGGTGCAGTTGGGTCGGATCGACACGCGCAAGCTGGGCGTTCAGGTCGATGCTGCCGGCGCCGGTTGCGGCCGTCCGGTAGGTTCCGGCTGCGCTGCCGGCGAAATCGGCATTCGCGAACTCGAGCTTCAGGATCCGCACGGCGGTCTGCCCGGATTTGCGCTCCCAACCGAGCGTGCCCTCCACCGTGTCGAACGGGATTGCCTCCGGAAACTGCGTCGGGCAGCGCGAGCGCGACGTTGCGGCTCGCGATCTTGAGCTCGCCCTTGGCCTGCGTCGCCTCGAAGCGGCCGGAGAGACCGGTCACGCCGGGGAACGCGTCGTGCGGAAGCACGCCCAGCTCGGCGAAGTCGGCTGCGGCGGAAAACGTCAGCGGAGCTTCGGCCGCATCTTCCCAGCGCAGGTTCGCGTGCGAAACGGTACCGCGAGGCGAAAAATACTCGATGTCCTTGCGGATTCCTTCGGGGAGCGGCAGATGGACAGCCAGATCACGCAACGGCCCAAGCTCCAGCCGGTCGAACTCGAGGCGACCCGACGCGTTCCGGCCGGCGACATCGGTCAGCAGCAGCTTCAGATCCGTCGGACCGAGGCGCTTCCCTTCGGTTGTCTCGAACACGAGGCCCCGCGTGAAGATCTCGCGCCGCGACGCATCGCTGCGCCAACCGACGCGCCCGGCGAGATGGGCAAGGTTGAGTTCGGGCAGGTGCTCGCCCAGGCGCGCGGTGCACCTCGGCAAGCTCGAGGTCGGCAACGATCTCGCGCGCATCGTTCTCCGCGAACTCGATCCAGACGCGCAACGCTCCCTCGCCGCTTGCAATCGGTACCGGCAACGGCAGCCATTCGCGCCACGCGGCGACGTCGGCATAGTCGAGCCGTACGTATAGCGCGCCCTGCACGCGCTCCCAGTTCACCGCCGAAATGCCTCTAAGGTCGCCACGGACATCGATCGGAGCCGCGATCCCCGACGGCGGAGCGCCCGTCAGCCCGAAGCGGTGGCGGCCAAACCGGTTTTGCAGTCGGAACTGCACGCGGTCCAGGATGAGCTGGGGCGCGTTTCGCAGGTCGTCGTTCCAGGTGATCAGTGCATCACGGACGACGATCTGCGGTTGGCGCAATATCCATTGGGCGAGCGGACGGATCGTCGGGTGCCTGGGCCGGGTCGATTTCGATCCCCGCGATGTGGAGCATCCCCGCGCGATCGCGCCGGATGGCCAGGCGTGGTCGCTCGATCACGAGCTCCTTCAATCGGAGCTCCATGCAGCGGCAGCGACGTCCAGGCCACGACCAGTTCCACCACGGGCAGCTCGATCAGCGGCACGGCACCCGTGCGCTCGCGGTCCAGGACGCGGAAGCCTTCGATGACGAACTTCGGATTCCAGCCGTCCCAGCCGGTGGCGAGCACGGCAATCTCCACGGGACGGCCGAGCTCTGCCGAAACGGCAGTGGCGAGTGACTCGCGGTAGCTCTCGACCTGCGGAAACACGACAAAGCGCACCGCGAGCAGGACCAGCGCGAACAGCCCGATGCCGGTGATCAGCATGGCGCCGGCAAGGCGCCCGATCCACGCAAGCGCTGGACCCGCGCGGGAGGCGCGGAAGAAGGCGCGCTCGGAAGGCATAATGGAACCCGTAGCGCATTGTAGCGGATGCCAGCGCAAACCTCGCGTTCGCGCCAGCCGCGTCAATGCGCCTTACCCGATCTCCGCGATGCGAAGCCTCCCGGATCTTGCTGCGGCGCTGGCATACAGCCGCTACTGCGCCGCCGTCCTCGCCGCGCACCCCGACGAACGAGCGCGAACTCGAAGCCACGGTCGAGGCAGCGTTCCAATGGCGGCCCCCCGAAGCGAAAATTTCCGCGTCGGTCGATGCCGTGGACGGCGTCGCGCTGGCAGCGGCGATGCGTGTCTTGCGCCGCCGCCTGATGGTCCATACGATCGCCCGCGACCTTTGCGGCCTCGCGGACCTGGCCGAAGTCTGCGCGAACATGACACGCTTGGCGGAAGTTGCGGTGCGCGCGGCAGTAACGTTGCACCAGCGGGCATTGGCGGCCCACTTCGGGCTTCCCCGCGATGCGCGGGGCGAGGAGCAGACGCTCGTCGTGATCGGCATGGGCAAGCTCGGGGGGGGCGAGCTCAACGTATCCTCGGACGTCGATCTCGTCTTCGTCTACCCCGAGGACGGCGAGACCGACGGAGCGCGCATCCTCGCCAATCGCGAGTTCTTCGATCGCCTGGGACGGCGCGTGATCGGCGCGTTGAACGACGTCACGCCGGATGGTTTCGTGTTCCGCGTCGACATGCGATTGCGCCCCTACGGCGAGAGCGGGCCGCTGACCGTTCCGTATCCGGCGCTCGAGCAGTACCTGATCACGCAGGGGCGCACCTGGGAGCGCTACGCATGGCTCAAGGCACGCTCACTGACCGGCACGCGGCACGACGAGCTCGACGCCCTGATCACGCCGTTCGTCTACCGCAAGTACCTCGATTTCGACGCGTACGAGGGCCTGCGCGACGTCCATCGCCAGATCCGCGAGCAGGGTCGACGCAAGGACTATGCACAGAACATCAAGCTCGGGCCCGGCGGCATACGCGAGATCGAATTCATCGTGCAGGCGCTGCAGATCGTGCGCGGCGGTCGCGATCCGGGCCTGCGCGTGCGCGGAACGCTGCCGGCGTTGGCCGCGATCTCGGAGCGTCGACTGCTGCCGGACGGCGCCGTCGACGGCTTGCGCGCGGCCTATGTCTTCCTGCGCAACGTCGAGCACCGGCTGCAGTACCGCGACGATCGGCAGACGCAGATCGCTGCCCACCGATGCCTCCGAGCGCGAAGCACTGGCAGCCGCCACGGGATTCGCGAGTGTCGTTGCGTTCGACGCGGCATTGGCGCGTCACCGTGCCGACGTGGACGCGCAATTCGACGCGGTGTTCGGTACCCCGACCGCATCTGCTCCGGCCGGTGCCGCGTCGCCAAGCGCCGAGGCGGACCTTGGCGGAGCAATGGCGTTCGCGACTCCCTGCGGTCTGGAACAACGATGTCAGCGCCGACACGGCGCAGGCAACGCTTGCCGCGGCCGGCTACGCGGACCCCGGCGACCTCCTCGCCCGGCTCGAGCGCATGCGCGCGAGTCCCCGCTACCTGGGGCTGCCGGCGCTGTCGCGGCAACGCGTCGACGCACTGGTGCCACAACTCCTCGCCACGGCCGCGGAGGAGCGCATTCCGGGCGCCGATCCGCAGCGCGTCTTCGAGCGTCTGTTCGACCTGCTCGAGGCGATCAGCAGGCGCAGTGCGTACCTGGCGCTGCTGGTCGAGCATCCGCCGGTGCTGCCGCGGCTCGCGCAGCTGATGGGCGCCTCGCAGTGGGCGGCCGACTACCTGACCCGGCATCCGATCCTGCTCGACGAGCTGCTCGATGCGCGCGTGCTGCTGGCGGAGCCGGACTGGACGGCCTGGCGCACCGAGCTCGCCCGGATGCTCGCCCCGGCCGCCGGCGATGCGGAGGAGCAGATGGACTTGCTGCGTCATTTCCAGCACGCGCAATCGTTCCGCCTCCTTGCGCAGGACATCGCCGGCCTGCTGACCGTCGAACGCCTGGCCGATCACCTCTCCGCGCTCGCCGACCTCATCCTCGAGGCGACCGTCGCCGAAGTCTGGAAGCAGATGCGTGGCGCGGACGCACCGCCGCCGAGTTCGCCGTCATCGGGTACGGAAAGCTCGGCGGCAAGGAGCTGGGATATGCCTCCGATCTGGATCTCGTCTTCGTCTACGAGGATGCCGACGAGTCCGCGCCCGAGCGTTACGCGCGGCTCGCGCGGCGGATCATCACGTGGCTCACCAGCAACACGGGCGCCGGACAGCTCTACGATGCCGATCTCAGGTTGCGGCCCGACGGCGCTTCCGGACTCATCTGTTCGTCGCTGGCCGCATTTCGGCGCTACCAGCGCGAGCACGCGTGGACGTGGGAGCACCAGGCGCTGACCCGCGCACGCTTCGTTGCCGGTGATCCGCAGGTCGGCGCGGCGTTCGAGGCCGAGCGCGAAGCGATCCTGCGCCTTGCCCGAGATCCCGCGCGGCTCGCCGCGGAAGTGCTCGAGATGCGGCACAAGATGCGCGCCGGCCACCCGAATCCGGGCCCGTTGTTCGACCTGAAGCACGATCCGGGCGGGATGGTCGACGTCGAGTTCACGGTGCAGTTCCTGGTGCTCGCGCATGCGCACGAGCACGCCGGGCTCACGCGCAATGCCGGCAACATCGCCCTCCTCGGGATCGCGGCCGAGCTCGATCTCCTGCCCCCGTGCGCTGGCCGCCGCCGCGGCCGATGCGTATCGTGAATACCGCCGTCTGCAGCACCAGATCCGGCTCACCGGCGCGCCACAGGCGCGGGTCGATGCCGGACTCGCAGGCGCAACGGCGCTCGGCAGGTCACCGCGCTATGGAAGCACGTGTTCGGCGGACCGTGGGCTTGATCCGGCGCGCGGGCGAGCGATGCGGACCCGGCGCGATCGGTTAAAATTCCTCCTTCTGCGAATCCGGGAGACGACGCAATGTCCATGGCAGACCGCGACGGCTGGATCTGGTACGACGGAAAGATGGTGCCGTGGCGCGACGCGAACGACCCACGTGCTCACGCACACGCTGCATTACGGCCTTGGCGTGTTCGAGGGCGTTCGCGCCTACATGACCGTCGACGGTCCCGCGATCTTCCGGCTTGCGCGACCACACGGACCGGCTCTTCCGGTCCGCGCAGATCTTCGCGATGAAGATCCCGTACACGAAGGATGAGATCGACGCGGCACAGCGCGCGTGCGTCCGCGACAACAAGCTCGAGTCCTGCTACATCCGCCCGATCGCGTTCTACGGTTCGCATGCGATGGGGGTCGCCGCCAAATCGAATCCGGTCCGCGTCGCGATCGCCGCGTGGCCATGGGGCGCGTACCTCGGCGCCGACGGTCTCGAACAGGGGATCCGGGTCAAGACGTCGTCGTTCACGCACCACCATCCGAACATCACGATGTGCAACGCCAAGGCCGTGTGCAACTACGCCGTGTCGATTCTCGTCGAATCAGGAAGCGACGCACGACGGCTACGAGGAGGCGATGCTGCTCGATCCGCAGGGCTTCGTTTGCCAGGGCTCCGGCGAGAACCTGTTCATCGTGCGCGACGGCACGTTGCACACGCCGGATCTCTCGGGTGGGGCGCTGAATGGCATCACGCGCGCGACGATCGTCACGTTTGCGGGCGAGCTTGGAATACCGGTGATCGAGCGACGGATCACCCGCGACGAGGTCTACGTCGCCGACGAGGCGTTCTTCACGGGCACCGCCGCCGAGGTCACGCCGATCCGCGAGTACGACAATCGCCCGATCGGCGAAGGACGACGCGGTCCGATCACGACTAAACTCCAGACGCTGTTCTTCGACACGGTCAACGGCCGCAACCCCGCCAAGAAATCCTGGCTCACGAAGGTCTGACGATGGCCGACGCAAGCGTTGAGGCGGCGATCGAAGTCCGGCGCGAGGACCTTCCGGCTTTCTGCCCGAACCCGCGGATGCCGCTTTGGTCGTCGCATCCGCGGGTCTTCCTCGACCTTGCCGTGACCGGCGAGGCGATGTGCCCCTATTGCGGCACGCGCTACCGGTTGTCCGGCGGACCGGTCGCGGGCGGCGGGCACTGAATCTCCCGGAAGCGGGCGCGGCGCGCGTGGCACCGCACGCACCTCCCTTCGACGCTCGCCGCAAAGTGCCGCACGTCCGGCCCGAAGTGCAGGCCCGATGAACCAGCGCATCCTGATCGTCGCGCCATCCTGGGTCGGCGATGCGATCCTGTCTGAGCCGCTCATCGCGCTGCTGCGCAATCCCTACGAAGATCCGATCGTCGATGTCCTCGCGCCTCCTTGGTGCGCGCCCGTCTACGCACGCATTCGCGGCATCGGGCGGGTCATCGAATCGCCGTTCTCGCACGCTCGCTTCGACTGGGCAGGACGCAAGGCGCTGGCACGAACGCTCGCGCGCAATGGTTACACGCGGGCGCTCGTATTGCCGAATTCGTGGAAGTCCGCGCTGGTTCCATGGCTCGCCGGCATTCCTCACCGCACCGGCTATATCGGCGAGGGCCGGTGGTGGCTGCTGAACGACATTCGCCGGCTTCACCCCAAGGCGCTGCCACGGCTCGTCGAGCGCTTTGCCGCCCTCGCCGTATTGCCGGGAGAACTGGTGCCGATGCCGCCCGCGCCGATCCTCGTGCCGGACGCCGCCAATCGCGCCGCCGTCGCCCGCGCGCTCGGCCTGCGCACCGAGCGCAAGGTCGCGATTGTCTGCCCGGGCGCCGAGTACGGCCCAGCGAAGCGCTGGCCGCCGACACACTTTGCCGACCTGGCCGCAAAATTCCTGGCCGACGGCATCGAGGTCTGGCTGGTCGGCTCGCCGAACGACAAGCTGGCCGCGGCGTCCGTCCTCGCCGCGGCCGGCGAAGTCGCGCACCAGATTCGCGACCTCACCGGCCGAACCGACCTCGGCACCGCGATCGACGTGCTTTCATTCGCCTCGATCGTGGTGAGCAACGATTCGGGGCTGATGCATGCCGCGGCCGCGGTCGGCGTGCCGCTGGTCGCACTTTTCGGATCCTCGTCGCCGGTCTACACGCCGCCGATGTCCGCAACCGCGAAGATCGCCAAGATCGAAATCGCGTGCAGCCCCTGCTTCGAGCGCGAGTGTCCGCTCGGCCACTTCAGGTGCATGCGCGATCTCGCGCCCCGCGCGGTGTATGATCTCGCGCGCTCGGCGCTCGCGGCGGAGGAGCCCGATGCATCCGCCGGCCCGGCGCCCTGAACCCGCTACCCTCGCGCGAACCACATGGCCAAGGCCCGCACCCTCCCGATCTATACGACGCCGGCCGATGCCGCCCTTGCGTTCTACCAGGCCTTCGAGGCGCGGGACGTCGATGCGATGATGGCGACCTGGGCCGACGACGAGGAAATCGTCTGCGTGCATCCGGGGGGCACTCGGTTGGTCGGCTACGATGCGGTCCGCGCCGGCTGGGAGCAGCTCTTCGCCGGCGATGAGCGCCTCTCCTTCCGGCTCGACCAGATCGTGATGATCGAAACGGTCGGCCTCGCGATGCAGAGCGCCGTCGAGCACATCACGCTGGGCAGCGACGGCAGCCCGCGGGGGGTCGCGATCTGCACCAATGTTTTCCTGCGCACGCCGTCGGGCTGGCGGATGGTGATGCATCACGCTTCGCCCGCGGCGGCGGTGGCGTCCGCGCTGCCCTCCGGGCCGCTGCATTAGCGGCAAATCGCGCGCGGGTCGCGGCTGCTATCGCTCGTGCCGCAGCGCCAGCATCGCCTCGATCAGCTCGGGCTCGTCCCACGGCACGTCGACCGGGTAGTCGCGCAGATAGCGGCTTTCCGGATCGCGCAGCCACTCTCCCGGAAAGAAGACCGCGATTCCCTCCTCGCCTTCACCAAGGTCGGCGCGCGACGTCGACGCGGTGCCGGCCGTCACGGTCGCCGCAAATGGAGACCGCGAATCCCGCCTTTGCGAGCGCGCGCGGGATGCGGGTGGTGCCGGGCCACTTGGTCGCCGTTGCGACGAGCAGGACCGAGGGAGTCGCGGCCATCGGGATGCCGCCGGTCGACGCCAACGGTTCGCGCCTACGCCGTGCCGCCGACGGTGAGACTGTCGATCCTGAGCGTCGGCTGCCCCACGCCCACCGGAACGCTCTGGCCGTCCTTGCCACAGGTGCCGATGCCGCCATCGAGCTGCAGATCGTTGCCGACCATCGATACGCGCGTCAGCACGTCGGGGCCATTGCCGATCAGCGTCGCGCCCTTCACCGGATAGGCTAGCTTTCCGTTCTCGATCTTCCACGCTTCGGCGGCGGAGAACACGAACTTGCCGCTCGTGATGTCCACCTGACCGCCGCCGAAATTGACCGCATAGAGTCCGTCGGCGACCGACGCGATAATGGCGGCGGGATCGTGCTCCCCCGCCAGCATCAGCGTGTTGGTCATGCGCGGCATCGGCAGGTGGGCGAAGGACTCGCGGCGGCCGTTGCCGGTCGACGCGACGCCCATCAGGTGCGCGTTGAGCCGATCCTGCATGTAGCCACGCAGAATGCCGTCTTCGATCAACACCGTGCGTTGCGTCGGATTGCCTTCGTCGTCAATGTTGAGCGAGCCGCGCCGCCGGTCGATCGTCCCGTCGTCGACGACCGTGATCCCCCGTGCGGCCACCTGCTCGCCGACCCGGCCCGAGAACGCGCTCGTGCCCTTGCGGTTGAAGTCGCCCTCGAGACCATGGCCGATCGCCTCGTGCAGCAGAATGCCCGGCCAGCCGGGACCGAGCACCACGGTCGTGGTGCCGGCAGGCGTCTCGCGCGCGCCCAGATTGAGCAACGCCTGATCGACCGCCTGCGTCGCGTACGAAGCGAGCATCGCATCGGTGAAGTAGCTGTAATCGAAGCGGCCGCCGCCGCCCGCATAGCCCTGCTCGCGGCGGCCGTTCTCCTCGACGATGACCGTCAGGGAGACGCGGACCAGCGGGCGCACGTCGGCCGCGATCATGCCATCGCTTCGCGCAACGAGGATCGCCTCGAACTCCCCGGCGAGCGACGCCATCACCTGCGCGACGCGCCGATCGCGCGCGCGCGCCAGACGCTCCAGGCGCTCGAGCAGCGTGACCTTGGCCTCCTCGGCGAGCGAGGCGACCGGATCCTCCGCCGCGTACAGTGCGTGCGCCGGCCCGACCCGGGCGAGCGCCGCGACGGCGGAGGCCCCCTGCCGGCCGATCGAGCGCACCGCGACCGCGGCTTCGTCGAGCGCGGCGAGTGTGATGTCGTCCGAATACGCGAACGCCTGCTTGTCCTTGTGCACCGCACGCACGCCCACACCCCGGTCGATGTTGAACGAGCCCGACTTCACGATCCCCTCTTCCAGACTCCAGCTCTCCATGCGCGAGTACTGGAAGTAGAGGTCCGCAAAATCGACGTCGTGACTGTGGATCGACGCGAGCACGCGCGAGAGCTGTCCATCGTCGAGCCCCGCCGGCTCGAGCAGAAGATGCCGCGCCTGTGCGAGCAGGACGCCGCTGACGGGTGGGAGCGAGAGGTCGGTCATGGGCTTGGGTCGATACGAGGAAGCCCGGAATCCCGCTCGAGGCGGGCGGAATCGCGGGCGATGCCCGCATTGTGGGGCCGCGCCGCGGGAAGGACAACCACGAGCAAGGACGACCGATGCCCGCGCGGGTGTGCGAACCTTAAGCGTCGCCCGCCGTCGTTGCCGTCGCGCCTTTGCCGAGGTAGGTGGCGGCAACGCGCGGATTGGCGGCGAGCTCGGGACTGGGCCCTTCGAGCGCTAGTTCGCCGGTCTCGAGCACATACCCGTAATCGGAGACCTGTAGCGCCGCCCGCGCATTCTGCTCGACCAGCAGGATCGCCACGCCGGCTGCCCGGAGGCTCCCGATAATGCTGAAGATCTCGCGCACGATCAGCGGCGCCAAGCCGAGCGATGGCTCGTCGAGCAACAGCAGCCTGGGTTTTCCCATCAGCGCGCGGCCCATCGCGAGCATCTGCCGTTCACCGCCGGACAAGGTGCCTGCGAGCTGGTCGCGTCGCTCCTGGAGGCGGGGAAAGCGCTGGTAGACCTCGGCCAAGGTCGCCTTCCAGCCGCGATCGCCGCTCATCGCCCGCTGGAACGCACCGAGCTCGAGGTTGTCGGCGACACTCATGTCGGCGAAGAGCTCGCGTCGCTCCGGAACCAGGATCAAGCCACGCGCGACACGCTGCTCCACCGCCAACGCGGCCACGGGCGCGCCTAGATACGCGATCTCCCCCTTGGCCGGCAACAGACCGATGATCGCTCCCAGCAGCGTGGTCTTGCCGGCGCCGTTGGGACCAATCACCGAGACGATCGTGCCCGGCTGTACCGTCAGCGAGACGTCGTGGACCGCGCCGACCTTCCCATAGGCGACATGCAGGTGGCGAACGTCGAGCAGCGCGCTCAATGGTTGACCCTGGGAGGTGTGCGCCCGCTCATACGCCGCCCAGATACGCCTCGAGCACGGCAGGATTCCTCTGAATTTCGGCGGGCAGGCCTTCCGCAAGCTTCTCGCCGAATTCCATGACAACGAGTCGGTCGGTGATGCCCATCACGAAATCCATGTCATGTTCGACCAGGAGCACCGTCATGCCCTCCGCCTTCAATTGCCGGAGGAAGGCGGCGAGTTCCTGCTTTTCCAGGTAGCGCAGCCCCGCCGCCGGTTCGTCGAGCAGCAGCAGCGCGGGGTCGGCCGCCAGTGCGCGCGCGATCTCGACGATTCGCTGGCTTCCGAGCGGCAGGCTGCCCGCGGCATCGTGAACGTGCGCCGCGAGTCCCACACGCGCGATCGCCCGTGCCGCCTCGGCCCGCGTTCGCCTTTCTTCCGCGCGATCGAGACGCAGCGCGGAACGAAAGACGCCTGCTTCGCCGCGCAGATAGGCTCCCAGCGCGACGTTCTCGAGCACCGACATGCCCGGAATCAGCTTGACGTGCTGGAACGTGCGACCGATCCCCCGCCGGGCGATCTCGAACGGCTTGCAGCCGACGAGCGACTCACCGCGAAACGCGATCTCTCCCGCGGTGAGCGCAAGTGCGCCGGAAATCAGATTGAACATCGTCGTCTTGCCGGCCCCATTCGGTCCGATGAGCCCGAGGATTTCGCCGGCCCGGATCGTGAACGAAAGGTCGTTGACCGCGACCAGCCCGCCGAACTGCTTGCGCACCGCCCTCACCTCCAGCAGCGGACCTGCAAGCGGAGCCTTGTCGCGGACCGGAAGCGACTCGGCCTCCGGCACCGGCGGCTGCGCCCGCTGCGGAAGGAGGTGCGCGATCCACGGCCACACGCCTTCACGGGCGCGCTGCAGAACGACGATCATCAGCAAACCGAACACGACAACCTCGAAGTTGCCGCTCTTGCCGAGGAGCGTCGGGAGCACGTCCTGCAGCATCTGCTTCGCGAGCGTGATCAGGGTGGCGCCGATCACGGCCCCCCACACGCTGCCCGCGCCGCCGACCACGGCCATGAACAGATACTCGATGCCCTGATTGATGCCGAACGGCGTGGGGTTCACGAAGCGCTGCAGATGCGCGTACAGCCAGCCGGAAACGCACGCGAGCAGCGCCGCGTAGACGAACACGATGATCTTGAGCCGGGCGCCGTCCACGCCGAACGCCTCGGCCATCTCGATCCGGCCGCGCAGCGCGCGTATCGCGCGGCCTGGCCGCGAATCGAGCAGGTTGTCGGTCGCCCACAGCGCCGCCAGCGCAATGCCCCAGATCAGGAAATAGTAGAAGCGCTCGTTGCGCATCTCGATGCCGAACAGATCGAGCGCCGGAATGCCGGTCAGGCCCGTGTGCCCGCCGAGGCCCTCGACATTGCCGAACAGCATCGCCAGGCTGATGCCCCATGCGATCGTGG
Organism: uncultured beta proteobacterium; assembly: GCA_963809965.1. Lineage (GTDB taxonomy): Bacteria > Pseudomonadota > Gammaproteobacteria > Burkholderiales > Casimicrobiaceae > CAIWHR01. Next base: position 40,713 of record CAWELU010000013.1, read on the forward strand.
CCAGCGGCAGATAGTGGCCCTTCATCCGCAGCGTGATGAACCCGAGGAACAGCGCCACCGCGGTGGTCAGCGCGAGGCCGATGACGAGATTGACCCACGGCGAGAACGCGTACTCGGTGGATAGGATCGCCGTCGTGTAGGCTCCCAGCCCGACGAATGCCGCCTGGCCGAACGACGTCTGCCCGGCAACGCCGGTCAGAAGCACGAGTCCGAGCGCCACGATGCTGTACAGGCCGACGTAGTTGCCGAGCGTCACCCAGAACGGCGGTGCGACGAACGGGATGCCGGCGAGCGCGATGACGAAACCCGCATAACCCCACGCTCCGAACGGAAGCGCGCGCGGTTTCATGCGCACCTCGAGGGCGTTGCCCTGCGCATCGCCTATTCCTCCTCGTCGTGATGGTGCGCGGTGAGGCTGCGCCACAGCAGCACAGGAATGATCAGCGTGAAGACGATGACTTCCTTGAAGGCGCTCGCCCAGTACGACGCGAACGCCTCCAGCAGTCCGACCAGCAGCGCGCCTGCCGCGGCGAGCGGATAGCTGACCAGACCGCCGATGATCGCGCCGACGAAGCCCTTGAGGCTCACCAGAAAGCCCGAGTCGTAGTAGACCGTCGTGATCGGGCCGATCAGCACCCCGGAAAAGGCGCAGAGCAGCGCGGCCAGCGTGAAAGTCAACGCGCCCGCCAGGTTGGGCGACACGCCGCACAGCCGCGCGCCGACCCGATTCAGCGCTGTCGCGCGGAGCGCCTTGCCATAGAGCGTCTTGCCGAAGAACAGGTAGAGCGCCGCGATCAGTGCGATGCTCGTGAAGACCACGAAAAGCCCCTGCACGCTGACGATGACCTCGCCCACCTGGAACGTCTCGGACGAGAACGCCGGCGTGCGCGAGCCTTCGGCCCCGAAGAACCACAACCCGAGTCCGGTCAGTGCGAAAGTGGACCGCGACGGAAACGATGAGCAGGACCAGGACGCTCGCCTCGGCCAGCGGCTGGTAGGCGATCCGGTAGTGGAGGGGGCCGAGCACGGTGACCAGCGCCAGCGCCACCAGGATCTGCGCCCAGAACGGAAGCGACGGCGTGGCCAGCCACCACGCGGCCCCTGCGATCGCGAGCGGGATGCCCGTCCACACCAGCAATTGGCGCGGAACGCGTCGCGACTCGCCGCGGCGCGCGCACGCATAGACCTCCATCGCTCCGGCGACCACGGCCATGCCGATCAGGAGCCCGATCGTTCCCGGGGGCCGCCCGAGCTGCAAACCAGCCAGCGTAAGCGTGCCGTAGGCGACGAATTCGCCGGAAGGGATCCAGATCACGCGGGTCACCGCGAACACCAGCACGAGCGCCAGCGCCAGCAACGCATAGACGGCGCCGTTGGTGATGCCGTCCTGGGTCAGCAGCGCGAAGATCGTGGAATCCATCGTGGGTAACCGGACGGCACTGCGGTTGCGCCAACAAAAAGGCCGGCTACGGGTGGCCCCGCAGCCGGCCTCGGCTCAGCGTCGGGTCATTTCACCAGGACCCACTTGCCGTTGTCGATCTTGATCATCGTCCGCGCCCGGTTGTCGAGGCCGTTGTGATCCTGCGACGACATCTTGTAGACGCCATGCGTCGCGACGACTTCCTTCCCGCTTTCGAGGGAATCGCGCAGCGCCGCGCGAAATTCCTTGGTGCCGGGTTTCGCCTTCTTCAGCGCATCCGGCACGGCGGACGCGAGCAGCAGGTATGCGTCCCAGGCGTGGCCGCCGAACGTCGAGCGCGAGTCCTTACCGTATTTCGCCTCGTACTTGCCGATGTACTCGGCGGCGGTCTTCTTCAGCGGATTCGAGTCGGGCAACTGCTCGTACACGAGCATCGGCCCGATCGGCAGGATCGTGCCGTCGCCGTCCTTGCCGACGACGCGAAGGAAATCGGGATTGGCGACGCCGTGCGTCTGGTAGATCTTGCCCTTGTAGCCGCGCGCGACGAGTTCCTTCTGCGGCGTCGCACCCGGCGTGCCGGCCGCTGCGATCAGGATGGCGTCGGGCTTGGCGGCGACGAGCTTCAGCACCTGGCCGGTGACCGACGAGTCGGTCCGGTTGTACTTCTCCTCCGCGACGATGCTGATTCCCGCTGTCTTGGCGGACTGCTTGATTTCCGCGAGCCAGCCATCGCCATAGCCGTCGGCGAAACCGATGTAGCCCATCGTCTTCACGCCATTGGCCTTCATGTTCACCGCGATGGCGTCGGCCATCAGCGCGTCGCTCTGCGGCGTCTTGAACACCCACTTCGTCTTCGGGTTGGCGGGATTGACGATCCGCGCCGACGCGGCCATCGAGATCATCGGCGTCTCCGCGTCGGCCACGACATCGACCATCGCGAGCGAATTGGGCGTGATCGTCGAACCGACGACGACGTCGACGTTGTCCTCGGCAATGAGCTTTTTCGTGTTGGTCACCGCCTTGGTGGTGTCGGAGCCGTCGTCGAGGACGATCCAGGTGACCTTCTCGCCGGCAATCGTCGTGGGCAGGAGCTCGAACGTGTTCTTCTCCGGAATCCCGAGCGACGCGGCGGGACCGGTCGCCGACAGCGTGACGCCGACCTTGATCTCGGCCTGTACCGCGCCGGCGACCAGTGCGAACCCGGCGATGAGCACCGGCAACAGCTTGCGGACGTGCATGGACATACCTCCTGGAGCCTCGTTGTGGGAACGGGATTCGCGCGGCCTCGAACGCGGACCGTCTGTGACCGCGCCGCCTACAGAACCGGACAGCGCGGGCGAGATTCGGCCGATTCTGGCAAACGGGGCGCGACCGGTCAACGCCAATGCTTGATTTCAGACAAGAAAAGCCTTCGCGGAGGGGCTTGCCCGCGGCGGCCCCGTGGTGCGCCACGGTGCCGGATCCCCCATTCCGCTTTCTATTTCTTCAGCGCGTCGCGAATCTCGCGGAGCAGCACAACGTCTTCCGGCGTCGGGGCCGGCGCGGCCGGCGGGGCCTCGCGCTTGAGGCGATTGACCTGCTTCACCATCAGGAAAATGATGAACGCGAGGATCAGGAAATTGATCGCGACGGTGATGAAGTTGCCGTAGGCCAGCAGCGGCACGCCGGCCTTCGTCAGCGCCTCGTAGGTCATCGGTCCACTGTAGCCTGCGGGCGGACTGCCCAGCAGGATGAACCAGTTCGAGAAATCGAGGTTGCCGAAGATCCGGCCGACGATCGGCATGATGATGTCCTTGACCAGCGAGTCGACGATCTTGCCGAAGGCGCCGCCGATGATCACGCCGACGGCCAGGTCGATCACGCTGCCCTTGACCGCGAACTCGCGGAACTCGCTTGCGAACGACATTCCGATTCTCCTCTGGGGTCTGGTCCGTGGCTCGGATGGGATGGCGCGCCGGGACGCTAGACCGCGGCTTCGCCGGACTCGCCGGTGCGGATGCGCACGATCTGCTCGACCGCGGTGACGAAGATCTTGCCGTCGCCGATCTTGCCGGTGCGCGCGGCCTTGATGATCGCCTCGATCGCGCGCTCGACGTCCGCTTCCGCGATGATCAGTTCGACCTTGACCTTGGGCAGGAAGTCGACGACATACTCGGCGCCCCGGTAGAGCTCGGTGTGCCCCTTCTGGCGGCCGAAGCCCTTGACTTCGGTCACCGTGAGCCCGGTGACTCCGATCTCGGAGAGCGCTTCACGGACCTCGTCGAGCTTGAACGGCTTGATGATCGCTTCGATCTTCTTCATGGCGGCATGCTGGGGGGATCACATCGATGGCAACGGTCCTCCAGCGTAGCTTACACCATGCGGGAGGGCACTCCTAGCGGCCGGCGGGAGCAGGCGTCCGGTCGTGTGGGCACAAGGTCGTAGCGTTACCCGGGGGAGCTTTCCGCGCCCGGGACGCTCTCCCATTCCTGCCATGCGGACGTGATCGGGTAACGCCAATCCTTGCCGAAGCCGCGGGGCGTGATCCGGATGCCCACCGCGGCCTGCCGCCGTTTGTATTCGTTCACCTTGATCAGCCGCACGACCTTGCGCACATGTGCGGGCGAGAACCCCATGGCGACGATCTCGGTGGGGCTCCTGTCCTGCTCGACGTACGCCTCGAGGATGCCGTCGAGCGCGTCGTAGGGCGGCAGCGAATCCTGGTCGAGCTGGTCGGCCCGCAACTCCGCGGACGGAGGGCGCGTGATGATCCGCTCGGGGATCACGCGACCGAGGTTGTTGCGGTATCGGCACAGCCGATAGACGAGCGTCTTGCTGATGTCCTTCAGCACGCCGAAGCCGCCCGCCATGTCGCCGTACAGCGTCGCGTAGCCCACTGCCATCTCGGATTTGTTGCCGGTCGTAAGCACGATCGAGCCGAACTTGTTCGACAGGGCCATCAGCACGGTGCCGCGGATGCGCGCCTGGATGTTCTCCTCGGTGGCGTCGGGCGCAACGTCGCGGAATTCCCCTTCCAGCGCACCGAGAAACGCGCCGAACATCGGATCGATCGGGATCTCGTCGTAGCGCACGCCGAGGATGCCGGCCATCGCTCGCGCGTCCTCGAGGCTTATCGGCCGGGTGTAGCGCGAAGGCAGCATCACCGCGCGCACGCGATCGCGCCCGAGCGCGTCGACCGCGATCGCCAATGTCAGCGCCGAATCGACGCCGCCGGACAAGCCGAGCAGAACGCCAGGAAAGCGGTTCTTGCCGACGTAATCCCGCACGCCCATCACCAACGCCGCGTACACGTGCGCCTCGATACGCGAGTCGAGCGAGCCGCGAACCGTCTTCGGCACGCCATCCTCCAACGTGACGAGGGCGAGCGTCTCGTGCCACGCGGGCAATTGCTGCACGACTTCTCCGCTCCCGTTGGTGACGAACGATGCGCCGTCGAAGACGAGCTCGTCCTGGCCGCCTACGCGGTTGACGTAGACGACCGGCAAACCGGTGTCGCGGGCTCGGGCGGCGACGTGCTCGCGCCGCAACGCCTGCTGGCGCAGGTGATAAGGCGAGCCATTGGCGACTGCCAGCAGCTGCGCGCCGGCGGCCCTTGCCTGGCGCGCGGGCTCGGCGAACCAGATGTCCTCGCAGACGAGGAGGCCGAACCGCGTTCCGTCGACATCGACGACGCACGGTGCGCTCCCCGATTCGAAATAGCGCTCCTCGTCGAACACCGTGTAGTTGGGCAGCCGCTGCTTGCGGTACACCTGCGCGACCCGACGCTCGCGCAGGACCGCGAGCGCATTGAAGCATTTCCCGCCGTCGCGCTCCGGAAAGCCGACGATGACCGCCGTGCCGCTCACCGCCTGCCGCCAGCGCGACGAGTTCCGCGCGCGCAGGCGTCGATGAACGCCGGGCGCAGCAGCAGGTCCTCGGGCGGATACCCGCACAGTGAAAGCTCCGGCGTGACGAGAAGGCGCGCACCGCCTCGCTCGGCCTCGGCGAGCGCCGCCGCTATCGCGCGGGCGTTGCCATCGAGGTCGCCCAGCACCTGGTTCGACTGCGCTATCGCAAGCTGCATCGCGAAAATGGTAGCACGCGCCTTCGGCCGCGGGTCCGCTGCGGCGGCGCCTTGCACGCGCGGAGCGCGCACGGGAGAATCGATCCATTGCCGATGACCTCGCTCCCGCCCTTCGATCGCTGCTTCCGCCGTCGCGCCCTCGATCGCCACGCGCGACGACGTTCCCGTCGAGGCGATCCCGCCGGCGGATTGGGATGCGCTCGGCGCGAATTCGCCGTTGCTGTCGCACGCCTTCTTCGCTGCCTTGCATGCGACCGGATGCGCATCCGCGGCCACCGGCTGGGAGCCGAGATTCGTCACCGCGTGGCACGACGGCTTGCTTGCGGGCGCCATGCCGCTGTACGCGAAGGTGCATTCCTATGGCGAGTACGTCTTCGACTGGTCGTGGGCCGACGCCTACCACCGGCACGGTCAGCGCTATTACCCGAAGCTGGTCGCCGCGATCCCGTTCACGCCGACGCCCGGAACGCGTCTCGATCGCCGACGACGACGCGACGCGCACGGCGCTGCTCCGCCACGCGCTCGCCATGTTGCGACCGTCGGGCGAGCGTCGAGCGTCGACGTACTCGTCGCTGCACGTCCTGTTCCCGACGGCGGCCGAAGCCACGTTGTGTTCGGATGCCGGGATGATCGTGCGCCATGGCGTCCAGTTCCGCTGGACGAACGTCGGCTACCGCGACTTCGCCGACTTCCTGGCGGGTTTCAGCCACGACAAGCGGAAGAAGGTGAAGCAGGAGCGGCGTCGGCTCGCGGAGGCCGGCGTCACGTTCGAGCGCAAGGTCGGGTGCGGCGATCACGGTGGACGACTGGGCATTCTTCCACCGCTGCTACGAGCGCACCTATCGCGCCCACCACTCCACGCCGTACCTGTCGCTCGCGTTCTTCGAGCGCATCGGCGCGACGATGGGCAGGCATCTGCTGCTCGTGCTCGGCCGACGCGACGGGCAACCGCTCTGCGCGGCGCTCGACGTGTTCGATGGCCAGACGCTGTGGGGCCGGTACTGGGGCGCCGCCGACTACGTACCGGGCCTGCATTTCGAGGCGTGCTACTACCAGGCGATCGAGTTCTGCATCGAGCGCGGGCTGGCCCGGTTCGAGGGCGGCGCACAGGGCGAGCACAAACTCGCGCGCGGTCTGGTCCCGGTCGCCACGCTCTCCGCGCACGCGATCGCCGACCCGAGATTCGCCCGCGCGATCGCCGATTTCTGCGCGCGCGAGCGTGCCGGCGTCGCGCACACGATCGACGAGCTCGAAAGCGCGAGCCCGTACCGGGCGCACGGAGGGAAGGCGGGCCCGGCGTCCGGGTGATGTGCGCGACGTGACATGCTAGACTCTTGCACGCGTCGCGCGTCGCACTATGCCGCCACGCGCCGATCCCCGCACGCCTACCCCGGTCCTTCCTTGCTCCGATGAACGACACCGTCCTCGTCAGTCGCGACGGCCCGGTCGCCACGCTGACGCTGAACCGTCCCGACGCGCTCAACACGCTCGACGACGCCATGGTGGAGGCGCTCGTCGCACGCACCATGGAAGTCGCCGCCGACGACCGCTTGCGCGTCGTCGTGCTCGCCGGCGCCGGGCGACATTTCATGGCCGGGGGCGACATCCGATCGTTCGCCGCCACGCTCGAGGATCCGCCGGCGGCGCGGGAGCGCACGTTCAGGCGCTTGGTCGAGCGCGTGCATTGCGCGATCGAGCAGCTGCACCGGATGCCGCATCCGCTGGTCGGCCGCGTACACGGCGCGGTCGCCGGCTTCGGCCTGTCGCTGATGAATGCCTGCGACCTCGTCGTCGCGGCGGACGACGCCTATTTCGCCTCGGCGTATCGCCACATCGGCTTGTCGCCCGACGGCGGCGGGTCGTGGTCGCTGCCGCGCCTGGTGGGGCAACGCAAGGCAATGGAGATCATGCTGCTCGCGGGTCGGTTCGACGCCGGACGAGGCGTTGCGCCTGGGCCTCGTCAACCAGGTCGTGCCCGGGCGCCGACCTCGACAGCTGCGACGGCGTCCCTGGTCGCCTCGCTTGTTGCGGCGCCGCTGACTGCGCTGCGCAATACGACCCGCTTGCTGCGCGCGTCGCCGGCGAATACGCTTTCGGCGCAACTGCAGGCCGAGGCGGTGAGCTTCGGGCAATGTGCGGCGACCGCCGATTTCGTCGAGGGCATCGGCGCATTCATGGCGAAACGCACACCGCAATTCGGACGCGGCGAAACGGGTGGCCCATGAGCGCGCCGGGCCGCCCCGAAGCGCGAATTGCTCCGGCTCTCGGAGGGACGGCGCGCAGCGCCAAGGGTGCACCGGTGAGCGCGCGTGCGATCATGCCGCGCATTGCGGCGATGCTTCCGTCATGGATCGGCTGATGTCGAATCTCCAGGACAAGACAGTGTTCATCACCGGCGGTTCGCGCGGGATCGGCCTCGCGATCGCGGTCCGCGTGGCGCAGGACGGGGCCAATGTCGTGATCGCCGCGAAGACGGCGGAGCCCAATGAAAAGCTGCCGGGCACCATCTACACGGCGGCGGCGGAAATCGAGCAGGCGGGAGCCGCGCGCGGCGCGCAGGCACTGCCGATCGTCTGCGACATCCGCGACGAAGCTGCGGTCCTTGCAGCGGTCGACGCAGCTGTCGCCCGGTTCGGCGGCATCGACATCCTGGTCAACAATGCGAGCGCGATCAGCCTCACGGGCACCCTCGCGACCCCGATGAAGCGCGTCGACCTGATGTTCGACGTCAACGTCCGCGGGACATTCCTCTGCTCGCAGGCGTGCCTGCCGCATCTGAAGCGCTCGGCCGCGGCGGGGCGCGATCCGCACATCCTGACCCTGTCCCCGCCGCTCAACCTCGATCCGAAGTGGTTCCGCGACCACGTCGCCTACACGATCGCGAAGTATGGAATGAGCATGTGCGTGCTCGGAATGGCGGAGGAGTTCCGTGCGGACGGGATCGGCGTCAACGCGCTGTGGCCGCGCACGATCATTGCGACCGCCGCGCTTGCCATGCTGCCCGGACTCGCGAGCCAGCTCGACATGACGCGCAAGCCCGAAATCATGGCCGACGCCGCTTACGCCGTGTTGACGTCCGACCCGAAGACCGCGACCGGCCAGTTCCTCATCGACGAGGACGTGCTCCGCAAGGTCGGCGCCACCGATTTCGATCGCTATGCGGTGGTTCCGGGCACGCCGCTGTTTCCGGATCTCTTCGTCGACTGATAGGCCGCTCGCCGACGCCGGGGCGCGCCGTCGCTTCGTCGATCAACGATTTCCGATGTCGTCGTCGACGATTCCCGGCAATGGCGGCGATGGCTCGTTGCCTGGCGTCGCACCCGGTTTCGGCTCGCGACGGCGATTGCCGCGGCCGCGCTTCTTCCCGGGGGGACCGCCTGGTCCGCGAGGACCATTGCCGGCAGCCGGACCTTTCGGTCGCTTGCCCTCCGTGCCGGGCAAACCCTCCGGCACGGCGCCCGGGATGGTGAGTGTCGTCATCACATAGGGCGAAGACGGGCCGCGGTGTCCCGCATGGCCAACCGGCCGCGGTTTGCCGGGCCCGCCTTGCGGCCCGTAGCCACGCCCGCCCTGCCCCTGCCCGCGATGCCCGTGCTCCGCATGCCGCGGTGACCCGTGGCCGTAACCGTGCGGCTTGCCGTGGCCTTTGGCGAAGAATTTCCCGACGGGCGTGTTGCCGTGCGTCGGCGCACCGTGCGCGCTGTTGCCGGGTTCGATCCGATGTTCGTCCGCGGGCCCTTCCTCGGCCGACTCCTGGGCGTCAACGCGGGTATCGACGCGGGCATGGCGCGGTTGCTGCCGGTCATGCCGCGCACCGCGCTGGCCCCGATCCTGCTGCCCGCGGCCCTGCGGACCGTGCCCCTTGCCGGGCGGCCGGTTGCCCGGCCTGGGTATCGGCGCGGCGGATTTCATTCCCGCCGTGGCGAGCACGGTGCCGACTTCGTCGGTCGTCAATTCGAGCGTCTGCCCGCGCTTTACCCGGGACGGCATCGCCACTGGTCCGAAGCGCGTTCGGATCAGCCGGCTCACCGTGAGCCCGAGTGCCTCGAAGAGCCGCCGGACCTCGTGATTGCGGCCTTCCTTCAGCACGACGTGGTACCAGTGGTTGGACCCTTCGCCACCGCCATCCTCGAGCTTGTCGACCTTCGCGGGCCCGTCCTCCAACTGAATGCCGGTGAGCAGCGCCTGCCGCTGCTCCTCGCCGAGCGTCCCCAGCACCCGCACCGCGTATTCGCGCTCGACCTCGTAGCGCGGGTGCATCATCTTGTTGGCGAGCTCGCCGGAGTTCGTGAACAGCAGCAGTCCCTCGGTGTTGAAGTCGAGGCGCCCGATCGCAATCCACTTGCCGTTGCCGATCGATGGCAGCTTGTCGAACACGGTGGGCCGGCCCTCGGGATCGTCGCGGGTGACGATTTCGCCGGTCGGTTTGTGATACATCAGGATCCGCGCCCGTGGCTCGGTGAAACGAACGCGGACGAGCTCGCCGTTGATGCGGACTTCGTCTCCGGGGCCGACCTTCTGGCCCACCTCCGCCGGCTCGCGGTTCACGGTGATGCGGCCGGCGAGGATCATCTCCTCCATCGCCCGGCGCGACCCGAACCCGCACGATGCCAGCACCTTGTGCAGGCGCTGCGGCTCCGTGAAGACCTCGTCAGTGGAGGAGCGGTGACGCGGCGGGGTCAGGCTCTCGGTGATTTGTTGCAGGGCCAGACTCGGCTGGTGCATCGGCCGGGCCGGGGGACGGTGCCAGGAGCGGGCTCGCGAATGGGAGCTCCGCTTCGGCGGCTTGGGTGGGTGCATCGGGTGTCTCCAGCAGGTGGGAAGCGTCGAGCTCGGTCAGCGGGGGAAGCTCGGACAACGAGCGCAGGCCGAGATCGTCGAGAAAGGTCTTGGTGGTCGCGTAAAGCGCCGGGCGGCCCGGCGTTTCGCGGTGGCCGACCACTTCGACCCATTGGCGGTCCTCCAACGACTTGATGACGTAGGTGGACACGGCGACGCCGCGGATGGCTTCGATGTCGCCGCGGGTCACGGGTTGCTGATAGGCGATGATCGCCAGTGTTTCCATCACGGCGCGCGAGTAGCGCGGCGGTTTTTCCGGCACCAGCCGGTCGAGGTAGGGCTGGATCGCCGGTTTTCCCTGAAAGCGCCAGCCCGAGGCGACCTGAACCAGCTCGATCTGGCGCCCGTTCCAATCGGCGGCAAGCTCGTCGAGCGCCTGGCTCACCGTCCCGGCGTCGAGCGGCGGATCGAAGAGCCTCGCCAACGCGGCGACGGCGAGCGGTTCACCGGCCGTGAGCAGCGCGGCTTCGACGATGGTCTTGATCTCTGGCAATCCGCTCATCGGGATCGTGGGAGTGTGGCTTCAGTTCGAGAATCGGCCGGGATGCTCGACCGGCATGCGGATCATTCCGAGCCCGGCTCGGAGGCGAGCGCGAAGCCCAGGGCCTGCCGTCAGCTGCACGTAGATCGGCGCATACGGCCCAGCCTGCGCGATCGGCCACCAATTGCTCGCGCGCGAGCTCGAGCAGCGCGAGGAAGGTCACGACCAGATGGGCAATGTCGGCGTGTTCCGGGAACAGCGAGGTGAACTCGGCGAAGCGCGAGGGCTCGAGCGCCTTCAACAGCCGGCTCATCGCCGCCCGGACCGAAAGCTGCTCGCGGGTGACCAGATGATGCCGGTTGATTCGGGCGCGCGCAATCAGCGTCGCCCAGGCCGCGCGCAGGTCCTCCGGTCGCACGTCGGGCAGACGCGCCGCGGCGACGCGGTCGAACCAGACGCGCACCGTCGCGAAGTCGCGGTCGGCAAGCGGCAGCGCGTCGATCTCCCGCGCTGCCTGTTTCATCCGTTCGTATTCGAGCAGCCGGCGCACCAGTTCCGCGCGCGGGTCCTCGTCGCCCTCGGCCAAGTCGCGGCGGCTTCGGCAGCAACAGGCGCGACTTGATCTCGATCAGCACCGCCGCCATCAGCAGGTATTCGGCGGCGAGCTCGAGCTGGGTCCGGCGCATCATCTCCACGTAGCCCAGGTACTGCCGCGTCAGCTCCGCCATAGGGATTTCGAGAACGTTGATGTTCTCCTTCCGGATAAGGTAGAGCAACAGGTCGAGCGGCCCCTCGAACGTCTCGAGGAAGATCTCGAGCGCCTCCGGCGGAATGTAGAGGTCGTGCGGAAGCTCGAGCATCGGCTCGCCGTGGATCCGCGCGACCGGCGCACCGCCCTGCTGCGCCAGGTCTGCCATCGCCGGCGCGGTCAACGGCGTGCCCCCATGCTTGCGGTCGCGGCGCTCACGAGTAGTCGAGCCCCATGGCCTCGCGCACGTCGCGCATCGTTTCCTCCGCAAGCTTGCGGGCGCGCTCGCAACCGTCGGCGACGATGTTGCGGACGAGTTGCGGGTCGTCGAGATAGCGCTGCGCGCGCTCGCGGATCGGCGCCTGTTCCCGCACGATGGCGTCGATGACCGGCTGCTTGCAATCGAGGCAACCGATCCCGGCCGTCGTGCATCCCTTGACCACCCAGTCGCGCGTCGGTTGGTCCGAATAGATCTGGTGCAGCGGCCACACCGGGCACCGCTCGGGGTCGCCCTTGTCCGAGCGGCGTACGCGCGCCGGATCCGTCTGCATCGTGCGGATCTTGGTCGTGACTTCCGCCGGTTCCTCGCGCATCAGGATCGCGTTGCCGTAGGACTTCGACATCTTCTGACCGTCCAGGCCGGGCACTTTGGGCGTCTCGGTGAGCAGTGGCTGCGGCTCGGGCAGGATCACGCGGCGCGAGCCTTCGAGATACCCGAACAGTCGCTCGCGATCGCCGAGCGAAAGGTTCTGCGTTTCGTTCAGCAGATCCTTCGCCGCCTCGAGCGCGGCGTCGTCGCCCTGCTCCTGGTACGCGGTGCGCAACTCGCCGTAGCGGCGCGCCTTCTTCGTACCGAGCTTCTTCACCGCGGCCTTCGCCTTCTCCTCGAATCCGGGCTCGCGGCCATAGATGTGGTTGAAGCGGCGCGCGAGCTCGCGCACCAGCTCGATGTGCGACACCTGATCCTCGCCCACCGGCACCATGTTCGCGCGATAGATCAGGATGTCGGCGCCCTGCATCACCGGGTAGCCGAGGAAGCCGTAGTTGGCGAGATCACGGTCGGCGAGCTTCTGCTGCTGATCCTTGTAGGTCGGCACGCGCTCGAGCCAGCCGACCGGCGTGATCATGCCGAGCAGCAGCGTGAGCTCCGCGTGTTCCGGCACCCGCGACTGGATGAACACCGTCGCGCGTGCCGGGTTGATGCCGGCGGCCAGCCAATCGACGAACATCTCCCACACGCTGTCGGCGATCGACTCGGTCGCATCGTAGTGCGTCGTGAGCGCGTGCCAGTCCGCTGCGAAGTAGAAGCATTCGTACTCCTCCTGCAGTCGCACCCAGTTCTTGAGCGCGCCGTGGTAGTGGCCGATGTGCATCCGTCCCGTCGGGCGCATGCCCGATAACACGCGGTCGGCGTACATGATGTCTTGCCGGGCTAGAAAGCGCCGGGCAGACGGACGCCGGTGACGGTCTCGATCAGCGCCGTTACCGCGTTGCCGAGCGGCCCGATGACGATCCCCAGCACGCCGGTGACGAGCAGCCCGATGACGATGAAGAAGCCGTAGCGCTCGGTTCGCGCGAAGGGAACCGCGAGCGAGTGCGGCAACAGGCTCACCGCGATCCTTCCGCCGTCGAGCGGCAGAATCGGCAGCAGGTTCAATACCATGAGAGCAACATTGATGCCGACTCCGATGAGGCTCATTACCTGCAATCCGGCACTGGCGAGCGGTCCGCGGCCCGATGCGAGGCCGAACACGATCGCCCACAGCAACGCCATCGCCAAATTGGCGCCGGGTCCGGCCGCGGCAACCCAGAACATGTCGCGCTTGGGATGGCGCAGATTGTTGAAATTCACCGGCACCGGCTTCGCCCAGCCGAACAGGATGCCGCCCAGCATCAGAGTCGCAAGCGGCACCACCACCGTCCCGATCGGGTCGATGTGCTTCAGCGGGTTCAGCGTGACGCGGCCCAACATCCACGCGGTGCTGTCGCCGAACATCCTGGCGACATAGCCATGGGCCGCTTCGTGTACTGTGATCGCCAGGATTATCGGGACCGCGGCCAGCGCGATCCTCTCAAGCGACGCAAAATCCATTAGCCGCGCATTCTACCCGAGAATCTCGCTGGCCACACTTACACGAGCCCGAGGCGCGCCGGATCGCCGGATCCAAGCCGTGTAATGACCGGCGGCACGACTGCAAGGTCGACGACGGTCGTCGGCGCGGCCAGGCAGGCGCCGGCATCGATGACGAGGTCGATCGAGGCCCCGATCGCCTCGCGAATCGCCTCGGCGTCGTTCAAGGGCTCCTCGGCGCCCGGCAGGATCAGCGTCGACGACAGGATCGGCTCGCGCAGCTCCGCGAGCAGCGCCTGCACCACCGCATGGTCGGGCACGCGAACACCGACGGTGCTGCGCTTCGGATGCTGCAGCCGGCGCGGGACCTCGCGCGTGGCCGGCAACAGGAACGTGTAGCGGCCCGGGGTTCCCTGTCGCACGATCCGGAATTGCCAGTTGTCGAGGCGCGCGAAATGGCCGATCTCGGAAAGGTCGGAGAGCACGAGCGTGAGATGGTGCGTGGCGCCGACGTCGCGCAGCTCGCGGATGCGCCTCGCCGCGTGTGCATCGCCGATGTGGCAACCCAGCGCATAGCTCGAGTCGGTCGGGTAAGCGATCACGCCACCGGAGCGCAGTATGGCCGCGGCCTGCCGGATCAGGCGTGGCTGCGGATCGACAGGATGGATCTGGAAGAACTGGGCCATGACGCCTGCGGCGGCGGGAGCGGCCGCCACCGGTCCGGCACACCCCTATAATTCCAATGGGACGCACGGCGCGACCGCGCGGATTCTCCTTCAGCGATTCTAACCCGATGCCGGCTACGCGTTCGTGAACATCCAGCAGCTGCGCTACCTGTGCGCCATCGTCGATCACGGCCTCAACGTCTCGGATGCCGCGGCGGCGCTGCACACCTCGCAGCCCGGGATCAGCAAGCAGATCCGGCAACTCGAGGACGAGATCGGGGTGCGCGTCTTCATCCGGCAGGGGAAGCGACTCGCTTCGTTGACGCCCGCCGGCGATGCCGTCGTCGCCATTGCGCGGCGGGCGTTGAGGGAGCTCGGCAACCTCAAGCGGGTCGGTGCCGAGTTCAAGAGCGAGGCCGAGGGAACGCTCGCCATCGCCACGACGCATACGCAGGCGCGTTACGTGCTGCCACCGGTGCTGCGCCGCTTCGCCGACCGCTTTCCGAAGGTCAAGCTCGAGCTGCACCAGGGCAATCCCGTGCAGGTCGCGGAGCAGACCGTGCGCGGCGACGCCGACGTGGGCATCGCGACCGAGGCGCTTGCGCTCGTTCCCCGAGCTCGTGACGCTGCCGTGTTACCAGTGGAACCGCTGCGTGCTCGTCCCGCGCGGGCATCCGCTCGCGGCCGTGCGGCCGCTGACGTTGAAGGCGCTGGCGCGCTACCCGATCGTCACCTACGACTACACGTTCACCGGTCGCTCGCAGATCAACGCCGCGTTCGATGCCGAGGGCCTCGCGCCGAACGTGGTGCTGACCGCGCTGGACTCGGACGTGATCAAGACGTACGTCGAGCTGGGCATGGGGGTCGGCATCATCGCCCAGATGGCCTACGATCCGGCCCGTGACACCGCGTTCGAGAAGCTCGACGCCGCGCACCTGTTCGCGCCGTCGACGACGCGACTCGCCTTGCGGCGCGGCGTCTTCCTGCGCGGCTACATCTACGATTTCATCGCGCTGTTTGCCCCGGCGCTCGATCGCGCCGCCGTCGATGCCGCGCTCGCTGGTGCGACCGCCTCCGGTGTGAAGTGAGCGGCGCGGTCGACACAGGCGGCGCCACGCGCGGACCGTGCCGATGAGCCCGCCACGGCGGACCTGGTCGCTCGCGGCACTGCTCGCGTCGCTGTCGATGCTCGGCCCTTTCGCCGTCGACGCCTACCTGCCGGCGTTTCCCGCCATCGCGCAGGAGTTCGGCGCTTCGCCGATCGCCGTCCAGCAGACGTTGTCGGCGTTCCTGTTCGCCTTCGCGGCGATGATGCTCTGGCACGGCGCGCTGTCCGACGCGTTGGGGCGGCGAGCGGTCGTGCTCGGCGGGCTCGCCGTCTATGCCGTGGCCACGCTCGGGTGCGCGATCGCGGGCAACATCGAGTCGTTGTGGCTGTTTCGCGCCCTCCAGGGACTGTCGGCGGGAACCGGACTCGTCGTCGGACGCGCGATCATCCGCGACGCCTTCCATGGGCCCGAAGCGCAGCGCCTGATGTCGCAGACGACGCTCGTGTTCGGCATCGCACCCGCGCTGGCCCCGATCCTGGGCGGTGCGCTGCTCAACCTCCTGGGCTGGCGCTCGATCTTCTGGGTGCTGCTGGCCCTGGTGCTCGGCGTGCTCGTGTGGGCCGCGCTGCGCCTGCCGGAAACCTTGCCGCCCGCTGCCCGACAGCCGTTTGCATCCGCGTGCGCTCTGGCACAACTATCGTGCCGTGTCGATGCGGCTCGATTTCCTGTTGCTCGTCTTCATTCCCGCGCTCAATTTCTCGGGGTTCTTCCTGTACATCGCCAGCGCCCCCGCGTTCCTGCTCGGATTTGCTCGGCGTGTCGACCTGGGGCTTCGCATGGCTGTTCGTGCCGATGATTGCCGGGATCATGGTCGGCGCCACGTTGTCGGGGCGACTCGCCGGACGGCTTTCCCCGCAACGCACGATCCGGCTCGGCTATGCGATCATGTTCGCGGGAGTCGCGGCCAACCTCGCGCTCTGTTGGCACGTCGCCCCGGGAGTTCCCTGGAATGTGCTGCCGGTCATGATCTATGCCACGGGGACCAGTATCGTCATGCCCTCCGTTACGCTGATCCTGCTCGATCTGTTCCCGACGATGCGCGGACTCGCCTCGTCGCTGCAGGGCTTCGTCAACTTCATGCTCTCCGCCGTAAACGCGGGCAGCGTCGCGCCGCTGCTCGCGCATTCCACGCGGGCGCTGGCGCTCGGGATGGCGGGATTCACACTCGCGAGTTTCGCCCTCTGGCTTGTCTATCAGCGGCGCGCACGGACGGAGCTCAGGAGCTGGGCCCCATGATCCGCAATGCGGTGCGGTTTCTCGCCGCGTGTCTCATCGTCATGGCGTCGCCCAACGCCCCTGGCGCGGCCGAACTGCCGACCGTCACGCTCTCGATCAATGGCCACAAGATCGTCGCCGAAGTCGCGACGACACCGGAGCAGCAGGCGACGGGCCTCATGCACCGATTCAGCCTGAAGCCGGACCACGGGATGCTGTTCGTGTTCGAGCGGGTGGAGCGTCGCAGCTTCTGGATGAAGAACACGTTCATCCCGCTGTCGATCGCCTTCATCGCCGCGGACGGGAGCATCGCGAACATCGACGACATGGCTCCGCACGACGAGACGTCGCACTGGTCGAAGGGTCCCGTCGGGTACGCGCTCGAGATGCGCAAGGGGTGGTTCGCCGAGCGCTCGATCAGGCCCGGGGACCGGGTCGTCGGATTGCCCTCACCCCGGACCTGAGGAACAGCCCGCGAGCGGGTCGGAAGTTACCGCAACGCCCATCCGGTCTGCCTTACCGCCGCCGCGAACTGGCCGCCGAAGGCAGCGCCGAACCGCCGCGCGAAACGCTCGGCCAGATTGTCCTCCGGCGTGAAATCGACGATTTCCTCCGCCTTGAACACATCGCGCGCGACGCTGTCGACGGTTCCCAGAGCGTCCGCGAGCCCCAGCTCGATCGCCCGGGTTGCCATTCCAGACAAGTCCGGAGAAAAGCCCGGGAGTCGCTTCGTTCAAGCGCTTGCCGCGCCCCGCCTTTACCGCCGTGATGAACTGCTCGTGCACCTCGTCGATCATGCCCTGGATATAGTCGCGCTGCTTCGGATCGACCGGCTCGAACGGGTCGAAGAAGGCTTTGTTCTCACCCGCGGTCACGACGCGCCGGTCGACGCCAAGCTTTTCCATCGCGCCCGTGAACCCGAAGCCATCGACGATGACTCCGATCGACCCCACGACGCTTGCCTTGTCGACGTAGATGTTGTCTGCCGCCGCAGCGACGTAATACCCGCCGGACGCGGCGATCTCCTCGACCACGGCCGCCACGGGCGTTTCCGGATGCAATGTCCGCAGCCGGCGGACCTCGTCGTAGATCTGCCCCGCCTGCACCGGGCTGCCGCCGGGACTGTTGATGCGCAGGATCACGCCCTTGGTTCCGGCGTGCTTGAACGCGCCCTGCAAGCCCGTGATGACCCGCTCGGCACTCGCCGGCCCATCCGCGGCAAGCTCTCCCCGTACGTCGACGAGTCCCGTGCAGCGGTCCAGGCAAATCCGCTGCCTTGCCGCGAAGACGCTCAGCACGACGAGCAGTGTCGCTGCGGCGAGTCCGAGCGTCACGAACTTGAAGAAGATCCCCCAACGCCGCGCCCGCCGCCGCTCGGCCAACGCCTCGGCGGCGAGCTGTTCGATGAGCGAGCGTTCCCAGTTTTCGTCAGCCATGACGCGTCCCGTTCCTGAACTTTCGGCACGTCTTTCGAGGTGCCGTCTTCGATCAGCACGATGCTGCCCTCGCCGGCACGCTCGCGCACCGGCAAGCCTTGCCAGCACCGCGCCCACGCAGGGCCCTGCGACGCAACGCCCGGTGTGCGGCTCGTAGAGGGCGCCATGCATCGAGCAGACGAGATGGGCACCCTCGTGGTCGAAAAACAGGCCGGGAACCCAATCGAGCTCGATCGCCCGGTGCGCGCAGGCGTTGGCATAGGCGTACACCTGCCCATCGTACCGGATCGCGAAGCCCGCGATCGTCCGGCCCTGGCGTTCCGTCGTGAAGCGAACGCCGACCCCGCCATCGGCCAGGTCCCCGCTCGCGGCGATCACGCGTTCACACGCAGCCATTGGCGGAGCTCCGCGGTCGAGTGCAGCGTCGCAAGCGGACCGAAGTGCGCAAGGCCCGCGGATTCGTGCGCGCCGTACGTTACCGCAAGTGCGGCGACGCCTGCGTTGCGCGCGAGCTCGAGGTCGTGCGTGGTGTCACCGATCATCAGCGTCGCCTCCGGATCGACTCCGACGCGCTCCATCAGGTGCAGCAGCATCCCGGGGTGCGGCTTCGGTGGGCTCTCGTCGGCACAACGTGTCGCGACGAATCGATGCGCTACGCCCTGTTGCGCGAGCGCCCGATCGAGCCCCGCGCGCGTCTTGCCGGTGGCGATGGCGAGCAGGCAGCCCGCGGCCTCGAGCTCATCGAGCATCTCGCGCACGCCGGCGAACAGCGGTATATCCGGATCGCGAGACAGGTAGTGGAATCGGTAGCGCTCGGCGAGGTCGCGTTGTCGCTCGCGCGGCAATCCGGGCGCGACGTGGCGCAGCACGTCGGCGAGCCCCAGCCCGATCACGTACCGCGCCATCGCGTCGTCCGGTACCGGCTCGCCGATGTCGTGGCAAGCCCGGCGCAGCGAACTGGCGATGATCGCGGTCGAATCGACCAGCGTGCCGTCCCAGTCGAAGACGACGAACCGAAACCGACGAGGCGCGATTTCAATGGGCATGGGTTCCGACGTCCTTCGCCCCCGCCGCGGCATCGAGCTGCGCCACGAAGCGCGCCAGGTCAGGCGCAAGCGGCGCTTCGATCGCAACCTCGCGGCCGTCCCGTGGATGCGCGAAGCGCACGCGATGCGCGTGGAGGAACATCCGCTTCAGGCCCTGCTTGGTGAGCAGCCGGTTCCAGGGGAAATCGCCATACTTGTCGTCACCGGCAAGCGGATAGCCGAGATGGCTCAAGTGCACCCGTATTTGATGGGTGCGCCCCGTTTCGAGCTCGGCCTCGAGCAACGCGACGGGCGGGTCGGCGTGCGGCCATGTCCGCACGCGACGAAAGACCGTGCGTGCGACGCGCCCATCGCGGTCCACCCGCACGCGACGCTCGCCTTCCCCGGTCACATACCGTTCCAACGCGAGCTCGACCGTGCGAAGCGCTTCGCGCCACTTGCCGCGAACCAGGACGTAGTAGCGCTTGTCGACGCGCCCCGAGCGGAGTTGAGCGTGCAACTCGACCAGCGCCGACCGCTTCTTGGCGACGAGCAATACTCCGGACGTGTCGCGATCCAGGCGATGCACGAGCTCGAGAAACCTGGCGTCCGGCCGCGCTTGCCGCAAGCGCTCGATGACGCCGAAGCTGATGCCGCTGCCGCCGTGCACCGCGAGTCCTGCCGGCTTGTCGAGTGCAATCAGCGCGTCGTCCTCGAACAGGACGGGGGGCACGACGCCCGCAGCGCGCGGCGCGCGCACGGACCGCGCCGCCGGAGCCGCGACCCGGATCGGCGGTATGCGCAACTGGTCCCCGGCCGCGAGCCGAACCGCAGGACCGACTCGCCGGCGATTGACGCGAACTTCACCGCTACGCAGGATCCGGTACACGTGGCTTTTCGGGACGCCCTTGAGGATCTTCACCAGGAAGTTGTCGATGCGCTGCCCTTCCGCTTCCTCGCCCACCGCAAGCCAGGTGACAGCATCCTTGCTTAAATCATTCATTTGCTTATAATTGTCCGCTGCAACGCGCTTCGGCCCCGGCACGATCGATCGATTGCGGCCGCAAGGCGATACCGGCCTTGATCATGGGCCCGGTTCCACCGGCCGAAGCGAAAGCCCCGCGCTGCGGGGCATAAGTCGGCCGTCGCATGTTGCGTAAACCGGCCACCGGTTATATCCGCTCACCGTCCGGGCGTTGCGCCCCGGAAAAGTAGCGATGTTAAAGGAAGAGCGCAGTCTCCGCACCCGGCTTGCGGCCGGTTCGAAGCGGCGCATTGCGCGGCGCACCCAGCGAAGATTTCTTGGCTCCCGGCTCTGTGTCCCTTCCGCGCGCAGGCGTGGCGGCGTAGCGCCCCGAGCATGACCCGCTTGAACGCAATCACGAAGCCCTTCGTCACCACGAGATCGAACCACCTCGCCTCGCGCGAGGCCGACGCCATGCCAATGCCACAACGCGTCCGTTCCGCTCTCGTCTGCCCGCAGCCCCCGCTGCCGGCACGGCGGTCTTCGCCCGCGTCCGCCGCACGATAGCGTCACGCCGCGCAGCGCGCGGCACTCTGCTTCGACCCCGCCCAAGCCCGGCCGGACCCGCGCCGGGAAGATGCCATGAAACGCATGCTGTTCAACGCCACCCAGGCGGAGGAGCTCCGGGTGGCGATCGTCGACGGCCAGAAACTGATCGACCTCGACATCGAATCCGCGAGCAAGGAGCAACGCAAGAGCAACATCTACAAAGGGGTCATTACGCGGGTCGAGCCCAGCCTCGAGGCATGCTTCGTCGACTACGGGACCGACCGGCACGGATTCCTGCCGTTCAAGGAGATCGCCCGCCAGTATCTCAAGGGGCGTGGCGGCAACGGTGCCGACGAAGGCGATGGCGAAGCAGGCGGGGGCGGCGGGCGCGGGCGGTTCCAGGACCAGCTCCGCGAAGGCATGGAACTCATCGTCCAGGTCGACAAGGACGAGCGCGGCAGCAAGGGCGCGGCGCTGACGACCTACATCTCGCTGGCCGGCCGTTATCTCGTGCTGATGCCTAACAACCCCCGCGGCGGCGGCGTTTCGCGTCGTGTCGAGGGCGAGGAGCGCAACGAACTGCGCGACGCGATCGCCGACCTCGACGTGCCTTCCGGGATGAGCGTGATTGCCCGGACGGCGGGCATCGGCCGCAGCAGCGAAGAGCTGCAGTGGGACCTCAACTACCTGCTGCAGCTGTGGCGCGCGATCGAGGACGCGTCGAAGCTGCAGTCCGGTGCCTTCCTGATCTATCAGGAATCGAGCCTCGTCATTCGGGCGATCCGCGACTACTTCCACCCGGATATCGGCGAGCTCCTGATCGACACCGAGGCGATCCACGAGCAGGCGCAGCAGTTCATGAGCCACGTGATGCCGGCCAACGTGCATCGCGTGAAGCTGTACAAGGACGACGTGCCGCTGTTCTCGCGATTCCAGATCGAGCACCAGATCGAGACCGCGTATGCACGGCAGGTCCCCCTGCCCTCCGGCGGCGCGATCGTGATCGACCACACCGAGGCGCTGGTTTCCGTCGACGTCAACTCCGCGCGCGCGACCAAGGCCGGGGATATCGAGACCACTGCGTTCAACACCAACCTCGAGGCCGCCGACGAGATCGCGCGGCAGCTGCGGCTTCGCGACCTCGGCGGGCTCATCGTCATCGACTTCATCGACATGGAGAGTGCGAAGAACCAGCGCGAAGTCGAGACTGCGGCTGAAGGATGCGCTCAAGTACGACCGCGCACGCGTGCAGCTCGGCAAGATCTCGCGTTTCGGACTGATGGAGCTCTCGCGCCAGCGGCTGCGCCCGGCGCTCGCGGAGTCCGCGTACATCGCCTGTCCGCGCTGCCACGGCATCGGCCACATCCGCGGCACCGAATCGACGGCGCTCCACATCCTGCGGATCCTGCAGGAAGAGGCGATGAAGGAGAACACCGCACAGGTCGTAGCACAGGTGCCCGTGGATGTCGGCACCTACCTCCTCAATGAAAAGCGCACCGAGGTGTTGTCGATCGAGACGCGGTTCAAGGTCAACGTGCTGCTGGTGCCGAACCGGCATCTCGAAACGCCGAACTACTCGGTGCAGCGGCTGCGTCACGACGATCTGAATCAGAGCGAGCCGCTGCCGCTGTCGTTCGATCTCGTCGAACAGCCGCAGGAGACCGATCTCGCGAAGCAGATGAAGGAAGAGGCGAAGGAGCCGCGGCAGGAAGCCGTCGTCAAGGGCATCACGCCCGCGCAGCCGGCGCCCTTGCCGGCAGAACCGCGTGCTGCCGCTCCAGCGCCAGCCCCGGCACCCGCGTCGGGAAGCTGGTTCGCCGGAATGCTGCGCTGGTTCCGCGGCAGACCCGCGCTCCCGGCGCCCGAAGCGCGTGCCGAACCGCCGCGCGAAACGCGCGAACCGCGGCGTGAAGGTCGAGACCAGCGTGGCGAGCGCGGTCGCGGCCAGGATCGGCGCGATGGCCGACGGGACGAACGCCGGGGCGAGGGCCGCGACCAGCGGGGCGCGCGCGGCGAGCAGCGGCCGCAAGGGCCGCGTGACGCCCAACAGCAATCCCCGCGCGGGCCGCAACAACCTCAGGGTGGAGCGCAGCGTCGCGATCCACAACAAGCGCGCGAAGGACAGCCGCCACGCGAGCCGCGCCCGCCGCGCGAGCCGCGCCCGCCGCGGGAAGCGCGCGAAGGACAGCCGCCGCGCGAGCCGCGTCCGCCGCGCGAGCCACGTCCGCCGCGGGAACAGCGTCCGGCGGCGCCCCCCGCGGGCGATGCCGTGTTGCCGGCAATCGAAGCGGCGGAGCCCGGCATGGTGCGTCCCGTCGATGCCGGAGCGCCTGCCGCCGAAGGCCGCGACGGCCCCCGTCGCCGTCGTGACCGCCGTCGCGGACGTGGAGAACGCGGCGAACGACCGGATCGCGACCGGCCGGACGGTGCGCCGCGGGAACCGGAAACCGCGGCATCGCTCACCGCTCCCGACGCTCCCGTGTTCGGGCCGCGTTCCGCCGATAACGAAGTGCCGCATGAGCGCATCGAATCTGCACCGCCGGCGGTTGCGCCGCAGTTGACCGAACCCGCGACACAGATGGCAGCGAGCGAGATTACTCCACCGCCATCGATCGCCGCGCCCGCCGATGCGCCGGTACCCGTTCGGCACGCTGCGGAACCGGTGCCCGAGCCACGACCGATCGTTGCGCCGCGACCGATTCCGGAATTGCCGCCGGTGTCCCTCACGCTCCCGCCGGAATCCGGACTGGTGCTCGTCGAAACCGCCCACAAGGCGCCGCCCCCGGCACCTGATCCGGAGTTGCCGGCCGGTCCGCGCCGGGTGCGCCCACCACGCATCGAGATTGCGGCTGAACCGTTGCAGCTGGTGGAAACGCACAAGGAGCCGCCACCGCCTCCCGCCTGACCGGAAGCGAGCTTTGCGGCCGAATGAAGGCGGGCTCGAGTGCCCGCCTTCTTTTCATCTGCCGATGCCATCGTCCGGATCGACGGTCCGACAATGAAACGCCTGCTGATCGTCTATCACACCCAATTCGGCGGCACGATACAGCTCGCCGAGGCCGCCTGGCGTGGCGCGCAATCGATCGGGGACATCGACAGCGTGCTCATGCGCGCAGCCGACGCGGGGATCGACGACATCATCGGGGCCGACGCGATACTCTTTGCGACCTCCGAGAACTTCGGCGGCATGGCAGGCATGGTCAAGGATTTCCTCGAGCGGATCTACTACCCCTGCGAGGGCAAGCTCGAGGGACGGCCATACACGGTGCTGGTGTGTGCGGGCACCGACGGCACCGGCGCGATGCTGCAGGTCGATCGGGTTGCGACGGGACTCCGGCTCAACAAGGTGCACCCCGGTCACATCTACAAGAGCGGCGTCACGGCACAGCCACAAACGGTGCCGGCCGACATCCTCGAACGTTGCGCGGAGATCGGCGCGACGCTCGCCGCGGGGCTCTCGGTCGGCATCTACTGAAGCCGCCGCAAAGCGTTCGACCGCATCACGGGCGCGCGAGTGCCGTCTGCAGCCGCACGAGCAGCGCAGCGCTTGCAGCCTCGACGAGGTCGAGGACGTGCTCGAAGCCGGCGGGACCTCCGTAGTACGGATCGGGCACTTCGCGCGTTCCGAGCTCGGGTGCGAAATCGAGCAGCAACCCGAGATGTCCGCCGAAGGCGTGCGGACGCATCGCTTCGAGTGCCTTCAGGTTCGCACGATCCATCGCCAGGATCCAGCCAAAGCGCGCGAAATCGCCGGTCTCAAACTGGCGCGCGCGCAGCGCCGTCAGATCGTACCCTCGCCGTCGCGCCGCCTGAATTGCGCGCCGATCCGGCGGGGAACCGACGTGCCAGTCCCCGACACCCGCCGAGGCGGCCCTGACCCGAGCGGCAAGTCCTGCCCGTTCCGCGACCGTACGAAATACGCCCTCGGCAGTCGGCGATCTGCAGATATTGCCCATGCAGACGAAGAGCACGCTGGCATCGGGGTCGACGATTCGCTCGCTGGAACGCATGGCACATGAGTATCGTCGGCCGCGTGCGATCGTGCAACCCAACGCGACTGACGCGGGACGAACCGGGAAGGCACCGACGAACGTGCCGGCCGGGGCCGGCCTGAGGCTCGCTTTTTAGGATTGGTACCGCGATCCCGCAGGCGGCTGGCTGCAAAAGCTAACTCAGGTCTCCACCGGCAACGTCACGCCGAACAGGGCTTCCTTCAGCTCGAAGAGCCGGTCGCGCAGTTGCGCGGCCTTCTCGAACTCGAGGTTCTTCGCCGCCTCCTGCATTTCCTTTTCCAGACGCTTCAGCTCCCGTTCCAGATCTTTCTCCGGCATCGACTCGTACTTGGCGCGCGCTTTTTCGGCCCGCAGCTGCTTCTTCCCCGCGTCGGCATCGTAGACGCCGTCGATGATGTCCTTGATCCGCTTCTGGACACCGGCCGGCGTGATGCCCATCTTCGCGTTCCAGGCGAGCTGCTTCTCGCGTCGGCGCGTCGTTTCGTCGATGGCCGCGCGCATCGAGTCGGTCATCACATCGGCGTAGAGGATGCACCTTCCGTTGATGTGCCGGGCCGCGCGCCCGATGGTCTGGATCAGCGAACGCTCGGCGCGCAGGAAGCCCTCCTTGTCCGCATCGAGAATTGCGACCAACGACACTTCGGGGATGTCGAGGCCCTCGCGCAGCAGGTTGATCCCGACCAGGACGTCAAATTCTCCGAGGCGCAGGTCACGGATGATCTCCACGCGCTCGACAGTGTCGATATCCGAGTGGAGGTAGCGGACCCGCACGCCATGCTCGTTGAGGTAATCGGTCAAATCCTCGGCCATGCGCTTGGTAAGGGTCGTCACCAGTACGCGCTCGCGCAGCTCGACGCGGAGTCCGATCTCGGAGAGCAGATCGTCGACCTGCGTCTGCGCGGGGCGCACGTCGAGCGCGGGGTCGACGAGACCGGTCGGACGCACGACCTGCTCCACCACCTGTCCCGAGTGCTTGCGCTCGTAATCGGCGGGCGTGGCCGACACGAAGATGGTCTGCGGCAGAAGGCGCTCGAATTCGTCGAAGCGCAACGGCCGGTTGTCGAGCGCCGAGGGCAACCGGAAACCGTAGTTGACCAGGTTCTCCTTGCGCGCACGATCGCCCTTGTACATTCCTCCGGTCTGCGGAATCGTCACGTGGCTCTCGTCGACGAACAGCAGCGACTTCGACGGCAGGTAATCGATCAGCGTGGGCGGTGGCTCCCCGGCGCGCCGCCCGGACAGGTGGCGCGAGTAGTTCTCGATGCCCTTGCAGAAGCCGATCTCCGTCATCATCTCGAGATCGAAGCGCGTCCGCTGCTCGATCCGTTGCGCCTCGATGAGCTTCATCTGGCCCACGAAGAACTCCTTCTGCTGCACGAGCTCGGCCTTGACGGCCTCGATCGCGTCGAGCACCTTCTGCCGCCCGGTGACGTAGTGGCTCGACGGGAATACCGTGAAGCGCGAGATCCGCTGCTTGATGTGTCCGGTAAGCGGGTCGAAGAGCTGCAGCGACTCGACTTCGTCGTCGAACAGCGAAATGCGCACGGCGTTCTCCGCATGCTCCGCGGGGAAGACATCGAGCACGTCGCCGCGAACGCGGAAGGTGCCGCGCCGGAAATCGGCCTCGTTGCGCGCGTACTGCATCTCCGTCAGCCGCTTGATCGCCTCGCGCTGCGTCAGCGCATCGCCCTCCTTCACGTGCAGGATCATGCTGTGGTACTCGGACGGGTCGCCAATACCGTAGATCGCCGAGACTGTCGCGACGATCACGCAGTCGGGCCGCTCGAGAATCGCCTTGGTCGCCGAGAGGCGCATCTGCTCGATGTGCTCGTTGATCGAGCTATCCTTTTCGATGTACAGATCGCGCGATGGAACGTAGGCCTCCGGCTGGTAATAGTCGTAATAGGAGACGAAGTACTCGACCGCGTTGTGCGGGAAGAACTCGCGGAACTCCGAATAAAGTTGGGCGGCGAGCGTCTTGTTGGGCGCGAGGACGAGCGCGGGCCGGCCGGTGCGCGCGATCACGTTCGCCATGGTGAACGTCTTGCCCGATCCCGTCACGCCGAGCAGCGTCTGAAACGCCAACCCGTCGCTGAGGCCCTCGACGAGCTTCGTGATCGCCTCCGGCTGATCGCCAGCGGGCTCGAACGGCTTGAAGAGCTGGTAGGGACTGTCCGGGAACGTGACGAGCATGGATGCGGCGATCGATGCGGTTGCAGGTGAACCGTGTATGTTACCGCGTCGCGCGGTTGCGGCGCGCCCCCGAGTCTTTTCCAATAGGGTATGAGTCTGGACGGAGGCCGTGTTTCCAACGAGGTATGAGCCTGAAGCGGGGTAGCTGGATCGATCATCGGGGGCATGGTGATCGATATGAACGAAGAGCGGTTGGTGACGTTGCCGCAGTTGCGGCAGTTTGTTGCGGGGACGGCGGGAGTCGAGTTTCGGCGATGCGGCAAGGACGAGGATCGCTATCGGCACGTCGAAGGCGTCGTGCGCCGGTTTGGCTACGCCCGGCTCAAGCGGGTGGACAAGGGGCTGGTGGTGCGCTACCTGATGCGCACCACCGGTTACTCGCGGCCGCAGCTGGTGCGCTTGATCAAGCGTGCCCGAAGGGGAGCGCTCAAGAAGGGTTATCGCGCGCCGACGCACGGCTTTGCCCGCCGCTACACCGACGCCGATGTGGCGCTGCTGGCGGCCACCGACACGCTGCACGGCACGCTCTCGGGGCCGGCCACCCGGCACTTGATGCAGCGCGCACTGGCGAGCTATGGCGATGGCCGCTACGCCCGCTGGGCGACGATCTCCACCGCGCATTTGTACAACCTGCGCAAGCGCCGCGGCTACACCGAGCGCCGGCGGGAGTGGACCAAGACCCGTGCGACCCAGGTTGGCATCGGCGAGCGCCGGGCGCCCGCGCCCGAGGGGCGGCCGGGCTTCATTCGCATCGACAGCGTGCATCAGGGCGAGCAGGACGGGGTGAAGGGCGTCTATCACATCAACGCCGTGGATTGCCTGACCCAATGGGAACTGGTGGCCACCTGCGAGAAGCTCAGCGAGGCGTATCTGCTGCCGGTGCTCGAAGCCCTGCTGGCCGGGTTCCCCTTCGCGATTCTCGGCTTCCATGCCGACAACGGCTCCGAGTACATCAACCATCAGGTGGCCAGGATGCTCGAGAAGTTACGGGTGGAATTCACCAAGTCCCGGCCGCGCCACGCCAACGACAACGGCTTGGTCGAAACCAAGAACGGTGCGGTCATTCGCAAGCATCTGGGCTACGCGCACATCCCGCAATGCTTCGCCACGGCGGTCAATGCCTTCTGCGCCGAGTACCTCAACCCGTACCTCAATTTCCATCGGCCCTGCCTATTCGCCGAGGAGCGCATCGACGCCAAGGGCAAGATCCGCAAACGCTACCCACAGCGTCTGGTGATGACCCCCTTCGAGAAACTGGCCACCCTGGAACGGGTCCCGCAGTTCTTGCGCCCGGGGGTTACCCTCGCTTCCTTACGCCGCCAAGCGGCCAGCATGTCCGACAACGAGGCCGCGGCCCGGCTAAACAAAGCGCGCAGCCACCTCTTCCTTTCCATCCACAAACGATCCAGAAACGCCGCTTGAGACTCACCCCGAACTCGGCTCGTTCAGGCTCATACCTCTATTGGAATTGACTCCCCGATGTACCGTTCACGGCAGAGGGAGCCGTTCCGCGGTCGCCGCCACGGCCGCAGACGCAGCGCCGAACTGCAGGGCCGCGAGTCGCGCGTAGAGCGGGCTCGTGGTCAGGAGCTCGTCGTGGGTGCCAACCGCGACCAGGCGGCCTTGCTCCATCACGGCGATCCGGTCGGCGTGCCGCACCGTCGCCAGCCGATGCGCGATGATCAGCACCGTACGCCTGGCCATCAACCGCTCGAGCGCAAGCTGCACGACGCGCTCGCTTTGCGCATCGAGCGCACTGGTCGCTTCGTCGAGCAGCAGGATCGGCCGATCGGCGAGGATCGCCCGTGCGATCGCGAGGCGCTGCCGCTGCCCGCCCGACAACCGTACGCCCCGCTCGCCCAGTTCGCTTTCGTACCCGTGCGGAAGCTCGGCGATGAATTCTGCCGCGTAGGCCGCCTCGCACGCGGCGCGCACGTCGGCCTCCGTCGCTTCGGGACGGCCGTAGCGCACGTTCTCGAGGACGCTGGTCGCGAAGATCACCGGATCCTGCGGCACGACCGCGATTCGCGAGCGCACCTCGCGCGGGTCGGCGGCTTTCAAGTCGACGCCGTCGATCCGCACGGAGCCGGATTGCGGATCGTAGAAACGCAGCAGCAGCTGGAAGACCGTGGTCTTGCCGGCGCCGGACGGCCCGACCAGCGCGACGTTCTCTCCCGGTCGCACTTCGAGCGTGAATTCGTCGAGCGCGCGCGTGTCCGGCCGCGATGGATAGTGAAATACGACACGCTCGAAAGCGACCGTGCCCTGCGCCGGCGCGGGTAGCGCAACCGGATGCTCGGGCGAGCGGATCGCGGGCTCCGCCGCCAGCAACTCGAACAATCGCTCGGTGGCGCCCGGCCGCGCGCTGGAGGTCGCCGACGACCTCGCTGATCGTGCCGACCGCGCTCGCGACGATGACCGCGTAGAACACGAACGCCGACAGGTCCCCGGCGCTGAGCCGGCCGGCGACGACGTCGTGGCCGCCGATCCACAGGATGACGCCCACCGCGCCGAATACAAGCACGATCACCGTGGCGACCAGCGCCGCACGCTGCCGAATCCTCTCGATGGCGGTTGCGAACGCGGCTTCCACCCGATCGGCGAAGCGGGCTCGGTCTACCGGCTCGTGTCCGTACGCCTGCACGGTGCGAATCTCGTGCAGCGCCTCGTCGACGTACGCACCGACGTCGCCGACGCGATCCTGGCTCGCGCGCGCGAGCTTGCGCACGCGCCGTCCGAACAGCAGGATCGGCGCGACAACGAGCGGCACGCCGGCCAGGACGAGCAGTGTGAGCTTCGGACTGGTGATCGCGAGCATCACGAGACCCCCGATCAGCAGCAGCAAATTGCGGATCGCCATCGACGCGCTCGACCCGATTACGGTCTCGAGGATCGCGGTGTCGTTGGTCAGGCGCGAGATCACCTCGCCGGTCCGCGTCAGCTCGAAGAAGCTCGGCGGCAATTTCAGCAGGTGGTCGAAAACCGCGCGTCGCAGGTCGGCCGTCACCCGTTCGCCGATCCAGGAAACGAAGTAGAACCGCGTGAAGGTCGCTGCCGCCATCACGAGGACCACCGCGAGCATCAATGCCAACGTGCGATCGAGTTCCGCCGCGTTGCCCGCGCCGAAGCCGCGGTCGATGACACCCTTGAGGCCCTGTCCCACTGCCAGCACGGCCCCCGCTGCGACGATCAGCGCGACCGCCGCATAGAGCACTTGCGGCCGGTAGGGTTTCAGGTAGGCGCCGATACGCACCAGCGTCCTGAGCGCAGTAACTGGAGGGAGCTTGGAGGTAGAGTCGGGAATCATGGCGTGGAGTGCCGATTACGGCATTGGCGGCGGCCGGCGTCGCCACCGGTTTGCCGGCGCAAGCAAGGCACGTTAGCCTTCGCGCCTGGCGCTGTCGAGATTCGATCGCGTTCGCAGCGCTGTGGATCGGGGCGACCTGGGGCGTGGTGCAAACGCGGTTGCTCGACTGAAGACCAGCCGATCGGAGGGACGTCGCGGAGGCACGGTACAATACGTTTTCTTTCCTTGCCCCGCTCGCCACCCATGAACGCCCCCCTCGCCGCTTCGCTGCTCGCCACCGTCGAACTCGCGCCGCGCGATCCGATCATGGGCGTCACCGAGGCGTTCAATGCCGACCCCAACCCGCGCAAGGCCAACCTCGGCGTCGGCGTGTACTGCGATGACAGCGGCAAGATTCCTTTGCTCGAGTGCGTGAAACGCGCCGAGCGCGAGATGACCGACCAGGCCGCTCCGCGCGGCTATCTGCCGATCGACGGCATTGCGGCGTACGACCGGGAGGTCCGCGCGTTGCTGTTCGGCGCCGAGTCCGACGCCCTTCGCAGCAGCCGTGCGGTGACCGTACAGGCATTGGGCGGCACCGGTGGCCTCAAGCTCGGCGCCGATTTCCTGCGCCGGTTCGCGCCCGGGGCGCAGGTGTGGATCAGCGATCCCAGCTGGGAGAACCATCGCGCACTGTTCGAACTGGCCGGGTTCACGGTCAACACCTACCCTTACTTCGATGCCGCGACCCGTGGCCTCGATTTCCCGGCGATGGACGAGCGCAATCGAGCGACTCCCGCCCGGTTCGATCGTCGTGCTCCACGCCTGCTGCCACAACCCCACCGGAGTGGATCCCACTCCCGCGCAGTGGGCGCGCATCGTCGAGGTCGTTCGGGAACGCGGCCTTCTGCCTTTCGTCGACCTCGCGTATCAGGGTTTCGGCGACGGCATCGACGCGGATGCCGCTGTTGTCCGCAGTTTCGCTGCGACCTCAGGTCCACTGCTCGTGTCGAGCTCGTTTTCCAAATCGTTTTCGCTTTACGGCGAGCGCGCCGGCGCATTGTCCGTGGTTGCTTCCGACAAGGACGAGGCCCAACGGGTGCTGTCCCAGCTGAAGCGCATCATCCGCGCCAACTACTCGACGCCGCCGACGCACGGCGGTCAGATCGTGACCACCGTGCTGGGCTCGCCCGAATTGCGTGCGCTGTGGGAGGCCGAACTCGCGACGATGCGCGACCGCATCAAGCTGATGCGGGCCACGCTCGTGGAACTCCTGCACGAACGCGTCCCGAACACCGACTTCCGCTACATGCTGGCCCAGCGGGGCATGTTCTCCTACACCGGCCTCACCCGGCAACACGTGCAGCGCTTGCGCGAAGAGTTCTCCGTCTACGCGATCGACACCGGTCGGATCTGCGTCGCCGCGCTCAATTCGCGCAATGTCGACTACGTCGCCGGCGCGATCGCGAGCGTGATCCGCTGAACCGACACTCCGGTACGACAATTGCAACTGCGTGCGTCGCATCGCCACGATCGCATATGCTGACCGCGCGAATCGCCCAATATCGGCGTCGGCGATTTTGACAGCAAGGTCGATTGCGCTATAATTCGAGAGCTGCCCGACGCGGGAATAGCTCAGTTGGTAGAGCGCAACCTTGCCAAGGTTGAGGTCGCGAGTTCGAGACTCGTTTCCCGCTCCAGTTTCATTGAGGGAGAGCGCGCCGCTCTCCCTTTTCGTTTTGCCGGTTCGCGTGTTCCCGCGCCGCGCCGGCCGCCGCTCCTGGCGGGGTGGCAGAGTGGTCATGCAGCGGCCTGCAAAGCCGTCTACGCCGGTTCGATTCCGACCCCCGCCTCCAGAAACCCATTCACTACCCGCCAAACCAAAATACCCGGACCTCACTTTTGTGCACGATCGCTGAACCGTACCCCCAACATGCTACACTTTCCGTCAGTATCACCCACAGTTCAAGGGGGTACCGATGGGGGGACGGAAAAGCACAAATGGGGGTATCTGAAAGCCGGGAACCGAACCGGCGCGACGAGCGCGCGGACATGCACGGCTGAGCGATGCACAGCTAAGAGCCGTCCGCCCTGGCGACAAGCCGCTTTACGATGGCAAGGGGAGATCGCCGTTCAGATGAACCGAATGAACCCGCAATTCTGGCCTTTGGACGAAACCAAGCAAATGTGGCGGGAGCACCTGGACGCGACGCTGGACGAAGCGACGGACCACTTGACGGGCAACTTCGCAGGCGAAGTGGCGGCCTATGACCTCATGCACGAGTTGGCGTTGACAATGGCCGATTTCTTCAGCTCTGGTGTGATGGGCCAGTTCCGGCAGAGGTTCCAGGGCAACGTTGGTTGATCGAGAGGTCCTCCCGGGAATATCAACCTACATAACGAGGCGCCGCACACGGCGTGCTCGTTCCAGCGCTCCCTGGTACCGGGAGCACTGCGAATTGACGGACGACCCGCATGTCCCGTCGTTCCCCGAGGACGGTAGGACCTAAAGGACTTCGACCTGGATCTGGTCGGTCGTTGGCACGCCAGCGGTAATGCCGAGGCAATAGATGCACTCTTAGCCGACACCTGAACGGCAGATTCCCTCGGTTTCAATGGCCGCTTACGGCTCCGCCCGATGTCGGCAGCGGGTCGTACTGCGACTGACGACGATCACGCCGCTCGCGTTCAGACTTGAAGGGTCGCTGACCGGCCAGGAGCCGACATCCGCGGCGATTATTCAATCACCTCGTCCGCGCGCAGCGGGAAGCGGAAGATTCCAATATTGGAAACTGGTCGGCGCGATTATCGCTGCCACGCCCGACCGCGATCTAGCGGGGCTAGCACGGCGCTGAGCGACGCTGCATGGCCGGCAACGCTGGCCCGTCAGAATCGCCAAAGCGCGACGCGGAGGCGGGCGGCTGCTGGTCAGTAGTCTTCGAGCGCCGCCGCGGTACTTTCCTCTGGGACAGTGGGGCGGAATTGCGCTCCGTGCTGCGTATCAAGCGCGCGACAGAGCGCCTCGATGTCAGCCTTCCAGATTCCGTACGTGATTAGACATTCGGGCGGTATTGGCGAGGGTTTGGAGTCCGCATTGGCGAGTCCGATGGCCGCGGGTGGGGTCGCTTTGCCAGGCTCAGGATTCATCGTCTGTCTCTCGCAAAAGTTATGGTGCGCAGCGGCTCCCGCAATGCGTTAGTTTCTGACGCTTGCTGGTGACGAAACACGCGTCACGGAGAGCTTAGGGGGAGTCAGCAAACCTTATGCCAAGACGAGTGCCGGGTTGAGTGTATCGGCCGATCTGAGAAAGTTCCGCCGCGTTCGGCGTTTGGCCACGCCGACGTTGCGGGCCTTAGGAGGGCGCCGAGAACGACCGCAATCGAGATTGACCGGTATGGCTGCGGTCGGCCCAGCACCGGTCATATATGGACTCCCCCCGAGAAGCAAGGGCGACCGGCTGCGCACCCGGGCGCTCGAGCTCCAGGCACGTTCCAATCACAACAAGGCAGCCTGCGCACTGGCTAACAAGCTCGCCTGCATCTGCTACGCTTGATCGGGAGCATTCCCTATTCACGTTGGCTATTGCGCTTGACGCGTTCGAGCTTTCATGTCGAGACACCTGCTGCAAGGACCGCGCTGCGGCTTGCCCTTATACTGGTTGCGTCCGCTGTGGTACCGTCGATCGCGGGCGATTGTCGTGCCGCGCGTCGGGCAGACACAATGGTAAGCGTCGAAGCAACTTCTCCGGTAACCGCGCGGCTCGACGCCCGGCCGATCCTCCCCGTCTCGACCGCAACCGTATGGGACGAGGCGATTAGGGTGCGCGACCGTCTGGCCGCCGTGGTCGCGGCCACGCTTGCGCACGAGCAGGTCGATGCGCTACTGATCAAGTCGCAGGCCGGCAACTATCCCGCCTGGATCAGGCTCGAAGCCTGGCTGCCCGATCCGGTCGGCCGCCGTGGCGTGCACGAGCGCAGCGACCTCGAGCTGATCGTCGACACCAAGCCGTTCAACCGCTATCCGCTCGTCTACACCGCGCGCGCGAGCAGGGGTAAGCGGGCGATCGCGATCGTCAAACGCACGCGCTTCTCCGACGCCGACATGGCGGAGTGGACCCGCTTCGCCATCGGATGTGCGGGTAAGCCGTCGAGCTATCACCCACGCATCGACGCGCTGCTCGGCTCGATCGGCACGTTCATCCCGCCGTTGCGTCCCCGCCACAATCCCCTCCCCTTCCTGCGCACGTATCGAACCATGTGCCTAGCGCCAGATGCCGATTTCCGGCGCGTTCTTGGGGAAGTCCAGGAGCTGCGGGTGGGCGCATGACCCATTCGATGCACCTCTCCAGAGGCCTCAATGACTCACCCTGAAATCGAAGGCGAAATGAAAGGCGTGTGAACGTGAGACTTTGGGCGCCGGATCACCCTCGCGGTTGCGCGATCTGCCTGCTCGATGGCCGCATGTTTTGCGTGCCATGCGACCCAGCGGGCATCGAAACCCCAAAGGCGTTTCTCCGCGCGGCAGTCGCTCGTGGCTGCGTCCCGATCGGTACGGAGCTGGAAGAAGCCGAACCCGACACTTTTCGCCGTGCGACCATGATCGGCGAGGGAGCAAGAAACGCTTTGGCGAACGCCAGAGCTCCGGGTGGCATGAGGGGTCAACCCGCGACTTCGCGCCCGACAGGACTCGATTCTGCTGCCCTGGCGCGTCCAGAAATGACGACGGAAGCAGCGGCGACCGTGAACACGACGACCGCCGTCCTCCGCGATCCGACGGCAGACAGAATCCTTCACCGACTTCGGCGAGCATCGGACACGGGTTTGACCCGGACGGAGATCAGCGGCGGCGTGTTCAAGCGCAACCTGCCCGCCACGCGGATCGGGGCTGCCCTCGAACTGCTGCGTGGCAGTGGTCGCGCGACGTGCGAAACCGTAAGCACCGCGGGACGGCCGACTGAGGTATGGCGAGCCACGGAATGAACCGGCTCGATACACTGAAGGCGGGGCAAACGAAATAAGCACCCGTCCAATCTTCGCCTCGCTCGCTTTTTTCGTAACTGGCGCCCACTGTTTTCGCTCGACCATGCCCGTTCTGCACTACCTGTCGTCCCGTCCACACGCACACCGGCTCCGCTACTGGGACGGCCAGATCGGCGTTGCATCGACATCGGGGCGTTGAAACGCAACAATGGCTCGTGATGAAACTTCCTACCCGGGTCCGCGGCGCGCCCGCGAAGCCGCTCGACCGACGTAAGCCGAGTCTGCGCAAGCGGCAAGATCGGCCACTGACGGAAGCACAACGGGTTTTCGTCGGTCGTTTCTTGATCCACCACAACGCGACTCGAGCCTATCGCGAGGCGTTCCCGGAGGCCAAGCCGTCAACGGCGGAGAGCGAGGGTTCCCGACTCAAGTCCGATCCCAGAATTGCCCAAGAAATCAAGCGCTCATTGGCGGAGCTCACCGCGCGCTATCGACACACGGCCGAGAACACGTTGGACGCGATCGCGCTAATCGCGTTCGCGAATATCCTCGATGCGTTCGATGAGAACGGCAAGCTGATCGCACCCGAAAACATGCCGCGGGAAGTCGCTGCTGCGATCCGGAAGCTCGAGCGCGCCGAGATCAAGGGCCGCGACGCTGACGGCAATCCCATCGTCACCGGACACACCATCAGCGTGGAACTTTGGGACAAGTTGGCTGCGCTACGGATGCTCGGGCAGCACTACGGGCTGTTCGTCGAGCGGTTGGAAGTCGCGCCTAGCCGCGATTTCGCCACCTTGCTCCGGGAGGCACGCGAGCGCGTTATCGCCGCTCGCGGTGCGGATTGAGGGGGCTTGGAATTGCCGCGGGGTGAGCCGAACTCGGCCCCCGCTGACGTGCCGAGTCAATTCTTCGGCGCGTGCGCCTGGCGATCCTGGGGCGACCCGTGCGTCGAGTTTGGTAGAGTCCGGGCAAGCGCAGCCACCCGGGATTGACATGCCGAACATCGGAAGTGTGCTCAAGGAAGAAATCGTCAGGCTCTCCCGCAAGGAGAGTCGGAGCCAGGTCGACTCGACGAAGAAGGCAACCTTCCAGCACCGTCGCGAAATTGCGGAGTTGAAGCGGCAGGTCGCGCGACTTGCGCGTCAAGTCGCCTTGCTGTCGCGCAAGCCCATCGGCGCGCCAGCCGGTATTCCCGTCGACGCTAGGGGCAAGCCCGCACGCTTCAGCGCGAAGGGACTACGCGTGCAGCGGGAACGCCTTGGGCTTTCCGCTGACGACTTTGGAAAACTGCTTGGTGTGAGCGCGCAGTCCGTCTACAACTGGGAGCACGAGAAGGCACGCCCGCGGGTCGAGCAGCTGTCGAAGGTCGCGGCGCTACGGGGGATCGGGAAGCGGCAAGCGAAGGCGCGGCTGGAGCAGCTTCGCGCTGCGACGAAGAAGGCCAAGCCCAAGTTGTAGCGGGTCACCGTGCGTGCAATTCTCAATTTCCTCTGGTTCGTCCTTGGTGGAGTCCTCACCTTGGCGCTCATGAGAATTGACCCGGGGTGTGCTCATTCTTCTGGCGTTGGGCAGCGGTTGCCCGCGGGGCCCTTGGTCATCAATGAGCGCTGAGGCACCCCGCCCCGAGCTCGACCGCCTGGCGGGATTGGTCGAGCGGGTGACCTTCCACAACGGCGAGAACGGCTTCTGTGTGCTGCGCCTGAAGGTCAAGGGCGAGCGCGAGCTGGTGACGCTGATCGGGCACACCCCGACCGTTTCTCCGGGCGAGTATGCGGCGGCGTCCGGGACTTGGGTCACCGACCGAGAACATGGGCGCCAGTTTCGGGCGACATACCTCAGGATTGCGCCGCCCACCACGCTGGCCGGCATTGAGCGCTACCTCGGCTCCGGGATGGTCAAGGGCATCGGCCCGGTCTACGCCGGGAAACTGGTCAAGGCTTTCGGCGCGGGCGTTTTCGACATCATCGAACAGACGCCGGCGCGCTTGCGCGAGGTGACCGGCATTGGTGACATCCGGGCCCGCAAGATCATCACCGGCTGGGCCGATCAGAAGGTCATCCGCGACATCATGGTGTTCCTGCACGCGCACGGGGTGTCGACCTCGCGCGCCGTGCGGATCTTCAAGACCTACGGCCCGGACGCCGTCGCCATCGTGCAGGCCAACCCCTACCGGCTGGCCAAGGATATCCGCGGCATCGGCTTTCTGTCGGCCGATACGATTGCCCAGAAGCTGGGGGTGGCCAAAGATTCACCGCAGCGCGCACAGGCCGGGGTGTCCTACGCCCTGACCGAAGCGTCAACGGAAGGCCATTGCGGTTTGCCCCATGTCGAGCTGGTGCAACTCGCCGTCAAGCTGCTCGACATCCCGGCACCCGTTATCGAAGAGGCCATCCGCCAGGAGCTGGCCGCCGAAACGGTGATTGCCGACACCGTCGCCGGGCAGCCGTGCGTGTTCCTAGCGCCGCTCTACCACGCCGAGCGCGCTATCGCCGCGCATGTGGTCCGGCTGCGAACGGGCGCCTGCCCATGGCCCGCATTCGACGCCGACCAGGCCATTCCCTGGGTGGAAAAGAAACTGGCGATCGAGCTCGCCGATAGTCAGCAGGAAGCGATCCGCTTGGCGCTGAGGTCAAAGCTGTTGGTCATCA
Organism: uncultured beta proteobacterium; assembly: GCA_963809965.1. GTDB lineage: Bacteria > Pseudomonadota > Gammaproteobacteria > Burkholderiales > Casimicrobiaceae > CAIWHR01. The sequence continues at coordinate 78,420 of CAWELU010000013.1, forward strand.
CCGGTGGCCCCGGTGTCGGCAAGACCACCTTGGTGAATTCCATCCTGACGATCATGCGCGCGAAGCACATCAAGCCATTGCTGTGCGCTCCGACCGGCCGGGCGGCCAAGCGTTTGGGGGAAGCGACGGGTCTCGAGGCCAAGACCATCCATCGGCTGCTGGAGGTGAATCCCGCCAATGGGCAGTTCAAACGCAACGAGCACTCGCCGTTGACCTGCGACCTATTGGTGGCCGACGAGTGCTCGATGATTGACGTGCCGTTGGCCAACCAGCTGCTGCGGGCGGTCAGTACCTCCACCGCCATCATTTTCGTCGGCGATGTCGACCAGTTGCCCTCGGTCGGCCCCGGCCAGTTTCTGCGCGATCTGATCGCTTCCGGCAGCGTGCCGGTGGTCCGCCTCACGGAGGTGTTCCGCCAAGCGGCGTCCTCGCGCATCGTGCGCGCGGCCCACCAGATCAACCAGGGCCACTTCCCCTCCCTGCCGGCCAAGGGCGAGGCGTCCGACTTCTACCTTGTGGCCGCCGAGGAACCAGAGGCCATCGCCCAAACGGTGGTTGATCTGGTCAAGACCCGGCTGCCGAAGAAATTCGGGGTCGATCCCGTCCGTGACATCCAGGTGCTCTGCCCGATGAACCGCGGGGTGACCGGCGCACGCGGCATTAACCAGGCGCTGCAGGAGGCTCTCAACCCACCCGGCGAGCACAGCATCGACAAGTTCGGCTACCGCTACAGCGTCGGCGACAAGGTGATGCAAATCGAGAACAACTACGACAAAGATGTGTACAACGGCGACATCGGTTTCGTGGTCGACATCGATCCTGACGAGCAGGAACTCACCGCCAATTTCGACGGCCGCGCGGTCACCTACCCGTTTGGTGAGCTCGACGAGCTGGTGCTGTGCTACGCCACCACGATCCACAAGTCACAGGGGTCCGAGTATCCGGTCGTGATCATCCCGATAGCGACCCAGCACTACATGATGCTCAAGCGCAACCTGATCTACACCGGGGTCACTCGTGGCAAGCAACTCGTGTTGCTGGTCGGGCAAAAGCGCGCTTTGGCCATTGCGGTCAAAGGGGTCCAGACCGACCGCCGGTGGTCGAAGCTGGCAGAGAGGTTGGGTGCCCCGTAACGGTTCAGCCTGCACCGTCGTAAGTATTCGGTTGGCAAGCGCAGCAACGGCTCGTCGGTGAAGTTGACGCCGGCAATGGCTGCAATGCCGTCCGATACCGGCCGTTTCCGCGGGCGAGGCGAGCGGCGCAGACCGGCCACGAGCAGCCGGTCAGCGTCGTCGCGCAGTTTGCTAAGCAGCGGCCATTCCCGCGGCGCGTCGGGCAATGACCGCTTCCTGCACTTTCACGAAACGCGATCAGCCTTGCGGATTGCCCGTGCAAAGCGCCCAGCCAGCCTTGAATTCGTCGCGGTCGAGCTTGCCGTCCTTGTTCTTGTCGGCAATCATGCATCGCCGGAACTCGAGCTCACATGACTCAGGTCATTCGCGTGCCGATAGGCTGTGGATTTCGATGCGTGGCGACGCAGTGCCGGTGGCTAGAGCTGTGACTCGACCGGCAGCATCCGGATGAAGCTGGCATTGAACCGCTGCATGAATGTCGTCACGGGCTCGGTATCGTAGCGCAGCGGCTTGCCCTCGTCGGAGGCGGTCCAGAACAGCTCTCCGTCGTTGTCCAGTTGCACGCGGAAACTGACCTCGGGATCGACGCCTTCGTTCATGTAGTCGATGACCTGCGCGGCGAGTGCGGGGCTTTGCACGTAGAGGCCGGCTTCGGTATTGATGGCGCTCGAACGGGGGTCGAGGTTGAAGCTGCCGATGAACACGTCCTGGCGGTCGAACACGAAGGCCTTGGTGTGCAGGCCCGACCGGCCGCCAAAGCCGAAGAGCCGCTGGCGCGCCGGCCCGGGTTCCGGTCGCAGCTCGTAGAGCTCGACTCCGCTGCGGAGCAGCGCCTCGCGCCTCTTCGAGTAGCCGGAGAAAGCGGCAACGACATCGTTGGACGCAAGCGAGTTGGTGAGAATCCGGACACGGACCCCGCGGTCGGTCAGCTCCTTCATCTTGGCCACACCACGGTCGAGTGGGATGAAATAGGCTGATTCGATCATGAGCTCGGTCTGGATTCGATCGAGGCGCTGGTGCAGGAGCTTGTTCATCACCCGCAAGCTCGGGTCGTTGATCGAGGCAGGATCGTCGAAGACGACGTGCCCCGGGGCCCAGACCAACCCGTGGATGACGGCCGACAGCGCCGACGTCAGCGCCCCGACGTCCTGATCCAGCGGGTGCGGATACGTGCCTTTGGCGATCGCCTCACGCAGCTGTTGAACCCCCTCGCGCAAGTCGGTTTCTCCATACGGCCGATCGACCAGCGCCGCGATCGGCACCGACCATTCGCCGTTCCAGAACCGGTCGAACACCTTGGACAACTCCCGGACAATGGGTCCGCCCGCGGTGATGTCGAGATCGCGAAAGTTCGCCACCGAGTCGACTTCGAAATAGGGGTCGCTCATGTTGCGCCCGCCGACGATCGCCATCGCGTTGTCCATCACCATCAGCTTGTTGTGCATCCGGTGATTGACGCGGTCGAAATCGACAATGAAGCCGACCAGACGCGATCCGCGATGCGCGAAGGGATTGAACAGGCGCATCTCGATATTGGGATGCGCGTCGAGTGCGGCAATTGCTGCATCGCTGTCCTTGAGATTGACGTCATCGATCAGCACGCGCACTCGGACGCCGCGGTCGGCGGCGCGAAGCAAGCGGTCGGCGAGGATGCGCCCGGTCGCGTCGCGTTCCCAGAGGAAGTACTGAACGTCGAGGGTCCGTTGCGCAAGGTCCGCGAGCATCACGCGGGCCGTGAAAGCCGGGCGCCCCCGGCGGATGATCGCGAATCCCGACTCGCCCGGGTGTTGCGCGGCAAGTCTCGCGATTTCGTTGCCTACTGCCGTGGATTCGTGCGCTTCGAAGGCGGTCGACGCGGTGCGCGGATAATCCTTCGGCACCGTCGCGCAGCTCCCGACCAGCAGCAGAGCGACTGCAAGAGCTGCCCACCCGTTCCATGCACGGGCACACAGGGCTACCAGCGGAGCGGGCGGCGTGACCAACGATTCACCTCGTCGTGGAGACGACAACTGGTGATCTTACTCCTGTCGCAGAAATCGAACGCAGCGGGGAAGCGCCTGCCGCGAGCGGTCGGGCGCCGCTTCCCCGGAGTCCTGGCGTCAGGCGCGGGCGAGGATGCGCATCGCTTTGGCGATGACTGACCAATCGACCATCTTTCGTCAACCTGAACGGCGCCGCCACTCGATTGGGCGGCAGCGGCGACGCGCATTCGACGCCGTGCATCAGCATCTGCCAATCGCGCCGGGGGCTTGTCAGCAGGTCGTCCGCGCCGAAGAGTGTGGATGCCCTGACGTCGGGCATCGCCAGCAGCGCCAAAGGTGAGCGGGACCTCTTCGCTCATGCCATCATGATCGAGCGTACATCGGCCGCTGACCCGCCGCGTTGCGGACGGGCTTGCTTTCGATCAATCCCTATGGCAAAAGCGGTTCGAGTTGGTGGGGAACCTCAAGGCGGCGATCGAATGGTTGTTGTAGGCGGCACCATCGCATCTCGGGCATCGGAAGGAGCGGAACCTGTGAGCCGATTACTGCTGTCGCTGCTGACCGGTTGCGTTGCGATTACGGCGACCGCAGCGCCCTTGTCTCCTGCGGCCAGGGCGGAGATCGACGGCCTGCTGGTGCGGCTGGTGGCCTCGGGATGCGAATTCAACCGCAACGGCAGTTGGTATACCGCGGCAGAGGCGAAATCGCATCTGTCGCAGAAGCTCAAGTACTTCGAGGACCGCGGCATGGTGCAGACCACCGAGCAGTTCATCGAGATAGCTGCGTCGGGCAGCAGCATGTCGGGCCAGCCCTATGTGGTCAGATGCGGCAACAGCGCCCCGGTGCAGAGCGGCCAGTGGCTGCGGTCGGAACTCAAGGACCTGCGCTCGGTAACACGGGCGAAAAGCATGCAGTAGGCTTTACCGCTGGGGCGCCAGTGGATTGTGATGCTGTTGCGCGAGTGCGGCGCACGGTGTGTCACGACTCCGGCCAAGAATGCCTCCGGTCGAACGTCAGTTTTCTAGGATTGAAGGTCAGCTTTCCGGAAGTTTGACGGGCCCGTCAGGGTCGACTGCGGGCGAAGACAACTCGCGGCCAAAGCGCTCTTTGGTCCATGCCCGCAGTCCGCTCGCTAGCGCTCATCGGAGGAACGGACGACGGTAACCGGCGCCAAAGCAAGTGACCGTCGCTGCGTCCCAGACCCGCGCTTCGGGTATGATCGCTGTGCGTTGACATCTCGATGGCGACGCGCCGCTACGATTCGTGATCTCGCCCATGCTCCGTAGAGAAATGCGATCCCGTGCTCGCTGTTCCGGAACGATGCTCTGGCTGATCCCGATCATCATCGTGGTGCTCGGTGCGGCGTGGATCTTGTTGATGATGTGGTGGAGCTATTCGTCGGGCGAACGCGCCGGGTGGGTACAGAAGTTCTCCAGCAAGGGTTGGATCTGCAAAACGTGGGAAGGCGAGCTGGCCCTTGTAACTATGCCTGGCACTGCACAGGAGAAGTTTCTGTTTACCGTGTGGGACGACGACGTGGCGATGAAAGTCAACGCAGCAATGGGCAAGCGCGTATCCCTGCACTACGAGGAGAAGGTCGGCCTGCCGGGTAGTTGCTTCGGGGATACGCGGCATTGGGTCAACGGTGTAAAGGCGGTGGAGGACATTCCGCTCGCGCCAGGCGTAGTAGTGCCAACTCAACCGGGTGCCGCGCCACCGGCACAGCCTTCGCAACCGACGACCGCGCCCGTGGCGAAGTAATCGAAACTGCCTCGCCGACGCTCACGCGTTGATGCAGGCGTATAAGCGATCGAGAAGCTGCCAGTTCTCGGTCGAACGGCCGCTTCTGGGAAGATCGAACGGCCGATCAGGGTCGTTCGCGCCCATCGGGACCGAGGTGCCGGCAGACGGCTCTACAATCCATTGCTGCCCTTCGCGCCTCGGACGTCAGCTGTAGTTTGTTCAGCGGCCGCTCGGTCAAATCCCTTGAATTGCGGCAGTCGGCCAAGTCCAGCCGTTCGGGGCCGTCGCGAAAATTTCCGGTGAGCGGCCGCTCGCGCAAGCACGCCCGAGGAGCGATGACGGTGGATCCACGGCGACGGCACCGGCGCGGCGAGGCGGTCGAGCAGTCTCCAGCGGCGTCGGTAGCAGCGGGCCGATCCCGCCCGAACCGGGCTTGGTGCTCTCGTAGAGCAGGCGCTCGGGTTCGCGCGGCCGGTCCAGGACGACTGGCGGGCGGGCGCAGTAACGCAGCAGCCGCCCGCGCCCCGCGCGGTCAGCGGCCTCGGAGTCGTGAAGCTGCTGACCGGGCCGCGTTCGCGACACCGCGTCGAAATTGGTTGCGGGTTACCAACGACAACGGCTTACGAGCTGACGTGATCCTTGCGCTTGACCGGCGACACACCGGAAGTCCGCTCTCCGGGCGGAGGCAGGGGCGCCCCTGCCTCCTACCCGATTCTGTGCACGAACCTAGCGGAAGAAGATCGACAGACCAAAGAAGAGTCCTAACTGGTTGTCGCCCTTCTCCAGATCGCGCCAGCGCAGTTCCCCAAAGCCGGCGACGTTCGGGTTGAAGAAGTATTTCGCTCCGCCCTGTGCGCCCCACGAAAACGAGTTACTCGAGATTCGACCCGTCAGCGACCCCAGCGAACAGGCCTAGGTAGGGCAACCACGGTGTGGACGTCGGAAAGTGAAAGTTTCCGAACACGCCCGCATCCCAGAAGTCTACGCTGTCACCGTTCTTCACCTTCGTATAGGAAGCGTCAACGCCCAGCTCAAAATTGCGGTTGAAGAAGTAGCCGTAGCGGCCAACCACCCCGTAGGAATCATTGGGTTGAAAGTTGATTGTCGCTGAGAAGCCAATCTCGTTCGTGCCTTCATCGGGAAGATATGGGTGCACTTCCTGCGCATGAGCGCCGGTCATCAGTGTGGCCGCGAAAACGCTGGCGGCACCAAGCTTTGCCAGTACACGCAGTACACGCATAGCATCCCTCCGTAACGTTAGCGCGCCTCTGGGATGAGGGCGATTTTGTTACTCTACGCGGCGTCACAAAAGTAAGGCCAGACGTTCGCCAAAAAAGACCTTGCACACTGTTGTGCCCTTGCAACATATGACCCGCCGGGCTGATACGCGCTTGTGCGCATGACCATCGGACTAGCTTTCTTGCTTCCTCGTGCAGCCGTCTGCACTGAATGCGGCCCGGGGGGAGTCGAAGCTGCCCGGCCCGGCATCAGGCAGGTCCCATAGCGGCGGGCCCCCGGGGCGAGCGCGATGCCTGCCCTCTGTTCTTGGGCATCCAATCTGAGAAGGTATGGCCGTTCGTTGCCACAACTTGAACGGCGGCTTCAATCGATTTCTGTGACTGGTTTGGAGGACCGCGGCCGACGGCTTCGGGTCGAGCACGGCCATACGCTCGCCCACGCTGAGCGACGGCTCTACAGCCATTACCTGACTTTCACCCCCGGATGACCGCAGTACCCTATGCAGCCGCCGCTCAGTCGAATTGCTTCAATGCCGGCAGTCGACCCACTCCGGCCATCCGGCCAACTCCAAACCGGACATTCAACCTGGCGCGGGCGGACGGTCACATGGCACCGAGGCTTTTGGCAGCCGATTCAGTCCACATGTAAAATCAGTAGTGTCCCAACGTTTTCTACGGGACGGTTCATAAGCCAAAGAACTGAAAGCGCTTTTTCATGATTTTGCTTGTTACCGACTTGAACCGCGGAAGCAAGGTTTGCGACCCTGCGAGGCAATCCATCGCGGGAGCAACGGATGTACGCAGGCAAGCTGGTGTTTGCGCAAGTCATGGAGCATCTGCCGCTGCACACCTTTCGTCGAATCGTCAGCCGCTATGCGGGCGAACGCAAGGTGAAGTCGTTCTCGTGCCTGGATCAGTTCCTGTGCATGGCGTTCGCGCAGCTGACTTATCGCGAGAGCCTGCGCGATATCGAAGCCTGTCTGCGCGCGCAGCGCTCCAAGCTTTATCACCTCGGGATTCGGTCGGCGGTAGCGCGCAACACGCTGGCCAACGCCAATGCGTGCGCGACTGGCGCATCTACGCCGACTTCGCGCAGAGCCTGATCGCCATCGCCCGACCGCTGTATGCCGACGAGCCCTTCGGTGTCGAGTTGAAGCAGACGGTCTACGCCTTCGACTCGACGACCATCGATCTGTGCCTGTCGGTGTTTCCGTGGGCGCAGTTTCGCTCGACCAAGGCGGCGGTCAAGCTGCACACGCTGCTCGATCTGCGCGGCAACATCCCGACCTTCATCCACATCAGCGACGGCAAGATGCACGAGGTCAACATCCTCGACCAGTTGTTGCCCGAGCCGGGCGCCTTCTACATCATGGATCGGGGCTATCTCGACTTCGAGCGGCTGTACCGCTTTCACGAGGCCGGCAGCTTCTTCGTCATCCGCGCCAAGTCGAACTCTCCAGGTCCACCGGCGCTACTCGCACCCGGTCGACCGCACCACGGGGCTGCTCTGCGACCAGACCGTCGTCCTCACGGGCTTCTACTCGCGCAAGGGCTATCCGAGGCTCCGATGCGGCGCATTCGATTCAAGCGATGCCGAGACCGACAAGACGCTGATCTTTCTGACCAACAACTTCGCCCTGCCGGCCCTGACCATCGCCGAGCTCTACCGCTGCCGCTGGCAGGTCGAGCTGTTCTTCAAATGGATCAAGCAACATCTTCGGATCAAGGCCTTCTACGGCACCTCGGAGAATGCCGTGAAGACCCAGATCTGGATCGCGGTCTCCGTTTACGTCCTGGTGGCCATCATCAAGAAACGGCTGCAACTGCAGGCCAGCCTCTACGCAATTCTACAGATCTTGAGCGTGACCATTTTCGAAAGAATCCCCTTGAATCAGCTGCTTTCTCAAGCAGTGCCCGATGACATGAGCCGAATTTCCGATAAGCAGCTGATTTTATTCGACTAACGTTGGGACACTACTGATGTAAAATTGTTACCCACCGCTAATCCTAGTTTCAGGTCATTGACACCAATTGATTTGAATCAAATGCCCGCGAGACCTTTGCGGCACAGTGAGATCCGGGACGCACCGCCATCCCATGGACAACCAAAAGGAGAAGAGAACATGAAGCGAGCAATGACGATGCTGAGCGCATTCGCAGTGGCCTTGGCCCTCGCCCTGCCCAGTTGGGCGCAGGTCAAGGAACTCCCGAAACAGACGATGACGGTTGCAGGCACCGTGGAGACGATCGATAAGAACAAACGCCTGTTGCAAATCAAGACAGCCGACGGCAAGTTCGTCGCCGTCGACGTGCCCGCGGGCGCCAAGCGCTTCGACGAGCTCAAGGTGGGGGACAAGGTGAAGGCGACCTATAACAACAATGTCCTGGTGCGCGTGAAGGCGCCGGGCGAGGCGGCGATGGATTCCGCCGGCACGTCCTCCACCATGGGTAAGGAAGCGCGGCCGGGAGGCGCGGCATTGATGACACGGACGATGACGGCAACTATCGCCGAAATCGACAAAGCCAACTCGTCGATGACGTTTGTCGGGCCGAACGACTGGAAATACAGCCGGCGGATCGTCGATCCGAAGGTGTTCGATCAGGTCAAGGTGGGCGACCGGGTCGACATCACCTGGAGCACGGACCTCGTCATCGCGGTAGAGTAGCCCGGGATCGAGTGCGCAGCGGGGGCGAGCGCGCACACTGTGGGTTTGGTTCAACTACGGCTGCTGGTTGGTCGAAACTGAGCGGCAGCACGCCGACTGACGCCGTCGGCCAGTCGGCGTCGGCCAATGACAACTGATGGCCGTTCAGCGAGCGTCGGGTCTGAACGCGATCAGTTTGACGGTCGACGGTCGCAGTTCGACCTAACCAGACCTTCAATTCAGGCCCCAAGCAGACATTCCACAGACTGAGGGACAGTATGAACGGTGATGTGGCGCGTTTGCGCGCATCTTGACTCACTTCTTCGCCGGGATGACCTGCTCTTTCAGCTTCTCTTTGGTTTCCCCGGCCTCGGTCGTTAGCTTATATGAGACGTAATACTTGAAGATGTTGCGCACGTAAGTCGTGGTCTCGATACCGATCTTCTCCGCGGTGACGTTCTCGACACTGTTGAACCACTGGTTCGGGTCAAGCCCCCGCTTCTCGGCCTCCTTACGCATTTTCGAGATGTTCCCTGGCCCGGCGTTGTAGCTCGCAAACGCGAATAGCGTCCGGTTCTGCTCGTCGAACGTGGCGTCGTTGAGATACCGGGTCATCAACTCATCCATGTACTTCGCGCCAGCGTGGATGTTCGCTTCGGCCACCGTGAGGTCGCCGACCTTGAGCCCCTTCCCGGTCACGGGCATCAACTGCATTACGCCGATGGCGCCCCTTGGGCTCCTCTTGCGCTGATCCAGCGTCGACTCCTGGTAGCCCTGCGCGGCAAGCATCAAGGGGTCAAAGTGGTATTGCGTGCCATACTTCTTGAAGTAGGCGATTAGATCCGTGAAGCGCTGTTGGTCTTTGGCACCCGACGCGCTGTGCAGCGCCTTGATCATCTTCATATACTGTTGCTGGCGGTGCGGGATCACGCCTACTTTCTTGGCCCAGCTCGCGTAGAAATCGTTCAGTTCCGCCGCGAGCTTCGGGTTGTCCTTGCGGATAGCCCAACCCCGCTTTGTCGGCGGCCGCAGTTCGATGTCCGCGCGCACTTTCAGCTTGGGCAAGACCTGCGCCCACATTCTTGCCTTCCAGTCGTCGACGACGATCAACTCGAGGAGCCCGGCGTTCATCATTTCCAGCATGTCCTCATCTTCAAGCGCGTCCGGAACCAGTACGAGCTTGGCTTCGGGCTTGCCCGCCTGCCTAAATCGATCGTTCAGGGCGGTCAGGCTCGCATAGTAGGAGGACGACTTGCGCACATGGATCGCCTTGCCCGACAGATCGTCGAGCGAGGTGATCTCGGGTGATGCCGGCCCGTTCACGAGAATCTCGACGTTGACGAGCTTGTCGTCGGGGGCCACGAAGTCGACAACCTTCAGTCGTTCCTTGGTGACCGACAGGTTGCCGACCGCGATGTCGGCCAACCCATCGTTGAGATCGGGGAACAGCTTTTCGCGGGTGGTCGCCACGACAATCACGGTAAGGGGACGCTCGCCAAGCTTCTTCGCGTATTTCTGGTTCACCCAGCGCTCGAAGTCGCGGATGAGCTCGGCGGCAATGCCGCGCTCACGGCCCTTGTCGATGAAGTAGAGCGAGCGGCTATATGGCACACTGACCCGGATGATCCTGCGCTTGAGCATCGCGTCGAAATCGCCTTTCCAGGGCTTGTTCGCGACCGAGAGCTGGCGTGTCGTCTCGGCGCTCGAGCCGCCAGATGTAGGCGACGCGGGAGTTGCGGTGCGTGCGGACGGGCTCTGGGTGAGCGTGGCGACGGCGAAGGCGAGACCCAAAAGCACTGATGCCGGCAGCAGAGCCAATCGCTTCATCTGGCCTCCTCCCGCGGGACGTGTAGGGCGGCCGGAGCACAAAGTGCCGGCACGAGTTTTAGGCCCTCGGCCACTCAGGACAGTCTAGCAGAAGCCCGCGGTTCCTTAACGCAGTGCTTGTGAGCCGCTGTCGCAGTTTGACGAATATTTCTTGTCTACGCCGAAGAGGGTTGCTGTCCATGCACTAACGGCGTCGGGTTGTACTGGAGCGATCGGTACTGCTCCGGATAACAGCTCAGCGCCCGATGTCCGCGAAATTCCTGCCACACCCGGCGCGGGTGCCAGATCCTCCAAGTAGGGCTCAGCATGGGGCTGTGTTTCGCGGCGACCATGACCGCGTCCGGCAAATTGGGCGACGACGCCAAACGGCTGCTCATGGCGTGCGCCGGGCAAAGGCGGCGCTTTCCAGTGGGTGAGAGGCCCACCCGGCGCCACCCGGCGAACTGCTCCTGCCGGAAGCACCGGAGCAGCTATGGAGGTAACGAAATGGCTGAAGCCTTCGGGCAAGCGAGCCACGATTCGGTGGCAGCGCGAGTGTGCAGGCCGCAACGCGAGTGAACGCTGAGCAAACCTCGAAAAGGTCGATGCGCGGGCCGATCCGGCAGCCAATCCGGGGAAGGCTGGTACGACGGGACGGATGAGCAAAGCAGTGCCGCCCCGTTGCCGCGCCGGGGTAGTGGCGGCAGCATGTACACAAGGAAAGTGCACGCAACACGGGAAACCCCGAGGCGTGATCAGGGATGATCAACCGGACGCCGGTGACGGACAGGCCGGGCGCTCTGGGGTGGCGGAGAGGTTCGTAGTACCGCGGAAGCCGGGTAACGCCGGTGGAGGGAAGGGACCTCAGTTCAAGGCTGGCGCTGAAAGTGGCGACGCACAGGAGATTGGGGTGACCCTACGAAACTCCGGAAGTGTGCGAGAACCGCGGAAGGCACCACATGCTGAAGCGAAGGATCGACCCGGATTTCGATCTGGGGAGCGAATGTCCGCCCAAGTGGCGGCGGTCGCGGTTGCGCAGCGAACGCCCGTGCAGGAGTACGACAGGGGCTCACCAATCCTGCTGTTGCTCGGCCGTTTGCGCGCGACCTTCCGTGGGCGAAGGCATGTGTCTTGTCCGAGAGCCGGATGCGGGAGATCCGCCTGTCCGGTTCGATGAGCGGCGACTGGAAACGGAGCTATGGCGCGGCTAGTGGGGCACCGCAAACCGAAAGGGGCGGCAACAGAGATGCCACGCCTATCGTCACCGCGCCAGTCGTCGACTTCTACCGGCTGCCGGCGTTCCCACGATTTGACTGAGTGGCGGCTGCGTAGCGCACAGACGCCATCGAGGCGCGACGGTCACCTATAAGCCGGAGAGCAGCCGGCCGGCGCCGCGGTTCCGATGGGCGTTCACGACCCAATGCAGACGGTGACGAGTGTCTGGACATTAACGCTCACGCGGCGCTTGAGAATGCCTCGTATGCCCACAGTACACAGAGTGCTGCGATCGCCAGCCAAATCACCACATTAACGGAAGCCGCAACACGGCTCACAGGTTTGCCATTCGCCATGGCTTCTCGCGCGCGCAACCGACACTCGGCCATAACGGGCGGCGGAATCAGTTTCATGGCCAAGGCAATGCCGATCGGGATAAGGATAAGATCGTCCACATAGCCAAGGATCGGCACAAAGTCCGGTATGAGGTCGATCGGGCTAAATGCGTAGGCCACGATCCCGGCAACGAGCAACTTGGCGTACCAAGGGGTCGCCGGATGGCGGCCGGCGAGATATAGGGCGAACGTCTCCGATTTGAGCTCGCGGACACATTGCTTGAATTGGGAAAGCGATGGCATTTTTCAGGTTACATGCTGGACTATCTCACTAGATGGCGCGATGGTGACCGTTGTTTTCGACTGAACCCGCATGAGTTGAGCATGGTTGAATGGATCACCGCTGTTATAGCGTCAAGCGGTTATTTCGGTATCGCGCTGCTGATGTTCGCAGAGAATCTGTTCCCGCCTATCCCCTCCGAGCTCATCATGCCTTTCGCAGGATTCGTCGCGGCCCGCGGCGACCTGCATCCTGTCGGCGTAGTCGCCGCGGGTGTAACGGGATCGTTGCTCGGCGCCATCCCATGGTACTTGGCGGGGAGATGGTTAGGCGGCGAGCGCCTCAAGCGCTTCGCCGATCGCCACGGGCGTTGGCTGACCGCCTCCCGACAGGACCTGCAACGCGCGGAAGACTGGTTCAATCGATATGGCTGGCTTGCCGTCCTGCTGGGACGCTTAGTCCCCGCAGTACGCACTTTAATTTCGATCCCCGCCGGCGCCACCCGAATGCCATTGCCTACGTTCATAATCTGTTCAGCAATCGGCACGCTCCTCTGGTCCTGCCTTCTCACCGGTGCAGGCTACTTGTTGGAAAGCCGCTACGACCAAGTTGCTGGGTGGATCGACCCCGTCGCCAAAGGCGTGGTCGCAATCATTGTTGTCAGCTATGTTTATCGGTTCATCCGTTGGCCGAAAGCGTCTTAGCGCGCCGCTGGACCTCGATCGTGGCGTGAACGATCTCGCGGCGCACGGAGAGCTTATTATCCAATCCCCACGCATCGCTGGTCAGAAACGCAGTCTGCGGCGGTCCAAATTCCATGTCGTGAACGGCAGTATGTGCGCGCCTTGAGTGGCGACGCCGAATGTCCGAAATTGGCCGAACGCGCCCATTGATGAGCCAGGATTGAGCGGCCGGTTTCGCATCGTATTGCTGCCGTTGATCCGTTACGTCGTCCCTGCTGGTACGTGTACTCGTCGACGGAGTTCGGCGTCGAGCTAAGGCGCGATGCTCAGCGCCAGCGCCCTCTTCAGGGCCTCCATCGTGGGCCACCCATAGACCAGCGCACGCGCGCGCCCACCTCCGGCCGTATCGACAACCTCGGCGTGCAAGCGCACGGCGCCGAGCCGTTCGTAGAAGCTGCAGGCGCCCGCATTCGCTTCGTACACCCAGAGGTACAGGCCGGCGGTCGTTCCCGCTTCCGCAAGCTGGGCGACCAGCTCGCGCATCAGGCTGCGGCCGAGACCATGTCCCTTGTGCTCGGGGAGGACGTGCAGGTTGTCGAGCATCGAGCCCCAGTGCTCATCGTCGTCGCGAACGGCAAACACGAATCCGACCGGCGCGCCCTCTTGCAGCGCGAGCGCGCCGACATCGCGTTCGGCGGGCGCGGACAAGCGGCGGCGCCAGTGCGTGAGGCGGTCGGCGTCGATATCGTCGTCAAGATACTCGTCGGGCAGGATGCCCCGGTAGGCGCTTCGCCAGCTCGTCGCGTGGATGCGAGCGATGGTCGTGGCGTCGGGAGCCGCGATGGGGCGGTAGGTCACCATGTCGCGGATTATCGCGCGCCGTGGACGAGCGCCTGGTCCGACCTTGAAGGTGCGATGGAAGCGTTGGAAGTTCGCGGCGACCGTGGCCTCGTAACGGTGGACGGCCAGCGTTCGGCGGCGTGACCCGGCACGGACGCGCGCACTAGACTGTGCCCCATGGACGCACTGACGGCCTTCGGGCTCTTCGCGGTAACGGCAATGATGGTCTGCTATGCGCTGGAGTCGCGCAGCAGATGGTACATCCTCGGATTTGCCGCGGCATGCGTCTTGGGTTCGATCTACGGGTTCCTGCAGGGGGCGTGGCCGTTCGGCATCGTCGAGGCTGTCTGGGCACTCGTGGCATTGCGTCGGTTCAGGAACAACCACGTCACGGATCACCTGCGCTCGTAGCGGCTTCCGGCGCCGGCGCTGGCGACGACTTCGAGCTGACACCGCGAATCGGGGCAAGATGAGTTGCCCAGACGTTGATCTTCCCGCTGCCAACGGCAGCCAGTGGTCACCCCCTCCTATTCGAAGGCATCATCGCCGCGAATCGCTGCGCCCGACGATGCGGGTACGCGATCGCCACTCATTGTCAGGATTCATCGCCCACCACCAGCGGGACTCTCTATAAACCTTCGCATCGTTGCTTTCTGCTGATCGCCGCGTGCGCCGCGTCGGCATCCGCTGCCGACCTTGGCGGCCGCGCAGCCACGCAATCGTAGCAATGTGGGCGACCGGGGTCGTTTGAGGGACTGCGATTTGACGCCCATACCGAAAACCCCTCCAAATTCGGCACGCTGTAGCCCCGGGCGACGGAGTTGTTCGGGTATATACCGAAAACAGTTGTTTTACGTATGGTCTTTGGCTATGATGGAGCGGCCCTCCCCGACATCGGAGCCCCCCATGTCAAAGCCCAAGAATGTCGCTCTCTACGCCCGGGTCTCTACCGATGGGCAGAGCACTGAGAATCAGTTGCGTGAGCTTCGCGCCGCGATCGCCCGCCACGGCTGGAACATCGTTGCCGAGTACGTAGATCACGGTATTAGCGGTGCAAAGAGCCGCAAGGATCGGCCTCGCTTCGATGCCTTGCTTCATGCGGTTGCCCGGAAAGAGTTCGATATGGTCGCGGCTTGGTCAGTCGACCGTCTCGGGCGCAGCCTACAAGACCTGGTTGGCTTTCTCGGTGACTTGCAATCCAAGAAGGTCGATCTCTACCTTCATCAACAAGCGTTGGACACGTCGACTCCATCGGGCAAGGCTATGTTCGGAATGCTCGGCGTGTTTGCCGAGTTTGAGCGGACGATAATTCAGGAGCGCGTTAAGGCTGGCCTCGCGCGCGCACGGGCCAGGGGAACGACGCTCGGAAGACCAAAGACCAACGCCAAGATCGAACAGCAAATTCGGAACTTGGCCGCAAAAGGCGTGGGCAAAGTGAAGATTGCGCGAACGTTCGGAATTGGCGTCAGCGTGACGCAGCGTGTTCTCGCGTAGGTAAGCCTGGGAAGCAATTTGCCGTCGCCGATGTCCGAGAACGACCTTCTCGGTCATACGTCCGACGATGCCGAGCGACCGCTTCGCCCGCGATTGCGGACGCTCACATGGGTATGGCGTGCGTCGCTGACCGGCCAGGAGGAGACGGTCGAGCATTTTCTCACTAGCAGTCATTCGACCACGTTTGCGATTGGAAGATTAGAGCCTAAGTCGGCTACGCCGCGCCCCAGTAATTTTGCAACCTTTGCGGCGACCATCGGCTGACTGAAATAGTAGCCTTGCCCCTCAAGACAGCTCTGTTCCTGAAGGAATGCGAGCTGTTCTTCAGTCTCCACTCCTTCCGCCACGACCCGCATATGAAGCCGTTTCCCCATGCTAATCACAGCGCTGACAATACTGGCGTCATCGGCATCCGTAGTGAGGTTGCGCACGAAGGACCGATCGATCTTCACGGTATCGATCGGAAAGCGCTTCAGATAGCTCAAACTGCGAGTAACCAGTACCGAAGTCATCGAGCGCGAGTTGCACGCCCAATTTTTTGAGGGACACAAGCACTTCCGAGGTGGACGTCGAATCCTGCATCAGGAAGGTTTCGGTCAGCTCGAGTTCAAGATAACGCGGCTCCAGGCGCATCTCGGTCAGGATAGTGCGCACGCCTGCAACGAAAGCGCTTGGCGCGCAATTCCACCGCAGAGACGTTGATCGCGATGCGTACCGGAGGTAGACCAGCGTCTTGCCAGGCTCGGGCTTGCCG
Organism: uncultured beta proteobacterium; assembly: GCA_963809965.1. Taxonomy (GTDB): domain Bacteria; phylum Pseudomonadota; class Gammaproteobacteria; order Burkholderiales; family Casimicrobiaceae; genus CAIWHR01. The sequence continues at coordinate 94,568 of CAWELU010000013.1, forward strand.
GCAGCCCTTCGCGCAGGACCCACCGGCCAATCGGCACAATCAAGCCACAGTCTTCCGCAATCGGTATGAATTGCGCAGGGGACACGAGACCGCGCCACGGATGATACCAGCGGATGAGCGCTTCGACGCCAGTGATCGCGCCCGTGTTCACATTCATTTTCGGCTGGTAATGCAAGACAAATTCTTCCCGCTCGATGGCGTGGCGCAGATCGTTTTCGAGGGACTGCCGCTCAGCCGCGTGCACGTTCATGTCCGGCTTGAAGAACTGATAGTTGTTGCGTCCACTGTCCTTGGCGTGGTACATCGCAAAATCGGCATTCTTCAGCAATGTGCCACGCATCCGTCCCGTCATCGGGATAGGTGACGATACCGATGCTCACGGTGAGGTGCAGTTCGTGTTGGTCGACTGTTGTAGGGGGTGCTCAGCGCCAGGAGAATCTTGTCCGCGCTGACGGCGGCATCCTCTGCATGCGTCACTTCCGAGAGCAGAATCACGAATTCATCGCCGCCCTGCCGGCTGACCGTGTCCGTGCTGCGCACACCGGCAAGCAACCGCTGCGCGACAGACTGCAGCACGTGGTCGCCGATGTCGTGGCCCAGGGCGTCATTGATGTTCTTGAAGCGGTCCACGTCGAGAAATAGCACCGCCAATTTTTTCCGGTTACGTTGCGCTAGGGTTATCGCTTGGGCCAGTCGGTCGTTCAACAGTACTCTGTTGGGTAAGTCGGTAAGGCTGTCGTGCTGGGCCAGATAAGACATCTTGAGCGACATCGCCCGTGTGGTGGTCACGTCGCGAAACACCATGACGGCGCCGGTCACCCGTCCTCGGCGGTCGTGGATGGGTGCGGCGGAATCCTCGATGTCGACTTCACCTCCGTCACGCCGAATCAAGACGCAGTTGGCGGTGAGGCCTACCGTCTTGCCTTGCCGAATCGCCGATGCCATGGGATTCTGCGCCGCTTCGCGAGTCGTGGCGTCGATGATTCGGAACACTTCCTCAATCGGATGCCCCGCGGCCTCCCCTCGCGACCAGCCTGTCATGCTTTCAGCCACGGCGTTGAGATAGGTCAAGGAGCCCAGGACATCGGTGTTATGACTGCGTCGCCGATGGAGTCGAGGGTGACTCGTGCGCGCTCCTGTTCTTCGTACAAGGCTTCAGCGATCGCTGCGCGCTCGACCATGCTGCGCAAGGCCTTTGGCAATAGGTAATCGTCGAGGCGGGTCTTCAGGAGATAGTCCTGCGCGCCACGTTGTACCGCCAACTTGGCGAGCTCCTCATCCTCCGGTGCGCTGAGGACCAGAATCGGAATTTGCGGGGCCGCGCGAAAGAGGCGATCGAACGTGTCGATGCCCTGGCTGTCGGGCAGGAAAAGGTCGACCAGCACTGCCGCTATCGCACCGGTTCTTTGCTGTTCCTGCTTTGCGTTCGCCGACCAGTCGTTCCAGACCCTCGGAGCAGCTTCTAACCCATTCGACTTGAAACGGTCCGTCCGTCGAGTTAATCAGCGCTGCCTGAACGATCTTGGCTCCCAGGGCTCATCCTGGATCAGAAGTATGTTTCGCGGCATAAAACCATGTGTCGGGAACCTCGGTCGGGTTATTCAATCACGCATCGCGCGCAATAGTCTGTTCGGTAGGCAACATATGTAAGTGGGATCTTAGTGTTTCGTTGATCCGCCCCATCGTACCTTCCAATCGTGTCCCACATCGCGAGCAATGCGCTCTGCCCACCACCTCGGCGAGCCATGTGTCAATCAGCGCAGGTGGACCCATGACCCCGTAACGGTGCCGAAAAGGCATTTTTTCTCCGACTTGATCCAGGTGCAGGGTCGCGCGGTGAAGGTGCTCGACCCGGTGCGCCTAAAAAGAATCGTCGGTCAACGCGACTGACGAATTCTTGGCGTTCCGTTGCCGCGGCACCCGACTGTCCGCTTTAGCGCCGAGTGAGTGACCGCAGCGGGTGTGCGCCGTGATAAGGCGGCGCTTTCCAGTGGGTGCAAATCCCACCCGGCAACTGCTCCAGCCGGAAGCAACCGGAGCAGTCATGGAGGTAACGAAGTGGCTGAAGCCTTCGGGTAAGCGTGTCACGAAATACGGTGACAGCGCGAGTGTGCAGGCCGCAACGCGAGTGAACGCCGAGCAAGCCTCGAAAAGGTCGATGCGCAGGCCGACCCGGCTGCCATACCGGGGAAGGCTGATATGACTGGATGGATGAGCGAAGTAGATACCGCCAGTCGCTGCGCCGGGGTAGTGGCGACAGCATGTACACAAGGAAAGCGCGCGCAACACGGGAAGCCCCTTGGCGTGGTCGGGGACGACCAACTGGACGCCGGTGACGGACAGGCCGGGCGCTTTGGGGTGGCGGAGAGGTTCGTAGTACCGAGGAAGCCGGGTAACGCCGGTGGAGGGAAGGGACCTCAGTTCAAGGCTGGAGCTGAAAGTGGCGACGCGCAGGAGATTGGGGTGACCCTACGAAACTCCGGAAGTGTGCGGAAGCCGCGGAAGGCACCACATGCTGAAGCGAAGGATCGACCTGGATTTCGATCCGGGGAGCGAATGTTCGCCCAAGTGGCAGCGTTCGCGGTTGTGTGAAGGACGACCGTGTAGGCGTACCGCAGGTGCTCAACATGCCTGCTGTTGCTCGGCCGGCTTGCTCGCGACCTTCCGTGGGCGAAGGCATGCGTCTTGTCCGAGAGCCGGATGCGGGAGATCTGCACGTCCGGTTCGATGAGCGGCGACTGGAAACGGAGCCATGGAGCGGCTAGTAGGGCACCGCGAACCGAAAGGCGCGGACACAGAGATGCCATGCCTACCGCCACCGCGCCAGTCGTCGACTATACCGGCCGTTCAGCCACGGCCCATCAATGGGTGCGTTCGGCCATTATGGAGAGCTTTCCATAACGGCCGTTATGCGCAGTGCCCAGTTATGAATAGTTCGCCGGCAAATCCGTCGGTTTACCCCCCTAAACTGCGTTGAATATGGCCGGGGCGCTTCACATAATTTTCACGTCCTGAGCGGTGGAGCTCACGCGCTGACCGAGGGGCTCCACACTCGACGCTTGGTTCAAGCTACGTCTGAGTACCCGCGGCCAGCGATTCCGATGCTCCCCCGAATCTGCGGGTGGCGCTTCCAACCGCGTGCTCTGCAGGCATCGAAATTATGTGAAGCGACTTGGCACGGATCGCCCTTCCATGCATTGGCAACGCGACATCTTAACGCCTCGGACTGCACATAATTGGCAACTGTGCATAACGGCCACAACCGGTCGTTTAAGTCGTTCTGCAACGGTGCTGCTCACCGAACAACGCGACCGGCCGGAAGCGTCCGGTAAGCAGGGTGACACGCGCCCCTTCTTCTCCGATCAGATAGCCTCGGTGCCGCGCAAGGAAAACTGCCAAGCCTCTTGCGAAGCTTGGCAGCTACAGATACGACGAATCTGGCCCGCTCGTTACTACAGTTGCATCACTTCTTGTAACCGACGTAATAGATCCCGATGACTTTGCCACCTGCGTCCTTCATTGGCTCATAGCCCGTGATGCTACTCATGAATAGAACGAGTTTTCTTGTCGGTATCTTGGCTACCGGTTGCTTCATCGCTACGTCCATCCTGATACCGACCATTGCAAACGCGCAAGCGGACCCACGAGTTGCGAATTCAATGGCAAGCCTAAAGGCTATGGCTGCGAAGTTAGGGGCGCCTAAGCTCGAAGGAAAGGAGGCTGTCGGCGGCAAAGATGCTCCTGCTCTGTATTTCGGCTCCACCAAGATCAACAATAATTTCGACGTCGTCGACGCAGTCAGCAAGGAAGATGGTAAAGGGATGACAGCGACGTTCTTTGTGGCGAACGGAGACGAATACATTCGTGTTTCTACCAGTGTGCTGAAGCCTGACGGCAGTGGGCGGGCGATCGGAACCATTCTGGATCCCGCCGGCAAAGCCATTGCCGAAATCAAACAAGGTAAGCCCTTCTATGGCGAGGTGACGATTCTTGGCACGCCGTACGTTCATGGTGTCCGAATGAATGCGGACATTGCGGTATCTATGGCGGATCATGGGGCGGGAAGCGCCCGTGCTACATCAACCCTAGGATTTCGGGACCCTTAACGTGGTCGAGCAGTAGCGGTGCTCCGTACCGAGCTACTGAACGAGTTGCTTCGCAAACGGCTCCGCGTAGCCCGTCGCACCCATTTCGGCGAAGAGACGTTGCGCCAGCGTAAGCGCATTGCGTGCCGACGCTCGCATCACCTCGCAGACGGTCCAATTCCGCGCGCTCGACGAGCGCGCGCGGCCGCCAGTACGCGGCACCCGTCTCTTCCACCAATCGGTCGACCTCGTCGAGCAGGCCGGAGATCTGGACAGCGGCACTGAGACCGCTCCGATGACGCAGGCAACGGGCCAGGACGACCAAAGCGTGGCATCGGTGGGCCAAGGCACCTCGCGTTTCTGCCAACTCGGCCGCCTCCGTCGCCGACTCGACGGCTCGCTCGACCTCGCCAGCGCCAAGGAGCGCCTCGGCATAATCGCAGAGGATAGTGAACTCAAAATCACGCGCAACACGCTTGGTTCGACTGACGCGCAGCGCCGCTTCGGCCGCGGTCATCGCTGCTGACCAATCCCCATTGCACTTGCCGGCCGCCACGATGGCACCCTGCCCGCACACAAGTGCCTGTGGACTGCCGCTGCGCTCGGCAGCTTCCAGACTCATGCGTGCCGCGTCGGCGCCCGCTGGCCCGGACTCCCCAGCCGCATCGAAAACCATCGTCTGACCATAATGCGCCCAGCAGAGGCTCTCGTCGGGTCCTCGTACGAGAGCGATTTCTACGCCGCGCTCCGCACTTTCGCGCGCCTCGCGAAGACGCCCCAGTTCGATAAGCACCATTGTGCCGAGCATGTGACTCATGAAATAGGGGCTGAAACCACAGATATCGGCGCCCAACTCAACATCCCCACCGGTCATCACGACGATCTCTTCCGCGACGGCCAGCGCTTCCTGAAGTCGTCCCAAGCGGTACAACGACCATAACCGGTCGGGCCGAACGGCGGCGCGGAGCGCGAGTTCGCCACAGCGCTCGGCAATGATCAAAGCCTCGCGCGTGACCCGCTCGTAACCCCTCAAGTCGCACGCGTTCTCGCGCAGCCCGGCATACGCTACCGTGAATGCCGCAAGCGAGCGCTGATCGCCGATTCGCTCCAGGAACCGGCGGCCCTGCTCGAAGAACGCGGCTTCTTCCTCGTCCGAAGTCTCCGTCCGATACGCCAGAACGGGAAGCATGCGGAAGGCCTCGGCCTGTAGCGCGAGGTCGTCCGGCGCGCCGTCGTCACCAATCAGATCCGCGACCCGGCGCCAATGCGCGAACGCCTGGCCGTAGTCCCGGATGCCGATCCAGCGCGCCGCGCGTGCGTGCCAGCGCGCCGCCGTCGCCTTCTCTCCGGCCTCCTCCCAGTGATGGGCGATGAGGGCGGCCTCCTCGTCAAGCCGGTCCTCGCTGAGTCTCCTCGATGGTGCGTGCGACGCTCGCGTGCGTCTGCGCGCGTCGGTCCTTGAGTTGCGTGCGATACGCGACTTCATGGGTGAGCGGATGCTTGAAGCCGTACGCGACTTGGGGATACAGCGATTCCTCGTAGAGAAAGTCGCTCTCCCGAAGCACCCGCATCGCGGGCTGGTAGTCCGCGTCGGCGAGATTCGCGATGCGCTTGAGGATTCGCTCGGGCACCGATTTGCCGATCACGGCGGCCTGTTGCAGCAGGCGCTTCTCGCGCGCGGGCAGGCGATCGATGCGCGCCGCGAGCACCGAATGCACGGTCTCCGGTAGCGTCACGGCTGTCGCCGGGCGGCGCAGCCGATAGCTTCCCTTGGTGCCTTCCAGCGCGCCGGTCTCGACCAGGTCCTGGACGATTTCCTCGACAAAGAAAGGATTGCCGGCGGCCCGTTGATGGATCGGATCGGCAAGGTCGGTGACGCTTGCGTCGGAGCCCAGCAGGTCCGCCAGGAGTTCACGTACGGCGTCCCGCCCCAGCGGCACCAGTGGCAGCTGCTGGTACGACGAACTGGTCACCCAGTCCGCCTTGTACCCCGGCCGGAAGTTCACCACGATGAGGCCCCGGCAGGTGGCTTGCGCCTCGACCATCTGGGCGACGAAGGCGTCGCTGGCGGGGTCCAGCCACTGCAGGTCCTCCACCAGCAGGATGGCCGGGAGCGGTCGCTCGCCTTCGGCGCGCACGATGGCGCGAGTGGCCGCGTAGGCACGTTGCTGGAGAACCTCGGGATCGGTGGGCGGCAGCGGTCGTTCGGGATCGGGCACGCCGAGCATGTCGAAAAAGATCGGCAAGTCGTCGCGCAAGCTCTCGTCCAGCGTTAGCAACACGCCGGCGATCTTCTCGCGCGCAGCGAGGTCGGTGTCGATATCCTCGATGCCGAAGAAACTGCGGAAGAGCTCGAGCATCGGCAACAGCGGGATACGTGCTCCGTGCGCCACACCGCGGGCTTCGAAAACGGGGATGCCGCGGGCACGGCAGCGCTCCAGGAACTCGAAGCACAGGCGGCTCTTCCCAGTACCGGCCACCGCCACGATGCCCACTGTCTGCCCGTTGCCGGCGTTGGCGCGCTCGAGCGCAGACTCCAGCGTGGCCAGCTCCGCCGCACGTCCGACGAATTTCGATAGGCCCCGCGCACGCGAGAGCTCGAAGTGGGTACGCGCTGCCCCCGGCCCTTCCAGTGCAAAGACCTCCAGCGGCTCGTGACTCCCCTTGATCGCCAACGCGCCCAGTGGGCGGAGCGCGAAGTAGCCTTCGACCAGCCGCGCCGTGTGTGGCGTCACGTAGACCGCTCCAGGCTCGGCAAGCTGCTCCATGCGCTGGGCCAGCCCGACCGTGTGGCCGAGCGCCGTGTAGTCCATCTGCAAATCATCGCCGATCTTGCCTACCACCACGTCGCCGGAGTTGAGGCCCATCCGCGTCGAAAAGCTCAGGCCTCGGGTTCGGCGCAGGTCAGCGGCATACGCGCTCAACTGCTCGCGCAAGTAGAGTGCGGCGTGGCAGGCGCGCTGCGCGTGGTCCTCATGCGCAATCGGAGCACCGAACAGCGCCATGATCCCGTCGCCGGTGTACTGGTTGACGGTTCCCTCGAAGCGGTGCACCCCGTCCGCCAGCAGCTGGAAGAAGCGCTCGAGGATTGCGTGCCATTCCTCGGGTCCGAGTTGCTCCGCCAGGTCCATCGAGCCCTTCACGTCGACGAACAGCACCGTTACCTGCTTGCGTTCGCCTTCGAGCGCGGACTTCGACTGGAGGATCTTGTCGGCGAGGTGCTTGGGAATGTCGGTCCGCGGGTGGGCCGGCACGGGCGCGGTATTGGCTGGTCCGATGGGGACGGTCCCCACACGAAGCGCGGCGATCGCGTTGAGCAGCCTTCGGCGATGCCCGACCGAGGTGACACCAAGTTTCTCGAGGTCGTCGCCAGTCAAAGACGGGAGGACCGCGCCATCGATGTCGTTGTCGCGGAACGCAGGGGCATACCGCTCCAGGCCCAGGTCCTGCAGCCAAGCCGCGATGTCCATCCCAAGTCCCTCCCCACCAGCCGTGGCAGCCTCGTAGTCAAGGGCCACCTGACGTCGAGTCTAACGCAGTCGGGGCACCAGCAGGCCATTGATATCTGGCGCCAAGGCAGTGGGGGCGTTGGGAAGCCAAGTAACGTTTTCACCAACGGCAACAACGGGAGCTTCGCCTATACGATGACGTTGGGCGACCTGCCGCAGACACGGTGACGCAGACCAAATCGATCACCCGCCAGGTGTTCCGCACACCGAGAACGATGTGCCAGTAGGCGGTCCTTCATTGATCACGCGGTGCTGATCATTGGAGCGCATGGTCGGGTCCCGTCCGTGGCCGGACTCGCAAGTGCTACGGCAACGGCCGCTTTTCGGAACGAGATGCAACGACAGGTTGTGGCCGGTGGCCGGCATTGATGCGATTCGACTGAGCGGCCGCGGATTAGCGCACGTCGGTCACCGATGCGCGAACGGCCCGGATCGCTCGCAGTGCCGCCGTTCGGGGCGGCAGAGCGTTTGACCGTGCCCGACCCGTTCCGGTCGTCCGGCGTTCTCGGAACCGGACACTCGCGCTTTTTGACGCCGACGTTCAGCGTTTTACATCCGAGGCTTGACCAGGCTTGCCCTGGCCAGTCCTCTCAATTGAAGGCCCGTGCGAGAAATCGTGCGATGACATCATTTACTGGTCCAGGATCAGTAACCGGACCCATGTGCCCAAGTTCTTCAAACTCCACAGCCTCAACTTGCGGCAACGTATTGAGTAGAAGTCTCGCGACGCCACGAGCCGAAGGCGTCGAACGCTTGCCCGTCATGAAGAGGACCGGAATTCTTAGCTTACGGAATGCCTCCAGAGGCGTGCGTTCCGTGAGCAAAGCATGAGCCCACCTCCGCACATTCTTCACCGACGCGGCAATGGGTGGTTTGCGTTCATCCGGCGTGCGTTTCCAGGCTCCGGAGCCCATCCAATAGTCAATGAACTGCTCGGCAGCCGCATCTTGGTTTCCTGCGTCAAGAGCAATGCTGGCGCTCGCTACCGCTTTGCGGATTCCCTCTGTCTCGTTCGGCGGAGGCTCCTCTGCGTCAAGCAACGAAAATAGCGTTGGCTCGTAAATAGCCATCGCCCGGACGCGACCGGGATTGGCCAAGGCAGCGATCAGTGCAACTGCCGCCCCGTACGAATGCCCAACCATCGCCAGAGGCGCGCCGGCTCTGGTGAGAACCGGTTCAATCAGCGCGACCTCGTCTCGCAGACTGATGACTCGGTCCGAAGGCCACTGAGGACTCTTGCCGGCGTCGTAGGAATCGGGAGCGAAGACGTGGAAGTTTGGCGCCAAGACATCCATTAGATCGCGCCACTGCACCGAGTTGCTTGCGTTCGCGTGCGTGCATACGACGCCTGGGCCGGTTCCGGCCTCACGGAAGAATGGCTCTAGATCACGCATGAAGAGGTCTTGGGATCAGCGATAAACTGCGAGTCCTATCGACTTTTCGTTCTACGCAGAGGCGCCTGTCATCGCTTGCTGCAATGCTGTGCGCGCAGCAGCGAGGGTCTGCTCGTCTGCCAGGTCAGGACGACCCGTCCCATAGGGCGGCTGTGGCGCATACTCCATAATCAATTCGATCAGTCGTCCAGTGCTCTCGCCGGCCCAGTGCCCTGCCACTCTGAGACCGAAGTCGATCCCTGCTGTGATTCCAGCCCCAGTGAGTCGATTGCGGTCGATGCAGACGCGCTCGTTGCTCGGTTCAGCGCCGAATTGATTCAAGGCGTCCCGGGCTCCCCAGTGCACGGAAGCACGGTAGCCTCGAAGGAGGCCAGCAGCTCCCAGCAGTAGCGAGCCCGTGCAGACGCTACACACCCAGCGCGCTCGCGATCCGCGGTCCGCCAGAAACGCGATTGCCACGGCATCGCCCAGTAGGTCCAAGGTTGGCTTCGCTCCCCCGCCCACGAAAAGAACGTCTGGATCACTCCAAGCATCTTCGAAACCGTTGGTAGCTTGTACACTGAGGCCGCAGTCGGTGGGCACTGGACCAGGCCGGTGCCAAGCGTACTGAACTTCATACCCGGGCAAGAAACTCCATGCCTGCACGGGGCCGACTACATCCAGCAGTGTCATACCAGGATATACCAGGGCCAACACCTTCATAGCGCTCTCCTTTTTAGTCACCAATTCCGAACAACGCGCCTCCCGAGGCCAACGCTCAGAGAGGTCGATCTTTCAGAACGCGCATCCGCAAATAGTTTTCACACAGCCTCGGCAAGGCTGCGACCGACCTCGACTCCACGATCACTGAATCAACTCGTCCGCGCGCTGCAGCAGCGATGGCGGGAAGGTGATGCCGAGCACCTTTGCGGTCTTCAGGTTGACCACTAGCTCAAACTTGGTTGGCTGCTCCACCGGAATATCGGCGGGCTTCGCGCCCTTAAGAATTTTGTCGACGAAGCTGGCCGCGGTGCGCCAATGCCACGCGTTGGACGAAAGATAGGACATCAAACCGCCGGCAGCGACAAACTCGCGACCGCCGAAACTGGAGGGCACCTGGGAGCGAAGCGTCAGCTCGATGATGCGGACACGGTGCCGAAAAAACATCGGGTCGTTCACGACGACGAGCGCGCCACCTTTTGTACGCGCGATGGCCCCATCCAGTTCTCCTTCCGCCGCAATGTCGATACGATCGAGGCGTAGGCCAAGCGTCGTTGCGCGCGCCGACATCGCGTCAAAGAAGAATCCGTTAGCAGGGTTGGCGCTGCTCATCAGCACGCCAACCCTCTTGAGTTGCGGCACGGCAGCCGAGAGCAGCTCCACTTGTTTGGAAAGAACCTCTTCGCCCGCCGCCGAAGTGCCGGTCAGGTTGCCTCCTGGCCGGGCCAGGCTGGCCACGAATTTCGCGCCCATCGGGTCTCCGGCGTTGACCATGACGATGGGCAGACCGGGAGCACCTTCAACTGCCGCGCGGATGCTCGCCGTGCCGAATGCAAGGATCAGCGCCACCGGGAGCGCCTTGAGTTCGGCGGCGAGTTCGCGCTGGCGCTGAGGATTCAAACCCGCCCAGCGGATTTCGATCAAGAGGTTCTTTCCTTCGACCCAGCCCAGGTCCCGCAGACCCAGACGAAACTCTTCCAGGTCGATCCGGCCCCCCGGTGTCGGTTCGGTGTACGGAGCGAGCAATCCAATCCTGAAAACCTTGCCCGCCTGCTGTGCGCGAACCGCGAGCGGGTTGAGCAGGCATGTGCCGGCGACGAGGGTCACGAATGTCCGCCGGTCCATCACTGAATCACCTCGTCGACGCATGGAAGTCCCATCATAGTACGTCTTCCCATGTAGTTTCATGCTCGACGACGGATGACTGCTTTCGGGATATTTTCGCGTCGCTGCCGAGTGTCTCCAGTTGGCCAGTGAGAGACTCACGCCGTGCCGATTCGGGCGGCCGATGAGGATCGTCGAGCCGCCATTCAGCGCGGAGGATCGGGCGGCGGTGCCCGACCCTGACCTGCCTTTGCGCCTTGCAAGAACCGGACGTTCAGCCGCGATCAACTCACCACGTTCGGCCAATGAATCACCTCATCGCGCAGCAGCAGCGACTGCGGGATCGTGAGGCCGAGCGCATTGCGGTCTTCAGATTGATCACCAGCTCGAACTTCGTTGGCCGCTCCACCGGGAGATCGCCGGCCTTCGCGCCCTTGAAAATTCGGTCCAGATGGAACCATGCACGGCGAGCGGCGATTTCTCGGCGATATCCTTCGCAATATCCATCACGTAATCGAGCATCGCTTCGCGCGTCGGAAACACCACGTTGACGAGACCAAGTTCCAGTGCCCTCTGCGCCGGTAGGCGGGGGTTCGTATAGCCAAGTTGGCACACCATGCCCTGCGGTACTAGATGGCAGAGTCTGGGGAATGTGCCAAGGTCCGCGGTCATGCCGATATTGGATGACAAAGAACGCGTCGGTCATTGCATAACTGCAATCGCAGGCGCTGGCGAAATCAACTGCGCCGCCGACGGAGCCTCCTTGGATTGCCATCAACACCGGCATATAAACGAAAGAAAACGCGCTAAAACCCCGTCGAAAGCGACCTAATTTCGCGTCTTCGATCCGATGCGGGCATGCTCTCTCCTCGCCCCGCGCGCCGTTGGGAGCGCCTGCGTGGCCAAAAACGGCGTCGCAGATCATTTCGTTTTTGTTCGGATTGGCGATCGAATTTGACTGGTTGACATTCGCTTTGGTTCGCTTATAGGATTCGGCAGCATTGGAAGTGATGCCACTCCAAAGGAGGAACCGAGATGAAGAATCAGCGGCTACCAACGAGCATCGCCGCGATCGTTCTCGCGATGGCGTTCGCCTCGGCAAGCCACGCCCAATCCGACGCGGCGAAAAAGTGGATCGACAATGAGTTCCAGCCCTCGTCGCTGACCAAGGAGCAGCAGGCCGGGGAGATGGAGTGGTTCATCAACGCCGCGAAGCCCTTCAAGGGGATGGAGATCAACGTGCTATCGGAGACGATTCCGACGCACGAGTACGAATCAAAGACCCTGACCAAGGCTTTCGAGGAAATCACCGGCATCAAGGTCAATCACCAGTTGCTCGGCGAAGGCGAGGTCGTGCAGGCGGTGCAGACGCAGATGCAAACCAACCGCAACCTGTACGACGCCTACATCAACGACTCCGACCTGATCGGCACGCACTCGCGGCTGCAGTCGGCGGTGAACCTTACCGATTGGATGGCTGGAGAAGGCAAGGACGTCACGCTGCCCACGCTCGACGTCAAGGACTTCGTCGGGATCTCTTTCACGACTGGTCCGGACGGCAAGATCTGGCAACTGCCCGACCAGCAATTCGCAAACCTCTATTGGTTCCGCTACGACTGGTTCAGGCGCCCGGACCTAAAGAAAGCGTTCAAGGACCGCTACGGCTATGAGCTCGGCGTGCCGGTGAACTGGTCCGCATACGAGGACATAGCCGAGTTCTTCAGCGTGCACGTTAAGCAGGTCGACGGCAAGCGCATCTACGGCCACATGGACTACGGCAAGCGCGCGCCGGACCTGGGCTGGCGGATGACCGATGCGTGGCTGTCGATGGCTGGCGCGAGCTCCAAGGGTCTGCCGAACGGGCGCCCGATCGATGAGTGGGGCATCCGCATGGAAGTGGGTTCGTGCAATCCGTCGGGCGCCTCGGTCTCGCGGGGCGGCGAGACCAACGGCCCGGCCTCGGTGTACGCGATCCGCAAGTGGGATGAGTGGCTGCGCAAATACGCGCCTCCCGGCGCGGCCGACTACGACTTCTATCAGTCGCTGCCCGCGCTTGCGCAGGGGAACGTCGCGCAGCAAATTTTCTGGTACACCGCCTTCACCGCTTCCATGGTTGCGCCGAAGAAGGACGGCAACAACACGGTGGACGACAGCGGCATGCCACTATGGAGGATGGCGCCATCACCGCACGGCCCGTACTGGGAAGACGGCATGAAGCTCGGATACCAGGACGCGGGTTCGTGGACGATGTTCAAGTCCACGCCGCTCGATCGCCGCAAGGCCGCCTGGCTGTACGCCCAGTTCGTCGTTTCCAAGACGGTGGACGTGAAGAAGAGCCATGTTGGCTTGACGTTCATCCGCGACAGCACGATCCGGCACCAGTCGTTCACCGACCGCGCTGCAAAGCTCGGTGGGCTGGTCGAGTTCTACCGCTCGCCCGACCGCGTGCGCTGGACACCGACCGGCATCAACGTGCCGGACTACCCGCGCCTGGCGCAGCTCTGGTGGCAGAACATCGGCGACGTCAACTCTGGAACCTTTACGCCGCAGCAGGCAATGGACCGCCTCGCCGGCGAGATGGACACGGACATGGCGCGCATGCAAGCTGCCGACGAGAAGGCCAAGACCTATGGCGGCTGCGGCCCGCGCCTCAATCCGAAGAAAGATCCCAAGGAGTGGCTCGGTAAGCCCGATGGTCCCAAGGCAAAGCTCGCGAACGAGAAACCGAAGGGCCAGACGGTCGACTACGACGAGTTGGTGAAGCGCTGGAAGTAAGGTTCTATCGCGGCCGGCTGAGCGGCTATTGCCTGGACACGGCGCCGGCTCTCCCCGGCGCCGTGTGTTTGTCGCGGACGGCGGCCACCGTCGGCGGGTACGATGTCGCGACGTATGAGCCTCGCATTGACGGGCATCACACTGCGCGTGGATGGCGAGACGCACATCCACGAAACAACCCTTGAGCTCGCCCCACGGGGCTTCAACATCCTGCTCGGCCCGACACTCGCGGGCAAGACCACGCTGATGCGGCTGATGGCGGGGCTCCTTAAGCCGACCAGGGGCGAGGTCTGGTTCGACGGGCGCAACGTCACCGGCGTACCGGTTCGAAAGCGGCGCGTTGCGATGGTCTACCAGCAGTTCATTAACTACCCTCACCTTTCCGTTCGCGAAAACGTCGCATCGCCATTGCGCGTCGGGCGGCTACCGGCTGCGGAGATCCGCGCGCGCGTCGATCGCGTCGCTGAGCTGCTGAAGCTCACTGCGACGCTCGACCGTCGCCCGAGCGAGCTCTCCGGGGGTCAGCAGCAGCGCGTCGCCTTGGCGCGTGCACTCGTGAAGGACGCTGACTTGGTGCTTCTCGACGAGCCGCTCGCCAATCTCGACTACAAGCTGCGTGAAGCGCTCCGAGACGAGTTGCCCCGCCTCTTTGCGAATCGCGACTGCACGGTCGTCTATGCCACGACCGAACCCGTCGAGGCGCTCCTGCTCGCCGGGCACACGGCCACGCTCGATGCCGGGAGGATCACCCAGTTCGGGGAGACCGGTGCGGTCTATCGCCGCCCGCTCGATCTGACAACCGCGCGCGCATTCTCCGAGCCGCCGATTAACACCGCGCCCGTCGTGAAGCGCAACGGCCGCATCGAGTTGACGGCGGCCGTGGGCTGGCCGGCCGATGGCGCCCTCGCGCGGTTGGCTGACGGTTCGTACACGTTCGGGCTCCGGCCGCACCTGGTGCAGCCGGCCGGGGGCACCGCAGCCCGCGCCGATTGGGTGTCCGTGGACGGCCGAGTATCGATCGCCGAAATCAGCGGTTCCGAGAGCGTCGTGCACTTCGAAATGCAGGGACAGATCTGGATTTCGCAGTCACACGGTGTGCACACCTTCGCGGTCGGTGAGATCGCGCATTTCCGGCTCGATGTCGCGCGCGGGCTCTACTTCGAATCCAATGGGCGATGCGTCGAGGCGGCGGCGAGTTGATGGGTGGGCGACGATGGCGCGCATTAGCCTGAAGGACCTCCGACACAGCTACCGCGAGCGGCCGGTGACCGACTCGGACTGGGTAGTCAAGCGGCTCGATCTCGAGTGGATCGACGGCAGTGCAAACGCGCTGCTCGGACCGTCGGGATGCGGCAAGACTACGCTGCTCAACATCATCTCCGGGTTACTGAAGCCGACCGAAGGCTCGGTGTGGTTCGACGACCGCGACGTTACCGCGCGTCCGCCCAACGCGCGCAATATTGCTCAAGTGTTCCAGTTCCCCGTGGTCTACGACACGATGAGCGTCTACGACAATCTGGCCTTTCCGCTGCGAAACCGCGGCGTGTCGGAGCGGGAATTGGACTCACGCGTGCGCGAGATCGCCGCGCTGCTCGACCTGGACGCGATGCTCGAGCAGCGCGCAGCGGGCCTCACTGCGGACGGGAAGCAGAAGATCTCGCTCGGGCGTGGGCTGGTGCGATTGGACGTCGCCGTCATCATGTTCGACGAGCCGCTCACCGTCATCGACCCGCACCTCAAGTGGCGTCTGCGCTCAAAGTTGAAGGAACTGCATCAGCGTTTGCGCACGACGATGATCTACGTGACGCACGACCAGACCGAGGCGCTGACGTTCGCCGACCAGGTCTTGGTAATGAACGACGGCATGATCGTCCAGGCCGGGACGCCGGTGGAGCTCTTCGAGCGGCCGCGTCACACGTTCGTCGGGCACTTCATCGGGTCGCCCGGCATGAATCTGCTGCCAGCCACTTTTGAGGACGGCGTCGCTCGCTTCGCCGGGTTTGCCGTGGAGGTCGCCACATCGCCGAAAACGCCGCTCGCCCACGCAAGGCTCGAGATCGGCGTGCGACCTGAATTCGTGCGCTTCGGCGCGGATGGTATCCCGGTGCGGGTGCTCAAGGTGAGGGACGGTGGCCGCTACCGGGTCGTCGAGACGGCGCATGGCGCCACGACGATCAAGCTGCTGGTCGGCGAAGGCGACGCGCTGCCTTCGGAAAGCGGCCACTTGAAGTTCGACCGGGCGCATACGCAGCTTTACGCCGACGGCTGGATCGCGAGTTGACGGGCGACTGCGGGGATGACTACCAAGACGCCCAATCAAATGGCTTGGTGGCTGGTGCTACCGGTGGTCCTGCTCGTGGCCTTCAACGCCGTCATTCCACTGATGACGGTGGTCAACTACTCGGTGCAGGAGACGTTCGGCGACAACCAGTTCTTTTTCGAGGGCGTGAAGTGGTTTCAGGAAACCATCGAATCGGAGCGATTTCACGACGCCTTGCGACGGCAGCTCTTCTTCACGGGAATCATCCTCGTGATCGAGATTCCGCTCGGCGTCGCGATCGCCCTCGCGATGCCGCGTCGGGGGCCGTGGGTTTCCGTGTGCCTGGTGCTGATGGCCATGCCGCTCCTAATTCCCTGGAACGTCGTCGGCGCGATGTGGAACATCCTCGCGCTGCCCGACATCGGCCTGCTCGGCCATTCGCTCAACGCCATGGGCGTCAACTACAACTTCACGCGCCAGCCGGTCGCTGCATGGGCGACGCTGATCGCGATGGACGTGTGGCACTGGACGTCGCTGGTCGTGCTGTTGGCGTACGCGGGGCTCTCGGCCATTCCGGACGCCTATTACCAGGCGGCGAAGATCGATGGTGCCTCGAACTGGGCTGTATTCCGTTACATCCAGCTGCCCAAGATGAAGCGCGTGCTGACCATCGCCGTGCTGCTGCGTTTCATGGACAGCTTCATGATCTACACCGAGCCCTTCGTGCTGACGGGAGGGGGTCCGGGCAACTCGACCACGCTGCTCTCGATTGACCTCGTGAAGATCGCGCTTGGCCGGTTCGACCTCGGTCCCGCCGGTGCGATGTCGCTGATCTACTTCCTCATTGTGTTGCTGTTGTCGTGGATCTTCTACACGGTGATGACCAAAGACGAGGCGGACTGACATGAAACGCTTCACTTGGCTGGTTCCGTTGATCTACATCGTCTTCGTGCTCCTGCCAATTTATTGGCTGCTGAACATGTCTTTCAAGACCACGAACGAGATCCTGGGTTCGTTCACGCTCTGGCCACGCGACTTCACGCTCGCGAACTACAGGAAGATCTTCACCGACCCGACCTGGTACAACGGCTACCTGAACTCGCTCGCTTACGTGCTGATGAACACAGTGATCTCGGTGACCGTGGCGCTGCCGGCGGCGTACGCGTTCTCGCGCTACCGCTTCCTCGGCGACAAGCACCTATTCTTCTGGCTGCTCACGAACCGCATGGCACCGCCCGCGGTATTCGCGCTGCCGTTCTTCCAACTCTATTCGGCGATCGGCCTTTTCGACACGCCCATCGCCGTGGCCCTCGCGCATTGCCTCTTCAATATTCCGCTTGCGGTGTGGATTCTCGAAGGATTCATGTCGGGCGTACCCAAGGAACTCGACGAGACCGCGTTCGTCGACGGCTATCCATTCTGGCGCTTCTTCGTCAAGATTTTCATCCCCACGATCGCCGCCGGCATTGGCGTGACCGCGTTCTTCTGCTTTATGTTCTCCTGGGTCGAGCTGCTGCTCGCCAAGACGCTGACCTCAGTCGCAGCGAAGCCGATCGCCGCTACGATGACCCGCACCGCCAGCACGTCCGGGTACGAGCTGGGCCTGCTGGCAGCGGCGGGCGCGCTCACCATCATCCCAGGCGCAATTGTCATCTACTTCGTACGCAACTACATTGCCAAGGGCTTCGCCCTCGGCCGCGTCTGAGCGTAGCGTCAATGAACCCGACTACGGTCGGATTGGGTTGGATGGCCTGGACGTGGCAGACGGCCACATTCTTCATCGTGATCGCGCTAACGCTCGTGGGGATGATCATTTGGGAGTGGCGATCGCCCGGCGGCGCGCCACGGCGCGGAGTGCTCCGTATCGTCACGACGCGCGGCGACCGGCTGTTCATCTCACTCCTGTCTGCGGCCTTCATCCACCTCATTTGGCTTGCGCTCTTCGGCACCCCGCTCTGGGGCGCCGCCCTCGTTTCGGTCGTATTCACGGTCCTCGTGTTCCGTTATGTGTGAGCGGCAGGAGGGAGCAAGGCGCGCCACCTTGGTGCACCGCGCGCTGCAGAATGTAAGCCAAGCTGAGCGCGCTCGTGGCAGCGAGAAAGCAGACCGTCAATCCGACCAGGTTAACCCCCTCCAACGATTCGGCCGAAGGCCGGGGCCGTGGGGCTGCGTTGAATGATGGGATGGACTCCCCCTGATCTTTCGGCATCATCGTGCCAGCTGGCCGCATGTGGTGTGGGGTGTCAGCGCAACCAAGGAGAGTCCGAGATGAATGCTACCGCTGCTTTGCCGGTTGTGGGAGTGGATCTTGCGAAGTCGGTGTTCCAGCTCGCGGTCGCCGATGGTTCGTGGCACGTGGTCGAGCAGCAGCGGCTGACGCGCACCCAGTTCGAGCGCTTCTTCGCCAACCGGGCCGTGGGCGTGGTGGTGATGGAAGCGTGCGGCTCCGCGCACCACTGGGCGCGCTGGCTGAATGGCCTGGGGCTCGAGGTGCGGCTGTTGCCGGCGGCGTACGTCCGCGCCTACGTCAAACGCAACAAGACCGATGCCGCCGACGCCTGCGCCCTGCTCGAAGCGGCGCGCTGCGCTGACATCACGCCGGTGCGGGTGAAGTCGGTCGAGCAACAAGCGTTGCAGGCGATGCATCGCACCCGTTCCCTGTGGATGGCCACGCGCACCTCGCGCATCAACGCGCTGCGCGGGTTCTGCCGCGAGTTCGGCATCGGCATCGCCCAAGGCAGCCGCCTCGGGGTCGAGCAGATCGGCCGGGTACTCGCGGACCCCCATTCGGCGGTGCCGCTGCTGATTCGACGCTCGATGTCGTTGCTGGTTGAGGAGATCCGCCTGCTCGAAGTGCGCATCGCGCAACTGGAACGCGAGTTGACCTCGCTGGCCCGCCAATCGCCGGCCTGCACGACGCTGCTGTCGATTCCCGGGGTCGGCTTGCTGACCGCCACCGCCATGGTGGCAGCCACTTCCGGCGAGGTCAGTCACTTTCGCGATGCCCGACACTTCGCCTCTTGGTTCGGCCTCACGCCGAAGGAGCATTCCTCCGGTGGCACCCGTCATCTCGGCCGCATCTCCAAACGCGGCGACCGCTACCTGCGCATGCTGCTCACCCACGGCGCCCGGGCGGTGCTGCGCGCCGCCAGCGTGGCGGTGCGTGCCGGCAAGACCGTCGATGGCCTGCGGCAATGGGCGCTCGCCGTACAGGATCGCTCGAATCACAACAAGGCAACCTGTGCCCTCGCCAACAAGCTGGCGCGCATCTGCTACGCGACGCTGCGCGACGGTGAACCGTACGGCGCCGCTCGTCTGCAGAAGAAAGTTGCCCGCACCGCGTTCGCGCTGCCGACCTGAAACCGCTACCTCGTATTCACCTCACCCCGAGCCTTGCGTAGAGATTGATCGCCCACCATGGCAACCCGGGTCCTCCCCGCCTCGCTTGACGCCGATAACTCTGCCGGCAGCTTCACGCTTGCCGCTTGCAACGATTGGCGCAGCCAGGTCCGCAGATTCCATGTCGGCACGGGCCATCACGAGCCCAATTCAGATGCCGGATATACGACTGCAGGCTCATCCGACTTGCCACAACTATCGATCAGTCTCTTCCTTTGCCGGGGGAGTCCATATACGCCGGGTTACGTTGCATACATGTGAAAGAAATACTCGGTCTCTTCCTCCACGCCAAAACCTAGACGTTCGTAGAAGTGCTTCGCGGAATTCACCTTCAACACATGTAGACGCAATGGTACACAGCGCGCCGCAGCTTCCTTTTGAAGTGCGGATACGAGGGAGCGACCAATGCCGTGGCCCTGGTAGCTTGGGAGCAAGCACAGCATTCGGAGTTGAATTTCGTGGGGCAACCTCTCGACAATCAAAATTCCCGCGTCTGCCGCGCCGACCATGATGACACTTGCGCCGGGGTTGACACTGTCTTCGTCTGCCTCTCTACGGCGACTCTCTTCTTCCCAAGTACCGCCTGCAGCAATGACGTGGACCCGCATGGTTTGCGCTGTCACGTCGTAGAACAGAGAGGCATCCTTATTCCTGGAAGCACGCAATGTGACCGGCAGCGCCATGGACGTCTGCGACCGAATGAAAGATGCAGAACCTAAACGACGGAATACACGGCGTCAACGAATGCCCGATGCCCGGTTGCTGGCGCCTCCCGTGCGACGGCATGCACGCGCCTCGCGTATGCCGACGGTCCTCGTTGGAAAAGCACCGGTCAACGTCCGCTATCGGGTGCAATGCCCTACGACCGGAGTTGGCCGAACGCGCCCATTGATGAGCGGTGCCCGAACGGCCGCTCCCGCGGCTGACCGGACAGTCGCTGCCTGTATCGCACCCACCGGACGCGGCGCAGTTTACCTCAATTGACCTGAGCACAAGAGCGCAAGGGACTCGCTCTTGCACGGTCGCCCCCGAGGTTGTTTATTCGTTGTATCGACCAGTTTGGTTACAGACATGTGGCGAGCGCTCGACTGCGTCTTCTCCTTCGCCGAGTTTGTGCGAGCGCGTGTAACTGGTCGCCGCATTTTCCCGAATTAGCAAACACCGACGCACCGATGCCGGCTACGCGACTGGCCCCTACCGGCCGCGATGAAGTCAGCAGTGCGCTCGCTGGGACGTCGTTTGCGGTACCACGGTTGGCCGGCAAGAGCGCGCCTAGAACGCGGGCGTTCGCCCCACGCTAATGGGGCAGGCTCCCGCAAAGGAATTCCACTCGAAGGAGATGCGAAATGAACCGAAAGACTTTCCTGGGCATCATCGGCGTTGCGTCACTGTTGCTATCGACCGGTTCACTGGTTGCCGGCGACGCGCACGCGGAAGGCACGCTGCCGAGCACGGTCGGGTCCGTCTACACGATGACCAACGCCGCGGATGGCAATGAGGTCGTGATCTTCGATCGTGACAGCAAAGGCACGCTCACGCTGCGTGGCACCGCGGCCACCGGAGGAATCGGCTCCGGCGGCGGACTCGATCCGCTGGCGTCGCAGGGCTCGCTGATGCTCACCGACAACAAGAAGTGGTTACTGGCCGTCAACGCGGGAAGCAATGACCTCTCCGTATTCCGCGTGACCGAGCGCGGACTGGAATTGGTTGACAACATCGCCTCGGGCGGCCCCTTTCCGACCAGTCTGGCCGTCTTTCAGGACCTGGTCTACGTTCTCAATGCGGGTGATCCCCCGAACATTTCCGGGTTCACCCTAAACCACAAGGGACACCTCACGCCCATTGCCTCCTCGACGCGTGTGCTACCCGGCGCGCTCCACTCGCAGGTCGGCTTCGATCCGCAGGGCGACGTGCTCATCGTTACCGACCGATCGAATAACAATCTGCTCGTCTATCCAGTGGGCGAAGATGGCAAGCCCGCGGCGACCCCGGTGGTCTCGCCGTCGCACGGTGCCGGACCGTTCGCTTTCACTTTTGGCGCACCGGGAAGGCTGTTGGTGGCCGAAGTTGGCAGCAATGCGGTCTCGTCCTATGCGATTCAGGATGACGGCACCCTGACCCTGGTGACCCCCTCGGTACCTAACGGGCAGGCTGCCACGTGCTGGATTGCAGACGCGGGGGGCCGTTACGCGTTCACCGCCAACCCGGGTGCCCAGAGTTTCTCGAGCTACAGCGTACAACCTGGAACGGGTAACCTTGCACTTGTCGCCGGTGTCGCTGGCACGGGTACGCGCCCTCTCGACCTTGCGACGACCGAGGATGGACGTTTCCTGCACGCGCTTGATCCAGGCTCGGGAGGGATCGACACGTTCCGCATTGAACCCAACGGAAGCCTGATCAATCTGGGAACGACTGCTGGCGGCTTGGCCATTTTTGCGCAAGGACTCGCCGCCCGTTGAGTGATCGCGCGCGCCCGCATGCGACCGATGGTTGCCGGCACGCATTCCGTGTGCTCGGCAACCATTGGAATGCTGCCTCTAAGCCGCTCGGTGATATATGGCCGCGTGCCCTGCGGTGGCATGAGATCACATGCGTTGGTCGCCTCGTCAATGACCGCTTACCGGATAATTCCACGGCGACATCGACCGGCCGGAGTTGGCCGTTATGCACAGTGCCCAGTTATGAATAGTTCGCCGGCAAATCCGTCGGGTTACCCCCGTAAACTGCGTTGAATATGGCCGGGGCGCTTCACATAATTTTCACGTCCTGAGCGGTGGAGCTCACGCGCTGACCGAGGGGCTCCACACTCGACGCTTGGTTCAAGCTACGTCTGAGTACCCGCGGCCAGCGATTCCGATGCTCCCCCGAATCGGGGTTACGGTGCGCGCAGGCGAATAGTGGTGCGCGCCCGCAATTCTGCGGGTGGCGCTTCCAACCGCGTGCTCTGCAGGCATCAAAATTATGTGAAGCGACTTGGCACGGATCGCCCTTCCATGCATTGGCAACGCGACATCTTAACGCCTCGGACTGCACATAATTGGCAACTGTGCATAACGGCCATTGTACTAACCCGCTGACGCGGGAGGCCCCTTGGCAACGTTGGTGGTGAAACGAGGGAGGTTCGCCCCGTCATCGCCGTTCCTCGTTGATGCCACGGTGAAACTCTTTTTGGGAAAGGATAGCGGTGCTGTTCGCAGCACCCATCCCTTTCTCGAAATGGAGGTTTGTCATGACACCGCTACGTCAACGCATGACCGAGGACATGGAGATCCGCAATCTTTCTCCCAATACGCAGCTCTCGTACCTGCAGCAGGTCTCCGGCTTCGCCAAATACTGTCACCGCTCGCCCGAGGAAGTCGGGCCGGACGAGATTCGCGCCTACCAAGTGCACCTCACCACCGAGCGCAAGCTCGCTCCGGGGACGCTTTGCATCGTCGCTGCGGCGCTGCGCTTCTTGTACAAAGTCACTCTCAAGCGCGACTGGGTCGATGTGGAAATCCCGCTGCCGAAGAAACCGTACATCTTGCCGGTGATCCTGAGCCGTGAGGAAGTCCTCCTCTTCCTGGAGTCGATTGCCAGCTTCAAACACCGCGCCATTATGATGACGGCCTACGCGGCGGGACTGCGGATCTCCGAGGCCACGCGGCTGAAGATCACCGATATTGATAGTCAGCGCATGATGCTGCGCGTGGAACAGGGCAAAGGGCAGAAAGACCGTTACGTCATGCTCTCGCCGCAGCTGCTGGAGATCCTGCGTGCTTACTGGAAGGTCGCGCATCCCAAGGGGTGGTTCTTCCCGGGGGATATACCTGGCCGGCCGATCACTCGATCGGCTGTGGAGCAGGCCTGCCAAAAAGCCCGCCGCGTATCCGGGATCAAGAAGCCGATCACGCCGCACTCGCTGCGGCACGGCTTCGCCTCCCACTTGCTCGAAGCCGGCACCGACGTGCGCACGATCCAGCTGCTGATGGGTCATCGCAGCCTGGCCACCACCGCCCGCTATTTGAAGGTGGCGACCACCACGGTGTGCGCGACTACCAGCCCCTTCGATTTGTTGCCCCGGCCGGAACCCACGCCGACCCCGCCCGCCCCGCCGGCCTATTTCTGATCGCTGGCGGTGGCCGCCGCGCCCCTCGAAGTGGCGGACGTGTTCCGCCACTGCGGGCCCGCTTATCGGCAGACGCATGCCGCGTCGCTCTGCCGTGGGCAGTTGCGCGCCATGAGCGCCATTGAACGCTGCCGCACTGCCGCCCTCGGTGGCCATGTCGAGCAGTGCGACCGCTGTGGCCATCAGCGCATCACCTATAACAGCTGTCGCCACCGCGCCTGCCCCAAGTGCCAGTCGCTCGCCCGCGCGCAGTGGCTCGAGGATCGCCAAGTCGAGTTGCTCGACGGGGTCGAGTATTTCCACGTGGTCTTTACCGTGCCCGAGCCGGTCGCGGCCATTGCCTACCAGAACAAGACGCTGCTCTATGATCTGCTCTTCCACGCCAGCGCCGAGACCTTGCGCACGATCGCTGCCGATCCCGATCACCTGGGCGCCGAGATCGGTTTCATTTCCATCCTGCATACCTGGGGACAGCAGCTGCTACATCATCCGCACGTGCACTGCGTGGTGCCGGGCGGCGGGCTTTCCCCCGATGGCGAGCACTGGGTCGCTTGCCGCGCCGGCTTCTTCTTGCCCGTGCGAGTGCTGTCCCGACTCTTCCGCCGGCTCTTCCTCGAACAGTTGCACCGTGCGTTCCGGGCCGGCGAGCTGCACTTCTATGCGCAGCTCGAACCCTTATGCGACGCCCGCGCTTTCGCCGCCTATCTCGCGCCGGCCGTGCAAGCCGAGTGGGTGGTCTATGCCAAGCCGCCCTTCGGCGGCGCCCACCATGTGCTCGACTATCTCGCCCGCTACACCCATCGCGTGGCGATCTCCAACAACCGTCTGGTGAATTTCAGTGACGGCCGCGTCACCTTCCTCTGGAAGGACTACCAGCACGGTGCGACAAAGAAGACCATGACGCTCGCCGCCGACGAGTTCATTCGCCGCTTCCTCTTGCACGTTCCCCCGGAAGGGTTCCAGCACATTCGCCATTACGGCTTTCTGGCCAACCGTTACCGGGAGACCAAACTCGCCCGCTGCCGGCAACTGTTGCAGTTGCCGTCGCCGGTCGTCGAGCCAGCCGCGCCGCCGGCGGACTACCGCGACCAATACCAGAAGCTCACCGGCCAATCCTTACGCGACTGCCCTCGCTGCGGCACAGGACACATGCTGGTGATCGACACTTTCCCCGTCGCGCTCCAACGTGCGCGCCCACCGGACACCTCGTGATGTTCCGCCGCCAACCTCTCGACACCTGCCATCGTCCGCTGCGCTTCCGACGGTCCCGACAGTTCTGCGTGCCTTCGCGCCGCGCACAATATCTGTGTGCATTTCGGCATCCCAGTGCGCCCGAAGCCGGAAACCAACCGCGATACTCACGCCGTTCACCCTCGAGACATCCTCCGCGCATCATCACTCAGCTCCCGGCGGATCCTCATCCACCCGCTTGACCTGATTCAATTCCCATAGCCCGACTGCCCGTGAGGCGGCTTAGTACACGCGATTTTTAGCTCACCGTCGCGGCGGTCGGCCACGGTGGCCATCGTCGAACATCGCGCGCCGCGACGCCGGGCTAAAAATCCTCTGCTTTATGGAGAGCTTTCCATAATGGCCGAACGCGCCCACTGATGGGCAGCGACTGAACGGCCGCTGTCCGTCTGAAGCGGTCGGCCAGTCACCGTCGGCCAACGACAACTGATGGCCGGTGACCGCCACTGACCCGCGCTCGCCGAATGGCTGCTCCCCGTCTGTTGCGGACGCTCAACCGGGTCGTCTCGAGGACCGCTCGTAGCCCGGACTCAAACGTACGGATAGAACTGCATGCCCGAGTAGGGGCACGGCAATCT
Organism: uncultured beta proteobacterium; assembly: GCA_963809965.1. Classification (GTDB taxonomy): domain Bacteria; phylum Pseudomonadota; class Gammaproteobacteria; order Burkholderiales; family Casimicrobiaceae; genus CAIWHR01. The sequence goes on from CAWELU010000013.1 coordinate 119,730, forward strand.
CGTCATCTGACCGATGGCAAGACCGATAGGCGATCTACGCTAGCGTGCGCTGCGAGCGGTTAGTGGGACGGGTGCTGCGTTGCTGAGAACGCGGCCCGAGAAATGGCACACGGCCGCCGGACAACCTCGTCCTCTCGAGCTGCCCGACGAGCGCCGTGTCGTGACACCAGACACGCCGGCCAACGGGTTGGCCGCCCCAGAGAAACGTTGGTGCCAAGCCGTGTCCAAGGGGTTGGTCACATTCTGTGGCTGTCGCGATGGCGACGCCAGTCCGCAACGGGCTCACGGCTTGGGCGATTCAGTCATCTGCATTCCATCGGGTGGCACAAAGACGGCGTCCAATCATTCGAGGTGGTTGTGCACCAGACCGCTTTCCTGGCTCACCGCCCTTGGCCAAGCCATTACACGAAACAGCGCGCCACATCGAAGGGCTTCTGCTCCCGCAGCATGTGGTAGCACGCTCGCGCCAGTTTGTGCGCCAGCGCCTTGATCGCAACGATGCCGTTGGTCTTGCGCTTCTTGCGCTCGTAGAAGCGCTTGGCCTCCGGGCAATAGCGCAGCGCGAAGTTGGCCGCCTCGACAAACGCCCAGGCCAGGTACTTGTTGCCGTTCTTGCGCGTTGCCTTCGCCCTTCTTCTTGCCGTTGCTCGTCGCGCCGGCTGTCCACACAGCGGCAGTAGGAGCCAAAGTTGCCGACCCCGGCAAAGCGCCCGATCGTCGCCCGTCTCCAGCATGATCGTGGTCGCCAGGATCTGGCCGATTCCGGGCACGGTGGTCAGCAAACGATATTCCGGGGCAGCTTCACCTGTTCTTGCAGGCGCTTCTCCAGCAGCTCGATCTGCTGTTGAAGCGACTGATGACCGCGAGGTTGGCCTTGATCGCCAGCGCCACATCGGGCCAAATCGAGCCCTTCGACCTGCTCCGCGGTCAACCGCTTGATCTGCGTCGCCGCTCATCGCGCCCCCGTTGCCGCGCCAGGATGTTCTCGATCGCCAGTATGTGGCGTCGTGCGCTGCGCACCAGCTGCATGCGCTTGCGCGCCAGATCGCGCCCCGCACGTTCCGCGCGGGATAGATGTACCCTTGGGCAGGATCCCCAGCCGCAGCAGCTGCGCCAGTTGGCCGCATCGGCATCGTCGCCGCTGTACTTCAGGCCCTCGTACTTTTTGATGGCCGCGGTGTTCGCCAGCTGCACCCGGTATCCCGCTTCCTGCAGACCATCCACCAGCCAGTACCAGTTGTAGGTGGATTCGACCACGACTCCTTTCAATTCATCGCGCTAAGGCGCCAAAAACGCAAGGATCCTCGGCAAGTCGTTCGGCAATCGTTTCTGCAATCACGCGATCCTCTTCGTCCGTCACTGTCACTACGCTGTTGTTCGAATGCAAATCAATTCCGCTATACTTCATGTCGGCCTCCTGTTGGTTAAAGCAAGTGCGCAAGTTCACTTTAACCCCACCGCCACCGGCGGGGGAGGTCGGCTAGATGATTTTCATTCGATCCACCCGGACACCGTCGCAAGTAAAACGTGTGGCGTTAGGTTGGCGTGCCTTGCAATGCTGCGAGGCAACAAGTGCTGGGCAGTCACTCAAAGCGGCTACTGTCCGGGCACTCACCTCAATAAACAGAAATGTGCCCGTTTGGCTGACTGACCTGCCGCGGGTTCAAAAGGTAAAACCAGCGTATCAACTCTGGCCTGAAAAGGAGAACCCATGGCCCCATGGATGCACCCGATCATCTATGTGCGCGGATACGCGATGACCCAGGGCGAGCTCGACGAGACCACCGCCGATCCGTTCTGCGGCTTCAACCTCGGGTCCACCGTGTACCGGGCCATCGCCGACAAGAAGCAACCGCCGCGAAAGTTCGTCTTCGAGTCGCCGGTGGTGCGGCTGACCCGACTTCAACTACCGGGACGTCTACGAGGACGGCCTCGACATCCTGGACCCGGACTGGGACGAAGGACGGGCAAGGACACGATCGGCATACCGGCTCGGTCGATCATCATCCACCGCTATTACGACCCGGCTCCGCCCTTCTCGGCGCACGGGCAAGAGGCCCGAAATCGCGATCTTCGCCAAGGGGCTCAGCCGCCTGATCCTGCGCGTCCGAGATCTGGTTTGCGCGGACGGGGCGCGAATTCGACGCCAACGACTTCCGCTGCTACCTCGTCGCCCATTCCATGGGCGGACTGGTCTGCCGCGCCTTCCTGCAGAACGCCGCGCTCGGCGAAGACGAGTGCGTGGACAAGGTGTTCACCTACGCGACGCCGCACAACGGCATCGACGTCGGCGGGCATCAACGTCCCGAGCTGGCTGTCGATGAACGACATAAACAACTTCAACCGCGACGAATGGCCAAGTACCTCGAGCTGCAGGCATCTCCAAACGCACAGGGCCGCGTCGACTGCATGCCGGAATCCGCCTTTCCGGTCGAACGCGTCTTCTGCATGGTGGGCACCAACCGCGTCGACTACGAGGTGCCGCGTGGCCTCTCGCGAACCTTCGCCGGCCACGGCAGCGACGGCCTGGTTCGGATCGAGAACGCCGCGGTCTGGGCGCGTGAAGGGCAAGACCGACAGAGCCTTGCGCCTGCGAGGCCTACGCCTACCGCTCGCACTCGGGATTCTTCGGGATCGTGAACAGCGAAGAGGCTACCAGAACCTGACCCGCTTCCTGTTCGGAGACATCCGGGTGGACATCTGGATCGACATGTCGGTCATCTGCCTCCGAGCGGAAGCCAAGGGCAAGGAGGTCAACGCGCTCTACCAGTTCGAGATGCTGACCGCGCCGCGCGGCAAGCGCTGGTACCTCTCGCGCCGGTCCGAGGAAGACTCGGTGCGCCTGCGTGACCCACGAGGAGCTCACGACGACGGGGGCGGGACAAACCGGAGCATCTATCTGTCGACCGTGTTTTTCGCCAACTCCTCGCGGGTCAACCCGACGCTCCCTGGCCTACGCCCTCACCTTCGGGGTTCGGGTGCCCGACTACGAGGTCAAGCGCATGTTCTGGGCCGATGGCCATTACGAGGGCCGCTACCTGTACCGGGACACGCTGCTAATCAACATGGTGCCGCCGACCAAGGAGGGGGAAAGTTGGAACGTTCAGTTCGCTTGGCAGTCCGAGCACTCGGGGCCCCCGACCGAAGACGTGCCGCCG
>CAWELU010000014.1:0-101448 GCA_963809965.1 uncultured beta proteobacterium
GACGGCGTACCTTTTGTATAATGGGTCAGCGACTTACGTTTACCAGCGAGCTTAACCGAATAGGGGAGGCGCAGCGAAAGCGAGTCCGAACAGGGCGCTTGAGTTGGTAGGCGTAGACCCGAAACCGGATGATCTACCCATGGCCAGGCTGAAGGTGGGGTAACACTCACTGGAGGGCCGAACCCACTAACGTTGAAAAGTTAGGGGATGAGCTGTGGGTAGGGGTGAAAGGCTAAACAAATCCGGAAATAGCTGGTTCTCTCCGAAAACTATTTAGGTAGTGCCTCAAGTATCACCCTCGGGGGTAGAGCACTGTAATGGTTGCGGGGGTCATTGTGACTTACCGCGCCATCGCAAACTCCGAATACCGAGGAGTGCGAGCTTGGGAGACAGACAACGGGTGCTAACGTCCGATGTCAAGAGGGAAACAACCCAGACCGCCAGCTAAGGTCCCGAAGACACAGTTAAGTGGGAAACGAGGTGGGAAGGCACAGACAGCCAGGATGTTGGCTTAGAAGCAGCCATCATTTAAAGAAAGCGTAATAGCTCACTGGTCGAGTCGTCCTGCGCGGAAGATGTAACGGGGCTCAAACTGTGCACCGAAGCTGCGGATTTGCATGCTCCATTAAGGGCGCTCCCCATTTGGGGAGCTTGCCGGCTCTTCGCTCGCGAAGGACCCGGCAAAGCGTCCATGAAAGTCGAGTCGGTGGGTGCCTGGCACCGTGCCGAGCGTCCTTAGTGGAGCATGCAGATGGTAGGAGAGCGTTCCGTAGGCCTGTGAAGGTGAGGGGTAACCCTTGCTGGAGGTATCGGAAGTGCGAATGCTGACATGAGTAGCGATAAAGCGGGTGAAAGGCCCGCTCGCCGAAAGCCCAAGGTTTCCTACGCCACGTTCATCGGCGTAGGGTGAGTCGGCCCCTAAGGTGAGGACGAGAGTCGTAGCCGATGGGAAGCGGGTTAATATTCCCGCACCGATTTGGAATGCGATGGGGGGACGGAGAAGGTTACCTCAGCCGGGTGTTGGACGTCCCGGTTTAAGCGTGTAGGCGTGGTTTCCAGGCAAATCCGGAGATCTTAGCTGAGGCGTGATGACGAGGTCTGGCTTGCCAGACTGAAGTGAGCGATACCCTGCTTCCAGGAAAAGCCTCTAAGCTTCAGTTCCAAGTTGACCGTACCGCAAACCGACACAGGTGGGCAGGATGAATATTCTAAGGCGCTTGAGAGAACTCAGGAGAAGGAACTCGGCAAATTTGCACCGTAACTTCGGGATAAGGTGCGCCCCTGGTAGGTGAAGGAGTACATCCGGAGCCGAGAGGGGCCGCAGTGAAATGGTGGCTGCGACTGTTTAACAAAAACACAGCACTCTGCTAACACGAAAGTGGACGTATAGGGTGTGACGCCTGCCCGGTGCCGGAAGGTTAAATGATGGGGTGCAAGCTCTTGATTGAAGCCCCGGTAAACGGCGGCCGTAACTATAACGGTCCTAAGGTAGCGAAATTCCTTGTCGGGTAAGTTCCGACCTGCACGAATGGCGTAACGATGGCCACACTGTCTCCTCCTGAGACTCAGCGAAGTTGAAGTGTTTGTGAAGATGCAATCTCCCCGCGGCAAGACGGAAAGACCCCGTGCACCTTTACTGTAGCTTTGCATTGGACTGTGACAAGACTTGTGTAGGATAGCTGGGAGCCTTTGAAGCGCTGTCGCTAGATGGCGTGGAGGCAACGTTGAAATACCAGCCTGGTGTTGTTGCGGTTCTAACCTGGGTCCCTTATCGGGATCGGGGACCGTGCATGGTAGGCAGTTTGACTGGGGCGGTCTCCTCCCAAAGAGTAACGGAGGAGCTCGAAGGTTTCCTAGGTACGGTCGGACATCGTACTGATAGTGCAATGGCACAAGGAAGCTTGACTGCGAGACTGACAAGTCGAGCAGGTGCGAAAGCAGGACATAGTGATCCGGTGGTTCTGTATGGAAGGGCCATCGCTCAACGGATAAAAGGTACGCCGGGGATAACAGGCTGATACCGCCCAAGAGTTCATATCGACGGCGGTGTTTGGCACCTCGATGTCGGCTCATCACATCCTGGGGCTGTAGCCGGTCCCAAGGGTATGGCTGTTCGCCATTTAAAGTGGTACGTGAGCTGGGTTCAAAACGTCGTGAGACAGTTTGGTCCCTATCTGCCGTGGGCGCTGGAGATTTGACGGGGGCTGCTCCTAGTACGAGAGGACCGGAGTGGACGTACCGCTGGTGTACCGGTTGTGACGCCAGTCGCATTGCCGGGTAGCTATGTACGGAAGCGATAACCGCTGAAAGCATCTAAGCGGGAAACGTGCCTGAAGATGAGATCTCCCGGGGCCTTGAGCCCCCTGAAGGGTCGTGGCAGACCACCACGTTGATAGGCCGGGTGTGGAAGGGCAGTAATGCCTTAAGCTAACCGGTACTAATAACCCGTGCGGCTTGACCCCATAACCGTGAGCGCTGCGTGCGCAGCCACGGTGTTCGCACTGCACCAACCCAACCCTCTACTTCTTCCTCCCGCGGCAGCCAACGGCAGCAGGTCTTCTGTTCCCGTTCCCTGTCCCTGCCCTGCTCAACGCCTGACGACCATAGCCCGTTGGCCCCACGCCTTCCCATCCCGAACAGGACCGTGAAACGACGGCACGCCGATGATAGTGTGGATTCCCCATGCGAAAGTAGGTCATCGTCAGGCACCCTCCACCCCAACGCCCCGCTCATCCACGAGCGGGGCGTTGCGCTTTCGGGTCGGCCGATCGACCACGGGTCGGGACGCGCTGGACAAGCCGGACCCATAACAAGTAGCTTTGCACCTTGCTTCCGTTGGGCGATCGGCACGACGCAAACGGGCGATCAACAACAAGACCAGGAACGCGTCGATGATCCTTCCAGTCATTCTCTCCGGCGGCGCCGGAACCCGCCTGTGGCCCCTCTCGCGCGAGGCCGCGCCCAAGCCGTTCATGATCCTGCCCGACGGCGGGACGCTCCTCGGCAAGACCGCCGCGCGCGCGCTGGCGCTGCCGGGCGTCGAGACGGTCGCTGACCGTCACCAACCGCGAGCTACTACTTCGCGACGCGCGACACCTACGCGCTGCTCGACGACCGCCGCACCGACAACGCGCCGTTCCTGCTCGAGCCGTTCGGGCGCAACACCGCGCCGGCGATCGCGCTGGCCGCGCTGCAGGCGGCAGCCGCTGGGCCGGGCCGGCACCGTGATGCTGGTCCTGCCGGCCGACCATCTGATCCTCGACCAGGCGGCCTTCGCCGTCGCGGTGGCCGCCGCGGTCAAGGTCGCGCGCGGCGGCAAGCTGGTGACCTTCGGCATCGCGCCGACGCACCCGGAGACCGGCTTCGGCTACATCGAGTGCGGCGAGGCGCGCTGGGCGACCGCGTCCATCGCGTCAGCCCGCTTCGTCGAGAAGCCGCGACTCGCGCACGCGCGCAGGAATACCTGGCGTCGGGCCGCTACGTCTGGAACTCCGGGATGTTCGCGTTCACGCGCCGCGCGCGATCCTCGCCGCGTTCGCGCGCCACGCGCCGGAGCTGCTCGCGCCGGCGCGCCAGTGCTGGCAGGAGCTGCAGCCGGACGCCGCCGCGGCGCCGACGCGCTGGAGATCGACGCGACGCTCTTCGCGGCGGTGCCCGACATCTCGATCGACTACGCGGTGATGGAGAAGGCGGCGACCGACGCCGAGGTCGTCGTCGTGCGCGGCGCCTTCGACTGGAGCGACATCGGCTCGTGGAAGGCGGTGTCCGAGCTCGTCGGCGCCGACGCGGACGGCAACCGCGGGCAGGGCGAGCGCGTCGCCATCGACACCCGCGACACCTACGTGCACGCCGAGGACCGCGTGGTCGCCACCGTGGCGTGCGAGAACCTCGTGATCGTCGACACGCCCGACGCGGTGCTGGTCGCGCACCGCGACCACCTGCAGCGGGTCAAGGACGTCGTCGGCGAGCTGAAGGCGCGCGGCCACGAGTCGTACAGGCTGCACCGCACGGTGGCCCGTCCCTGGGGCGCGTACACGGTGCTGCAGGAAGGCCCGGGCTTCAAGATCAAGCGCATCGAGGTGAAGCCCGGCGCCGCGCTGTCGCTGCAGATGCACCACCGGCGCAGCGAGCACTGGGTCGTCGTCCGCGGCATCGCCGACGTGACCTGCGGCGAGCGGATCTACCCGGTGCACGCCAACGAGTCGACCTTCATCCCCGATCGAGACGCAAGCACCGCCTCGCCAACCCGGGCGCGGAGCCGCTGGTGATGATCGAGGTGCAGTGCGGCGACTACGTCGGCGAGGACGACATCGTCCGCTTCGACGACCAGTACGGCCGCGCGCCGACCGCCGCGAGCCGCTGATGCCGACGATCCTGCTCACCGGCGGCGCCGGCTACATCGGCTCGCACACCTGCGTCGAGGTGCTGCAGGCCGGGTGGAAGGCGGTCGATCGTCGACAACCTCTCCAACAGCTCGCCGATCGCGATCGACCGGATCGCGCGCGATCACCGGCGAACGGCCGGCGTTCGTCGAGGCCGACGTCCGCGATCGCGCGGCGCTCGACCGGGTGTTCGCCGCGCAGCGGATCGACGCCGTCGTCCACTTCGCAGGCCTGAAGGCCGTCGGCGAGTCGGTCGCCCAGCCGCTTCGCTACTACGACAACAACGTCACCGGCACGCTGGTGCTGCTCGAGGCGATGGCGGCGCACGGCGTGCCGCGAATCGTCTTCAGCTCGTCGGCCACGGTCTACGGGCTCGCCGAGACGATGCCGCTCGACGAGGACGCGCCGACCGGCCCGATCAACCCCTACGGCCGCACCAAGCTGATGGTCGAGGAGATCCTCGCCGACCAGGCACTGGCGGACCCGGCGTGGCGGGTGCTGCTGCTGCGCTACTTCAACCCGGTCGGCGCGCACGCGAGCGGGCTCATCGGCGAGGATCCCGTCGGCATCCCCAACAACCTGATGCCCTTCGTCGCGCAGGTCGCCGTGGGACGCCGCGCAGCGGCTGCGCGTGTTCGGCAGCGACTACCCCACCCCCGACGGCACCGGCGTGCGCGACTACATCCACGTGGTCGACCTCGCCGCCGGACACGTCGCGGCGCTGCGCCGGATCCTCGCGGCGGACGCGCCGCGGACCGCGACCGTCAACCTCGGGACCGGACGCGGGCACACGGTGCTGGAGGTCGTGCGCGCGTTCGAGGCGGCGTCGGGACGAAGTGTCCCGTTCGAGATCGTCGCGCGGCGGCCGGGCGACGTCGCGACCTGCTATGCGGACGTCACGCGGGCGCGCGAGCTCCTCGGGTGGAGCGCACAGCGCGGTTTGCCGGAGATGTGCGCCGATGCGTGGCGCTGGCAGTCGGCGAATCCGCAGGGGTTCCGCGGCGCGGATTGAGAGCATCGTTCCTGAACACGCCGGCGCGCCGCGGGCGCAAGTCACTCGCGGCTGATCGCGCGGTGGCCGCGGCGCACCGTTCACGCCGGCCGCTGCTGCCCGTAGGTCGCGAACTTCTCCAGCACGACGCGCATCTCGTCGTCGGACAGCAGGCGGGGTTCGCCGACCTGCAGCGCGCGCCAGTACATCTCGGCCAGCGTCTCGACCTCGACCGCCAGCGCCAGCGCGCCCTGCAGCGACGCGGCCGATCGCGATCATGCCGTGATGCGCGAGCAGGCACGCCCGGCGCCCGGCGAGCGCCGCGACCGCGTGATCGGAGAGCGCCTGCGTCCCGAAGGTCGCGTACGGCGCACAGCGGATGTCGCTGCCGCCCGCGATCGCGATCATGTAGTGGAACGCCGGGATGCCGCGGTCGAGGCAGGCGAGCGTCGTGGCGAACGGCGAGTGCGTGTGGACGATCGCGCCGATCGTCCGGCCGCGCCGCGGTAGATGTCGCGGTGGAAGCGCCACTCCGACGACGGCAGGCGGGCGCCGCATCGCGTCGCGGTCGTCGCCGTCGAGCGGCATCGCGACGACGTCGTCAGCGCCCATCTCGGCGTAGGGCAGGCCGGTCGGCGTGATCAGGTAGCCGTCGAAGCCGTCGTGCGCGACAGCGCGCGCTCACGTTGCCGGACTTGCCGCGGTTGATGCCCAGCGCGTTCACTCGCCGCGCCGTCGCGACGACGGCGCCGCCAGCGCACGGTGCCGGTCCGGCGATCCGCTGCGCTCATCGAAAGCGCTCCGGAAACGAGCGCGGCCAGCGCGTCGCGCCCGGCGGCGGCGATGCCGCGCTCGGTGATGAGGCCGGTGACGAGGCGCGCCGGCGTCACGTCGAACGCGTAGTTGACGGCGCGCGTCCCCGTGCGGCGCGATCGCCACCGTCGTCGTCTGCCCGTAGCTCGTCGCGGCCGGCGATGCGCCAGCACCTCGTCGGCGGCGCGCGTCTCGATCGGGATCGCACGCGCCGTCGGCGAGCGCGGGTCGAGCGTCGGCGACGGCAGCGCGACGTAGAACGGCACGCCGTTGTCGCGCGCCGCGAGCGCCTTGTCGTAGGTGCCGATCTTGTTGCAGACGTCGCCGTTGGCGGCGACGCGGTCGGCGCCGACGAGCACGATGTCGACGTCGCCGCGGCGCATCAGCAGGCGCGCTCGCGCCGTCGGCGAAGCAGCGTGTGCGGGACGCCGCGCTGCGGCGAGTTCCCACGCGGTCAGGCTCGCGCCCTGCAGCCGCGGCCGCGTCTCGCTGACCCACACGTGCAGCGGCAGCCCGTCGGCGTGCGCGAGGAACACCGGCGCCGTCGCCGTGCCCCAGCCGCAGGTCGCGAGCGCGCCGGCGTTGCAGTGGGTCATCACGTTGACCGGGCCCGGCTTGCGCGCGCGGCGATCGCCGCGCAGCAGCGCGAGCCCGTGCACGCCGATCGCGTGGTTGATCGCGACGTCCTCGGCCGCCGATCGCGTCGGCCTCGCGCCACGCGGCGTCGGCGCGCGCATCGGGCGGCAGCGGCGCGACCGCCGCGCGGACGCGGTCGAGCGCCCAGCGCAGGTTGACGGCGGTCGGGCGCGTCGCGTCGAGCGCCGCGTGCGCCTTGGCGAGCGCCGCGTCGCGCGGCGTCGCGGTCGAGCGCCAGCGCGAGGCCGTAGGCGCCGACGGCGCCGATCAGCGGCGCGCCGCGGACCCACATCCTGCGAATGGCGAGCGCCGCCGTGCCGGCGTCGGCGATCCGGACCCGCAGGGCGCACGTGCGGCAGCGCCCGCTGGTCGAGCACCTCGATGAAGCGTGCGCCGGGCGCGTGCTCGAGCGCACGGTAGGCTGCCGGGTCGCGGGTCGGGTCGGGCGGCATGGTGGCGATCGAGGGTTCGTGGTCGGGAGCGGTCGCGCGGCGCCGGTCTACTTCAGCACCTGGACCAGGTTGTTGAAGTCGTCGGTCCACAGCCGCCAGTCGCGTCGCGCGCACGATCTCCCGCGCGTGCGCGGCAAGCTCGGGGTGCGCGAGCAGCTCGGTGTTGGTCGACAGCAGCATCCAGTCGCTGCGGCTCGCGACCGGGTCGGCGCCGTCGTCGGGGATGTGGATCACGGCGAGGCCATTCGCCTGCTGCCAGCGCCTCGACGACCGGAATCAGGTTCAGGAAGCGGTTGGTGACGTGGAAGGCGATGACGCCGCCCGGCTTCAGGTGGCGCTTGTAGATGGCGACCGCCTCGGAGGTGATGAGGTGCACGGGAATCGCGTCGCTGGAGAAGGCGTCGACCACCAGCACGTCGAAGTTCTGCGGCGGCTCGCGCTCCAGCGCGAGCCGCGCGTCGCCCAGCGTCCACTCGATGGTCGCGTCGCTGTCCCGACAGGAACGTGAAGTCGCGCTGTGCGGCCTCGAGCACGTCGGGATTGATTTCGTAGAAGCGGTAGACGTCGCCCCTGCTGCCGTAGACGGCGAGCGTCCCGGTGCCCAGGCCGATCACGCCGACGCGGATCGGGTCGAGGCGCGGATGCAGCGTCTCGCAGCAGGCGGCCGATGCCGGACGTCTCGGTGTAGTAGGTCGTCGGGCGCAGCTGCAGTTCCGGCGCGAGGTACTGCGTGCCGTGCAGGATCGTGCCGTGGACCAGCGACCGGCGCAGCGATCGCGTCGGCACCGCGTTCCTGGACCCGCAGCACGCCGTAGAAGTTGCGCGACGCCGAGATCGCGGTGGCGTAGAACTCGGTCGCGCCCCAGATCGCGCAGCCGACGCTCACCGCCGCGGCGACGAGCCCGAGTACTCCGTACACCGGCGGGTCGCGCCGCACCTGCCACAGAAGGAGCAGCGCACAGACGACGATGCCCGCCGCGAGCTCGAAGTAGCCGGGCAGCACCAGCGGCGCGAGGATGCCGACGAGCGACCGCGCCGACGGCGCCGCCGACCGAGATCATCAGGTAGAAGCGGGTGAGGTGGCGCGGTGCGGGCTTGAGGCGGGTCGAGCTCGCCGTGGCAGAACATGCAGGCGATGAACAGGCCGCCGCTGAACACGCCGATCTGGATCGCAAGCTCATGGGTGAGCTTGGGGTCGGCCAGCGTCCAGGCCATCACGCCCAGCGCAGCCGCCAGCATCGACAGGAAGACGTCGCGCCGGTACCAGCCGCTCGCGTCGAAGCACAGGATGAACGTCAGCAGGTAGAGCGCGAGCGGCAGCGATCCACAGCAGCGGCACCGACGCGATGTTCTGGGTGATGTGGTTGGACACCGCGAGCAGCAGCAGCGAGCCGGTTGCCGCCAGCGCGCACCACAGCAGCTGCCGCGACAGCGTCGGCGCCGGCTCGCCGAGGTCGGTCCCGTGGCCCTCGACCGCGTGGCCGGGAAGCGCGCTGATCCTCGGCGTGGCCCCGTGGCGCAGACTGCGCCAGCCGGCTGCCGCGCAGAGCACGACGAACAGCGCGTAGCCCGCCGACCAGCCGATCGCCTGCTCGCGCGTGGGCGCCCAGGGCTCGAGCAGGAACGGGTAGCCGACCAGCGCCAGCATCGACGCGAGGTTCGACAGCGCGAACAGGCGGTAGGGGCTCGCCCCGGGATCGGCGCGGGCAAACCACGCCTGCACCAGCGGGCTGGTCGTCGAGAGCAGGAAGTAGGGCAGCCCGATCGTCGCCACCAGCATGCCGAGGATCAGCCAGGAAGGGTTCTCGGTGCCGGAGGGCTTCCAGTGCGCTGCCGGGATGATCGGCAGCACCACGAGCGAGACGAGCAGCACGGCGAGGTGCAGCCGGACCTCCGGAGCGCGGCGTCATCCGGCGGACGTTGAGATCGGAGTAGGCGTAGCCCGCGAGGAGCGCGGTCTGGAAGAAGACGAGGCAGGTCGTCCAGACGGCCGCCGATCCGCCGAACCAGGGCAGGATCTGCTTCGCCATCACCGGCTGGACGAGGAACAGCAGGAAGGCGCTGACGAAGATCGTGACGGCGTAGAGGAGCATCCGGAGTGTTGCCCGACGGCGAGGTGCGGCGCGCTGAACGCGCGAATGTCCGCGCGCGAGGACCGCATTCTACCGTTTGCCGTCGACGGAGGGTCTCGATCCGTCGAACCTGCGGCGCTATGGCGCGGCGCCGATCGCCGCCGCGCCAACCCGGCCGCTGCCCATCAGTGCATGGTCTTCGGGCGGAAGTAGTCGACGCGGTCGATGGAGCGCAGCTGCAGGTCCTTGACCTCGACGCCCTGCAGTATCCGCAGCGGGACCTGGCTGCCCGCGGCACCGCCGCCCCAGACCTTGCGATAGAACTCCGCCTGCGTGCGCACGGGCTCGCCACGAACGGCGAGGATGATGTCCCCGGCCTCGAGGCCGGCGGCGTCGGCCGGGCCGTCGACCGAGACGCGGGAGACGACCAGCCGGCCCTGCACCTCGTCGGCCGCCACCCCCAGCCACGGGCGTGCCGGTCCCGCGCGCCGCCCGGTCTTGACGAGGTCGGCGAGAATCGGCTTCAGCGTGTCGACGGGGACGAACATGTTCCCGGGTCCGCGGTCGTCTTCGTCGCCGGCATTGCGCACGATCAGCGACCCGACGCCCAGCAGGCGCAGATCCTTGTCGACCAGCGCGGCGCCGCTCCAGTTCATCGCCGGCGGCGTGGTGAAGATCGCCTGGTCGAGCATGTATTCCCAGTTCGCGGTGAACTGCCGCCGCGACACGACGTGCGCCAGCGTGACGTCGTCGGGCCCCTGGTGGTTGACGACGAGCACCGACTCCCGGCGCGCGAGCCTGGCCGGATCGCCCAGCGCGACCGGCGTCGCGTCCAGCGGCACCATCGAGCGCAGCAGTCCGAGGCCGGTGGCGTGGTCGTAGCCGACGACTTGCGCCGGCAGCGTCCGCCCGCGGCGATCGACGACGGTGACCTCGTCGGCCTCGACGATGAGGTAGCCGATGGTGACGATCAGGTTGTCCTCGCCGATGACGATGCCGGTGCCTTCCCGCTCCTTGCCCAGCGTGGCGGCGCTGCGCGCCTCCGGCACCGCGCGCACCTCGACCTTGACGATCGCCTTGAAGAGCTTCTCGGCATCCGGCTCTGCGGCGGCGGTGGTGGCGGCCGACGGCGGCGGGTCGGCGGCGTGCGCCGGTCTGCCATCGAGCGCCGTCGCCAGCGCGAAGGCGAGTGCGGCCGCAACGACGCCGGCGCGGGCTGAGACTGACAGGCGGGGTGTTCCGGTGAGGCGGTGGGTCATGGCGACCTCCGACGGCAAGCTGTGCGCGCGGCGCGCGCAAGCCTCAATATAGCGCGGTGGTGGCTGGACGCAACACGACAATGCCCCGGCGCCGAACCGGCAACGGTGCGGGCGGTGCCCCGGGCTGAGCGCGAGGCGGCTCACGGTGCCGGCGTATGATCGTGGTCACCGACGATGCGCGCTGCGCGGAAGAACCACTGCACATGTCGACATCAGACGCTCCCCTCTTCCCCGGGTTCGAGGCGCGGCGCATCGCCGGTCCGGGTGCCGAGATCCGGCTGCGGATCGGCGGCAGCGGGCCGCCGCTCCTGCTGCTGCACGGCTATCCGCAGACGCACGCGATGTGGCACCGGATCGCGCCGCGGCTCGCCGAGCGCTTCACCGTCGTCTGCACCGACCTCACCGGCTACGGCGACTCCGCCAAGCCCGAAGGCGGCGAGCGGCACGTGAACTACTCCAAGCGCGCGATGGCTGCCGACCAGGTCGCCGTCATGCGGGCCTTGGGGTTTTCGCGCTTCATGCTGGCCGGTCACGACCGCGGCGCCCGGGTCGCGCACCGGCTGTGCCTCGATCACCCGGACGCGGTCGAACGCGTCGCCGTGCTGGACATCTCGCCGACGCGGATCATGTACGGCCGGACCGACAAGGCGTTCGCCAGCGCGTACTACCACTGGTTCTTCCTGATCCAGCCGTTCGACCTGCCCGAGCGGCTGATCGGCGCCGACCCGATCTACTACCTGCGGCGCAAGATCGGCGCCTGGTCGGGCGGCATCAACCACTTCGATCCGCGCGCGCTGGCCGAGTACGAGCGTTGCTTCGCGAACCCCGCGACCATTCACGCGACCTGCGAGGACTATCGCGCCGCGGCCGGCATCGATCTCGAGCACGACGCGGCCGACGAGCACGCGCGCGTCGAGTGCCCGCTGCTGGCACTCTGGGGCGACAAGGGAGTCGTGCACCGGTTGTTCGACCCCATCGCGGACTGGGAAAGCGTCGCCGTCGACGTGCGCGGCCGCGCGCTGCCCTGCGGACATTTCCTCGCCGAGGAAGCGCCGGAGCCGACGCTGGAGGAGTTCCTGAAGTTCTTCGGGTGAGGCGGCGCGCTGTGGGCGCAGCGGCGGGTTTTGGTATAATGCTCGACTTGGCCAAGTAGCTCAGTTGGTAGAGCAGAGGACTGAAAATCCTTGTGTCGGTGGTTCAATTCCGCCCTTGGCCACCAGATTTCGCGGGACGCGGAGCGGCCCGCAAAATCGGCCAAGGTTTGAATTCCGCCCTTGGCCACCAGATTTCGCGGGACGCGGAGCGGCCCGCAAAATCGGCCAAGGTTTGAGTTCCGCCCTTGGCCACCAGACAACTCAATAGGTTGCGCACAAGTGACCTCAGTGGAGATGACATTCATGAAACGCATTTCGTCCCTGCTTTCCGTCGCCGCGCTGGCGTTGCTGCTCGGCGCTTGCGCCGCCCCGGGTCCGACGCCTGGTGAAATGGAGATCCGCAGCGGCGTGATCGAGCAGATCACATCGGTGCAGTTGGCGAGCAACCATGCGCCGGGTGTCGGCGCGGTGGTCGGTGGCGTCGCCGGCCTGGGCATCGGCAGCCTGATCGGCGGCGGCACCGGTCGCGACGTGGCGATGGTGCTGGGCACGATCGGCGGCGCCGTTGCCGGCAACGCGGTCCAGCGGCGGTACGACGCGCCGCAGCCCGGCCAGCAGGTCATCGTGCGCAGCTATCACGACGTGCTGGTCTCCATAACGCAGCCGGTCAATCCGGAGCTCCGCGTCGGCCAGAAGGTCTTCATCGAAGGCAGCGGCGACGGCGCGCGCGTGGTGCCGCAGCGCTAGAGGTTCCGACACTCGCGGCAGCGCGTCGTCGGGGCATCGATGCCGCGCTGCAGGAGATCATTGGTGCCGAGAAGGTAGCACCGGGCGCCGATTGATCGACTGTCTGGTCCTGCTTGGGCGCGACGTGCAGATCGTCGTCAAAGCGACGCCAACGTCACGGTGAGACGATCGCCTGCCAATCGTCTTCAACTGAGGGAACGCCGACGCGTTGCCGGATCGGCAGGGTAGTACTCTCGTGGCTCCGCGTGCCCTCGACGCGTTTCCCCCCAGGCTTGGCACCGCTGTTCCTGGACCGTGGTGTGTTTCGCAGGAGCCTGGCTGGAAATGAGATCGTGGCCTGCGGGACGCGTAGCGGACCGCAACAGCCGACTTCTTCGCCTTGACCGTCTGCTTCGGAGCGCCGCCGCGCTCCATCGTGCGGTCACATTCCCACATGCCCCTGCCGAAGGCGGGCAGTTCGTCGGCGGTGCCGGCCCGGGCGCCGAGGGCTGCCCGCGGGAGTCGGCGACGGGAATGCGGCGGGCGCTCTTGCGTTCTCGTCGCGGAGGGGGTCGCGGCAATCGACCGAGCGGCACGCAAGCGGCTGCGGCGAATGGACCGATGGCGCCTGTGTCATTCGGCCGGTGGCGGCGACGCATCCCGGGATGCCGCTTGGCTATGCTGATATTTTAGTATATTATTATGTTGGCTAGGTGCTTGCGACCGATCCGTGAAGCGGTGGCTGCAGGTTAGCAGCGGCCAAGGGAGCGCTCCATCTCGTCGGCGAACGAACGGAAGGCAATGAAGATCACCCGCGCCGAGGTCATCGTCACCTGCCCGGGCCGCAACTTCGTCACGCTGAAGATCGAGACCGACCAGGGCGTTACACGGCCTGGGCGACGCGACGCTGAACGGCCGCGAGCTGGCCGTGGCCTCCTACCTGCAGGACCACGTCTGCTCCCTGCCTGATCGGCCGCGACCCGCGCCGGATCGAGGACATCTGGCAGTACCTCTACAAGGGCGCGTACTGGCGGCGCGGCCCGGTGACCATGACGGCGATCGCGGCGGTCGACATGGCGCTGTGGGACATCAAGGGCAAGATGGCCAGCATGCCGCTGTACCAGCTGCTCGGCGGCCGCATCGCGCGAGCGGCGTGATGGTCTACGGCCACGCCAACGGCCGCGACATCGCGGAGACGCGTCGACGCGGTGCGCCGCTACCAGGACACAGGGCTACAAGGCGATCCGCGCGCAGAGCGGCGTGCCGGGCATGAAGTCGGTCTACGGCGTCGCCAAGGGCGGCGCTCTACGAGCCGGCCGACCAGCGGGCTGGCCGCCGAAGAGCACGTCTGGTCCACCGAGAAGTACCTGGACTTCGTGCCGCAAGCTGTTCGAGCGGCTGCGCGCCAAGTTCGGCTTCGACCTCGCACCTGCTGCACGACGTGCACCACCGCCTGACGCCGATCGAGGCCGCGCGGCTCGGCAAGTCGCTCGAGCCCTACCGCCTGTTCTGGATGGAGGACCCGACGCCGGCCGAGAACCAGGAGGCCTTCCGGCTGATCCGCCAGCACACCGTGACGCCGCATCGCGGTGGGCGAGGTGTTCAACACCATCTGGGACTGCAAGCAGCTGATCGAGGAGCAGCTGATCGACTACATCCGCACCACCGTCGTGCACGCCGGCGGCATCACGCACCTGCGCCGCATCGCCGACTTCGCCGCGCTGTACCAGGTGCGCACCGGCTGCCACGGCGCGACGGACCTGTCGCCCGGTGTGCATGGGCGCGGCGCTGCACTTCGACCTGTGGTCGCCCAACTTCGGCATCCAGGAATACATGCGCTACCCCGCCGAGACCGATGGACGTCTTCCCGCACGCCTAGACGTTCAAGGACGGCTTCCTGCACCCGGGCGATGCGCCCGGCCACGGCGTCGAGATCGACGAGAAGCCTGGCCGCGAAGTACCCCTACGAGCCCGCCTACCTGCCGGTGGCGCGGCTGGAGGACGGCACGCTGTGGAACTGGTAGTCGTATGTGCCGCCAGCCGTCGGCGGCGTCGTGGTGTGCAGGGCACGCGGGCGGCGACTCCGGTGCGTCGCCTGTGGCATTGGCAGGCAAGTGCAGCACCCGTTGGTCTCTGGATGAGTCGGACACCGAAAACTGAATGCGAACGGAGGAAAGACATGTTTAAGACTGGTACTGCGCACGGCGGCAGCGTCCGCCGTAGTTCTGTTGAGCGGCGCCGCTGTTGCGGCCACCACGCTGAGCATCAACACGGCGCTGACGACCACTGATCCCGCTCTACAAGGGGCTGGAGAGCTTTCGCGACTCGGTGACCAAGCGCACGAACGGCGCGATCGAGGTCAAGCTGTTCCCCAACTCGCAGCTCGGCTCCGACGAGGACGTGCTGGAGCAGGCCCGTGCCGGCGCGCCCGTTGCGGTGGTGGTCGATGGCGGCCGACTCGCCAACTTCGTCAAGGAGTTCGGCGTGCTCGGCGCGCCCTATCTCGCCTCGGGCTACGACGGCATCCGCAAGGTGGTGACGTCGGGCATGTTCGAGGAGTGGGTCGACAAGCTGCACAAGACTTCCGGCCACCAGGTCCTGTCCTTCAACTGGTGGCAGGGCGAGCGGCACCTGTGGACCGCCAAGCCGGTACGGACGCCCGCCGACCTCAAGGGCAACCGCATGCGCACGATCGGCTCCCCGGTCTGGCTCGCGACCATCAACGCCATGGGCGCGACGGCGACGCCGATGCCCTATGCCGAGGTCTATTCGGCGCTCGAGCAGAAGGTGATCGATTCGGTCGAGGTGCAGTTGCCGGCCGGCTACGGCTCGAAGCTCTTCGAGGTCACGAAGGTACGTGACCAAGACCGGCCACATCAGCCTGATCACCGGCCTGGTGACGAGCGCCAAGTGGTTCAGCTCGCTTCCGGCCGACCAGCAGAAGATCCTGCGCGAGGAAGCGCTCAAGGCCGGGGACGTGGCGTCCTACGGCACGCGCGACAAGCTGGCCGAGATCGAGAAGAGCCTGAAGGCGGCCGGCATGACGGTCGACGAGATCGACGTGACCCCGTTCAGGAACGCGACCGCCGGCGTCTACGACAAGCTCGGCTACGGCGACCTGCGCGACAAGCTGCAGGCGATCGCCAAGTAGCTTTCCTCAACGATCACACGGCGCGCGGGGCCCGCTCCGGCTGGTTCCGCGCGCAGAGGGTTGTCGCCATGCTCAAGCGCCTCGGGCAGATCGAGCTCGCGATCTGCGTCGTACTGCTCGCCGTCATCACCGGCCTCGTCTTCGTCGCGTCGGTCATGCGCTTCTTCGGCCATCCGCTGGTCTGGTCGGTGGACCTGGCGCAGCTGCTCTTCATCTGGGTGTGCTTCCTCGGCGCGGACAAGGCGATGCGCGAGAAGACGCATCTCGGCATGGAGGTGCCGGTCAAGTACCTTCCCTACAAGTACCACCTCTGGCTCGAGTTCGCCTGCTCGGTGATCATGCTGGCCTTCCTCGCCGTCCTGGCCGTCAAGGGATACGAGCTCACGCTGCTCAACCTCGAGCGCACGTTCGGCGACAGCACGCTCTCCTATGGGTGGGTGACTGCTGCCGTGCCGGTGGGTTGCGCGCTGCTCGGCGCTTCGCTGGTCAACAACATGGTCAACGCCTTCCGGCGGCGCAGGCAGGGCGCGCTGGTCTACAGCAGGACCGCGATCGACAAGGACGCTCCGGCGCCGCTGGAGCTCTGACATGCTGCTGATCTCCATCGTGTTCGTGGTGCTCATGGTGGTGGGCATGCCGGTGGCCTTCGCCACCGGCATTGCCGGCTTCGTCTTCTTCGTCGTCGATGGCGCCATGCCGCTGTCCGTCGGCGTGCAGAAGATCGCCTCCATGAGCCAGAGTTTCCCGCTGCTCGCCGTGCCGTTCTTCGTGCTCGCCGGCCACCTGATGAACGAGAGCGGCATCACCGACCGCCTGCTGAAGGTCTCGATGGTGGCGGTCGGCTGGATGTCGGGCGGCCTGGCGCAGGTCGCGATCCTGCTCTCCACCCTGATGGGCGGCGTGTCGGGCTCCGCCGTCGCGGACGCGGCCATGGAGGCGCGCATCCTCGGGCCCGCGATGATCGCCAAGGGCTACGGCAAGGGCTATTCGTCCGCCGCCATCGCCGTCGGCTCGCTGATCACGGCGACCATTCCGCCCTCGATCGGCCTGATCCTCTACGGCTATGTCGGCAACGTCTCGATCGGCAGGCTGTTCATGGCGGGCATCATCCCCGGCCTGCTGATGATGGTGGTGCTGATGGCCACGGCCTACGTCATCGCCAAGCGGCGCCGCTACGTGGTCGCCAACAGCACCAAGCCCACGGTCCGCGCGCTGGCCCGTGCGGCCTGGGAAGCGAAGTGGGCGATCATGTTCCCGGTCGCGCTGGTGTTCGCCATCCGTGGCGGCGTGTTCACGCCCTCGGAGGTCGGCTCCTTCGCCGTGGTCTATGCGCTTGCCGTCGGCTTCGCCGCCCATCGCGAGCTGACGCTGGCGAAGGTCTGGCGGGCCTTCGCGCACGCCTCGTCGGACGTCGGCCTGATCATGCTCATCATCTGTGGCTGCCCAACCTCGCGTTCGGATGAGCGCCTTGACATTTCGCGTTCGAGTGCGATCCGGAACTGATCTATGCCGATATCCACGAGGACGGCCGCTACCTATATCCCGGCACCGGCCACGCCGACGAAACCGGGGCCGGCGAAGCGGCCGGCACGAAACTCAATCTGCCGCTCATGCCCGGCGCCGGCGATCGCGAGTTCTTTGCCGCGTGGGAGCAGGTCCTGGACCATCTGCGACGTCATCGACCGGAGTTCATCTTGTTCCAGTGCGGCGCCGACAGCCTGCGCGGCGATCCCCTTGCCGATCTTCGGCTGACTCCGGCATCTCATGCCCATGCGGCGCGGACGCTTTGCCGTTTCGCGGACGCATCGTGCGAGGGCCGGCTGATGGTCTTTGGCGGCGGCGGTTACAACCTCGCGAATCTCGCGATGGGGTGGTGCGCCGTGTTGCGCGAGATGGTTCTGAGCGACTGACCGGTCGGATAGTGCTGCACGGCATGCGCCGCGTGGGCCAGCTACCTTCAGGGGCAGCATTACCTGTGTCCTTTGCGCCTCGCCTCCTTTTGTGCCTACGCATCAAGCACCCCGTTACCGGCATGCCTGCAAGGCTCAATACCAGGCCCGTGGCTAGCGGTTACCTGGGCGGGATTCGCCCCCGCAAGACTACGCGGCCCGCAGATCGCTCGGCCCGCCCTGATCGCCAACGCCGCAACGCGGGGTACGGGAGCGAGAGACTGAGGTCGAGCATCGGGTCGCGGGCAGCGAAACAGCGCGGTATCGACAATGCCGTCCGAGCGAGAGCGTGCTCTATCGCTGTGTCCGGAAACATCCTGAGGCCTGGCACGCTCAATGCCGCGATGGGCACGATGACGAGTGGTCGGTGCCGGAGCATGTGGAGCGGGAGTTTCGCTGCTATCTCGACTGCGGCATCTTCGTGCGCGGTTCGCCCCGGGGGCCCGGCGCGGGGACCGCGGGCACAACGTCCTGATCGCCATGCGAGTGGTGTCTGCCCCTCTGCGCAAGACGTGCTACGCTATCCCCGACCGCGCGCGGGGGCGTTGGAGCGTGGCTTACTTCCCTGCATCGCCTGCCAGTTACGGGTGACAAAGGAGTTGGCCGAGTGGCACGAGAGCATCGGCGATTGGCGGCTGTCGTTTCAGCTGACGTAGTGGGCTACTCCCGGCTCATGCAGGCGGATGAGGCCGGTACGCACGCGCGCCTTAAGGCCCGATACCAAGATTTGGTCGCACCAAAGATCGAGGAATACGGCGGTCGCGTCGTCAAGCTAATGGGCGATGGTTTGCTGGCAGAGTTCCCAAGCGTCGTCAACGCGGCTGAATGGGCTATCGTAGTTCAGACCGAGGTCGCGACGGCGAATGTCGAGGAGCACCCGGAGCATCGCATCGAGTACCGCGTCGGGGTCAATCTGGGTGACGTGATCGTCGATGGCGACGACCTCTATGGCGATGGCGTGAACCTGGCAGCGAGGCTACAAGAGATTGCCGACTCAGGCGGTATTTGCCTCTCCGATGGGGCCTATCAAGCCGTACGTGGCAAGATACACGCGGAGTTCACAACCCGCGGGGTGCCGTCACTAAAGAACATGGCTCCAGTTCGGGTCTGGCAGTGGTCGACCAGTCGGAAAAGTATCGATAGTGCGCCCGAACTGTCGGCAGAGAGCACGGGGACGCTGCCCGACAAACCATCGATCGCCATCCTGCCTTTTGAAAACCTGAGTCGAGACCCTGATCAGAGGTATTTTGTCGACGGCATTGTCGAAGACGTTATCACCGAATTATCAAAATACAGTTGGCTTCTCGTAATTGCCCGCAACACGTCCTTCACCTTCAAGGGCAAATCAGCGGAGGAAGTGGGGCGAAAGCTTCGCGTCCGCTACGTCATGGAAGGCAGTATTCGCCGGACAGGTGATCGCGTACGGATTACGGCGCAGCTCGTTGATGCGCAATCCGGCGCAGACATTTGGGCGGAGCATTTCGATCGTGACCTAGCAGACGTCTTCGCGGTCCAGGACGAGATCACCCAAAACGTCGCCGGCGCAATCCAGCCTAGGTTGATATCTGCAGAGGCCGAACGAGCCCGAACCAAGCGGCGCGAGAACATGGCCGCATGGGATTACGCGGTTCGTGGGCGCTGGCATGTGCTGCGTCTGTCGAAGGAGGACAACGCGGAGGCGCAACGACTACTTCGAGAAGGCCTAGCGCTTTACCGCAACAGCGTATCGATTCTCACGTTTCTTTCGTACAGCCTGACCACCGGCGTCATATTCGGCTGGAGCAATGATCCCCGGGCCTGGCTCACCGAGGCGAGGGAACTCGCCGAACGGGCCGCGAATTTGGATGAAAACGACGCGTGGGTTCAGTGCGTGCTGGGGCTCAGTGAATTCACGGCGAAGCAAGCGGACAAGGCAATTGGCCATTACAGGAAGGCCATCGCGCTCAATCCTAGCTTCGCTCTTGGTCACGGGTATCTCGCATTGCAGCTCGCCTTCATCTCCGGCAGGACCAGCGAGGCGATCGAAGAAGCCGAGACGGCCATCCGTCTGAGCCCGCGTGACCCCGAGCTCTATCATTTCTTCTACGCCATCGGTATGGCCCACTTCGTGGCCGGACGCTACGGTGAGGCGGCGACGTGGGCTGAAAAGGCCGAAAACGAGAGGCCGGCAGGGATCGGATTTGGCCCGCTTCGTCTGCTGGCCTCGTCGTACGCCCATCTAGACCGCCTGGACGAGGCGCGCAACGCCTTTGCTAGCGTGTTGGAAGTCACACCTCGACTTTCCGCGACCGGCATTCGCGGTGTGATCCATTTCGGCCGGTCCGAGGATCTTGAGCAATATCTTGCGGGACTGCGCAAAGCAGGACTCCCGGAATAACCGCGATGGGTCGTTCACGCTCATCCGCTCGCCGGTGCTGAGCGGCGGCTCCACGATCCACAGCGGCCCTTGACGCATGACCGGCTGCTGTACGTCATTCAGCGGCCGCTCGGTCGAATCGCTTCAATGCCGGCGACCGGCCAACTCCGGCCCTTCAGCCTCGCCGCTCAGTTTTCTCGGGAGCGGACATTCGCATACATCTTCATGGCGATCTCCTTCCTTCTCAGCGACAAACGTCGATGCACCCTATACAAGGACGGGCGGTTCGCCGACTTGGTTCCCTCGAGATCGTCAGAGGGAACCGAGGCGCTGATCAGACGCGCTCACGAAGCGAGCGCCTGCTCGACCATAAAAAGCCGGTCCTGACCCCAGTACATTTCGTCGCCAACGAAAAAGGTCGGCGCGCCGAACGCGCCGCGGGCAACCGCCTCGTCGGTGTTGGCGCGCAGAGCTGCCTTGGTTCGTTCGTCGCCCGCCATCGTCTTGACGGCTGCGGGATCGAAGCCGGCCTGCGTCAGCGTGTCAGCGACGACCTCGGGTTTGTTGAAGTCCAGCGCCCGCACCCACATCGATGTAAAGATCGCGCGGTTGAAGCCATCGAAGCGTGACGGATCGTGGAGTTGGACGCCCGCAGCGGCGCGCATCAGCTCCAGCGTGTTGAAGGGGAAGTACGGGTTCAACGTGAACGGCACGTCCCAGTGCCGGGCCCAGCGCTCGAGGTCGCGAAACATGAACTTCGCCTTCGCCGGAATCGTCACCGGCGAGGCGTTGCCGGTCGCCTTGAACACGCCGCCAAGCAGGAAGGGCTTCCAGTTGATGCTCGCGCCCCGCGCTGCGCAAATGCGCGGCAGTTGCGTCCACGCGAGGTACGTCGTGGGGCTGCCGAAGTCGTAAAAGAAGTCGACGCTCTTGCTCATGTCGATCACCAGGTTTCCATGTAGGGGCGCAGATCGAGCTCGAACGTCCAGGCGTCGCGCGGCTGCACGTGCAGCCGCCAGTAGTTCTCGGCAATGTGTTCGGGCTTGAGAATGCCGTCCTTCGGCATGCGCTCGGCGTAGATCTGCGGCATGTTCTCGCGGATGAATTCGGTGTCGACGGCGCCGTCGATCACGACGTGGGCGACGTGGATGTTCCTGGGTCCCAGCTCGCGCGCCATGCTCTGGGCGAGGGCGCGCAGGGCGTGCTTCGCGCCGGCGAAAGCGGCGAACCGCGCGGCGCCGCGCATGCTCGACGTGGCGCCGGTGAACAGGATGGTGCCGCGACCGCGTGCGACCATGCGCTTCGCCGTCTCGCGCGCGGTGAGGAAGCCCGCGAAGCAGGCCATCTCCCAGATCTTGTAGTACTTGCGCGCGGTCTCCTCCAGGATCGAGGATGGCACGTTAGCACCGACGTTGAACACCAGTACTTCGATCCGACCGATGTCGCACTCGACCTGCTCGATGAGGGCGACGACTTGCTCCTCATTGCGCGCATCGGTGCCGAAGGCCCGCGCACGGCCGCCGGCGGCAACGATCTCCTCGACCAGCGGGTGCAGTTTGTCGGCATTGCGGCGCACGACGCACGCGGTGTAGCCCTCGCGGGCAAATCGCCGGGCAATCGCGGCACCGTTGCCATCACCCGCTCCTATGACCAGGGCGACGCTCGGATCGAGGGGTATGTTCAAACAGGTCCCTTCAGACCTCAACTTCGGTTGCCAGCGAGTTTACTCGTCAGGAGGGCGCAATGCAGCTTGGAAACCGCACATGTTTGACCTCCGCAGTGCGGGCCGGCGCGTTCCCGCTGGCCTGCGCCACCGGCGTGTTGCCTCCACATGACGCTTACAGGGCTGACGCCATCCGGCCGCGAGCAGCGAAGTCGTCGTACTTCGTACTTCGTACTTCGTACTTCGTACTTCGTACCTCGTACTTCGCGCTCGGCACGGAGAACGCAGACAAAGTACTGTGTGCGGAGTACGAGGGACTGGTGAACGATGCGAAGTCTTCGTGCGGAGTACTCAGTCCCACGTCGCGCAGTTGCCCAACCGCAGGCAAATACACCGCCCAAGCTCGCCGCGTCCTTCGCGCAAGACGCCGTCGGTGGCATTTCCCGGTTACGGAATGCCCGAGACGTCAGGCCCGACGCCGAGCGGCGGCGGTGCCAGATTCACGATCCGCCGAAACAACATCGCGTACTCTGCTCCCGCTTCCGCACCTGCCAGCGGATCGGAATGGCCGGCAAAGGCAGCGTCGATTTCCTCCCAGTCGGCAGCGGTGAGAAACGCCTCTGTCAGCGGCAGCAACTCATCTTCTTCGGCGCGCGCGTGGTCCCAGTGGAATGCCGCATAGTCAGCGACCGCAGCGCTGAACGGTGCGAGCGACTCAGCGCCTTCCTGCTTGTAGCGCGCGAGCGCCTGCTCGAGGGTACAAATCTTGTCCGCGCTGGCACGGTGTGCTGCTTCCAGCCGGTCAACAAGCGGCGCCGCGTCGGGACTACGGATCCGCAGAATTCGGAAAAGGTATGCCTCCTCTTTGGGGTGATGGTAGCGCTCGGGAAAGGCGTGGATGTAGTAGACCATCGCCTCCAACACGTCGAAATTCGGCTTGGCGCCGCAGTACCGGATTTGGCGGACGAGATAGAGCATCCCGTGAAGCACTGCCGCCAGCGCCCGGTGCTCATCGTGAATGACGCGAATTGCTTCCACGTAGGCCCCGCATCTTGCTGAGCCGTGAGCCGTATCCTCCGGCCTAACGATCCAGACTACTCGCCGCAAGCCGTGGTGCTTTGACCTGTATCACGCTTTGGCCGCAACATAGATGGATAGACGGTCACGCGAGCCAGGGTTTGGTCGTGCGGGATAAGCGTCGGTTCTTGGCGGCAACGGGCGGATGCGCGCACGTTTCGCAGGATTTCCGCGCGGGCATCGACGACAAAGACCACCCGCGAAGTCCAGGGCGCTAACGAACGATGCGAAGATTTCGTACGGGGTACTCAGTACTTCGGACTGAGTAGGTGGTGGCGATGGCCTGGTCCACGGTTCGCCGAGGAGATGCCGGCGCGCAAGCCCTCCCCAACCGGTAGCGCCAGCGGCGGAGGCGGTCCGAACCGGCGTCCTTGCGCAACGCGCGAACCGCGTTCGCCTACATGTACGCTCCGCCATTCACGTTGATCTGTTGGCCGGTGATGTAGTCGCCGTCGGCCGCGAGGAAAGTGACCGCCTTGGCGATTTCCTCGGGCATACCGAAGCGGCCAATGGGAATGCGCAACTTGATTTGGTTCTGCACATCCTCGGGCACCTGGGACAACATGTCAGTCAGCGTGAACCCGGGCGCAATCACGTTGACCGTGATGCCGGACTTGGCGAGCTCGAGCGCCGCGGTCTTGGTGAAGGCGATGATCCCGCCCTTGCTCGCGCTGTAGTTGGCCTGGCCAAAGGCCGCCATCTGGCCGTTCATCGAGCTGATGTTGATGATGCGGCCATACTTCTGCGCGGTCATCGGCTGCATGGCAGCAGTGGTGCAGAAGAAAACCGCATTGAGATTGGTGCCGATGACCGCGAGCCAGTCGTCGTCCGTCATCTTGCGCAGCGACTTGTCGCGGGTAATGCCGGCGTTGTTCACCAGGATATCCAGTCGCCCCCATTGGTCGACCACCGTCTTGATAAGTCCGCGCGCCGCGCCGGCATCAGCGACGTTCGCCCGCGCCAGCATGCACTCCCCACCACCGGCGCGGATCTCGGCGGCGACCGCCTCCGCCAGCGCCTCGTTGGATTGAAAGTTCAGCGCCACCTTCGCGCCTTCCCGCGCGAGCTCCAACGCTATTGCCCGGCCGATCCC
Organism: uncultured beta proteobacterium; assembly: GCA_963809965.1. Classification (GTDB taxonomy): domain Bacteria; phylum Pseudomonadota; class Gammaproteobacteria; order Burkholderiales; family Casimicrobiaceae; genus CAIWHR01. Next base: position 23,715 of record CAWELU010000014.1, read on the forward strand.
GCGCGAGGCACCCGTGACGATCGCGATCCTTTCCCCCAGTCGGCCCATTGCGCTATCTCCTCCAACCATGTCGACAACACCCGTTGGCGTGGGCCAGCGGACCACGCCCCGACCGCGTAGTATAGGTCGTCCATGGGTACGACGTGCTCAGTCGGAATGCAATGCGAGAGTTTGCTCGTCGAGACTCTTCGGTACGTACGGCAGAGGAGGATTCGTAGCTGAATGTCTGTTCCAGACGGACACCGGCCATTCCGCCGACGCGGGTCAGCGGCGGTCACCGGCCAACAACGGACGTACCGCGAAGTCACCCACAGCGGTCGTTCGATGGCGCAATCCACCCGATGCGGCTTTCCCAACGCCGCTTTGGAGCCGGATATCCGTACTGTCCGAAGAGATAGGGCGATCCCTATTCAGGGCCGCCCTTATCGTTTCGCTGTCACTTACATTTCTCGTAGCCGTGGACCAAGTTGGTGCCTTGGTCAAGCACCTGATCGCAGACATCGAATCCCTGCGGCGCGCCTTGGTACTTGAACGCTGAGACCGCGTTCCCGCTAGAAGTCTGCGCCAGCAGAACGCACGGCTGGCCTCCAATTCCAGAATACGTGCCCCAGAAGTTCTCGTTGATGAAGGCGTTCTCCGCCGACTGCACCACCATCCCCGCTGCTGCGCCGCTGCCCACAGAACCGTAGTCGTTGTTCGCAAAGCGATTACGATCGCATCCCGCCTGCAACAGCCCCTGCGCAAGCATTGCTGTCGATTCGGAAAGATCGTTCTTCTCGATCCGGTTGTCGGTGGCATACCAGGTCGTGCCTGTGGCTGTGAAGGATATCAGCAGAATCCCTTGGAGGGCGAACGCACCGTCCAACGTGTTTGAGCGGACAACCGTGTTCGATGACGCCAGCGTGAGGCCGTTCTTCGATGGCAGTGACATGGATGGGCCAGCGTATCCGCCGGTGACACTGTTGCGTTCGACGAACACCGGCGTCGTGGTCCCTCGTACGCCGATGCCGCCGGACCCCGGCAGGCCACCGTAGCCGCAGTTCGTGATCGTGTTGCCCGCGACAGTAACCGTGCCGTTGTTCCGGTCGATGCCCACACCGACAAACGCGAATCGGTCGATCTCGTTGGCCATGATCTGGGCGTCCATCGACGCGAGGTTCATTACGATCCCCGTTTCGACGCCCGGAGCGATCGGCGGGATTGCGACCGGCGAAGCGCGGCGGATCCGGTTATTCATCACCCGGAAGTCGCCGAACAACTCCTGATTAGGCGCCGTCACGAGGCCAGTCGCCTCGATGGAGGTCGCCGCGCTGAAACCGATACCCGTGTCATCCGGCTTCACGTCGTAGAGCACGCAGTCGCTGACCTCGAGCCCGGCCGTCTTGGTTACCTGGACTGCAGCGAGCGATGGATAGGCAAAGAAGACGTTCCTCACGGTGAGTTTCGTTGGCGCCGGCGCAAAATATGGGCACGCGAACGCCCGCTTGCCTCCGTATACGACAGTGCGATCTGGTATGTAGCCAGCCTCGGGAGGTGGGTCGAAGGGGAACGTCATGGAAGTCGGAGGCATGAGTTCGCCGAGGATCGTGACATCCTTTATGACCCGGACAGTACCTCTGTTGAGGCTGGGGTACGCGCCGCCGAAGTTGAAGAACGTGGGCGCGCCACTGACGTTGGTCGCCTTCAGACGGACGACACCACCGCCGGGATAAGTTCTACCCGATGGACCGATGGTTCCATTGACCGCGGCTGTCACCTCGTCAACATCGAAGGGAAATATCCCGGTCGGGTAGACCTCCACTTCCGCTTCCGTTGCCTTCGATGCCGCGGCCGACGCTGTGAAACTCCCGACACCGATAAGGCTTCCTGCGATAGCGGTGGCGCCCGTGCCCAATGTTCGCAAGAATTCGGCACGCGTCATCGTAAGCCGTTCACTGCAATTGCGTACCTCCTGGATCTTCATGAAGTCTCCTTTCCGGGTGAAGAAGCACTTCGGATTGGCCGGAACACGGGGGCGTTAGCGAGCCGTCCGCTGCGTGGGCCAAATTTCGATACGCAGGCGTACGGCGTTGGTGCGGCGGCCAGCCCGAATCGAGGCATTGTGGATGCCCCTCCTTGCGAGTCAGGCTGTGTCTGGGGTTCGTAGGCGGCGAACCCGGGGCGACGTGCTACCTTGCAATCGGAACGGGAAGATGTCGCAGCTGACCCGTACGAAGACCCACTCAACGCCCCAAACCTCACGACTTCAGCAAGGCAGGCACCGAGGTGGGCTGCGGTATTAACGACGCGCATTGAGAACGGCATCGCAACCGCTTTTGGTTCGAACAATTTCAATGAATCATGCTACTCCAACCCGTGCTCAGTATTGATGAAAGTCAACGGGCTGCGATAAGGAGCGCGGCCAAGTCCACCAACGGCCGCTTCGCATGCGCTCGACAGACCGCAACGGGTCGTTCGGCGACCGTCAACGATCAGGCTGAGTTCGAGCCCCGAAAAGAGGCCTGTCGGTGATGCGACGAAAGCGTCGATAAAATTGCCCTACTGACGGGACGGCGGCGCAGGTCTAAGCTGAACCCGTGTCATAACGCATGACACACAGGTCGAACGGATCACAACGAGGAGAGAATGATGATCGCCTTTACCCGTACCGCATCAATCGCGCCAGGCAAGACCGCTGACGCCGTGGCCTTCGGCCATGAGGTCGCCAAGTACATCAAGGAGAAGCACGGGACGACGCTCGAAGTGCTAATGCCCATCGGCGGCAACCCTGCCCGCATTGCGTGGCACACCAAGTATGAAAGCCTGGGGCAATGGGAGACTCTGACCGCCAAGCTACTGGCCGACAAGACGTACATGGAAATCGTTTCAAAGCACGCGGCCACCTTCCTTCCCGGATCGGTTTGCGACCACATCTGGCGGACGATTTAAAGCCATTGTACTGACGCCGCGACGCACGCGCTTGAGGCGCTTCGCAAGACGGAGGAGCGCAGAGATCACGAGAAGGTCGAGCGGTCAGTGCTTCCGCGGGCGGACCCTGTTCAGAAGAGTTTGCCTGCGAGACATTTGCGCACGCGCAGTCGCGGCGACCATCGCTGTGTCATCGGCGCGCTGCGCCCCGGAGGCCTCCCACGCGAAGCGGAGAGCGTCCGCTCGGGAGAGACTCGGCCGTTCGCATAGGGGTCGTCTTCGGCCCAAAGAGGGCATCGGCCATCCGGCGGCACCCGGCCACGAGCAGCCAGTCGTCGCCTTCTCTCAATTCGATCCAGAGCAGTCATTGAGTCTGATGGGTGTGCTCGATCGCTCTGGAATGATCCACGCATCGAAGCTGATGCATTCTCAAGCACTGAACACCGCCCGAATCTCGCGTCAGTCCGCGAGCCGCCAGGCGGAGGCTACCGCCGAAGAGCCGGGGGGACCTGGAGCATACTGCGCCGATATGGCGGAAACTGGCGTTTACGTGGGCGCTGCGCAAATGAGGTGATTCATTGATTGCTGATCGCGGTACAAGGAGGTGCATCCAGCTTTGTGCGATCGCCGGCGGCCTCATCGCGGCGTCGGTGAATGTTGGCGCCCAGCCAACGGAAAGGGTTGCGCACATCGGTCTGCTTTGCAGCATCCGTTGCGAGATCCCCGGTTATGATGCGCTACGCGACGCGCTGCGCAGCGCCGGATGGGTCGAGGGCAGTAACCTGCACATCGAGTATCGCGCCGCTGGTGGACAGTTCGAACGATTACCCGCCCTCGCGCAGGAGTTGGTCGACCTCAAACCGGATCTCATCATTGCATCATCTCCGCAGCCGAGCCGAGCCGTAAAGAACGCCACATCCACGATTCCCATCGTCTTCATCGCCGTCGCGGATCCGGTTCGCGTCGGGCTGGTCGAGAGCCTCGCTCGACCAGGAGGCAACGTCACAGGAGTAGCGACGGTGGTTCCGGGCGGCTTCATGGCGAAGGGACTGGAAGTATTGAAGCAAGCGGTGCCGCAAGCGACTCGGATTGCCGTCTTGCTCAACCCAAGCAACGAGGTTACTAATGCGCTCTTTCCGGTGGAAGTGCCGCCCGCGGCGCGGCAATTGGGGGTGAATCTGCAAGTGCTCGAGGTCCGGTCGCCGGAGGGAATCGAGCGCGCGATCGATGCCGCGGTCCAACAGCATGCCGATGCCCTGTGGGTTGTGAGCGATCCGATCTTCCATAACCCGTCGCAACGCATCCCGGATCTGGCGTTGCGCGCAAGACTCCCCACGATGTATCTGGTCCGCGAAATGGTCGTTGCGGGCGGATTGCTGTCGTATGGACCCGATCTCATCGAATTGAATCGGCGCGGTGCCGTATACGTCGACAGGATCTTGAAGGGTGCCAAGCCGGCCGACCTTGCGGTTGAGCAGCCAACGAAGTTCCAGTTGGTGATCAACCTGAAAACGGCGAAGGCGCTCGGCATCGCCGTCCCGCAGTCGCTGCTGGTGCGGGCGGATGAGGTGATTCAGTGATAGATCGGCGGACATTCGTCGCCTTCGCCGGAGGCGCTCTACTGGGGTTGTCCCCCAACCTGTGGGCCCAGGGCCAGGCGGCGCAGCGCCGAACGCTGGGCGTCTTGACGCCTGTTTCTTCTTCGGATGCGGAACGCCTTTTTCTGGGTGTGCTCCGTGCCGAATTGAAGGCTCGAGGATGGATCGACGGACAAAATCTGGTCATCGAGGGCGCCTTCGCCGACTTCAAGACAGAGCGTCTTTCCGCGCTGGCCGAAGAACTGGTTCGCAAGCGCGTGGATGTCATTTGGGCGGGCACCGGGCCGGCAGCGGTCGCCGCGGCCCGGGCGACCAAGACAATCCCAATCGTATTTGGGGCCGTTGCCTGGCCTGTCGAAACAGGCCTCATCGACTCCTTTGCCCGACCGGGACGCAATGTCACCGGGGTATCGACCTACACCGGAATGGAGGTATCGACCAAGCGGCTCGAGTTTCTCCGAGCAATCGCGCCAACCGGGACCCGGCTTTCCTGGATTCTCGATCCGACCCTGGAGGTTACCGTCGATGGCGGTAGATTCGATATCAGATCATTGCTCGACCCGGGGGCAAGAAGTCTGGGCTATGAAGTTCGGTATCACTACGTAGCGAAAGACGAAGACATTGAAGCTGCGTTCGCGGATATTCTCGGCTGGCGTGCGCAGGCGCTGGCGGTCGCGGGCAGTGCCGCAACCTATGCGGCGCGTGAGCGTATCGCCGCGTTCGCCGTGCGCAACCGGTTGCCGAGCGCTGCCTTGTCGCCGTGGTTCGTCGATGCGGGCGGCCTTCTTTCCTACAACGATGCGGGCGGAGCTTCAGTGTCGATCGCACGCGGTGCCGAGTACGTCGATCGCATTTTCCGCGGCGCCCAACCCGCAGCCCTGCCGGTGGATCGACCGGGTACGTACGAATTGGTAATCAACCTCAAGACCGCCAAAGCCCTTGGTCTCCAGGTCCCGCAATCGGTGCTCCTTCGCGCCGGCCGGGTGATTGAATAATCGCCACGGATCGGCTACTCATGGCCATCCGGCGAAGTCTGCGAACGTCCGCTTCTCTAGTGACGCGACAGGCCGGAACGGGTCGAGAGTGTGTGAAAACGTGAAGGTTGCCGAAACGGAAAGGTTGCCTATATTGAAGAAAGCAATTTCTTCGGAGCGGCAACATGAAGCGATTCGTCGAAGGCGCGGACCGAAGCCAGGTGACCTTGCTGCCCGAGTGTCTGGACGACTATATCGGTGAAGACAACCCGGTTCGGGTGATCGATGTCTTTATCGACGAACTTGATCTGAGCGGCCTTGGCTTCGAGGGCGTGGCGCCGGCGGACACCGGGCGGCCCGCGTACCACCCGGCGGTGTTGTTGAAGCTCTACGTCTACGGGTATCTCAACCGCCTGCAGTCCAGTCGGCGGCTGGAGCGCGAGACGCAGCGCAATGTCGAGCTGATGTGGCTGACCGGGCGCTTGACGCCGGACTTCAAGACCATCGCCGACTTCCGCAAGGACAATGGCAAGGCGATCCGTAAGGTCTGTCGCGAATTCATCGTGCTGTGCCGCCGGCTCGAGCTGTTCTCCGAAGCGATGGTCGCCATCGACGGCAGCAAGTTCAAGGCGGTCAACAACCGCGACAAGAACTTCACCGCCAACAAGCTCCAGAAGCGCATGGCGCAGCTGGAGGAAAGCATCGCCCGCTATCTGGCCGAGCTCGACCGCGCGGATCGGGAGCCGGCCCTGGTCACGGAAGGCAAGGTGTCGCGGCTCAAGGAGAAGGTCGCCGCGGTCAAAGCACACATGCAGCGCCTGCAGCAGATCGGCCAGCAACTACGGGCGGCGCCCGACGGGCAAGTCTCGCTGACCGATCCGGATGCCCGCTCGATGGCGACCAGTGGCCGGGGCACTGGCATCGTCGGCTACAACGTGCAGACGGCGGTGGATACCAAACATCATCTGATCGTGGCCCACGAAGTCACCAACGTCGGCCATGACCGTGCTCAGCTGTTCGCGATGGCCACGCAGGCGCGCAACGCGACGGGAAAGGAAGATCTGACCGTCGTTGCCGATCGCGGCTACTTCAAAGGCGAGGAGATTCTGGATTGCGACCAAGCGGGTATGACCCCGCTAGTGCCGAAGCCACTGACCTCCAACAGCAAGGCCGAGGGTCGCTTCGACAAACGCGACTTTGTTTACATCGCCGAAGACGATGAGTACCGCTGCCCGGCGGGCCAACGGGCGATCAGGCGCTTTACCACCGTCGAGCACGGTCTCGCCTTGCACAAGTACTGGTCCTCCGCCTGTCCGAGGTGTCCGCTCAAAGCGCAATGCACGACGAGCGTCTACCGGCGCATCGCGCGCTGGGAGCACGAGGCAGTCCTCGACGCAATGCAGGAGCGCCTGGACGGTCAGCCCGATGCGATGAAGTGGCGCCGGCAAACCGTCGAACATCCTTTCGGTACGCTCAAAGCCTGGATGGGCGCGACCCATTTCCTGACCAAGAGACTGCCTCGCGTCAGTACCGAGATGAGTCTCCATGTACTGGCCTACAATCTCAAACGCGTGATGCAGATCATGGGAATCGTGCCGCTGATGCGGGCGATGCGGGCCTGAGGCCCTCTCTCCCCGCGAAAAAGCGCCGCAGAACGCAGCGCCAAGCGCATCTACAGAGCAACTTCCGAAACAACTTCGACAAAAACCCATCAGCCTCTGCCGTCGCGCATAGCACGGCAGCGACTCTCCAAGACGCTTCCGAGCGCGCTGAAATGGCGCGATCACGCCGGTTTGACGTTTCCACACGGCCTCGGTCGTCTACGGTCGAACGATCTGCGGCGATGAACGACGGCAGTACGACCTCCAGCGGCCCTTCACATCTGGGTGACTGCTGTGTGCTCTTCAGCTGCCGCTTAGACGAATCGCTTGAACGCCGGCAGTCGACCCACAGCAGCCGGTCGGATTTCTCGGAAGCGGACGGTCAGCGGATCAACTTGATGGGAAGTAGCGGCGAGGAGCGAAGTGCCGCGAAAATCCCGGAACGATCAATCACTCAATCATCCCGTCCGCGCGAACGATGACTGACTGGGGGATAGTGATGCCGAGTGCCTTCGCTGTCTTCAAATTGATGATGAACTCGAATCTCGTAGGCTGTTCGACCGGCAGGTCGGCGGGCTTTGCTCCCTTGAGAATCCTGTCCACGTACCCGGCGGCCATGACATAGTGTTCGGCAATGAGCGGGCCATAGCCGACCAAGCCGCCGTCTTTGACAAAGGTGGTATTGCCGCTTGCCGGTAGGCGGGCGCTTGCCGCAAAGGCGATCACTTCGGCCCGGTGTCTAACGATCATCAGATCGTCCATTACCAGAAGTGCGTCTGGTCGCATGGTGCGGATCATGGCAAATGCGTCCGGAAACTCATCGTCACGAGTCACCTCGGCAACAGCGACAATGAGATTGAAACGGCGGCAGGTTTCCATTGCATCCGCGACGTAGTTGCGTGTACCAGCGTTGGAAGGGTTCACGAGCATGGCGAGTTTGACGGCACGCGGAACGAGTTCACGCATCAGCTCGACATGCTTGCCGCCGAGGCTGAGGTTGGTGGTTCCGGTGACATTGCCACCCGGCCGAGCCAGGCTTGCGATCAGGCCGGCGCCGACAGGATCGCCCGCGTGCACCATCACAATCGGGATCGTGCTGGTCGCCTGTCGCGCTGCAATGCTGGCGGCCACCGTTGGCGCAACAATGACCTCGACCTTACTCGCCGCGAGCTCGCGCGCGAGTTCGCCGAGACGTTCCGAGTGTCCCTCTGCAGAACGTTCCTCAAGCAAGATGTTCTTGCCTTCGACATAGCCGAGTGCGGTTAGCCGCTGGAGAAAAGCCGAGCGAAACTGCTGGAGCGTCGGATCGCCCGTGGAGTTGATCCAAAGGACGCCAATGCGCGAAATCCTCGACTTGGGCTGTCCGTGGCTGAGCCGAGGCGCGACAAGCAGGCTGAAGCCACCTGCCAGTAAAACACCGCGGCGCGTGATCAATGTATAACCTCGTAGACGAAAGGAAGTCTGGCCATCGTACTCCTACAGTGAGAATTGAGCGCCACCAACGAGAGGCTGCTCTTGGCCGAGAGCGCCAGTTGGCGAACCACGACTGAACGGGCGCAATCGCGGCATTGCAGACGCGCGAGGAATTTCCGTGAAAGTCGGGTAAAGACGGACACCGGCCATTCCGCCGACGCGGGTCAGCGGCGGTCACCGGCCAGGAGCAGTCCCCGTGGCCTCCTGCCAGTGCGCTCAAGAGATTCTATGGTTCACGTCAAGGGATTCATGAGACGCGCAGGATCGAATTCGGTTTTGTAGGTATAGTTCGCCCGGTCCGCGTTTGGAGAGGCGGCGTTTGCCGCGATGCTGTCCGGAGTCATCCGGTCGCGGGTCCAGGCCGGTGAAGGCGACAAAAGCATCTGCGCTCTTCACCGGCACACGCTCCAGGGTGTTGACCAGAGCGGCGCCGATGACCGGGCCGACGCCGGTGATCGTGCACACGCGCGTAAAGTTCTGTTTGCGATCAGGACTCGCTTCGACCAACGCCTTGGTCCGCAGGTCAATGCGCGCGATGAGTTGATTGAAGCGTGTTCTTAAGGCTTTGAGCTCGTCGGCGAATCCGCCCAAGTCATGGAGCGACATTTCGACTGCTTCGCGCAGGGAGATGAGCGTAGCGCGGCGCTTGATGAGTCGATCAATCTCGCGTTGCTGTGGCGTGGGCGGGTTCCAGACGTGCAGCTTGGTGTGTTCGTGGCGATCATGCGCGCGATGAGCTCGGCATCCACGCGATCGGTCTTGCCCCGCAGTCCAACGGCCTTAGCGTAGTGGCGGGTGTCCTTCGGATTGAGCAGGAAGACCCGAAACCCGAGCTGGTGGGCAGTCTCAGCGAACAACTCATGATAGGTGCCGGTGGATTCCACGCCGATGCGGCTGCCGGCGGGCAGGCCCTTGAGAAAGGCCAGCACCGCAGGACGCTGATTAGCGACCTCGCACACCGGGAAGCTTCCTTCCGAACAGGCCACCACCATCGCGTCCTTCGCGACATCGACCCCGATATTGAGCACTGCGGATGGGCTTTGCATGATGTGCCTCCGTTGACTAAGCTTAACGGTGCCGGGGTGGAACACACCTGCGTCAGCTTGCGTTCAAGTCGGCGGTCCGAGCCGCTAGATTCCTCATCGACGCTTGGTGGTGTGGGTGGGGGGATTCTTTAGAAGTCTATCTCTCAAGGGTGAGAGCAGATGCAGTCATTGGCCCCTCCACCCCGGCTGCTTCACTGTTTCAGAAGACAGCCGAAAACACCATACAAGCAGTCGTTGAGTCCGCCATTCGCCGGGGGCGGCCTGCCAGGCACCACGTAAATCCTGGCTTAAGCGGTCCACGGTGCGATCACATTGCCGCTCGTGCATATCGTCGTGACCTGTTTACACCGCAGGCATATTCCTCGTGCCAACAATCACTTGCCGTTGACGCTCCACGATTATGCGGCGTAGCCTATTTGCTTACACATCATCACGGTTCAGACCTCGCTGGCCGACGTAGTATGAGCGAACATTCATTCGTGCCGATTCAGTGATGGACCGCCGCGCGTTCATTGGCGCAGTCGCATGTACCCTCCTCCCCATTCCGGCCGCAGTTGCGCAGCAGACCGGGAAGGTTCGTCGCATCGGCTTTCTGTCGCCCGACGACCCTCCGACGACCCCTGCCGAGTTCGAGCTGATCGAGCGGGTGTGGCGGCCGTTGCGAGATCTCGGCTGGATTGAGGGCCAGAACCTAATTGTCGAGCGCCGCTATGCAGGCAATAGAACCGAGATCCTTCGGCCCTTGGCGGAGGAGCTCATTCGGTTCAAGGTCGAGATCATCGTTACCAATGGCACTACCGCCACACTGGCGGCCAAAAACGCCACGACCACCATACCTATCGTGATGTTTGCCGCGGGCGATCCGGTGGCCGCCGGTTTCGCTGCCAGCCTTGCCCGTCCCGGCGGCAACATAACTGGCTATTCGATCATTGCTAAAGAACTCGATGCCAAGCGACTGGGGCTGCTGCGCGAGTTGCTGCCCGCCGTTGAACGCGTCGGCGAGCTGGAGAATTCGAGCAATCCGTATTTTGGCATCAGGCGCAACGAGTACGAGCAGTTATTCCGCTCGCTTGGAATGCAGCCGATCTTAATCGAAGTCGCCACGGCAACTGAGCTGGAAAATGCGGTCGCAGAAGTGGCTCGGAGGAGGGGCCAGGCGCTGATCGTAGGAGCGGATAGCCTGTTCGACTCGAGCCGTGTTCCTCTCATGCGCGCTGCACTTAGGTACGCGCTGCCGACGATGGTTGACGGTAGAGAGATGCTGGAAGCCGGTGGATTGGTGTCTTATAACAGCAGCGACATAGAGCAGCGCCGTCAGCTCGCGTATTTCGTCGACAAGATCTTACGCGGCGCAAACCCCGCGGATCTTCCAATACAACAGCCAACTCAGTTCCGCCTGTTAATCAACCTTAAAACGGCGAAGGCACTCGGCATCACAATCCCGCAGTCACTACTGCTGCGCGCGGACGAGGTGATTCATTAGCCGAGAGCATCGAGTTGATCGCGGTTGAATGTCCGGTTCTCGTACGGCGCAACGGCTGGTTAGGGTCGTTCACGCTCATCCGCTCGCCGGGGATGAGCGACGGGTCTACGATATACACCGGCCGTTCACAGGTAGATGGCAGCTGCGCGTCAATCAGCGGCCGCTCGGTCGAATCGCTTGAACTGCTGCAGTCGACCCATACCGGTCCTCCACGAATACTCGGTCCGGACGTTCCAGCCACCTCTTACGAGTCGGGTGCGGGCATCGTCATCGCGTTGACTCGCTGCTTGAAGGGCACGAACGCGGGCTTGGCCGCATATCCCCGCGCTTTCATTAGCACGGAAGGACGCACGCCCACCCGGCTAGACATCGCCGAACTAGATCAGGGCAAGGCCGTCCCGATCAGTATTCCCAGAAGATGCGCTGCAGCTCTTTGCTGTCCTGTGTCTTTGTTAGCGCGACAGCGGCGAGAATCCTTGCTTTCTGCGGATTGAGGTCGTGGGCAACGACCCAGTCATACTTGTCATCGGGCTGCTCGGCGTTGCGGATCACGAACCCGCCGCTGTTAACGTGCGACGAGCGGATGATCTGAACGCCTTGCTTGCGTAAATCCACAAGTGCAGGAACGACGCTATTCGAGACTGAACCGTTTCCGGTGCCCGCGTGGATCAGCGCCTTCGCGCCCTTTTGAGCGAATGTGCCATAAGCGGCATCGGTCATATTGCCGTAGCCGTACACGATCTCGACGGGAGCCAGCGCCTCGATGCGGTCGATGTCGAATTCCGATTGCGTCGTGTGCCGCTTGGCCAGTGTGCGGAACCAGTAGGTCTTGCCTTCGACGACCATGCCGAGCGGTCCCCACGGGCTGACAAAGGCGCCGGTCTTGATGTTGACCATCTTGGAAACGTCGCGACCGGACTGGATCTCGTCGTTCATGCTCACTAGGACGCCTTTGCCTCGCGCTTCCGGACTGGCCGCGAGGGTCACCGCGTTGTTCAGGTTGAGCATGCCGTCGGCTGACATCGCCGTTCCCGGGCGCATGGAGCCAACGACGACGATGGGCTTCTCGCTGCGGATCACGAGGTTCAGGAAGTAGGCGGTCTCCTCGAGCGTGTCGGTGCCGTGGGTGATGACAATGCCGTCGACATCGGGCTGCTTGAGTAGCGCCGACACCCTCCGGCCGAGTTGCATGAGATGGTCGTTGGTGAAGCTTTCCGAGGCGATCTGAAAGACCTGCTCACCGCGAACGTTGGCCACGTCCTTGAGTTCCGGTATGCCCGCGAGCAGCTTGTCCACTGGGACTTTAGCTGCTTGATAGGTGGCGCTGGCGGCTGCGCTCGCGCCGGCGCCGGCGATCGTGCCGCCCGTGGCAAGGACGACAACGTTAGCGAGCTTAGGGGTGGCGACGGGCTGTAGGGCCGCTTGTGCATGAGCGCCGGACACGAAGAGTGCGCACAGCAGGGCGGTCGCAAATCGCAGGGAGCGCTGATAGCGATTCATGATGCCTCCTAGTAGGACAAAAGCCGCGACTCACATATTGTCGCTCAGGCGGCAACCCGCTGCCATAGGGGTCCGCCGGGTCGACCCTCATCGCCATAGATCGCATTCCAGGAAGGGTTGCGTAACTCCATCGGCGCGATCGGCGATGCGCACCGCGGAAACCGCACGCTCACCGTACACTCGCTTCGCGCTAGTGTGGTGGCACGGACGCCAGCTCTTGGCCAATAGCGCCGTCGAACAACTGCTTGTAGCGACTTAGCCGTACAGCCGCTTCTGGCCGGTCTGCGACCGTCGACCCTGACCGCCCGCGGCCTGATCGCTGACGGTCGCAGATCGACCCGAAGCCGACAGACGCGCCGCTTGGAAGCGGTCACTCAAATCGATCTCGACGACGAAACTAGCAAGCGCCGTCACGGCAGCGATTCTGTCCGACCGAGCGATCATTGGATCACCTCGTCCGCGCGCAGCAGCACCGACTGCGGAATCGTGAGGCCAAGCGCCTTCGCCGTCTTTAAATTGACCACCAACTCGAACTTTCTGGGTCCTTCGATCGCCAGGTCCGCGGGCTTCGCGCCTTTGAGGATCTTGTCTACGTAGCCCGCGGCACGCCGGAACTGATCCGGCCAATCCGGTCCATAGCACATGAGACCGCCACCCTCCACGAAATCCTTCGACACGTATGCAACGGGTAGCCTGTGCTCCGCGGCGAGATCCACGAGTCGCCTGAGATGCCGGTTGAAAAGGAAATCGGCTAGCATGAGGAGGGCTCCGACGCGCGCTTTCGTCATCTCCGAAAAGGCGCCCTCCAATTCGTTGGGTTCTTGAACTTGCTGGACTAACAGCGACAGCCCCAGCGAGCGGGCCGCTACTTTCGTCTCCTCCAATCCAAGTTGGGCGGTTGGAGCAGGCGTCGAGAGGACGGCCACACGCGAGAGACCAGGAACGACTTCCTTGATCAACTCTAGCCGTTTGGCGCTCAACGTCGGCGACCTGCTGGTCAGTCCCGTCACGTTCCCGCCGGGCCGCGCGAGACTCTGAGCGAGGCCCGCCGCGACCGGATCACTCATCGAGCCACTGACGATGGGGATCGTCGTGGTTGCTTGCCGCGCGGCTTTTGTTGCTGTCACCCCATACGTCAGGATGATGTCGACGTTGAGACCAACGAGTTCGGCGGCGAGGCCGAGAAGAGCTTCATCCTTCCCTCGCGCGTGCCGGTACTCAAGAACGATGTTCTGCTGCTCGACATAGCCAAGCTCGCGGAGTCCCTGCCGAAACGCTTCGAGTTCTGGGTTATCGGAGATCGGCCATAGCACCCCGATCCGCGGAAGCCTTCCCGGCTGCTGCGCCAAGGCGGCGAGCGACCCCGTCGCGAGACCGAAAGCGACGCCGAAGATGAATGCCCGCCGGTGCATCGCCTCATCACCTCATCGGCAAACCGTGGTCGGACCATGTTACACCTCCCACCGAGGGGTCATGCCTGCGGGGCGGGTGACTGCTTTGGGGATATTTTCGCGTCGCTGCCGAATGTCTCCAGTTGGCCGGTGACCGCCGCTGACCCGCGTCGGCGGAACGGCCGCTGTCCGTCTTAAGCGGTCGGCGAGTCGGCGTCAGGTAACGACAACTGATGGCCGGTCAGCTACGTTAGAGCGTCGCGCGCAAGCCTGGCGTCGCCGGGGGCTCGAAAACTCGCCGAAGCAAGTATTCATTTCCCGGTGGACAGCAACCGTCGCCCGGGGCGACAGTGCACCCCATGCCGTCCACGACGGGCGGCGCCCATTTGGTTTGTTGCAGTACGTTGGCCCCGTCCGGCCGGACTGACGCTCCTTACGCGTCGCCCTTTGCCGAGTCATCGACGCCCAATGCCGTCCTGCCTCTGAAAGCCGGCGGGCCTTTGCGGGCCTGAGGTTAAGTCGAAGTCGCGCTGCGGCAGTTCTGCGTCATCGCGGAAGTGTGCTGTCCTGGCGCGACCGTCAACGGCCTTGCGCCGTGCGGTAGGAGGTCGTGGCATTGGGCTGCGCTGTGGGCATTCGTTCACGCGCGTCCACGGTGTCGATGGTGATAGGCGCGACCGGCCGCCTGTCGTGTGCCGCAGCTCCGTGCTGCGTCCACCCTTTGGCCGGCTCGCTGCGCCAACCCCCTGGCCCAGCGCGCGTCGTTACTAGCTCAACAACCCGCCCGGGTGCGGGTGAGCGCTAGGAAGAAACATGGGGCGGCGCGGAGTGCTAGGGTGGAATGCCGCGCTGGAGAAGGCCGAAGCCGCAATGGTGCGTAGCTTGCCCGATTACTAGCATGGTCCTGGGTCACGTCAGCGACATTGGTGAGCCCGTTACAGCGGGCATCCCGTTTGAAAGAGTGAGTACAACGACGAACCCATACCGGCGCGGCATTCCGACGAAGAGGATGGAGGATGCTGTGGCCAGACGCAAGCGCGAGTTTGAATTGGCGTATCCCAACGCGGCGGGGATCGATATCGGATCGGCGAGCCACTATGTGGCGGTGCCGCCGGACCGAGCGGATGACCCGGTGCGAGAGTTCAAGAGTTTCACCGAGGATCTGGAGGCGCTGGCGGACTGGCTCAGCGCATGCGAAGTGGACACGGTGGCGATGGAATCGACCGGTGTGTATTGGATTCCTCTCTACGAACTGCTGGAGTCGCGCGGCTTCGTCGTTTATCTGGTCAATGCGCGACACGTCAAGAACGTTTCCGGTCGCAAGAGCGATGTTCTGGACTGTCAGTGGTTGCAGCAGTTGATGAGCTACGGTCTGCTCTCGGGCGCGTTCCGTCCACGTGACGAGATCTGTGCGTTGCGTTGCCTCACGCGGCAACGCGACATGCTGATCAAGTGCCAGTCCCAGCATGTGCATCACATGCAAAAGGCGCTGGCGCAAATGAACGTGCAACTGACCAACGTCATCTCCGACATCACCGGATTGACCGGACAGAACATCATCCGGGCGATCATCGCGGGCGAACGCGATCCGGCAAAGCTCGCCAAACTTCGTCACGAACGCGTCCACGCCAGCGAAGCCGATATTGCCAAATCGCTCAAGGGTAATTGGCGTGACGAGCATTTGTTCGCGCTGAAGCAGGCCATGACTCTGTGCGACACCTACAGCGCTGTCATCGCCGACTGCGATCGCCAGATTCAAGGGCAACTCGAGCGCCTGTACCGGCATGAGGCGGCCGCGGGCCCGGAACGCAAGCGCGGCCGTCGTTGCGATCCCATGAAGTTTGATCTGCGTACGGCGCTGCTGCGTACCTGTGGTGTCGATCTGACGCGGATCAACGGTGTGGAGACCGCCACCGCCCTGAAAGTGATCGCGGAAGTGGGCCCTGATCTGTCCCGCTTCAAGAGCGCCAAGCACTTCGCGTCGTGGCTGGGGCTGTGTCCAGGCACCAAGATCTCTGGCGGCAAGGTGCTCTCGGGGGCCACCAAGCGCACGGCGAATCGCCTAGCGCAGGCCCTGCGCATGGCCGCCTTTGCCTTGAGCCGCAGCAAGTCTGCCCTCGGCGCCTACTATCGCCGGCTTTCCGGTCGGCTCGATAAAGCCAAGGCCATCACGGCTACCGCCCACAAGTTGGCCCGCCTCATCTACACCATGCTGACCCAAGGTACCGAATACGTCGACCGGGGGCAGGATTACTACGAGGAGCGCTATCGGCAGCGCGTCATCCATCACCTCAACCGCCGCGCCGCCGCATTGGGCTTCGCTCTGATTCCCGTCGAACCCATAGCGAAATAGTTACTCATGCAAATCAGACATGTAATTTAAGTTTCTTGAAAGCGGGCCACCGCTAGTGACGTACGCGCATACCCCTACCGGTGCGCCAAGTTAGCGGCGTTTCACAAAGTGACGCAGCGCTCCAACCCACGTGATGGCCTTTCCTGCCGCTATCACGCCTCTCTCCGACCCGTGCAACGCCGGTCGCCATCGGATCCGCCCAACGGATCGTCAACGCACCTACTTCGGTGCCCCTCGAGTCTCGGGATAGCGACTCTCGCGATTGGCAGTTCCCACCGGAACGCATCGCGACGCCAAGGAAGCGCCGTGCGGCGCTGGCGAGCAGCAAAGCAACCGCACAAACGGGATGTGGTGTCCCGTGCTCGCAGCTCTTCACTGGAGCCGCTACGGCACTCCAGGCGAGCAGTAACACTTACCTGACTGGAGTCACCACGGCAACCAAGAACGGCGCTCGGCACTTTGGCACAACGCTCTCTGACGAAAGGAATGGCGCATGTGCAGGAAACGAAGCATCCGGCGGAAACGAAAGACGGTGCGCGGGCCGCTCGTGCGGCGCGCGACCGTCATAGGACACGACGCGGGCAGGGACGCACCCTCCTCGCCCGCCCCTCTTGACCGCCCTCGGCGGAGAGCCTCATGCGTGACTTGAACCACGACTTCAAGGAGCTCTGCCGGCACAACCGCGATGGCAGCTACGCCACCCAGGCCGACCGGGAGCACATCCTCGATTTGATCGCCAATCAGCTCCATGAGTTGGGCCATCGCAGTTTGCGTGCCCAGGGCATGAAGCCCAAGCACATCGAGAAGCTGGTCGCCCGCTGGCTCGCCGAGGAGCTTTCACCGGGAACCATCAAGAACCGCATGGCGGTTTTGCGCTGGACGGTACAGAAACTCGGCAAGGACAACATCGTCGCTCGAACCAACGCTGCCTACGGCATACCTGATCGGGTGTACGTCACCAACATCTCCAAAGCAAAGCAGTTTGGCATGGAACAGCTCAAGAGTATCCGCACCCCCTGCGCCCAGATGTCGCTGCGCTTGCAGGCTGCCTTCGGCCTGCGCCGTGAGGCTTCGATCAAGATCGTCCCGGCGTGGGCCGATCGGGGCGATACGCTGGTGCTCAAGGATTCCTGGAACAAGGGCGGGCGGGAAATACGGATTCCGATCTCTACCTCGGAGCAGCGGCAACTCCTCGACGAGGCCAAGTCACTCGCCAAGGGCAAGAGTCTTGTCGCCCCGGGCTACGCCACTTACCGGGAATACCTGCAGCACTTTCGCCACGAATGTGCGCGAGTCGGCATTCACGCCTTCCACGGGCATCGTCATTGGTACGCCCAGACCCGCTACCAGGAACTCACAGGCTGGGAGTGCCCGGCGCGTGGTGGTCCGCGGTCCCGGCAGCTCGCCCAGCAACAGAAAGCGATCGACCGCGAGGCGCGGGAGACCATCAGCCACGAGATGGGCCACGGGCGCGAGCAGATAACCCCGGTGTACCTCGGGAGATAACGCGGCATCGGTCAATGGATGAGTCGATGCAAACGATCAGGCGCGTTGCCAGCAGAACGCCCGCGGCCCTCGCTGATCGCAAGCAACAGAGCATGAAGCGCGCCGCCAAACCGCTGACCGTGCTGCCCTCGAAAGGGCTGCCCAACGTTGCGCTCGGCGTAGAATTCTTTCTGCCCCTATTCCTGCGCTGGCGCGACGTCCATGACCCCTCGAAAATCGAATCATGCCGTCCTGTACCTGAGATCGAGCAAGGACAGGTCCGACGTATCCATCGACGCACAACGACGTGAACTGTTAGCCCTTGCGAATCAGCGCGGGCTGGTCGTTGCGGGGGAATTCACCGACGTCGTCGAATCGGGCAGCGACGAGCATCGCCCAGGCTTGCGATGCATGGTCGAAGACATGCGCCGGCGTCCGCGCGCGTGGGACACGATTCTGTTGCTCGACACGAGCCGCCTCTCGCGACAGCCGATCATCTCCGTCCTGTTCGAGCGCGATGCCGAGCGGGCCGGGGTGCAGGTCATCTACAAGTCCATCCCGGACGACGACCCGATCACGGGGATGCTGCTGAAGAACATCATGCGCGGCATCGACCAATGGCACAGCCTCACCAGCAAGCGCAAGGGACTCGCCGGCATGGCCGAGAATGTCCGGCAAGGCTGGCGCGCCGGCGGTAGGGCCCCGCGTGGCTATCGACTGGTCTCCCTCGGGACCGGTGCCGTGCGCGAGGGCGCGGAGGTCACGAAAACGAAGCTGGAGCCCAATGAGGACGCCGCGCTCGTCGGCGAGTACCTGCGGCTGCGGGCCGAAGGGCTGGGACGTGGCGTGCTGGCGCGCAGGCTGAAACTGACGTGGCCTCGCACATCGCTAAACGGGATGGAGTGGAACGCCCTCACCTACGCCGGTCACACCGTATGGAACGTGCACAACGAGTATGGAAGTGAAGGCTACAAGGGTGGCGCGAAGCGACGTCCCCGTGACGAGTGGGTTATCCAGCGCGACACGCACCAGGCGCTCATTAGCGACGCGGTCGCCGAGACACTGCTCGCCAACCTTGAAGCGGCGGGTACACCCACGCGGCGCGATCACGGACCCAAGTTTTTGTTGACCGGGCTGTTGCGCACGCCGGCCGGTGAAGCCTGGCACGGCAATCGAACAGCCAAGGCGGAGTTCTATCGCGCGACGGCTGCCACCGGCACGCGCAACATGGCTGCGGCAAAGGTCGACGCCGCAGTCATCGACACCGTGGCGCGGGACCTGCAATCGACCGAATTCGTGGCCGCCGCCGTGAAGGCGACGCGCGAGAAATTTGCCCTCATGCACGACGGGGAAATTGCTGACGCGCGGAAGGAGATTATCGACCTTGAGCTACGCGCCGGCCGATTTCTCGACATGGCGGCAGATCTCGCATCGCCGGCTTCCGTCTTGCGCAAGGTGGACGAACTCGAGCGGCAGCGCACCGTGATCGAGCAGCGCATCGTGGCCTGGGAGAAGGACGACGAGGCCGCCCAGACGCTCGCCAAGATCACCGACACCCAGGTCCGAAAGATGCTTGGCCGGATGGCCGAGGAGATGCGCATCTACGATCGCGCCGAGCTGCGCGACTTTTTGGGCTCAATCCTGGACCGGGTCGAGCTCGACCCGACCGCGGCCACCTTGCAGGTCTGTTACCGCATCCCACTGCGTAGTGGGTTTAAGGTGGCGTCCCCAGGGGGATTCGAACCCCCGTACTCACCGTGAAAGGGTGATGTCCTAGGCCTCTAGACGATGGGGACCTTGGAGCGACCGCGTCCCCCGGTCGGGCAGGATGCGGATGGTGCGGTGGTGGAGGTAAGCGGGATCGAACCGCTGACCTCTTGCATGCCATGCAAGCGCTCTCCCAGCTGAGCTATACCCCCACGGCGAATCGCAAATTATACGGGCGGGCCATTCGTCTTGCAAACCGACGCATCCGACATGTCCGCTAAGCGTTGACACCTGCGCGCCCGGACGGAACCAACACCGCTCCGCTCCCGACGAGGCTTGCCCACCGATTCCAGACAATCTGCCGGGCTGCGTGTCGCGGTCGGATATCATCGCGACCGCACGCCGGCATTTCGGCGCGCACTCCATGCCACTGCCCACTCCCGCTTTGCTACCCGTCCCCGATCTCGCCGGCCGCGCGATTCTGATCACTGGCGCGACGGGAGGCCTCGGCCGGCCGCTCGCGCTCGCCTGCGCCGCGCGCGGCGCCACCGTCGTGCTCCATGGCCGCGTCGTGCGCAAGCTCGAAGCCCTCTACGACGAGATCGTCGCGGCCGGCGGTCCGCAGCCGACGATTCTTCCGCTCGACCTCGCGCACGCGTCGGCGGACGAATTCGACAACGTCGCCGGCGCAATCCGGGCACAACTCGGGCGCCTCGATGGTCTCGTCCATGCAGCGGCCAAGCTGGGCTCGCTCGGCCCGATCGAGCACCAGTCGTTCGATGCCTGGCTCGAAGTCCTGCGCATCAATGTCGCCGCCGCGATGGCGCTGACGCGCGCGACGCTACCGCTTCTGGCGGCAGCATCGGACGCGAGCGTCGTCTTTACGCTCGACTCGCGTGGCGTCTATCCCCGTGCGTACTGGGGCGCGTACGCGGCATCGAAGGCGGCATTGATGGCGCTCGCGTCCACACTCGCTGACGAATGGGACGAGCGGGCAACTCTGCGGATCAACGCAGTCGTCCCGGGACCCGTACGTTCGCCGCTGCGCACGCTGACGCACCCAGGCGAGGACAAGACCGCGTTGCCTGCCATCGCTGCGCTGGTGCCTCTTTACCTGTACCTGCTCGGGGGCCAGCCCAAAGCCGAGAGCGGCGTGATCATCGAGGCACGCGAGTGGCTCGACGGTCAGCCGGCATCGACGCCCTTGCTCGCGCCTCGCCGCTCCGGAACGCCGTAGCGCAGGAGCACGCGCAAGCGCCGAAACTCATCGGTCGGCAGCGTGTCAGGGAGCAGGAGAAGCGTGCGCGCAGGCTGCCACCATGGCATCCCGTCCGGCCGCCAGACGACGCACGTGAGCCATGCGCCGACGTACGTGTCATCGAGCACGACGCCGTCGGATGACGTCCCCGTGCGCCACGTAACGGTCAGGCGACGGTCATCGCCGACTTGAACGAGCGCGGGTAGGCCACGCGCTGCGCACTGCCGGTACGCGCGTGCCCCGACGCCAACCACCACCAGGAGCCCGGCAGCCTTCGCCCACCACGGCATCGGCAGCAACACGACAAGCACTGCCGTGGCGACGCAGCAGACGGCGACGAATGCGCAGGCGATGCGCGATGGGGATGGCTGGACACTCAGGCGTGGCGGGCGTTTCATCACCGCCCATTGCAGACGGCGGCGTCAGTGAGGTCAATCGACCAGATCGCCGAAGCGAACGCATGACCGGGCACGAGACGCTACCAGCTGCCCGATGCCCCGCCACCCCCGGAACTGCCGCCTCCGCCGGAGAACCCGCCGCCCGAGCTTTCCCCCGAGCTGCTGCTGCCGTCACTGGTGATCACCATCCCGCCGAAGGACGCCGTGCCCGTTCGCTTGAGGTCCGCCGCCGACTTTGCGTACCACGGGCGCGACCGCAGGTAGAGCTTGGCGATGGGGAAGCCGATCACGTAGGTCGAGAGCAGAACGAGCGCACCCTTCACGCCGACGACGATGATCGGGAACATCGCCCAGAACGGTATCAGGAAGAGATAGAGGAACCAGCCCACCCCGGGGGTGGCCACGCCAATGACCGTGAACACTCCGATGACTCCGAAGATGAAGGCGCCGAGCAGGATGCGCGCGGGCCAGGGCGGCAACTGTCCCTCGAATTCCGCGAGCCGGGCCGCATCGAAGAAACCCTTGGCTACCGACGTCGCCGGCGCCGATCGGCCGCCGATGTCGCCGCTGGCGCCGCCGCGCCCTTCCAACTGGGCGACGATCGCGTCGACGCCTTCGGCAACACCTCCATCGAAATCGCCCGCCTTGAATCGGGGCGTCATCCGGTCTCGGATGATTCGCGCAGCGGCGACGTCGGGTAATGTGCCTTCGAGGCCGTAGCCCACTTCGATGCGCATCTTGCGGTCGTTCGGCACGATAAGCACGAGCACGCCGTTGTCCTTGCCTTGCTGCCCGAGCTTCCAGGCCGCGAAGACGCGGTTGGCGTATTCCTCGACGCTCTCGCCGCCGAGCGTAGGTACGGTCAGAACCACGACCTGGTTCGTCGTCCTGGCCTCGTGCGCCTTAGATGTCGCGGCAAGCCTTTCCCGCGTGGCCGGCGAGAGGATTTCCGCGTCGTCGACGACCCGTCCGGAGAGGTAAGGGACGTCGACTGCGAACGCTGCCGCAGCGCCGAGCACAAAACCGACGACGAACAGCGCGCGCGGCACGCCGGCTGCAATGGCGGATGAGAAGGCGAGCCATGCCCGCCGTTCGGTGCAGAGCGCGACGTTCACGCGCCGCGCTCCTCGATGGGCCGATCGGGCAGTACATTCGCACCGGTGCTGGTGGCGACGAATCCCCTGCGTACGAGCACGTGCTCCAACGCCGTCAGGCCCGCCTCGACCGCGGCGGCCCGTTGGCCCGAACGCAGCATCGACGTCATCGGCGCCACGACGCTCTCCCACTCGGTGGCTGCGATTCGCTCGTCGAAACCACGGTCCGCGTGCACGACGACGACGCGCTCGAGCAGGCTCACGACGATGAGCACCGCCGTCCTGGCTGGCGTCGCGAAGAGCCCCTTCGCAAGAAAGAGTCCTTGGGCGTACTGGCGCACCTCGGCCTCGGCTCGGTTGTGACGCACGAACAGGCGCTCGCAGCGCTCGACGTAGGTCGCGACCAACGCACAGGTGATCCCGGCCGCGAGAGTCACTACGATCGCTTCAAATGCAGCGCCCCCTCCGCCCCACTCGGGTCGCAGAAATCCGAATGCGACGACGATCAGTGCCGCGATCGCGACGCCGAGCGCGAATGCCTTCCAACGCGCTTCGGGGTAGCGGGCCGAACGACCCACGATTGCGGTGACGACCTGCACGCCGGTGCGCGCTTCGATGGCGGCGATCCGCACGGCGATCGGGTTCGCTTCAGCGGGCGTGAGGTGCATCGACGATGGCAACGGCTGGCGTCGGAGAACGAACACCGACTGTCGATCCCGTCGCTACGCCCGCGGTAGCGGGGTGGGCCGAAGGGGTCCGGGCGAATGTTGCCGCCGGCGTCGCTACGCGGGTGGCGCGCGGCGGCCGGTCATGTTCTCTGCCGGTCGTCGCGCGCCGGGTACCCGCTCGACGCCACGTTTGGCAGCTCCATTCGCCCGGATCCCTCGGCCCGCCCCGCTGCAACCCACATTGGGCAACTCCCATCAACCGATGCTGCAACGGTCCACCGTGTCAAATGAGTTTCGCGCAGCCGCCCCTACTTCTTCCCGGCAAGCAGCAGCCACGTCTCGACGACCGTGTCCGGATTGAGCGACATGCTCTCGATCCCCTGCCCGACCAGCCACTGCGCGAGATCCGGGTGGTCCGATGGCCCTTGCCCGCAGATGCCGGCGTACTTGCCGGCCTTGCGGCAGGCGGCGATCGCCATGGACAGCATCGCCTTCACCGCGTCGTCACGCTCGTCGAAGGTCGAGGCGATGGGGCCGCCTGCGTCGCGGTCGACGGCGAGCGTCAGCTGCGTCATGTCGTTGGAACCGATCGAGAAGCCGTCGAAGTGCTCGAGGAAGCGGTCGGCCAGGATCGCGTTCGACGGAATCTCGCACATCATGATGACGCGCAGCCCGTTCTTACCGCGCTCTAGCCCCTGGGCGGCGAGCAGCGCGATCACGCTCGTCGCTTCGTGCAGCGTGCGCACGAAGGGGATCATCAGCTCGACGTTCGTGAAACCCATCTCGTCGCGGACACGCTTCATTGCCGCGCATTCGAGCGCGAAGCAGTCGTGGAACTCGGGCGCGATATAGCGCGACGCGCCACGGAAGCCGATCATCGGATTTTCCTCGTGCGGCTCGTACCGCTGGCCGCCCACGAGGTTCGAGTACTCGTTCGACTTGAAGTCGGAGAGCCGCACGATGACCTTTTTCGGCCAGAACGCGGCCGCGATCGTCGCCACGCCCTCCGCGATCTTCCCGACATAGAACTCGGTCGGACTCGGGTAGCCGCCGATTCGCGTGCGAATCTCGCGTTGCAGATCTGCCGTCTGCCGGTCCAGCTCGAGCAGCGCCTTGGGGTGGATCCCGACATTGCGCGCGATGATGAATTCGAGCCGCGCGAGGCCGACTCCTTCATTGGGCAACCGGCGGAAGTCGAAGGCAAGCTCGGGATTGCCGACGTTCATCATGATCTTGGTCGGCGCGGGCGGCATCCGGTCGAGCGCAACGGTGACCACGTCGATGTCGAGCAGCCCCTCGTAGACGTGGCCCGTATCGCCCTCGGCGCACGAAACGGTCACCTCCGCGCCGTCGGCAAGCACCCTCGTTGCGTCGCCACACCCGACGACCGCCGGGATCCCGAGCTCGCGCGCGATGATCGCAGCGTGGCAGGTCCGTCCGCCGCGGTTGGTCACGATCGCGGCGGCCCGCTTCATCACCGGTTCCCAATCGGGATCGGTCATGTCGGCGACGAGCACATCTCCGGCACGCACCTTGTCCATTTCGGCCGCCGACTTGACCAGCTGCACCGTTCCCCGACCGATCTTCTGGCCGATTGCTCGCCCGCTCGCCAGCACCGCGGATTTCGACGTCAGGCGATAGCGCCGAAGTTCTTCGCCGCCGTCCTTGGACTTCACGGTCTCCGGACGCGCCTGGAGGATGTAGAGGCGGCCATCGTTGCCGTCACGACCCCACTCGATGTCCATGGGGCGCCCGTAGTGCCCTTCGATCGCGATCGCGTAGCGCGCCAGCTCCTCCGCTTCGGCATCGCTGATCGAAAACGTGTAACGCTCGACCGCGGGAACCTCGACCGTCGCCGTCGAATGTCCGGCCCGCTCGCCGTCGGCGAAAACCATCTTGATCGCCTTCGCGCCCACGGTCTTGCGCAGGATCGCGGGCCGACGCGTTTCAATGTTCGGCTTGTAGACATAGAACTCGTCCGGGTTGACCGAGCCCTGCACGACGGTCTCGCCGAGTCCGTAGGACGACGTGATGAACACCACCTGGTCGAAACCGGATTCGGTGTCGAGCGTGAACATCACGCCCGAGGCGCCAAGGTCGCTGCGGACCATCCGCTGGATGCCGGCCGACAGGGCGACGTGCTCGTGCGCGAATCCCTGGTGCACGCGGTAGGCGATCGCACGATCGTTGTAGAGGCTCGCAAATACTTCCCTTACAGCGTGAAGTATATTGTCTATACCTTTGATATTTAGGTATGTTTCCTGCTGACCCGCAAACGAGGCGTCGGGCAGGTCCTCGGCGGTGGCCGACGAGCGCACGGCCCAGGAGGCATCCATCGCGCCGGCACTGAGCTTGCGGAACGCATCAATGACCGCATCGTGGAGCGCAGGCGGAAAGGGCGTCTCGGTCATCCACCGTCGGATTTCCGACCCGGCCTCGCGCAAGCGCGGTGACATCGTCGATGTCGAGACCGGCCAGTCGCTCACGGATCCGCACGTCAAGACCGTTAACCGACAGGAATTCGCGAAAGGCGAAGGCGGTCGTCGCCACGCCGCCGGGGACGCGGACACCGGCGCCGGCGAGTTCCCTGATCATTTCGCCAAGGGAGGCGTTCTTGCCGCCAACCTGGTGGACGTCGCCGATTCCGAGGCGATCGAACGGGATCACCCATTGTTGTTCGCTCATGCGTGCTCCCTGATCGCCGCTCTTCGAGCGCGGCTCGACGTGCCGTGGAATTTTACGGTGGCGCAAAAGGGGGATCTTACCGCGAGGCGCAACGGGTCCACGGCCCGTTGGCGCTGCGCAAAACAACGAACCCGCCGCAGCGGGTTCGACAGGTCGCCCAACGCGCATTTCGCGGTCAGGCGGGTCGTTTCACCTCAACCTCGTCGCCACCCGACGCAGATCCTTCGCGCAAGGGCGTAATCGGGACCGCGGATTAGACTCGATGCGAGATCGGGGCTGCGCCAAAACTCAGCTCGAGTGCGTTCCGCCGCCGTGCTCCTCGGCCGGAAGCGGCAGGTCGATCAAGTCGGATTCCAGCTTCGCGTCGAGCTCGGCGTCGGCGAAGGGCGGCAAAGGTTGCGCGGGCTGGCGGCTCCGCACCGCGCGCCGCAGCGACCGGTAGAGCTCCGGATGCGACGATTTGAGATAGCTGATGATCTCGAAATCGACACGCTTGACCTGCGACAGGTCCACCTGCTCGACGTGGACCAGGCGCAGCAACTCCCGGACGGGCTTCGGCATCTCGCGCCCGCTCTCGTAGCGCGAACCGCCACTCTGCGTGACGCCGATCTGCGTCCAGAACTGCTCCTGATTGAGCCCCAGCCGACGCCGGATTTCGCGCGGGTTGAGGACGCGGTCGAAGAGTTTCATACGTTTCTTACCTTGTCCTCCGGCTCCCCCCTGTACTGCCGCGGGCCGGATTGTCTATCCCAATGGCATATGTTTGACCTTTTTCGCCGGCATTGCAAGCTCCATTCGTCCGGCTGCGGCCGCCGTCCTTCGTCTGAGTTGTTTTTTCGCAATTCTGGCTGTCTGGGTCGCCGTCCATGAGCCCTTTCGGTACCCCTTCGGGCGATCGCATGGCGACGCTCTGCTACCATTGGTCGCCTTGCGCTCGAGCGCCGCGAACCGGCGCGAAAACTCCGGATTGCACGGTCCCCCGCCGCCTTGCCGTCCGGTCGGAAGCATCCCGGCCGGCTCCATGCCCCGCTACGACCTTCACAGTCACTCGACGCATTCGGACGGATTGCTGACCCCGACGGCGCTCGTCGTGCGTGCGGCCGCCCGGGGCGTCGATGTGCTTGCGCTCACGGACCACGACGAACTGAGCGGTCTGGCCGAAGCACGCAAGGCGGCCCGGGAAGCCGGGATCGCGCTGGTCTGTGGATGCGAGCTCTCGGTGAGCTGGGAGGGAACGACGATTCACGTCGTCGCACTCGGAATCGACCCGGAAGCTCCAGCGCTGATCGAGGGACTCGCAGCCGTCCGCGTCGGACGGTCCGACCGCGCGCGACGCATCGGCGAAGCGTTGGCGGCAGCGGGAGTGGACGGGGCCTACGCGGGCGCCATGCGCCATGTCACCAGTGAGCGCCTGATCTCGCGGACGCACTTCGCTCGGTTCCTGGTGGAAGCGGGCCATGCGCGCGAGATGAAGGACGTCTTCAAGCGCTACCTCGTCCAGGGCAAGCCGGGCTACGTCCCGCATCAGTGGGCCACGCTGACGCAAGCGGTAAGCTGGATCCGCGCCGCCGGCGGGCGGGCGGTGCTTGCGCATCCCGGTCGCTACAAACTGGGCACTGGGCGGATGGGGGCACTTCTCGAAGCTTTCCGCGACGAGGGGGGCGATGCGATCGAAGTGCTCTCTCCTTCGCATACATCGGCCCAGAGCGTGGAGTTTGCGTCCCACGCGCGCCGCCTGGGCCTGCGCGCGTCTTGCGGTTCGGATTTCCACGGACCGGGCGAAGGCTGGCTCGACTTGGGGGAGCTGCCCGACCTGCCGGCAGGCGTCGTACCGGTGTGGGCGGATTGGTGACTCGACGTCGACCATGTCGCACCGCCGCACCGTCTTCTTCATCTCGGATCGCACCGGCATCACGGCCGAGATGCTCGGCAACAGCCTGCTGACGCAGTTCGAGGAATACGAGTTCCAGCGGCAGACGATTCCCTTCGTCGACTCGCCCGAGAAGATCGATGCCGTGATCCGGCAGATCAACGCTACCGGCGCGCGCGAGGAGCGGCAGCCGATCGTGTTCAGCTCGATCGTCGACGAGGCGATGAGCGCGACGATCCGGCGCAATGCGAATGCATTGACGCTGGACCTGTTCCAGGTCTTCATCGCGCCGCTCGAAGCCGAGCTCGCCGCCAAGAGCTCGCACACCGCCGGGCGCTCGCATGGGATCGCGAACAGCCACGAGTACTTCGCGCGGATGGAGGCCATCAATTTCGCGCAGAGGCACGACGACGGCGCGTCGACACGAGATCTCAACAAGGCCCAGGTGATCCTGGTCGGTGTCTCGCGCTGCGGCAAGACGCCGACCACGCTCTATCTCGCGCTGCAATTCGGCGTTCGCGCGGCCAATTTTCCGTTGACGCCGGACGATTTCGTCGAGCGCAAGCTGCCGGCGTCTATTGTTCCCTACCGCGACCGTTTGTTCGGGCTCACGATCGTGCCGGAGCGCCTGCAGAAGATCCGCGAGGAGCGCCGTCCGGGCAGCAAGTACGCGACGCTGGAGAATTGTCGGCAAGAGGTGCGCGAGGCGGAACACCTGATGGAGCGTGAAGGCATCCCCATGCTGGACACGTCGACCAAATCGATCGAGGAAATCGCGACGACGATCCTGCATCGCGGCCGGCTGGAGCGGCGCATCTTCTGAGCCTTGCGCTCGCGGCCCTCGCCACGTTCGTCAGAGCCCGTAGAAGCGCACCGCGTTGCCACCCAGGATCGCTGCACGATCGGCCGTATCGAGGTCGCGCAGCAGCAGATCGGTCGCCTCGATCCAGCGGCGAAAGCCGCCACCGAGCAGCACGACCGGCCAGTCACTTCCCCACAGCAGGCGCTCGGGGCCGAAGCAGCCGAGCAGGTGATCGACATAGCGCCGGAGCGAATCGGCCGTCCACGCGTCCCCTGCTTCGGTGACGAGGCCCGAGAGCTTGCAGTGCACGCGCGGATGGCGCGCCAAGGCCATCGTCAGGCTGGCCCACGGCTCCCAGGCCCCCGCTGCAATCGGTGGTTTCGCGCCGTGATCGACGACAATGGACAGATCAGGGTTGCGCTCGATCATCCGTAGGAGCGCCGGCAATTGCGGCGGTTTGACCAGCGCATCGAATCGCAGGCCCAGCCGTGGCAATGCGTCCAACGCGTGGCCGACATCGTGCCGCAGGATCCACTCCGGGTCGGCGAGGTCCTGCAACATCGGCCGGATCGACTTGAGACGCGCGTCGCGTGCCAGCATCACCAGTGTAGCGTCCGCGTCGGGCGCCGCGAGATCGACCCAGCCGACGACGCCGCGCACGAGCCCGTTGCTCTCGCGGGCGACGCCCAGCAGGAACTCCGTCTCGGCGACGGTCGGCGCCGCCTGCACCAGAACGGTCGCCGCGATGCCGGCGCTGTCGAGCAGCGGCCTGAGATCGGACAGCGTGAAATCGCGATGGATCGGGCCAAGGTCGGGCGTGAGCCAGCCGTAATCGCCCCGATCGATCCGCCAGACGTGGTGGTGTGCGTCGACACGTGGCGCATTCCGGACATTCGTCATCCGGCACCTCCGTGCAAGAGCCCCTCGCCGCGCCGCATGACCGTCATCCGGGACGCTCCCGTCATGCGTCGTCAGGTAGCGGCGCGGCAGCGGCGACGAGTCCGCGCGCCCGGAGCTCGCTCCAGAACGCCGGCGCGATTTCGTGGGCGGCCAGCGCGAGGTTCTCGTCGAGCTCGGCGATCGACCGCGGGCCGACAACCACACAGGCAACTGCCGGGTGCGCCAGCGGAAACTGGAGGGCCGCGGCCTTCAGGGGCACCCGATGCTCCAAGCAGAGGTCTTCGATCGCAGCGGCGCGCGCGATGACGTCTGGCGGCGCGGGACCGTAGTTGAAGTACAGTGTTCGTGCGCCGGCATTGCGCACGCCCGTCGCGAGAATGCCCGAGTTGAACGGTCCGCCGATCACGATCTTCACCTTGCGGCGAACGCACAGGGGCATGAGCACGGGCAGCGCGGACTGGTCGAGCAGCGTGTAGCGCCCCGCGAGCAGCAGCACATCGAGATCGGCGTGGGCCAGCGCGTCCACGCATACCTGCCAGTCGTTGACGCCCAGCCCGAAACCGGCGATCGCACCATCGGCCTTCAACCTTGCCAGTGCCGGGACCGCGCCGTCCATCGCTTCGGCGAATCTGCCGCGGCTGCGCATCGCCATGTGCGTCGCGCGCGACGTCGTGGATGTATGCGTAGTCGATGCGCGCGAGCCCGAGCCGCTGCAGGCTGTCCTCGATGCTGCGCAGCGTGCCATCGCGTGAATAGTCCCAGTGCTGCACAAAGGGCAGCACGTCCACGTATCCGTGTTGATTGCGCGGCGCATTCGGGTCCGGCGCCAGCAGGCGTCCGACCTTGGTCGACAGCGTGAAGGACTCGCGCGGCACGTCGCGCAACGCGGCGCCGATCCGGTGCTCCGACAGTCCGCTGCCGTAGTGCGGCGCCGTGTCGAAGTAACGGATTCCGCGCTCGTATGCACGGTGCACGAGTGCGGCCGCCTCGCCGTCCGGGACTGCCGCGAACAGGTTGCCGAGCGGCGCGCCGCCGAAGCCGGGAACGGCAGGACTCCATGATTGGTTTCGCAGGTGCGCGTTGATCGATAAATCCCCGGCACCGTCGACGTGGCCGATTCGCGGATCCGGACTTGCCATGGACAAGGCGGTCAGCCTGTTGCTGTTCGGTCGACACCCGAGCGGATGCGATTGTAGCCGCTTCGCCGCCACGAGCATGGCGTCAGGCAACGACCCGATGCTACGATGCGCGTTCGCTCAACCCGATCTTTCCGAAACGCCATCGCCTTGGACCATTCCCCCCCGCTGCGCGGTGTCTGGTGCGCGACGCTTACTCCCCTCGATGCGCGCGGCAATGTCGACCGCGCCCGCTTCGCCGAGCACGCCCGGCGGCTTATCGCCGATGGAGTCGACGGCATCGCTCCGTTCGGCACCACCGGAGAGGGCCAGTCGTTCAGTGTCGCCGAACGCTCGGCCGGACTCGAAGGGCTCCTCGCCGCCGGCATCCCCGCGGCGAACATCGTCGCGGCGACCGGATGCGCGGCACTGCCGGACACGATCGCCCTCACCCGCCATGCATTGACCGTCGGCTGCCCGGGCGTGCTCGTGCTGCCTCCGTTCTTTTTCAAAGGCGTGACCGACGAAGGCGTCTACGCGAGCTATGCGGCGCTGATCGATGCCGTCGCCGATACGCGGCTGCGGCTCTACCTCTACCACATTCCGCAGGTCACGGCAGTTCCGATCACCGCAGCCGTCATCGCTCGGCTGCGCGCTCGGCGTATCCGGGCATCATTGCGGGCCTCAAGGACAGCGCCGGCGACCTCGCCAATAGCCGTGCCATGCTTGCGCGTTTTCCCGACCTCGCCGTTTTCGTCGGTCACGAACCGCATCTTCCGCCGATGCTTGCGGCCGGCGGTGCCGGTACCATCTGCGGCGTGGCGAATCTCTTCCCGCGCTCGATGCGCCGCCTCTTCGATGCCTCCGGAACGTCGGACGAGACGGCTGCACTGGCGGAGATCACCAAGCTTCTCGACATCATGGTCGACTACCCGCTGATGCCCGCGTTCAAGGCGCTGCAAGCGACGTTGACCGGCGACGACACGTGGACCGCCGTGCGCCCGCCACTTGCGCCGTTGCCCGCAGCCGAACGCGCGGCGATGCTCGGGCGGCTTACGGGGTCAGGTATCATCTGAGCGAGTGGAATCCCGCGTCCGGCCGGATTCAACACGATGCTGAAGGGGATCCACCCGCTGCTCACCGCCGATCTGCTGCGCGCATTGCGCGCAATGGGCCACGGCGACGAAATCGCCATCGTCGACGCCAATTTCCCGTCCGCGAGCCTCGGCCCGGTGGTGATCGATCTGGCCGGCGCGGCGGCGCCCGAGGCGTTGGCCGCGATCCTGACGCTGTTTCCGGTCGATACGGTTGCGTTGCCGGCGGCATTCACGATGGAGGTCGTCGGCGACGCCGCAGCCGTGCCCGAAACCGTCGCCGCTTTCGCCGCCGTCTTCACCGAGCATGGGCTTGCCGACTGCGAGATCGGCCTGCTCGGCCGACAGGCATTCTACGAGCGGACGCGCCGCGCCTTCGCGATCGTCCGCACCGGGGAACTGCGTCCGTACGGCAATATCCTTCTCGTGAAGGGCGTACTGCACAGCCATCGTCCGCCTGGCTAACGGCACCAGCCCCCGCCCGCTCACGTGATCCTCGTTTTCGGCTCGATCAATCTCGACCTCGTCGCGCGGGTTCAGCGGCTTCCGCGCCCGGGCGAAACATTGACCGGCGACTCGTTCGCCACTCTGCCCGGAGGCAAAGGCGCGAACCAGGCACTTGCCGCGCGACGGGCCGGGGCTGCGGTAGCGTTCGCTGGCGCGGTCGGCGACGACACCTTTGCGACGCCTGCGCTCTCGGGCCTTGTCGAGGCGAAAGTCGATCTCGCGGCGGTTCGTCGGATCGCCTCGCCGACCGGAATCGCGCTGGTCCACGTCGACGTAACCGGCCAGAACTGCATCACCGTCATTCCCGGCGCCAACGCTCACGCTGATGCCGGCGCTGTCTCGGATGCACAGCTTGCGCCGGTTACCACGCTGCTGCTGCAACTCGAGGTGCCGCTCGAAGCGATCGTCGAAATCGTGGCGCGCGCCCGCGCGGCTGGGGCGCGGATCGTGCTCAATGCGGCGCCGGCGCGAGCATTGCCGCCGCAGCTGCTGTCGGCGCTGGATGTGCTGATCGTCAACGAAATCGAGGCGGCCTCCCTCGCCGCCGGGTTCGGCATGCATGCGATGCCCGAAGCGTTTGCCCCGGCCACGATGCGGCGCTTCGGGTGCGCAACGGTCGTCACACTCGGCGCACAGGGTGTGCTTGCCGCAACCAGCGGTCGCCTGGTGCGTCTGGCGGCGCCGCCCACTAAAGTCGTCGATTCCACCGGAGCGGGCGATGCATTCACCGGCGCGCTCGCGGCCGCACTCGATCGGGGCACGGCCTGGCCGCGTGCATTGGCCGAGGGCGTAGCCGCCGGATCGCTCGCGTGCGGCATCGCCGGAGCCCAGGCAGCGTTGCCGACTGCCGCAGCGATTCATCGCCTGGCGGTCAAGGTAGAATCGACGCTCGTCTCCACTCCGCTAGACTGACATTCATGCACCTCGATCGTCTCCGCCGGTTCGTCGTCGCTGCACTTCTTGCGCTCGCCGCGTCGATGTCGAACATGGCCGAGGCATCGACCGATTACACCGATATCTGGTTCAATCCCGCCGAGTCCGGATGGGGCGTGAATTTCGCGCAGACGGAGAATTACATCTTCGCGACATTTTTCATCTATGGAACGTCGGGGGCGCCGGTGTGGTACACGGCACAGATGACGCGCAGCGCGAGCGATGCTTTCAGCGGTCTGATCTTCGCGACGACCGGGACATGGTTCGGGGCGCCGAGCTTTCCACCCGTGCCTCCGAGCGACGCCGTACCTGTCGGCGACGCGACGTTCACCGCGTTGAGCGATGTCCACGGAACATTGCGGTACCGCATCGACACCGTCAATGTGACCAAGTCGATCCAGCGGCAGACGACCGTCTCGTTTTCCGTCGACAACATCTACATCGGCGGCATCTCGGGGACCCTTTCGGGCAATTGTCCCGCGTCCATGCCGCCGACCTTCAACAACGTAATGCAGTTCGACATCTTCCAGACCTCGTCGAACAACGTTCGCATCGAGTTCCTGGGCGCCGACAGCACCAACCTGGGCCAGTTCGTTTGCGTCATTCAAGGCGACGCGACCCAATACGGCAAGCTCCTGCGCGTACCCAGCGCCGCATACCAGTGCGCGAATGGCCTGAATGTCAGCGCCGAGATCGAGAGCCTGCGCCAACTCGACAACGGGGTCGAGGCACATTGGCGCGCCGACCGCGGGGGTGGCTGCATCGAGCGCGGCCGTCTGGCTGGTGTACGACAAGAGTAGTCCGCCTATCGAAGCACGCCGGGCGTGGGCGTGTCGCCTGGCTCACGGCGCCTTACCAGCGGCGTGGCCCCGTTCGCGCCGCTTCGCCGCTCGATCTCGTCGGCGAGTGCCTGGAACTGGCGGGCGACGTTGTGCTGGACCGCAATCTGCTCGAGAGGGCCGAAGAGTGCGAACCCGGGCGCGACGTGCCCGGCGTAGTCGAGGCGTACGCCGGACGGCGTCGGCGTCAGCGAATAGCTGCTTGCGAGCGCATGCAGGCTGCCCGCGACTGCGCGCGACTGCAGACTGATCGGCGGCACCTCGTTGATCTCGAAGGTTATGTCGAGCGGCATCCGGAATATCCAAAGCGCAGCATCCCCGGACTGCTCGACGGTGACCGTGGCGCCATGGCGGGCAACGACGCGGCTCAAGCGAAGGTCCGGTAGGAATTCGGTGTACCGATCGTAATCGGTCAGCACGCGCCACGCCGTCGCGGCATCGGCCTTCAGCACCACACTCGCCCGGATGTCGATCGTATCGCCGCGACGTTCGGCATCCACGGTGATCGTTGCTGCGACAGCCGATTGCGACACGGCGATCACGAGCGCCAGCGCAAGTGCGCCTGTTAGGCGCGTGGTGCTGCTGACGTTGCCAAGCGAGGATGTCTTGCGCCTGCCGATCATCCAAAGCCCATGCGCAGAAGCGTTTTCGCCATGCCTGATCGCCGACACATAACGTGACGCCCGCCTCCAGCCCGACGATACCGACGTGAACAGCAGCCACGTCGAGAATAATCCCGGCGCCTGGAAGCGCATCCCGCTCGCATCGATGTTCGTCATCGCCGGATTCGGCAAGGTCACGGGCTTCGCGGACACCTCGGTGTTCATGGCTAGCGCCGGCTTGCCTCCAGGGCGCTGCTGGTGCTGACGATCGTGGTTGAGCTCGGCGGCGGAGCCGCGATCATCTACGAGCGTATGCCCCGGTTCACGAGCGATTCCATCCTCGACGTTGCTCCGTCTCGAACTGGACCCGGTCGCGCGCGAAGAATTCGCGCAGCTCCTCGCGTCCCGCCTTCGCCGACGAGAGCACTTTCGCCTCGTCCCGGAAGTGTGGGATCAGTGCATTCAGGGTGGTGAGGTTGTGGCGCCGGAATGCGTCCGCCATCTCCCGCGCGCGAAAGCGATCGACACCCAGAGTCTCCAGAACATGGCGCCCGGCGCGGAGCGCTGATTCGAACGTTTCGCGCTCTGCCACCGCGACCCCCCGCTCGCGCAACGCGACATAGTGGCTGACGTTTCGCGCCCGCGCGATCATCGGCAGGCGGGGAAAGTGCTGGCGTACGCGGTCGGTCAGGGCGATGCTGTCGGCGACATCGTCGATGGCATTCACCAGCAGCCGGGCTTCGGCTGCGCCCGCCGCGCGCAGCAGATCGAGGCGTGTGGCATCGCCGTAGAACACCTGGTAGCCGTATTTGCGCAGCAGGTCGATCTGCTCGGGATCGTGGTCGAGAACGATGGCGCGAATGCCGTTGGCGAAGAGGAGGCGGCCCACGATCTGGCCGAACCGCCCGAAGCCCGCGATGATCACCGGATTGCCGGCCTCGTCGATGGCATCGGCGGAATGCTTCGATGCGGCGGCTCGACGCGCTTGCACCTTGTCGTGCACCAGCAGCATGAGCGGAGTCGCGGCCATCGAGAGCGCAACGGCGATGGTCAGCTGTCCGGACCAGTCGCCGGAGAGCACGCCCACCATCCGCGCGGCCGCGAACACGACGAACGCGAACTCGCCGCCCTGTGCCAGCAGGGCCGCAAAGAGCCAGCGCTGCCGTGACTCGACGCCCAGGAGGCGCGCGACCAGCCATAGCGTCGCCAGCTTCAGCACCAACAGGCCGGCCAACAACTCGGCAATCGCCAACGGCGTGCGCTCCAGCAGGCCGAAATCCACCGACATGCCGACGGAGATGAAGAACAGACCGAGCAGCAATCCCTTGAACGGTTCGATGTCCGTCTCGAGCGCGTGGCGATACTCGGAGCTCGCGAGCAGCATGCCCGCGAGGAAGGCCCCCAGCGCCATCGAGATTCCGGCAAGGCTCATCAATTGAGCGATTCCTATGACGAGCAGCAGCGCGAATGCCGTGAAGACCTCGCGGATGTTGGTGCCGGCAACGATGCGCAGAATCGGGCGGGTCAGGAAGCGCCCGATGATCAGAACGCCCAGGATGGCCGCCGCAGCCTTGGCTGCGTATTGCCAGGCGGGTTCCGCCTGTGCAGCGTGGCTGGCGGCGAGCAGAGGGATCGCTGCCAGCAGAGGAATCGCTGCGACATCCTGAAACAGCAGGATGGCGAATGCCCTGCGGCCGGTCGGTGTCGGCGACAGGTTGCGTTCGTCCATCGTCTGCATGGCAATGGCCGTCGAGGAGAGTGCCAGCGCGAGTCCCGCGACCATCGCCCCCTGCCAGGGCAACCCCAGAAACAGGCCGCCCGCGATCAGCACCGCGCCCGACAGCGCAATCTGCAATGCGCCACCGCCGAACACGGTCGTGCGCATTGCCCAGAGCTTCTGCGTCTCGAGCTCGAGCCCGATCACGAACAACATCAGCACGACCCCGAACTCGGAGAAGTGCAGGATCGTTTCCACGTCCTCGACGAGGCGCAGTCCCCAAGGTCCGATCGCGACTCCGGCTAGGAAATAGCCCAGGACCGAGCCGAGGCCGAGTCGCTTGGCCAGCGGTACGCACAGCACCGCCGCAGCCAGGTAGACCAGCGCGTCGAGCATCATGACGCCACCCCGTTGACGGCCGACGGCGCGAGTTCTCGCCACGGCACGAGCCGTTGGACCAGTTTCGCCGACTGCTCATCCAGTCGCGCCGCATCGATCGAATTTGCATCGTGCACCACATGGGGCGGCTCCCAGTGCATGCCGCAAAAGCGCGCGGTCTGCTCGATGGCTGGCGCATAAGTCGCGAACGAATTCGCGTGCATGCCGGCCGGCGTGTAGCTCTGCTCGTCGCCGCCGGTGGTCGGCACCCACAGGCAGTGTTTGCCGTTCAGGGCGTTGCCGCCCTCGCCATAGGCCCAGCCGTACGCGAGCACCTTGTCGAACCAGTGCTTGAGGAGTCCTGGAACGCTGTACCAGAAGACCGGGTGCATCCATACCACGAGCCTTGCCTGCTCCAGCGCGGCCTGTTCCGCGGACACGTCGATGTCAAAATCCGGATAGAGATCGTAGAGGGAGCGCAGGTCAACGAGGGGTCGATTGCCGTATCGCGTCGGCCAGCACGCGGTTGGTCCGCGAGCGGCTGGGGTACGGATGCGCCAGAATCACGCAGATCATGGTCGCGATACTCCTTTCGTCGTCGAGCGAGCGCCGAGTATATCGGCGCCAGCTATCGGTTCCGCGCGTGCCGGCCATGATCGCTCGGCGAATCGTTGCCCGCGTCCTGGTAGCGAAGGGTATTCGTTCCTTCGGCGACGGCTACGTCAGCCTGTTGCTGCCCCTCTATCTGCTCGATCTCGGGTTCGGCCCTTTGGCGGTTGGAATCATCGCCACCGCAACGCTTCTCGGATCGGGCTTGCTGACGCTGGCGGTCGGACTCCACGCCCACCGCTGGCACTATCGAACCCTGCTCCTTGCGGCGGCCGCCCTGATGTCGGCGACCGGATTCGGATTCGCCTTCGCCATCGACTTCTGGCCGCTGCTGGTGATCGCCATGGTGGGCACGCTCAATCCTTCCTCGGGGGATGTGAGCGTGTTCCTGCCGCTGGAGCACGCGGTGCTGTCGCGCGTCGCAGCGAACAAGGACCGCACGCGCATTTTCGCCTGGTACAGCCTGGTCGGCACCATCGCCGCCGGTGTGGGATCGCTGGCTGTCGCCTTGCCCGGATCGGTTGGGGGCATTGCGGGTATGTCAGCCAGAGCGTCGCTGCAGGCAATGTTCGTGCTCTATGCGGCACTCGGGCTCCTGGTCGCGCTGGCGTATCGGGGACTCCCGAGCACGGGAACCGCCGACGCGTCCCGCCCCGTGACCCCGCTGCGGGAATCGCGCAAACCGGTTCTGGTGCTGGCGAGCCTGTTCAGCCTCGACGCGTTCGGCGGCGGCTTCGTGGTGCAGTCGATGGTGGCGCTCTGGCTCTACCAGCGGTTCGGAATGGCGGTGGAATTGGCGGGGGTGATCTTCTTCTGGACCGGAATGCTCACCGCCGTTTCCTACCTGGTCGCGGTGCGCATCGCGGCGCGGATCGGGCTCGTGTATACGATGGTGTTCACTCATCTGCCTTCGAGCGTTTGCCTCCTCCTGATTCCGCTCATGCCGGAACTCGGCTACGTGATCGTGCTATTGCTCGTCCGCAGCGCGCTTTCGCAGATGGACGTGCCGACGCGCAGTTCGTACGTCATGGCGATCGTGCCCCCCGCAGAGCGGCCCGCGGCGGCGAGCATGACTTCGGTGCCGCGCAGCCTGGCGTCCGCGGCCAGTCCGTTCCTCGCCGGGTATCTGCTGTCCATCTCGACCTTCGGATGGCCGCTCGTCGCGGCAGGGGGCCTCAAGATCGTGTACGACCTGCTCTTGCTTGCCTACTTCCGCAACGTGCGTCCGCCCGAGGAGCACGACCGCGAACGCCCTGTGACCTGATCGCGCTTTCGAGGCGCGCGGCAGCCTCTGACCAGGACCGACCGCGCAACCTGACGTCGCTGCGATCGCACCAGTGGATGCTCCCAGCGGCGGGCGGTTTCATGTCTCCACGGTACCCGACCGACGCGATCGCCGCCGGCGTACGCACTCGAACAGGCATACGGCCGCCGCAGCCGCGGCGTTGAGCGATTCGACGCCGCCGGGCATGGGGATGGTTACGCGTCGCGTTGCCTCTGCTGCGAGCGCCGCCGATATCCCGGCCCCTTCGTTGCCGATCGCAAGCGCAATCCGCGGCGCGAACGAGGTGTCGTAGAGGTCCGTGCCACCCGATGCGACCATCGCCACGACTTCGCCGCCTGCCTCGCGATAGGCGCGCGCCCAGCGCACGAGATCGACGTCCTCGTGTATGTCGAGGTGAAAATGCGCGCCCTGTCCCGCGCGCAACACCTTGGGCGACCACGCGAATGCGCAATGCGTGGAGAGCAGCACCTGGCCGACTCCGGCAGCGGCTGCCGATCGCAACATCGAACCGACGTTTCCGGGATCCTGCACCTCGTCCAGCAGCAGGCAGAAATCGGCGGGCGCCGCATCGCTCGGCGCCGGCGCAGGCACGACGGCGAGCATGCCCACCCCGGCGGGCAACGTGGCGAGCTCGTCGAAGAGCGCGGTCGCGACAACAAGCGTTCGTCCGGGATTGGCCTCGGCCAGCGCACGCGCGGCGGGACGCAAGAGAGCATCGTCGGTCACGATCAGCGTTTCCGGCGGACCGTAGCGCGCGCAGTAGGCGGCGACGATGTGTTCCCCTTCGAGCACGCACTTGCCGGCCTTGCGGCGATCGCGCGCCGAAGCGATGAGCGCGGCCGCTTCACGCAGCCGCGGATTCTGGCGCGATGTCACGCGCTGGATCATCGGGCGATCCGAGCCTCGAGAAGGAGCTGCGGCACCGGCCCGACTCTGCCACCGCCAGCACGCGCGCTACCGCGGCGGATGAAGGCAATCCCGGCGCCGGAACCGTCGGCGGCTCGGACGCGGTGCGCGGCTGCAACTGGAAGAACACTTCGTCCTGCTTGACCATGCCGAGCTCCGAGCGCGCGCGTTCCTCGATCGCCTCGTAACCCGACTTGAGGTCGCGCACTTCGGCGTCGAGCGCTTCGTTGCGCGCCTTCAGCTTCTCGTTCGACGTCGCGCTGCAGCGCAACCTGCCGATCCAGCTCGCGCACCTGGAGCCAGCCACCCTTGCCGAGCCACATCGGGTACTGCAGCGCGGCAATCAGGACGACAAAGGTGAGGGCGAGCCAGCGCAAGCGACGCTACTTCAGCTGATAGAAAGCCGCACGCCCGGGATAGCTCGCCGCCTCGCCCAGGTCCTCCTCGATGCGCAGGAGCTGGTTGTACTTCGCGATGCG
The DNA here is from genome assembly GCA_963809965.1 of uncultured beta proteobacterium. Taxonomy (GTDB): domain Bacteria; phylum Pseudomonadota; class Gammaproteobacteria; order Burkholderiales; family Casimicrobiaceae; genus CAIWHR01. Next base: position 63,372 of record CAWELU010000014.1, read on the forward strand.
GTCCGAGCGCGAAAGCGAACCGGTCTTGATCTGGCCGGCATTGGTCCCGACGGCGATGTCGGCGATGATGCTGTCCTCGGTCTCGCCCGAGCGGTGCGAGATGACCGCCGTGTAGCCGGCCCGGTTGGCCATCGTGATGGCCGAGAAGGTTTCGGACAGCGTACCGATCTGATTGATCTTGACCAGGACGGAATTCGCGACCCCCTTCGCGATCCCCTGTTTCAGGATCTTCGTGTTGGTCACGAAGATGTCATCGCCGACCAACTGCACCTTGCGGCCCAGCCGGTCGGTCAGGAGCTTCCAGCCGTCCCAGTCGTGCTCGGACATGCCATCCTCGACGCTGATGATCGGATACTTGTCGCACCAGGTCGCGAGGTAGTCGACCATCTGCGAGCGCGTGAGCTTGGCGCCTTCCGCGGCAAGCTCGTAGACGCCGTCCCGGTAGTATTCGCTTGCCGCGCAGTCGAGCGCAAGCGCTATGTCGGTGCCCGGGACGTAGCCCGCCTTGTCGATCGCCTCGAGCAGGAGCTCGAGCGCCGACTCGTTCGATGGCAGGTCGGGCGCGAAGCCACCTTCGTCGCCCACCGTGGTCCGCATGCCACGCGCGTCGATGATCTTCTTCAGCGTCTGAAACACTTCGGCGCCGTAGCGCAGCGCCTCGCGAAACGTCGGTGCTCCGAGAGGCACCAGCATGAACTCCTGCAGATCGACCTTGTTGTTCGCATGCGCGCCGCCGTTGATCACGTTCATCTGCGGTACCGGCAGCTGCATCTCACCCGCGCCGCCCAGGTAGCGGTAGAGCGGCAGCGAAGATTCCTCGGCCGCCGCTTTCGCCACAGCGCACGACACGGCAAGCAATGCGTTGGCGCCCAGCCGCGACTTGTTCTCCGTTCCGTCGAGCTCGATCATCGTCTTGTCGATGAATGCCTGCTCCGAGGCATCCAGTCCTATGATCGCCTCGCAGATCTCGGTGTTGACGTTCTCGACGGCCTTCAGCACGCCCTTCCCCGCATAGCGGGCAGTATCGCCGTCGCGCAACTCGATTGCCTCCTTCGAGCCGGTGGACGCGCCGGACGGGACGGCTGCGCGGCCGGAGACGCCGGATTCGAGAACGACGTCCGCCTCGATCGTGGGGTTGCCGCGGGAATCCAGTATCTCGCGGGCGATGACATCGACGATTGCGCTCATATCGGGGCCTGGTGTCAGAGGTCAGGAATCGGAATCGTTGCCGTCGCGCAGGATATCGGCGCGCGACGTCGAAGTCGAGGATGCGTACGCGTCAATGGTGCATCAGTTCCGCTTCGGGGAACCCGGCACGCTTGACGGTGGCGTCGAGCTGCACGAGTGTTTCCAGCAGCGTGCGCATCCGCCCGAGCGGCCAGGCGTTCGGCCCGTCCGACAGGGCCTCTTCCGGCTGCGGATGCGTTTCCATGAACAGACCGGCAACCCCTGCGGCCACTGCGGCGCGCGCCAGCACCGGAACGAACTCGCGCTGGCCGCCGCTCGACGTGCCCTGCGCACCGGGAAGCTGGACCGAATGCGTCGCATCGAAGACGACCGGGCAACCCGTCTTCCGCATGATCGCCAGGCTCCGCATGTCCGATACCAGGTTGTGGTAACCGAACGATACGCCGCGCTCGCAGACCATGATGTTGTCGGCGCCGCTGGCGGCCTTCGCCTTGTGCACGACCTGCAGCATGTCTTCCGGAGCGAGGAACTGACCCTTCTTGATGTTGACCGGCTTGCCTGCGCTCGCGACCGCCTGGATGAAATCGGTTTGCCGGCACAGAAACGCCGGCGTCTGCAGGACGTCGACCGCGGCTGCCGCTTCGTTCACCTCGTCTGCCGCGTGGACGTCGGTCAGCACCGGGACACCGACCTGCCGCCTGACCTCGGCGAGGATGCGCAGTCCTTCGGCCATTCCGGGGCCGCGATACGACGTGGCGGAACTGCGATTGGCTTTGTCGTACGACGACTTGAAAATGAACGGAATGGCGAGCGCGCCGCAGATTTCCTTCAGCTGGCCGGCGACATCGACCTGCAGCTGCTCGGACTCGACGACGCACGGCCCCGCAACGAGGAAGATCGGGCGCTCGAGCCCGACGTCGAAACCGCAGAGGTTCATCGCGCCGACCGTCAGCGCCCGCACGGCTGCCCGAAGGGCGCTGACCAGCCGGCCTCCGGACTGTTCGAGATCGCGCGCATCGCCGCGGTGTCGGCCGGTGCGGCGATTCGCCTTGGCGTCGATCCCCACGCAAGAATCAGCGCGGGGCCCCTCGCCACTGGGCGAACGCCGCTCCTCTGGGGGCCGCGAACTTCGTGAGCGTGGGGGTCGTTCATCTCAGAATCTCAGATCGACGCCACGAGCTCGGCAACGGCATCCGTCGCGCCGCGCCCCTGCGCGCGACGTTGCTGCTCGAGCGCAGCGCGAACGAACCCGATGAACAAGGGGTGACCCCGGCGCGGATTCGACGTGAACTCCGGGTGGAACTGGCAGCCGAAGAACCATGGATGCTGCGGCAACTCGATCATCTCGCACAGATCGCCCGCCAAGGCGCTCTTGGCGCGCGCGCCGACGAACAACCCGGCGGCCTCGAGCCGCGGCAGGTAGTGATTGTTGACCTCGTAGCGGTGGCGATGCCGCTCGGCGACCGTAATGGAGCCATAGATCGCGTGCGCGAGCGAGCCTGGTACCACCTCGCAGGGTTGCCCGCCCAGCCGCATCGTTCCGCCGAGGTCCGAGCTCACGGTGCGTTTTTCGATGGATCCGTCGCGGTTCTGCCATTCGGTGATCAGCGCGACCACGGGATGCGGCGTTGCGGGCTCGAACTCGGTACTGTTGGCCTCCGCGAGCCCCGCCATGTGCCGCGCACACTCGATCACCGCAAGTTGCATTCCGAGGCAGATGCCGAGGTAGGGAACCCCGTTCTCCCGAGCGTAGCGAATCGCGCTGATCTTGCCCTCGACCCCCCGCTTGCCGAAGCCGCCGGGAACGAGGATCGCGTCCATCCCCGACAGGCACTCGGTGCCGTCGCGTTCGACCGCCTCGGAGTCGACGTAATGGATGTGCACCTTGCTTCGCGTGTGAATTCCCGCGTGAACCAGCGCTTCGGAGAGTGACTTGTACGACTCCGTCAGGTCGACGTACTTGCCGACCATCGCGATATGCACGGCGTGCTCGGGGTGCTGCAGCGCGTCGACCAGCCGATTCCACGTCGACAGATCGGCGGGCGGCGGTTGCATCTGGAGCTTCTTGCACACGATGGCGTCGAGCCCCTCGGCCTGCAGCGCTCCCGGGATCTTGTAGATCGAGTCGGTGTCGAGCGCGGGGATCACGGCGTCCGGCGGCACGTTGGTGAACAGCGCGATCTTGCGGCGATCGCCGTCCGGCAGCGGGCGGTCGGCCCGGCACAGCACGACGTCGGGCTGGATCCCGATCTCACGCAACTCCTTCACCGAGTGCTGCGTCGGCTTGGTCTTCATTTCACCCGCGGTGGCGATGAACGGCACCAGCGTCAGGTGGATGTAACAGACGTTTTCGCGCCCGAGCGTGATGCCCATCTGCCGGATCGCCTCGAGGAAAGGCAGCGACTCGATGTCGCCAACGGTGCCGCCCACCTCGACCACCGCGACCTCGGCATCGCCGGCGCCGGCGGCGATCCAGCTCTTGATCTCGTCGGTGATGTGCGGGATGACCTGGACGGTACCGCCGAGGTAGTCTCCGCGGCGCTCCTTGCGGATCACGCTTTCGTAGATCTGGCCGGTCGTGAAGTTGTTGCGCCGGCTCATCTTCACGTCAGTGAACCGCTCGTAATGCCCGAGATCGAGGTCGGTCTCCGCACCATCCTCGGTGACGAAAACCTCGCCGTGCTGGAACGGACTCATCGTTCCAGGGTCGACGTTGATGTAGGGATCGAGCTTGAGATTGGTGACGCGGACGCCGCGGGAGGCGAGGATCGCGGCAAGTGAAGCGGCGGCGATGCCCTTCCCGAGGGAGGAAACGACGCCGCCGGTCACGAAAACGAACTTGGGCATGGGCGACAGGTTTCGGAAATTTTCATTCTACACGGATTCCGGGGCATGGACGTCCGGTCGTGGCGCCGGCACGCCCACAGCCACGCGAAATGCATGGAATCGACGTCGCCACTACGGCGCGAACGCGAGCCCCGCATCCAGCCGCTCGCGCACGCGGTCGCGCCCGAGGACCGCGAGCACCGCGTCGATCGCCGGTGTTTCGCGGGTACCGCACACCAGCATCCGCATGGGCATCATCACCTGCGCCGGCTTGACGCCATGCCGCGTCGCCGCGGCTTTCATCGCCGCGCCGATCGCTTCGCGCGTCCACTCGATCGTAACGAAGGTGGTGGCAAGCTCGGCCAAGGCGGCGCGGTTCGCCGAATCGAGGAATTCCGCGACCTTGTCGCGGGCCGGGTGCGGCGTGGCGTAGAAGTAGTGCGCCGCGTCGGCCATTTCGGCAAGCGTCGCGACCCGGTCGCGCAGCAGCATCGCGACGGCGCCGGGATCGGGTCCGGCTGCCGGATCGAGCCGCGCGCGCGTCAGATAGGGGACCAGTCGGTGACCGAGCTCGTCCTCGGGGGTCCGCTTCAGATGCTCGTGGTTCACCCACTTCAACTTGTCCGCGTTGAACCGCGACGGCGCGGGGCTGATCGCGTCGAGATCGAACCAGGCGACGAACTGCTCGCGCGTGAACACCTCGTCGTCGCCATGCGCCCAGCCCAGCCGCGCGAGAAAATTGACCATCGCATCCGGCAGATAGCCCAGTTCCTCGTACTGCATGACGCTCACCGCGCCATGGCGCTTGGAGAGCTTCTGCCCGTCCTCGCCGAGCACGGTCGGGACGTGCGCGTACACCGGCGGTGTTGCGCCCAGCGCGCGGATGATGTTGATCTGCCGCGGCGTGTTGTTGACGTGGTCGTCGCCCCGGACGACGTGCGTGATCCGCATGTCGAGATCGTCGACGACGACGCAGAAGTTGTACGTCGGAGTGCCATCGGGCCGCGCGATCACGAGGTCGTCGAGCTCGGCATTCGCAATCTCGATGCGGCCCTTGATCCGGTCGTCCCAGGCGACGCTGCCGTCGAGCGGGTTCTTGAACCGGACGACGGGCGCTACGCCGGCGGGGGGCGCGCGACCCACCGCGTTCTCCGGTCGCCAGCGCCCGTCGTAGCGGGGTTTTTCGCCCTTCGCCATCTGCGCCACGCGCAAGGACTCGAGCTCCTGGGGTGACATGTAGCAGTGGTACGCGAGGCCGCGCTCGAGCATCTGTCCGACCACCGTCCGGTAGCGATCCATCCGCTGCATCTGGTAGAACGGCCCCTCGTCGTAGTCGAGCCCCAGCCAGGCCATCGCGTCGAGGATCGCCTGAACCGCGGCCGGCGTGGAGCGCTCGACGTCGGTGTCCTCGATGCGCAGCAGGAACGCCCCGCCGTGACGCCGCGCATAGGCCCATGCGAAGAGCGCCGTGCGCGCACCGCCCAAGTGAAGGTAACCGGTCGGACTGGGAGCGAAGCGGGTGCGGATATCGGACATCAGGGACCTCTGGCCTGCCAGCGCAGGTCCAGCGTGGTCGGCGTCGCCGGATTGGGCGGCTCGTCACTCAATCTCATTCCGCCCGGCGTGTGCCCGTGGTCCCAGAATCTCGCGCGGCGACGGGCCTCGGCCTCGTTCGCGTTGACCGGGAACGTATCGTAGTTGCGGCCGCCGGGGTGCGCGACGTGGTACGTACAGCCGCCGAGCGCCCGCGCAGCCCAGGTATCGACCAGATCGAAAACAAGGGGCGCCTGTACGCCGACGGTCGGATGCAGCGCGGAGGGCGGACTCCAGGCGCGAAAGCGGACACCGGCGACGAATTCGCCCGGCACCCCGGTCGGCGTGAGCGGCAGCGCTCGGCCGTTGCATGCGACGCGATGACGCTCGCCCGTCATGCCGGTAACCTTCAGTTGCAGCCGCTCGACCGAGGAATCGACGTAGCGGGACGTCCCGCTTCCGCTCACCTCTTCGCCCAGCACGTGCCAAGGCTCGATCGCCTGTCGCAGTTCCATCGTGACACCGTCGTAGCACACGGTGCCGCAGCGTGGGAAACGGAACTCGACAAACGGGGCGAACCATTCGTGCGCGAACGGGTACCCGAAGGCGATCAGGTCGGCCACGACGTCATGCATGTCGGCGCTGACGAAATGGGGGAGGAGCCACCGGTCGTGCAGTGCCGTGCCCCAGCGGACGAGCCGCCCCGTGTAGGGCTGCTGCCAGAACCGCGCGACCAGCGCGCGCAGCAGCAGCATCTGGACCGCGCTCATTCTCGCGTGCGGCGGCATCTCGAATGCGCGGAACTCGAGCAGCCCGAGCCGGCCGGTGGCCCCGTCCGGCGAGTAGAGCTTGTCGATGGAGAACTCGGCGCGATGCGTGTTGCCGGTGAGGTCGGTGAGCAGGTGCCGCAGCAACCGATCGACGAGCCAGGGTGTGAGTGTCTCCTCGCCCGCCTTGTGCCTGCGCTTCATCTGCTGGAAGGCGATCTCGAGCTCGTAGAGCCGGTCGTCACGGGCCTCGTCCACGCGTGGCGCCTGGCTGGTCGGGCCGATGAACGTGCCCGAGAACAGATACGACAAGGCCGGGTGGTTCTGCCAGTACGTGACGAGGCTTTGCAGCAGGTCCGGCCGGCGGAGCAACGGGCTGTCCGCGGGCGTCGGCCCGCCCAGCGTCACGTGATTGCCTCCCCCGGTGCCCGTGTGCCGGCCGTCGAGCATGAATTTCTCGGTGGCCAGGCGCGATTGCCGAGCCTCTTCGTAGAGCGTCTCGGTCAGCGCCACCAGTTCGTCCCACGTCGAGGCCGGATGGATGTTTACCTCGATCACCCCGGGATCCGGCGTCACGTTGAGAACGCGCAACCGCGGATCGCGCGGCGGCGGGTAGCCCTCGATCGCCACCGGAACCCGCGTCGTTCTCGCGGCCGTTTCGATCGCCGCGAGCAGCGCCGCGTAATCCTCGGCCCGCATCAGCGGCGGCATGAACACGTACACGTGGCCGTCGCGCACCTCCACGCACAACGCTGTCTTGATGACCTCCTTCGGGATGACGCTCGACGCCCGTGCCTTCGGCGGCGATTGGTCGAGGGTCTGTGCCGACCCGTCGGGCAACGCGGCGCGCGGTGCGAAGGGATCGACCGGAATGTCGGGATCGACATCCTCCGGCAGCACTTCGGGCAGCGAACCAAGCGGCAACCGAAGACCGAGCGGGGAATCCCCGGCAAGGGCGTACAGCCGCTCGCGCCGCAGCGGCCACGGACTGCTTTGCCAGTCCGATCGTTCACCCGCGGCGTCCGGGCGGGGACGTAGCGGAAGAACGAAACCAAGCGGGCGATCGATCCCTTGTTGCAGCAGGCGGGCAAGTCGCGCCCGTTCGTTCGGCTGGGACAGATCGGCCTGCAACGGATCGGCATTGGGTGGAAGCGCCGATTCGGCGATCGACGAGATGCGGTACGTCCTCGTAGGCCGTGATGACGTACGCCGGAATCGAGCCCCAGACCGCTCGCGAGCGCGATTGCCAGCCGCCGGGCGTGGGCGGTATCCGCCGCGCCCGCAGTTCGCGTGTCGGCAATGAGGGCCCGATCGCGCCACAACGGTTTGCCGTCGCTGCGCCAATACACGCCCAGCGCCCACCGCGGCAGCGGCTCGCCGGGATACCACTTGCCCTGCCCCGTGTGGAGGAAGCCGCCCTTGGCGAATCGCTCGGCAAGGCGGCGCAGCAACACCTCGGCCAGCTCCCGCTTTTTCGCCGACAGTGCCGTGTGATTCCATTCCGCGCCATCCATGTCGTCGATCGAAACGAACGTGGGTTCGCCGCCCTGCGTCAGCCGCACGTCGTGGTGCGCGAGATCCAGGTCGATCTTCCGTCCGAGCGCGTGAATCGCCTCCCACTGCGCCTCGGTGTAGGGCTTGGTGACCCGTGGGTCCTCGTGCACGCGCGCAACGCTCATCGCGAAATCGAACGCGACCGTGCACGGATCGGTGAAGCCGATCACGGGCGCCGCGTTGCCGGGATCCGCGGTACAGGCGAGCGGCAGATGGCCTTCGCCGGCAAGAAGGCCCGACGTCGGGTCGAGACCGACCCAGCCGGCGCCGGGAAGGTAGACCTCGGCCCACGCGTGCAGGTCGGTGAAGTCGCGCTCCGGACCCGCTGGTCCGTCGAGGGGTTTCTGGTCGGCGACAAGCTGGATCAGGTAGCCCGATGCAAAGCGCGCCGCAAGGCCGAGCTGGCGAAGGATCTGCACCAGCAGCCAACCGGTGTCGCGACAGGAGCCGCACGCGCGTTCGAGTGTCTCGTCGGGCGTTTGCACACCCGGCTCCATCCGGACCAGATAGCCGATCTCGTCCTTGAGCTGCTGGTTCAAGCGCAACCAGCAGGTCGACCGTGTTGCCGCCGGAAGGTAGCGTCGACCGATAGCGGGCGAGCCACGCCTCGAGCCGCGGCCCGAGCGGTGCCGTCTCCAGAAACGGTATGAGCTCCTTCGCGAGCGCCGGCGCGTAGGAAAACGGATACTTCTCGGCATACGGCTCGACGAAGAAGTCGAACGGATTGATCACCGTCATGTCGGCGGTCAGGTCGACGACGATGTCGAGCTTCTCCGCCGGCTCGGTGAAGACGAGCCGCGCGACCCAGTTGCCGTAGGGATCCTGCTGCCAGTTGAGGAAATAGCGCTCGGGCGCGACGTTCAGCGAATAGCCGAGCACCGGCGTCCGGCAATGCGGCGCGGGCCGCAGCCTGATCTCGTGCGGCGAAAGGTTGACCAGCAGGTCGAAACGATACGTGGTGCGATGCTGCAGCGCGACGCGGATCGCCACGGGTAGAGGCTTTAGGTCCAATCGGGATCGGGCAGCTGGGCGAACACGCGCCGCAGTCCCTCTCCCCATTCGGCGTGAACCATCTGGTAGTACGGGTCGGTTTCCTCGATCCGCCGCTGCATGCGGATCGCCAGCGAGTCGGCCTCGTAGGTCAAGAGATCGATGGGGAGTCCGACCGAGATGTTGCTGCGCATCGTCGAGTCGAACGAGACCATCGTGCACTTGGTCGCGTCGACCAGCGAGGCGCCGCGATGGATCACCCGGTCGATGATCGGCTTGCCGTACTTGGTTTCACCACTCTGGAAGTAGCAGGTCTCCGCCGTCGCCTCGATGAAATTGCCCTCGCTGTAGACATTGAACAGCCGCGGCGTCTCGCCACGGATCTGGCCTCCGAGGAGGAAGTTCGCGGTCGAGTCGATGTTGTTCTGCATCAGGTACGGCCCGTCCCGGCTCTTCACTTCCCGCAGCGCGTCGCCAAGCAGGCGCGCGACGTCGAACATCGACATCGCGTTCCACAGATGCAGATCCAGGTCCCCCACACGCGACCGCTGCTCGAGAATGTTGATGGCGTTCTGCGTGATGGACAGATTCCCCGAGGACAGCATGACGATCACGCGCTCTCCCGGCACGACGAACGTGCGCATCTTGGAAAAGCGGGAGACCTGGTCGACCCCGGCATTGGTACGGGTATCGGACGCAAAGATCATCCCGGCATCGAGCGACATCGCGACGCAATAGGTCATCGTAGGGACAGCGGCGAAAAAGCGTTTATTTTAGCGCGCCGGGGCAGGCCTAGTACGTAGGCACCAGGAAATGCCGGCTGATGTCGCTGCCCAGCGTGGAAATCCGTGCCAGGAAATCCATCAGGTACTCGTGCAGGCCGAGCCGGATGATGTCGTCGGTCTTGCCGTAGTGGAGCTTCGCGTGCAGCTCCCCCGACGCGCGCTCGATCTCGCGGCTCGACTCGTCGCACAACCGTTCCAGCGTCTCGTGGATGAAGTTCATGCAGGAATGCAGCGAGCGCGGCATGTCGTCACGCAGGATCAGGAGCTCGGCGACGCGACGCGGGGTGATCACGTCGCTGTAGATCTTGCGGTACGACTCGAAGCCCGAGACGGAGCGCAGCAAGGCCCCCCACTGGTAATAGTCGACGGCGCCACCGACGTCGGCAGCACTCGGCAGCAGCGTGTGGTACTTGACGTCGAGGATCCGCGCGGTGTTGTCGGCCCGCTCGAGGTGCGTGCCGAGGCGGATGAAGTGGTAGGCCTCGTCGCGCAGCATCGTGCCGAACGTCACGCCGCGAAAGAGGTGCGAGCGCATCTTCACCCAATCCAGGAATTCGGAGACGCCCTGGGCCTCGACGAAGGCGTAGTCGCAGCGGCGAATCTCGAGCCAGGACGAGTTGAGGTCCTCGTACATCTCGGAGGTGATCGCGCCGCGCACCGACCGCGCCGACTCGCGCGCGGCGCGCAAGCAGCAATAGATCGAGGACGGATTGTCGGCATCGAGAATCATGAAGCGCAGCACGTTCTCGGCGGACAGCCGCGGGAAGCGCGCGTAGTAGGCCGTCGCCAGACCCGACGTGATCAGCGGGACCGCCCACGGCTCCGCCCAGGCGAGCCCAGGCTCGACGACGTCATAGGGCAACAACGACATCCGATAGGTGACGTCGAGCATCCGCGCCGTGTTTTCCGCGCGCTCGATGTGACGCGACATCCAGAAGAGCTCGTTGGCGGTGCGGCAAAGCATCCGGTTCCCCTAGCCCGCGACCACCCAGGTGTCTTTGGTGCCCCCGCCCTGCGACGAGTTGACGATCAGCGAGCCCTCGCGCAGGGCCACGCGCGTAAGGCCCCCGGGCACCAGGCTCACGTGCCTGCCGGACAGCACGTAAGGGCGCAGGTCGATGTGCCGCGGCGCGAGGCCGTTTTCCACGAACGTCGGACAGGTCGACAGGGCCAGCGTCGGCTGGGCAATGTACTTGTCGGGCGCGTCCTGGATGCGCTGCCGAAACGCTTCGCGCTCCGCCGCGGTCGACGCCGGGCCGATCAGCATCCCGTACCCGCCCGCGCCATGGACCTCCTTGACCACGAGCTCGGACAGATGGGCAAGCACGTACGCGCGATCGTCCGGCCGGTACAGCAGATAGGTCGGCACGTTGTTGAGCAAGGGTTCCTCGGACAGGTAGAACCGGATCATGTCCGGCACGTAGGGGTAGATCGACTTGTCGTCGGCGACGCCGGTGCCGATCGCGTTGGCCAGCGTGACCCGGCCCGCGCGGTAGGCGGCGAACAGACCCGGGACTCCCAGCATCGAGTCCGGGCGGAAGGCAAGCGGATCGAGAAAATCGTCGTCGACCCGGCGATAGATGACATGGACCCGCTGCGGGCCTTTCGTCGTGCGCATGTAGACGGTGTCGTTCTGGACGATGAGGTCCTGCCCCTCGACCAGCTCGACGCCCATCTGTTGGGCGAGGAAGGCGTGCTCGAAATAGGCCGAGTTGTAAGCACCCGGGCGTCAGCACGGCAACCGTGGGCGACTCTTCGCCCGCCGGCGCGACGGAGCGCAGATTCTCGAGCAGCAGGTCCGGATAATGCTGGACCGGCCGGATCGACTGCGTCGCGAAGAGTTCGGGGAACAGCCGCATCATCATCTTGCGGTTCTCGAGCATGTACGACACCCCGGACGGCACCCGCAGGTTGTCCTCGAGCACGTAGTACTCGCCCTCGCCGGCACGAACGATGTCGACGCCGGCGATGTGCGCGTAGACCCCGCCCGGCACGTTCATGCCCTGCATCTCGCGCCGGAACTGCGCGTTGCCGAGGACGCGGTCCCGCGGGACAACGCCGGCGTCGAGGATCGCCTGATCGTGATAGACGTCGTGCAGGAACGCGTTGAGCGCCTGTACGCGCTGCCGCAAGCCGCGGTCGAGCACCTTCCATTCCGCCGCGGGAATGATCCGCGGAATGATGTCGAACGGAATCAGCCGCTCGGTTCCGCCGTTCTCGCCGTATACGGCGAACGTGATGCCCACGCGATGGAATGCGCGTTCCGCCTCCTCGCGCTTTTGCGCGATGCGGCTCGTCGCCGTCCGCTCCAGCCACCCGGCAAATGCCTCGTAATGCGGGCGCACCCCCCCGGCAGCAAGCTGCATTTCATCGTAGGGGTCACGGGACACGAAAGCTTTCTCGATGGGGCGGATCAGCGCGCCAAGGCGAGGCAAGTCCCGGGCCAAGGAGGAATTGCTTCATTCCGGCAATAGCTTATCGATTTCACCCCAGCCTTCGCTGCCCGGGGATCTCCATTGTGGGGCGCCGACCGCACCACAAGCGGGCATTTTTTGTCCAGGACATTGCTATACAAAGGACAGAAATCGGTTTGACCCCGGTCTTCCCAGCATGGTTAAATCTGCGCTCCTGTCTGGGTTCGCGGGCGGTTAGCTCAGCGGTAGAGCACTGCCTTCACACGGCAGGGGTCACTGGTTCGAACCCAGTATCGCCCACCACATGAACCAAGGGGTTACGCGCGAGTGTAACCCCTCTTTTTTTACCTGCGGCGCGCGTCGTGCATGCTGACCCGCGGCACGCACCGACCATCGCCGACCAATGACTCGCGCCTCCCGCCATCTGCCCGTCGACGCATTGGTGTTCGACGCGTACGGCACGCTGTTCGACGTGCATTCCATCACCGCACTTGCGGGCGCGTTGCTGCCGGGGCACGGCGTCGCCCTGTCTCAGCTGTGGCGCACGAAGCAACTCGAGTACACGTGGCTTTCGAGCCTGATGACGTCCGCGTCCATGCCACGACCGGATTTCGCCGCAGTCACGGCCGCCGCGCTCGATTTCGCGGTCGCCGCGCTCGGCCTCCAACTGGCGGCGCCCGACCGCCAACGATTGCGGGACGCATACCTGTCACTTGCACCATTTCAGGACGTTCCGGGCGCGCTCGCTGCCCTTGCGCCGCGTCCGCGCTGGATTCTGTCGAACGGAACCTTGGGCATGCTGCAACCGCTCGTGCGGGCAACGCGGCTCGACGCGCACCTCGACGGAATCCTCTCCGTCGATGCGGCCGGGATCTTCAAGCCAAGCCCCCGCGTCTACCAACTGGCCGTGGATCGACTGCGCCTGGCGCCTGAGCGCATCGGATTCGTGTCGTCGAATTGCTGGGATGCCGTCGGGGCGAAGGCGTTCGGCTTCACGACCTTCTGGATCAACCGGACCGGCGCGCCTGTCGACCGCCACGGCCCGGCGCCGGATCGGGAAATCGCATCGCTGGGCGAGCTGCCCGCACTGCTTGCGCGGCTCTAGCGGCACGCATCGACCGCCTCGCGAATCGCGGCGATCGCTTCCGGGCGGGGAAAGCTCCGGCGGCAGGCAAGCGCGATTCGGCGCGTGGGCGCGGGCCGGACGAACGGGACGGGGACAACCAGCCGGCTGTGGTACTTGGGCGTAAGTGCATCGCGCGGCAGCACGGAAACGCCAAGACCCGAGGCCACCATGTTGCGTACCGTTTCGAGCGAGTTCGTCCGCGCGACGTGCGACTCGCTGCGATTGAGCTCCGGACATGCGTCGAGCACCTGGTCGCGGAAGCAATGGCCGACGTTGAGCAGGATCGTGTGCTCGGCGGCGAGTTCCTCCGGTCGCACCGACCGGCGCTTGGCCCATTTGTGTCCCTGTGGGACGACGACCTGAAACGGCTCCTCGTAGAGGAATTGCGTCACTACCCCCGATGGCGCGAACGGCAGCGCGACGATCGCGGCGTCGATCCGCCCCGATTTGAGCCCGATTTCGAGTTGCTCCGTGAGGTTTTCCTCGAGCTCGAGCGGCATCTGCGGCGCGCGCTCATGTAGCGTGGGGATCAGGTCGGGCAAGAGGTACGGAGCAACCGTGTAAATCACGCCCAACTTCAACGGCCCCGCAAGCTGGTCGCGCCCGGCCTGCGCTATCTCGCGGATCCGGGCAGCTTCCTCGAGCACCTTTTGCGCCTGCTCCACGATCCGCTCACCGACCGCTGTCACGGTGATCTCGGTCTTGGCACGCTCGAACAGCCGGGCGCCAAGCTCCTCCTCGAGCTTCTGGATCGCAACGGAGAGCGCGGGCTGGCTGACGAAGCACTTCTGTGCGGCGCGGCCGAAGCTCCGCTCGCTCGCGACCGCGACGATGTAGCGGAGTTCGTTCAACGTCATCGACGCAGATGCTCCGCACGCTCGCGCAGGAATGCCGCGAAGTCGACGGCGAGCTCCGGATGCTTGAGGCCGTAATCGACGGTCGCCTCGAGGTAACCCAGCTTGCTGCCGCAATCGTAGCGTCGGCCCTCGAACGCATACGCCAGGACGCGCTCGTCGGCGACAAGCCGCGCGATGCCATCGGTCAGTTGCAGCTCGCCGCCCGCCCCCGGCGGCATCGTGCGCAGGTGGTGAAAGATGCGTGGCGTCAGCACGTAACGCCCGACCACGGCCAGCGTGGACGGCGTCGTGCCCGCCTTCGGCTTCTCGACGATTCGGCTGATCGGCGCCCAGCGGCCGTCCATTGCCCCCGCCTCGACGATGCCGTAATTGGCGGTTTCGGCCGGGGGGACGGTCATTACCCCTACCACCGAACAATCTTCGTGGGTGGCGACGTCAGCCATCTGCGTCATGACCGGTCGGTCGGCATCGATCAAGTCGTCGGCGAGCAACACGGCAAAGGGCTCGTCACCGACCGCCGGCGCGGCGCAGAGCACCGCATGGCCGAGGCCGAGCGCCTCGGTCTGTCGGATGTAGATGCAGTTGATGCCGCGCGGTGTCGCAGCCTGCACAACGTCCAGGAGCGCCGTCTTGTTGCGCAGGCCGAGCTCGGTCTCGAGCTCGTACGCCTTGTCGAAATGATCCTCGATCGCGCGCTTGTTGCGACCGGTGATGAAGATCATGTCGGTGATTCCGGCGGCGGCGGCCTCCTCGACCGCATACTGGATCAGCGGTTTGTCGACGACCGGCAGCATCTCCTTCGGACTGGCCTTCGTCGCCGGCAGGAATCGGGTACCGAGCCCGGCCACGGGAAACACCGCCTTGCTGATCTTGCGCATCGTCGTCTACCTCCTCGTCCGGATGACCCCGTCTTCAGCGGCGCCCGTCCCGCAACAGGCGGCGCAAACCATCTTCGTCGATCACGGGAACACCAAGTTCCCCCGCTTTCGCGAGTTTGCTCCCGGCCTCCCCACCTGCCACGACGTAATCGGTCCGGCTCGACACGCTGCCCGACACCTTTCCGCCCTGCGCCTCGATCAGTTCCTTGGCTTCCTCGCGGGACAACGTGGGGAGCGTCCCCGTGAGCACCAGCGTGAGACCCGCCAGCCCGCCACCGAAGGCAGGTTGGGGCTCTGTTTCCGCCCAATGCACCCCTGCCCGTCGCAGTTCCCCGATGACCTCGCGATTGTGCGGCTCTGCGAAGAACCGCGCGATGCTCTCGGCAAGCACCGGGCCAACGTCACTCACCTCGAGCAACTGCGCCGTGTCGGCCGCCAGCAGCGCATCGAGGCGACCGAAGTGGCGCGCCAGGTCCTTGGCGGTTGCCTCTCCGACGTGCCGTATCCCTAACCCGAAAATGAAGCGGGCGAGCGTCGTGTCCTTGCTCTTGTCGATCGCCGCAACGACGTTTGCAGCCGACCTGTCGGCCATCCGCTCGAGTGCCGCGATGGTCGCGACATCGAGCCGATAGAGATCCGCCGGCGTCCGGACCAGCTCGGCATCGACGAGCTGGTCGACCAGCTTTTCGCCTAGCCCCTCGATGTCGAGCGCGCGCCGCCCCGCGAAATGCAGCAGGGATTGCTTGCGTTGCGCGGGGCAGACAAGACCGCCTGTGCAGCGCGCAATCGCCTCGTCGGCGAGTCGTACGATCGCCGAGCCACACTCCGGGCAGGACTTGGGCATCGTAAACGCCCGCGCATCGCGCGGTCGCTTTTCGGCAAGTACGCGCACGACCTCGGGGATCACATCGCCTGCGCGCCGCACGATCACGGTATCGCCGATGCGCACGTCCTTGCGCCGGACCTCGTCCTCGTTGTGCAGCGTCGCATTGGTGACCGTCACTCCGCCGACGAACACCGGATTGAGCCGCGCGACCGGCGTGATCGCGCCGGTGCGCCCGACCTGCACGTCGATCGCCACGACCTGGGTCGCCATTTCCTCGGCCGGAAACTTGTGCGCGACCGCCCAACGGGGCTCGCGTGTAACGAATCCCAGCTGCTGCTGCAGCGCCAGCGAATTGACTTTATAGACGACACCATCGATGTCGAAGGGCAAGCTCGAGCGACGCCCGGCCACCCATTCGTAGAACGCGATGAGCTCGTCCGCTCCGCGAGCGACCCGGCGATCGGCGTTGACCGGGACCCCGAACGCTGCCAGTGCATCGAGCAACTCGCTCTGCGTCGCCGGCATTGCCCAGCCACTGGTTTCGCCGATGCCGTAGGCGAAGAACCGTAGCGGCCGCTGCGCGGTTATGGCCGGATCGAGCTGTCGAACCGCCCCGGCCGCGGTGTTGCGCGGATTGATGTATGCCTTCTGGCCCGCCGCCTGCTGGCGGGCATTGAGCTCCTCGAAAGCGCGCCTCGACATGTAGACCTCGCCCCTCACCTCGAGCATCGGCGGCGGACGTCCGCCGCGCAGTTCCTGGGGAATCGATCGGATTGTGCGCACGTTCGCCGTCACGTCTTCGCCTACTTCCCCGTCGCCGCGCGTCGCTGCCACGGCGAGCCGGCCGGATTCGTAGCGAATGCTGATGGCGATCCCGTCGAACTTGAGCTCGGCCATGTACTCGATTGGTGGCGCATCGGGCGCAAGCCTCATATCGCGCCGCACGCGTGCGTCGAATTTCGCCGCTGCGCTCGCCGTGGTGTCGGTTTCCGTCCGGATCGACAGCATCGGTACCGTGTGCCGGACGGGGGCGAACTCCGCGCGGGGCCGTCCACCCACGCGCTGCGTCGGCGAGTCGGGCGTAACCAGCGCGGGATGGCGCGCCTCGAGGTCGGAGAGCTCCCGGAACAGACCGTCGTACTCGGCATCGGAAATCGTCGGCGCGTCGAGGACGTAGTAACGGTAATCGTGGGCTGCAATCTCGCGCCGCAATTCGGCCACACGCGCCGCGGCGGAAGCTGCGACGCCTTCCGGCGCGGGGCCACGTCCTGGGGCGGTCAAGGGGGGGCGCCGCCGGCATTTCGATCGGCGGCGCTAACCGCCGAACAGCGCCAACGCACGCGGGCTGCCCGGCTCGATGTGGACCTCGCGGAGCGCGGCGGCCGTCGCCCGCACCTGCTCCCGGATCGCGGTGAAAGCCGCATCGTCGAGCGGACGGCGATTGTCGTCGACCACCGTCGCATCGAGGTTCTGCGCCATGCGCCTGGCCGCAAGTTTCATCTGGTCGAATACGCGGGCCGGTTCCGCGACGCGCGGCACGTCGAGCAGGAAGACGACACCCGGCGTGGCCGTCGCCCGCAGGGATTCCGTGGTGAAAGGCTCGGGACGGTGATTCTGCAAGACGTACAGGACACTCCCCGTCTCCTCCTGCACCCACTCGAACGCTCCGGAGTCGGCGAGGTGGAATCCCGCCGCCTCGGCGACACCGCGAAGGCGAGTGCCAGCGATCGTGGCCGGGCCGCTCTTCAGAACCGTGAGCCCGATCTGGACGTCGAGGTCCGCGCAGATGCGCTCGAGCGCCTCAGCGCGCTCTGCCTCCGCCCCCGTATCCGGCGCCACGAACGCCGCGGGAAGCGTCGGCGCGAGATCGGCGATCAGGCGCACGTACGCGTCGAGCAAGGGCCGGCTCGCCGCGCCGGTACGGTCGGCGAGCAACAGGCACGCCGCCAGTTCGGAATACTCGCCCGACGAGTCGGCCTTGAGCGGCTGCCACGGCAGCCCGGGCCCACGGCGACCGAACCAGCGGAGGGGCTTGCCGAGCCGCGCCTGCAGCCCGGCGGCAAGCGCACCCGCGGCGAGCGGGCGCACCGGCTGCAATGTGACGATGCACTCGATGTCTGGGTCTGGCTGCGGCGCACTGCGCACCGCGGATGCCGTCTTCATCGGAGTAAACGCAGGCTGCGCCGGCAGCGGGGACGGAGGAACGTCCGGCTCGAAGTGGTCCTCAACCTCCGACCCGATGCGCGCCTGGATCTCGAGGGGAGGCTCATACCCACCGTCCGGATCGCCGGCATCGAGGTCGCGGGCCGCATTCTCCGGCACGACGTCGCCCTCCCGGGCCGCGGCAAGCGTCGGTTCGATGCGTTGCTGAGAGGCGGCAGGCGCCGGATTGCTCGACGCATCGCGAGCGGGCTTGCCGAAGGCATCTTCGATCCGGCGCCGGACACGACGCTCCTGCAGCCAGTTGTAGACGATGACACCGACAACGAGCGCGATGCCGGCGGCAATCAGGCCGATTTGAAGCGAGGTCATTTCAGTGCCCGCCCGGCCGCCCGAAGGGCACTGACCACCCCACCGGGCGGCGGACAACGTGAGTCTGGGAGCCGTTCATCCTAGGCCGTTCCCGCGACCGCGATCTCCAGCGCCTCGGCGATGTCGACGGCGACAACGCGCGACACGCCCGGTTCGGGCATCGTGATCCCGACGAGCTGGTTGGCCATCTCCATCGTGATCTTGTTGTGCGTGATGAACAGGAACTGCGTCTGGCCGGACATCGCCTTGACCATCCGGCAGAACCGGTCGGTGTTCGGATCATCGAGCGGCGCGTCGACCTCGTCGAGCAGGCAGAACGGCGCAGGGTTCAGCTGGAACAGCGCGAAGACAAGCGAGATGGCCGTGAGGGCCTTCTCGCCGCCTGACAGCAAGTGGATCGACGTATTGCGCTTGCCCGGGGGCTGGGCGACGACCTGCACGCCGGAATCGAGGATCTCCTCCCCGGTTAGCACAAGGCGAGCCTGCCCGCCGCCGAACAGCATCGGAAAAAGCCGCGCGAAGTTTTCGTTGACCGTGTCGAAGGTCTGCTGGAGCATCTGCCGCGATTCGCGGTCGATCTGGCGGATCGCGTTCTCCAACGTCGCCATCGCCTCGGTGAGATCCGCGGCCTGCGAATCGAGGTATTGCTTGCGGTCGGTGGCGATCTGCAATTCGTCCAGCGCCGCGAGGTTGACGGCGCCGAGCTCCGCGATCGCCTGTCCCAGCCGCTCGATCTCGGCCGGCAGCGCCGACTTGTTGCCGAACGCCTTGAGCTCGTCGGGGAGAACGGCGAGATCGGCGTGCGCCTCGGCGAGCTGGTCGGTGAACTGCTGCTCGGCTAGCGCGGCCGCCTGTTCCTTGAGGCGCATTTCCTCGATCTTCGCGCGTGCCGGATCGAGCTTCTGCTCGGCTTGCAGTCGCGCCTCCTCGGCGGTGCGCAGGTCGGCGCCGAGGCTTTCCTGGTGATCGCGCGCAGCGGCCAGCGCCTGCTCGGCAGCGCCGCGCACGTGAAGTTGCTGCTGCAACGCCTCCTCGACCGGCGTCCAGTCGATCGCCGCCCGCTCCGAAGTCAGTTGCCCTAGCAGGCCCTGGTGTTGCTCGGCCTGTGCGGCGAGCGACTCCCGGCGCCGCTCGAGCTCGGCGAGCCGGTCGCGGCTGCTGCGTTCCGCGAATGCTGCCTCCTGCGCCGCCCGCTCGGCATTGCGCACGCGCTCGCGACCGCGCGCAAGGGCGACCTCGGCCTCGTTGACGACGTCGCGCGCGGCATCGCGCTTTCCGAGTTCGTCATGCAGCGTCGATTGGGCATCGGCAAGCTCCCGCGCGAGCGCCTGGGCCTGCTGCTCCTCGGCAGCACGTTGCGTCTGAACGTCCGCAAGTTCGTCGGTGATCTGAGCGCGGCGCCGCTCCGCCGCTTCCGCCGCCTGGCGCAACTGGACGAGCTCGAGCTCGAGGTCGTGGCAGCGGCGCTGCTGTGAGGAGAATGCAAGGCTCTCGGCGTGGTAATCGCGTTGCGCCAGGTCGAGCTCACCTTCGAGTCGAGCCTGCGCTTCGCGTGCGGTCTGGGCCACCGCGCGCGCATCGCGGATTCCGCGTTCGAGCTCCGCCAGTTCGCGCTGGCGAGCCAGTACGCCGTGCAGCTCGCTGTCCGGCGCGAAGAACCCGATCGCCTGCGCGCTGACGAGATGGCCGTTCGGAGTGACGAACGATTCCCCGACCCCCAATTCGCCCCGCGCGTCGAGAGCATCGGCCAGCGTGTCGCGGCAGCGAACGCCACGCAGCCAATCGGCGAGCAGGCGCGCGATTTCAGGGCGCACCGAGGAAAGTTTCGCTTGCAGCGCGTCGCCTGTCGCGCCCGCTTCCATCACGGTATTTGCTACCGCCACATAGACGGCAACGCGCGGGGGGGTGCCCTCGCCGGCACCTTCGCCCCAGGCCAATGCCGACTCGAGCCGGTCCAGTTCGACGGCGTTCAGCCGCTCGCGCAGGACGGCCTCGAGCGCGTCTTCCCAGCCCCGCTCGATGTCGAGTCCCTGCCACAGCCGGCGCGCATGCGCGAGCCCACGTGCTTCGAGCCATTGGGCGCTGTCCTGACCCTGGCCGATCTTCGCCTGCAAGGCGGAGAGCGCCTGTTCGCGTGCCTCGAGATCGGCGAGCTCGCGCCCCGTCTGCTGCGCCGCCTCGCTCGCAGCCTTCTGGCGCTCCTGCAGGCCCTGCACGGAGTCGCGCAGCGCGTCAAGCCCAACGCGCTTGGATTCGAGCTCGGCCGTTTCTCCCCGCAGCTGCTCTTCGACTTCGGCGATCTGCCCGGTGACCGGCGCCGCGAGCTCGTGCAACTCGCCAACGAGCCGTTCCCGCCGCTGCGCCAATTGCGCGAGCGTGCGGTCGAGGTGTTCGCGCCGGGTTTCGATGACGCGGATCGCCTGCTCGGCGAGGGCGATCTGCTGCTGCAACGATGCGCTTGCCGCCGCTGCCTCCGCCACGGCCTGCTCGAGCGCAGGCAATGCCGCGTTCGCAGTCACCTCCTCCTCGCTGGTCCGCTGCCGCGCGGCCAGCGCCTGCTCCAGTGCAGCTTCCGCGCCCCTGCGGTCGACGGCGAGCGCTGCCTCCTGCGCCGTGCGCGCCCCGATCTGCTCCGTGAGCTGCGCAACCTGCTGCGTGATCCGCGTCTCGCTGTCGCGCGCGTAGGCGAGCTGCTGCTCGAGACGCGTGACCTCGGCATTTGCGGCATAGAATTCGCCCTGCTTCTCGTGCAGCGTGTCACCCGCGGCGTAGTGCTCGGTGCGGAGTGTATCGAGCTTTGCCTCGGCGGCGCGTACGTCGGCCTGCAAGCCCTCGAGCGCGACCGTGAGCGTCGCGATGGCGGCGCCATGCCGGGCACGCGCACTCGCAGCGTCCTGCTGCCGCGAGTACCACAGCAGCTGCTGAGCCCGCCGGAGGTTCGCCTCGCACGCGCGGTATTCCGTGGCGACCTTCGCCTGCTGCTCGAGCTTCTCGAGCTGGCTGCCGAGCTCGATCCGGATGTCCTCGACGCGGGACAGGTTCTCCCGCGTGTCGCGAAGGCGACCTTCGGTCTCCTTGCGCCGCTCCTTGTACTTGGAGACGCCCGCGGCCTCCTCGAGGAAGATCCGCAATTCCTCGGGCTTCGCCTCGATCACCCGTGAAATCATGCCCTGCTCGATGATGGCGTAGGCGCGCGGACCGAGGCCGGTGCCGAGGAACAGATCATGGATGTCGCGGCGGCGCACCGGAATGCTGTTGATGTAATACGTCGAGTCGCCGTCGCGCGTCAGCACACGCTTGATCGAGAGCTCTGCATACTGGCCCCATTGGCCCCCGATCCGGCCGGCGCTGTTGTCGAAGCAGAGCTCGACCGACGCGCGCCCCACGGGCTTGCGCTCCCCCGCACCGTTGAAGATGACGTCCTGCATCGACTCGCCGCGCAGGGCCGAGGCTTTCGATTCGCCCAGCACCCACCGCACGGCGTCGATCACGTTGGACTTGCCGCAGCCGTTGGGGCCGACGATGCCGACGAGCTCACCCGGCGTGCCGATGGCCGTCGGGTCGACGAAGGATTTGAACCCGGAAAGCTTGATCTGGTTGAGGCGCAAAGTGTCCTGGCTTTGGACGTGACGGCAACACAGGCGTCGGTTCAACGCGCGGCGCCCCGCCGACGTTGCATGCTACCGACCGGGTGGCGCCGAAAAATGCGAAATTATAGCCGATCCGCATCGGGCGCCCGGCCCTCGGCGGCCCCGATTGCCGGCTCGTTTGCGACCGGCCACGGGTTGTGTTGCCCCGCGTCGCCGCTGCCGCGCGCCTACTTCTTCGGCTCGACGGTGCAGCCTGCGATGCCTTCGACGTAGTCGATAACCGGGCTCCACTCGCGCAGCACGTTGTTCTGAAACTGCGCATTGAGGTAGTAGCGTTGGCACGGCTGGGCATCGAGCATGAACACCTGCAGATCGCCGCCGCCCGGCCAGTCCGGCATGGGAGCTCCCAGCACCAACCGGCGCATTCCGGGAACGATCCGGATCGGATTGGACACGAACGCACCCTGGTCATCGACGCGTTCGATGATCGCCGGCCGGCGAAACATGATCGCCCGGTTGTAGCGGTCGCCGGTCACCTCGCTCCAGGTCGGGCCCCAGGTCTGGCAGCCCGGGAGCACGAGCGGCAGAAAGGCGGCCAGCAAAGTCGTCTTACGCATAGCGATTCTCCTCGTCGCGAGGTTCCGACGCGACGCCGGGCGCGCAGGGCATGCGCGCCGCGTCAGATCGGACACTCGATGTTCCCCTCGGTCGTCATCAGCGCAACCACTCGTTGGACGCTTCGCGCAGCCAGCCGCCCGCTCGGGCAATGGGATTCACTTGGTGCAAACAGCGAACGCGGCCGCCCTATTTCCGCAGCACTTCCCCCGTTCGCGCAATCCTCGCAATGACGTTTCGCTGCCAAGTCGAGATTCGCCTCAGTGCGGCGCGAGCCGGCCCACGGCCGCGAGCGCGGCCTCCCGCGCCTGCACGTAGACCCGTTCCTTCCAGTCTTCCGCATCGACGTAGAAGGCGTCGCGCATCTGCCGTCGCAACTCTGCCTGCTGATCCGCGCGCGCTTCGGGATGGTTATGTCGCCAGTGGTCCGCACGCAGCGCCTGCAGCACGTCGAGAAGCGGGACGGTGCCGTACTCGAGGGCGATCGCAGTGTACTCGACGCCCGGACATTCTACGGGCACAGCGTCGGTGACGATGCCGGTCAGTCGGGCGGACGACGACGACCCATCGAAGAACGACGTGACCTCCGCCCCCCACCATTCGCGCGCGCGTGCCACGTCGGATGCAATGTCACGGCCCGCGTAGATCCTCTCGCCGTGCCCGCGCGGCCCAAGCCCGGTGTGAATGTCGATCCAGCCGAGCCGATCGCGCTCCGACGCATGGCGACGCAGTACCGAGCGCAACGCCAGGTTGCTCCAGGTGGGCCGTGTACCGCCAAAAAACATCCCATCCGCGAACGCGTACTGGCCACCGGTAATCGCCGCCTGCAATGCGCTCCGACCATGGGCCGCGATGTAGGCGGCGATGCGCGCCTCGTTCGCCATCGGCGGCGGCCATCGGTCGGGCAGCAGCAGCGGATGGATCTCCGCGTAGGCCGCGTTGACGGGAATCGCCTCCCCGAAATCCAGGAAATTGCGGTTCAGGTCGACGTTGTTCTCGTTCACCCGACGCCCGTAGGAAAAGCCGTGCGGATTTACCGCATGAACCAGGAGCACGCCAACGCGCGCGTTGGCGACCGCCGCCCAGAATCCGTCGTCGTGCAGGAATCCGATCTGGCACCCGGACCCACAGTAGCCCTCGACGCCGTGCGTCGCGGACGTGACGATCAGCAGGCCGGGCGCATCCGTAACCCCTCCCAACGCCACGTCCATCGCGAGCGCCTCGCCGTCGATTCCCTTCAGTTCCGGCAGGGCCTGGGTTTCCACTCCGAGATGCCGCGACCGGGCGCCCGCGAAGAACTTGATGCGCGCCTCGGAGTAGGTTTGGGAGAAATGGGGGACGGCGCTCATCGACGGAAGATGGACAGGGTTGCCATGCGTGCAATCGCGCCCGACTACGGACCTGCGAGCGGCATCGCCTGTTCCACCAGCGCCGCGAGATAGCCCGCACCCAGTGGGATCACGTCGTCGTTGAAGTCGTATTTGCTGTTATGGAGGAAGCAGCCACCTTCCGCGCCCCCCTGCCCGAGCCGCGCGAACGCGCCGGGCTTCGCCCGCAGCATGAACGAAAAATCCTCCGACCCCATCGACGGATCGAGGTTGCGGACCACGTTGTCCTCGCCGATCAACGATTCCGCCACCCGCGCCGCGAAGTCGGCCTGGGGACCGTGATTGATGGTCGCCGGATAGACACGCTCGTACCGCAGCACGGCGCGGGCACCGAAGGCAGCGGCAATTGCCGGAATCAGTTCCCCGAGGCGCCGCTCGATCAGATCCTGCGTCGCCGGCCGGAACGTCCGCACGGTGCCCACCAGAGTGGCATGCGAAGGGATGACGCTCATCGCGCCAGGATTGCCCGCGTGCATCGCGCATAGACTCACGACCGCGGTATCGATCGGGCTCACGTTGCGGCTGACGATCGATTGCACGGCAGTGATGATGTGACCGGCGACGAGAACGGGATCGACGGCGACGTGCGGATGCGCGCCATGACCACCGCGTCCATCGATGGTGATTTCGACCCGGTCCGCCGCCGCCATCGCCGGACCCGGGGTGATGCCGATCTGCCCGGGCGGCAGGGCCGGCCAGTTGTGAAGCGCAAAGATCTGCTCCGCCGGAAACCGCTCGAACAATCCGTCCTCGATCATTGCTTTCGCGCCGGCGTAGCCCTCCTCACCGGGCTGGAAGATCAGATACGCCGTACCGTCGAAACTGCGGGTCTCGGCGAGGTA
Source organism: uncultured beta proteobacterium (assembly GCA_963809965.1). Classification (GTDB taxonomy): domain Bacteria; phylum Pseudomonadota; class Gammaproteobacteria; order Burkholderiales; family Casimicrobiaceae; genus CAIWHR01. The sequence goes on from CAWELU010000014.1 coordinate 88,083, forward strand.
GCGCGCCGCGCCGAGCAGCATGGTCGTGTGCCCGTCGTGGCCGCAGCCATGCATCCGGCCGTCATAGCGCGACTTGTGGGCGAATTCGTTCTCTTCCTGCATCGGGAGCGCATCCATGTCCGCCCGCAGACCAACCGTGCTGCCGCGGGTGTCGGCACGTCCACGCACGACGGCCACCACCCCCGTCCGCCCGATTCCGGTATGGAACTCGATGCCAAGCGCGGCGAGACGCTCGCAGACGATCTTCGCCGTCCGGCGCTCCTCGAAGCCGAGCTCGGGGTGCATGTGCAGGTCACGCCGCAACGCCGCCAGATCGGCATGCCAGCCCCGGATATGCTCGACAGGATTGCTCATTGGTGTGCCCTAACGCTTGCGATAGGAGCCGCTGGACGCACCCCCGAGGACCGGCTCTCGCCCACCGGCGCGGGTCCCTGCGCTTGTCTTGGCGCGGGGATCGACGCCAAGGCGAATCGCCACATCGGCCGACACATCAGCTTTAGCCCATCGTCCGCCACTTTGGAGGCCGGGAGCAAATCGCGTCTTGGGGCCGCCCGATGATGCCTAACCCCCCGGAGGGCGTCAATGCGCGCGGGCGCAGCAGCGTGCGTCGGATCGCGGGTGGGCGCGGAATCATCCCACGCCCGTTCGCGAACCGGGTCACACGACCGCAACCTCTCAAGTCATGACGGTCAGTGGAGCGACCGATTTGTGGTTCAATACCGGCCTGATTCACCCCGCCCCGGCAATGCTTCGTTTCCTCCTGACCCGCGTCAGCCTGATCATTCCGACGTTCCTCGGAATGACCCTCCTCGCATTTGCGCTGATCCGGGTGGTTCCCGGCGACCCGATCGAGACCATGGCCGGAGAACGTGGCATCGACCCCGCTCGGCACGCGGCGCTCCTCAAGGAATACGGTCTCGATCGGCCGGTGCTGGTGCAGTACGGGATCTACATCGGCCGCGTCCTGCGCGGCGACCTCGGGAAGTCGATGATCACCCAGGAGCCGGTGGTCCGCGAATTCCTCGCGCTTTTCCCGGCCACGGTCGAGCTCGCACTCTGCGCGATCATTTTCGCGTTGATCGTGGGCATTCCCGCCGGCATGCTGGCGGCGGTGCGCCGCAATTCGGTCTTCGACCATGGCGTCATGGGAATCTCACTCACCGGCTATTCGATGCCGATCTTCTGGTGGGGACTGCTGTTGATCCTGCTGTTTTCCGTGCAACTCGGTTGGACGCCGGTGTCCGGGCGCATTGGGGTGAAGTACTACCTCGAACCGGTAACCGGCTTCCTGACCATCGATGCGCTCCTGTCCGGCGAAAAGGGGGCGTTGCAGTCGGCGGTTTCGCACCTGATCCTGCCCACGATCGTGCTGGGTACCAACCCGCTGGCAATCATCGCGCGCATGACGCGCTCGGCGATGCTCGAAGTGCTGGGCGAGGATTACATCCGCACCGCTCGGGCCAAGGGCTTGTCGAATGTCCGGGTGATTGCACTGCACGCGTTTCGCAATGCGCTGATTCCGGTCGTCACCGTGATCGGCCTGCAGGTCGGCGTGCTGTTCACCGGCGCGATCCTGACCGAGACCATCTTCTCCTGGCCCGGGGTGGGCAAGTGGCTGATCGAAGCGATCAACCGGCGCGACTATCCGGTGTTGCAGGGCGGCCTCCTGTTGCTTGGCCTCGTGGTCATGCTGGTCAATCTTCTGGTCGACGTGACCTACGGCATCATCAATCCCCGGATCCGGCGCGCGACATGACCACCGAATCGCTCGCGCCATCGATCGCGGCGGCGGCGCCGCCGGGTCCGCTGCGCGAATTCTGGGGCTACTTCCGCGCCAACCGCGGCGCCGTCGCGGGATTGACGATCGTCGTGGCCGTCCTGCTGATGGCTGCGTTCGCCGAGGTGCTGGCTCCGTACCCACCGAACCTGACCAACAACTCGGCGTTTCTGCAACCACCTGCGTGGCAGGCCGGCGGCTCCTGGGCTTATCTGCTCGGCACCGATGCCATCGGCCGCGACATCCTGTCCCGGCTCATCTACGGGGCGCGCCTGTCACTGTTGATCGGCATCGCGGTCGTTGCCCTCTCCATCGTGGTCGGCATCGCCCTTGGACTGGTGGCGGGATTCGTTCGCGGCATCGCCGAGATCGCAATCATGCGGTTGATGGACATCATCCTGACGCTCCCCAGCCTGTTGCTCGCCATCGTGATCGTTGCCATCCTCGGGCCGGGACTGATGAACGCCATGCTCGCGGTGGCGGTGGTCGTGCTTCCCCACTACGTGCGCATCACGCGAGCGGCGGTGATCTCGGAGACGTCCAAGGATTACGTCACTGCCGCACGCGCGATCGGTGCCGGCCGTTTGCGGCTGATGTTCAACGAAGTGCTGCCGAACTGCGCCGCCCCCTTGATCGTGCAGGCCTCGCTTGGAGTCTCGACCGCTATCCTCGATGCCGCCGCCCTGGGCTTTCTCGGTCTGGGTGCGCAGCCCCCCGCTTCGGAGTGGGGCACCATGCTGGCCGACGCGCGCGAATTCGTGCTGCGCGCCTGGTGGGTGGTGACCTTTCCCGGATTGATGATCCTGATCACCGTGCTGGCGTTCAACCTGCTGGGCGATGGGCTGCGCGACGCGCTGGACCCGAAGCTCAAACGGTAGGGCGCGACGCCATGGCACTCCTCGAAATCGAAGACCTTCATGTCGAGTTTCCCTCGCAGGGCGCGGTGATGCACGCGGTGGAAGGCGTGAGCCTGTCACTCGACGAAGGCGAAGTCCTGGGAATTGTCGGCGAATCGGGATCCGGCAAGAGCGTATCCATGCTGGCGCTGATGGGTCTGGTCGCCTATCCCGGGCGCGTGCAGGCCCGGCGGATGCATTTTGGCGGCACCGATCTGATGACCGTCTCCGACCGCGAGCGGCGCAAGCTCATCGGCAAGGATGTGGCGATGATCTTCCAGGATCCGACCACCAGCCTCAATCCGTGTTTTACCGTCGGTTTTCAGCTCACCGAAACGCTGCGGCTGCACTTGGGAATGGATCACAAGGCGGCACGGACCCGTGCGGTCGAACTGCTGGAGCAGGTGGGAATACCGGCCGCCGCAAGTCGTCTCACGGACTTCCCGCACCAGCTATCCGGAGGCATGAACCAGCGGGTGATGATCGCGATGGCCATCGCCTGCAATCCGCGGCTCCTGATCGCCGACGAGCCCACCACGGCGCTCGATGTCACGATCCAGGCCCAGATTCTGGATCTGCTGCGCGCATTGCAGAGCGAGCGGGGCATGGCACTGGTGCTGGTCACCCACAACATGGGCGTCGTGTCCGAGATGGCGCAGCGGGTAGCGGTGATGTACGCCGGCCAAGTGGTCGAGGAACGCAGTGCCGACGCACTCTTTGCGGCGCCACAGCACCCCTACACGGCCGCATTGCTTGCGGCGATGCCGGAGCGCAGCACCGGCGAGACCCGCCTCGCCACCATCCCCGGCGTCGTCCCGGGGCTGTACGACCGGCCGCAGGGCTGCCTCTTCGCGCCACGCTGCACCTATGCGACGGCGCAGTCCTGCCAGTCGCGGCCCGAGACGCGGCCGTGGTTCGGCGGCCAGGTTCGATGCCACTTTCCGCTGGGAGATCCGCAGCGCGACGCGGCCATCGCCCGCGAGCGTCAGATCGAAGCAGAGGCGCCAGGATGAGCGCAGCGGCCGTCGAAGCACGCGATCTGACACGCGTCTACGAGATCCGGCGCGGCCCGCTGCGCGACCCGGCGAAGCTTCACGCCGTTGGCGGCGTCTCGTTCGTGGTCGAGGCCGGACGCACGCTCGCCGTGGTCGGCGAATCCGGTTGCGGCAAGTCGTCGCTGGCGCGAGTGGTGTCGCTCATCGAGAAACCGACGGCAGGTCAACTGCGGCTGGGCGGCATCGATACGGTGAATGCACACCCCAGGGAGTACCCGGGGCTGCGCAAGGCCGTGCAAATGGTGTTCCAGAATCCCTACGGCTCGTTGAATCCGCGCAAGAAGATCGGCGCGATCCTGGAAGCGCCGCTGGCGGTCAACACCCGCCTCGGACCCGCCGAGCGCGCCGAGCGGGCACGCGCGATGCTGGCAAAGGTCGGGCTGCGGCCCGAGCATTACGTGCGCTATCCGCACATGTTTTCGGGCGGACAACGGCAGCGCATCGCCATCGCGCGGGCGCTGATGCTCAATCCCGCCTTGCTGGTGGCCGACGAGCCGGTGTCGGCGCTGGACGTGTCGGTGCAGGCGCAGGTGCTGAACCTGCTGGCCGACCTGCAAGCCGAGCTTGGTCTCGCCTATCTCTTCATCTCGCACGACCTGGGCGTCGTGCGGCATATCGCGCACGACGTGCTGGTCATGTACTTGGGCCTGGCGATGGAACAGGGCCCGAAGGAGCGCATCTTTACCCGGCCACTGCATCCCTACACCCAGGCGCTGCTGGCCTCGACCCCGGGCATTCTCGGCGTCGACCGGTCGGAGCGGATCGTGCTCAAGGGCGAGTTGCCCTCGCCGCTGAATCCCCCGCAGGGCTGCGTGTTTTCCACCCGCTGCGCCCACGCGGTCGACCGCTGCCGGAACGAGCGCCCGACGCTGCGCCCGCTGGACGGACGGCAGGTATCATGCCATCTTGCGCACCAGTTTCTCGAACCCGGTCATCCCGATGCCGGTCCTCACGTGCTGCATTGAGCGCAGCCCACTCACAGGAGTCACTGACATGACAAGCACTCATCCGGCCACGCGTTGGCCCCACGGCGCCCGGCGCGCCCTCGTCGTCGCGCTGGCCGTCCCCGCCCTGCTGCTCTCGACGGGCGCCGCCGCAAAGACGCTGGTGTTCTGCTCCGAAGGAAGCCCCGAAAACTTCTACCCGGCCGTCAACACGACCGGCACTTCGTTCGACGCCAACAGCCAGATCTACAGCCGCATCGTCGATTTCGAGCGTGGCGGCACCGCGGTCGTGCCGGGACTGGCCGAGCGCTGGGACATTTCACCCGACGGCAAGGTCTACACGTTCTACCTGCGCAAGGGTGTGAAGTGGCACAACCACCGCGCCTGGAAGCCGACGCGTGACTTCAACGCCGACGACATGATCTTCGCCATCGAGCGGCAGTGGAAGGAAGACAATCCCTACTTCAAGGTCACCAGCGCGAACCACTCGTACTTCATGGACATGGGCATGCCCAAGCTGCTGAAGTCCGTGGAGAAGGTCGACGACTACACGGTCCGGATCACGCTCGAAAAGCCCGAGGCGCCGTTCCTGTCGAACCTGGCGATGGAATACGCCGGGCGTGCAGTCGAAGGAGTACGCGGACGCCATGCTGAAGGCGGGCACGCCCGAGAAGATCGACCAGGAACCCATCGGCACCGGCCCGTTCTACCTGGTGGCGTACCAGAAGGACGCGCAACTGCGCTACAAGGCGTTCCCGCAATTCTGGGGCGGCAAGGCGAAGATCGACGATCTCGTGTTCTCGATCACACCGGATCGCGTCGGTGCGCTGGGCCAAGCTGCAGAAGGGCGAATGCCACGTGATGCCCTATCCCAATCCAGCCGATCTCGATGCGATCCGCAAGGATCCCAACGTCCAGGTGCTGGAGCAACCCGGGCTCAACGTCGGTTATCTCGCCTACAACACGACGAAGAAGCCGTTCGACGACGTGCGGGTGCGCAAGGCGATCAACATGGCGATCAACAAGAAGGCCATCATCGATGCGGTGTACCTCACCACCGGGGTGGCCGCGAAGAATCCGATCCCGCCGACGCAATGGTCGTACAACGACGCGATCAAGGATGACCCCTATGATCCGGCCGCCGCGAAGAAGCTGCTGGCCGACGCGGGCTATCCCAACGGCTTCACCACCGACCTGTGGGCGATGCCGGTGCAGCGCCCGTACAACCCCAACGCGCGGCGCATCGCCGAGCTGATGCAGGCGGACCTCGCCAAGGTCGGCGTGACGGCCGAGATCAAGAGCTTCGAATGGGGCGAATACCGCAAGCGCATGCAGGCCGGCGAGCATCAGATGGGGATGCTGGGCTGGACGGGCGATAACGGCGACCCCGACAACTTCCTCGCCACGCTGCTCGGCTGCGAGGCTGCGAAGACCGGCGGCAGCAACGTCGCGAAGTTCTGCTACCAGCCCTACGAGGACCTCGTTCAGCGTGCCAAGACGATCTCGGGCCAGCCACAACGAACGGAGCTGTACAAGCAGGCGCAGGTGATCTTCAAGGAGCAGGCGCCGTGGTTCACGATCGCGCATGCGGTCCAGTTGAAGCCGGTCCGCAAGGAAGTCGTCGACTTCAAGCTCTCCCCGTTCGGGCGGCACAACTTCTACGGGGTCGACATCAAGGAGTAAGGCCTGCTGCGGTGCATCCAACGCAGCACCGGGTGCATCACCTGCGACCGACGGTCGAAGCGGCGGCTGATCGCCAACCCCGTGGGTGCCAAAGCACGCACGGGGTTTTTCTTTGTCCTGCGTCGGTTTGTCTTGGCGGGCGGAGTCCGGTCCGGCGAATGGGAGCCGCCAACCGTGACGTCGAGCGGGTACCCGGCGCGCAGCACTCCGTCAACACACGACGAAGCGCTGCGCGCCACCCGCTTTGCGACGCCGGCGGCACATTCGCCGGACCGGACGCCGCCTGCCCCCTCATGATATCTGACGACGCACCAGTTCCATGCCAATCCCGATCTCGGATATCACTGCCCGCGCTGGCGGACGTTCCGCGTCGCGTAGAGGCAGATTCCACTGGCGACCGCGACGTTCAGGCTTCCCACCGTGCCGACGAGCGGAATACCGACGATGCGGTCGCAGGTATCGCGCGTGAGTCGCCGCAAGCCCGAACCTTCCGCACCGAGCACCCACGCGATCGGTCCCCTGAGATCGGCATCGAACAGGCTTTCGCCTCCGACATCGGCACCGAGAAGCCACACGCCATTCTCCTTGAGCGTGCGCAGGGTGCGCGCGAGATTCGTGACCGTGATCACCGGGACCGTGTCGGCCGCGCCGCTTGCTGCCTTCGCGACGGTGGCGTTGACGCCGGCGGCACGGTCCTTGGGGATGATCACGGCCTGCGCGCCGAACGCATCCGCGTTGCGCAGGCAGGTACCGAGATTGTGCGGATCGGTTACGCCATCGAGCACCAGCAGCAGCGCGGGCTCGGCTAGGCTTTCGAGCACCTCGTCGAGCGTAACCGCCGGGACGGTGGCGTCGACGATCGCGACGACACCCTGATGCCGCTCCGAGCCCGCCAACTGCGTCAGGCGTGCTTCGTCGGCGGCGTGAACCGGGCATCGCGCCGCCTCGGCGCGCACTGCGAGCTCGCGTGCCCGGGCATCGTGCCGCGTGGTAGCCAGGTAGACGCCACGGACCGACTCGGGCCGCTGCCGCAGGCGCGCGGTGACCGCATGGAATCCGAAAAGAGTACGGGTGGCAGACACGGGACGAAATCACGCCACGGTCCGACAAGCATCGATGGACAGGCGGACGCTTTCGAAGTGTACCGCAGCGTAACAAGGCGCGATCGCGTACTCCGAGGTGACAAGACGCAGACCCGCTGGGTGCGGACATCGAACTTGCCGGGGCTCTTTCGTGTACCGGCGCATGGTATGTTCGTTTCCGCCGGCGGGCAGCGTCGGCGCAGACTCTCGGGACCTGCCAGGCACCAATCACGATGACCGCCAACTTGCGTCTCCTGGTCGAAGGCGTGCTGCTCGTGGTCGCGGCGCTGTTCCCCATCGTCAACCCTGTCGGCGGAGCGCCAGTTTTCTTGGCCATGACCGGCGACTGCTCGCCGCAGGCGCGCGCCATGTTCGCGCAACGAGTCGCGGTCAATGCGTTTGCGCTGCTGCTGGGCTCGATGTTCATCGGCACCTATGTGCTCGATTTCTTCGGGCTTTCCGTCCCGATCGTGCAGGTCGCAGGCGGAATCGTCGTCTGTGCGGCCGGCTGGGACCTTCTGCGCCAGGACTCGACGACGCTCGGTGGCGCGCAATTTTCGTCGGGCCATGCGAGCGCGATCGCAAGCCGGGCGTTCTACCCGCTGACCCTGCCTCTCACGGTCGGGCCGGGAAGCATCTCGGTGGCGATTACCATCGGTGCCAATCATCCGCGAACCGTCCAGGGGGTGCTGGTGAATGGTACTGCCGACGCCATCGGTGCATTGGCCGTTGCCGCCAGCGTGTTTGTCTGCTATCGCTACGCCGACAGACTTCAGCGCGTACTCGGCGAAGCCGGCACCAGCGTGGTGGTGCGCCTGTCCGCCTTTATCCTGCTCTGCATTGGTGTGCAGATACTCTGGAACGGCGTGTCGGGGTTGCTCGCGACGTTGCTGTCACCTGCGCTGCGCTGACGGGGAGGCGTCATTGTCGGACGTGCGCCGCTGCTGGCGGCAATTTCGTCGCCTCGGCTATAATTCGCATTTTCGCGCCGAAGAATTGCGGGGAAGCTTTGCGGCGCGAAGTACCAGGATTTGCGCCGGTGTAGCTCAGTTGGTAGAGCAGCGCATTCGTAATGCGAAGGTCGAGGGTTCAACTCCTTCCACCGGCATCAATAACAGCAAGGCTTTCAAGGTTAGCACTCGCTAACTTTTAGGCTCAAGCGGCGATCCGTGTAACGGATGATGTAAGAGCGCAAAGTCAATGCGCCACCATGATCGACGCTTCCGATCTGCCCGACCCTGACGACGCCGAGTTCTACGCGCGCTACCTGAAAACCTGCGCCGCGATCGGCGTCGAGCCGGTGACGCGCGAGCGGGCCACGATGCTCGTCGGCGAATAGAATCGCGTGATCGGCGATGCCTCGCCGGTCGCGAAAACGATGCACGGCGCACGCATTGAAGCGCCCGGCTACCCTGGACCTATCCCGGATGATGTCGTTCCAAACAGCGGACATCTGATCGACCGACTCAGCGGACCGAAACCGGCCATTAGCCGTCCTAAGCGAGTTTGCCCGAAAGCAGTCATAGCGCCCACCAACGTCCAGGCACGGCGACTGTAGATTCGCTACGTGTCTCCGCTCGGATAATTCGCAACATAGCCGCGCAAGGCGTTGCCCACCCGCCAAGGGACTCTTTACGCGTGGGGAGCGATTGACGTCGATGCGCTAGGCGCGTCTGTGCACGTAAAAGTTATACATGCCAAGAAATGTACTCGGATTTTCCACTTCGAATTGCGTCCAGCAGTTCAAATCGGCTCGCGCGAGTTCGCCCGGGTATTGCAGCGAGTACCGCTGCTGCACGGCCAAATCTACGTTGAACTTCAAGAAGTCGAGTTCAAGCTCTGCAAGGATTTCCTTGATCTGACGCAGGGTGAAGCGGTGCTCCTTAGCGTGGAACAACAGATCACGGCAGCCACTCGTGTCGTAGAAATCCTCCATGGCTGTCAGGCTCCTAAACGGACGCCATCGGTCGACCAATTGCAGATCAAGTCGGAACTGACGAATCCCTTCCGTCGTCGCCTCGTAGCCTTGAGCGACGATAAGGTCTTGAGCGGCAGCGATTTCCCGACGAGCAAGCTCGCTATAGAGACCGATATGCATGACGCCGCCAGGGCGCAATATGGATCGAAGAACGCGCCAACCTGCCATTGGATCCTCAAGATGATGTAGCACGCCGACGCATTCGATGAAATCGAAGGTCTTGCCAATAGATTCCAGCCTCAGAATGTCAGCCTGTGCGTATTCTATGTTGACAATGCTCAGCTCTCGCGTCTTTCGCTTCGCGTAGGCGAGGCTCGCTGTACTAAGATCGACCGCCAGAATCCTCGCCGCCCGAAATCTTTGCGCCGTTTGGATCGATTGCTGTCCGGTACCACAACCAGCAATAAGCACATCGATCTTGTCATCTTGACGCGCGAAGCGAGGGGATTCGAGACCGAGTTCGCTGGTCAAGAAGGCACTATAAGGGACGGCGCCGTCGATCGAAGGTGATCTGACCCATCTCGGATACGGATTTTCCTCGTATTGGCTGCACACCAATCTGGAGGTCTCATCATCGATCGGGGTCAACTCTTGCAGGGTGGCGCGATAATTATTTTCCTTAATAGGCTGGCTCACTTGTTGCGAGAACAAACCAGCTAACGGGGGCTCCGTCATGACACCCGCCAGGCGTTGGCAGTCAGGAAGCAAAGACAATGGGGAATAGCAGGCAAATGCGGCGACCCATACGCCGGGCGCGGGCTTCGCTTCAGTGATGCGCTTGGAGATTGCGTCGCGGAGCCAAGTGACGCCATCGTATTCTTCGGTCGTACAGTTATAGATGTATTCGTTGATGTAGCACTGACGCGCAATGGCGCAACAGAAACGCAATAGCAATGAATCGGCTTTGTCAGGCGATTGCGACGCCAAGACATCAAGAAGGACGGCTCGCCTAGCCAACGCTAAGAAGTGCTCAAAATCTAGCCCGGCCGCCGGCGTGTTCTCGAGTACGGCGCTGAGCAGATCATCGGTGGCCAACGCAGCAAGGCCCTCCGTTCTGAATAAATCCTCCTTCGATAGCGCCGTTGGCCACGATGCGACGGCTCGTTCAATACATTGCCCAGCCTCGCGATTAGATTTGATCAGTGCAAGGCTTGCAGGAACAAGTTGACCAGTGCGACACCACGGATCAGAGAGAGCGCGAATCAGGTATTGCCGTACAAACCTATTGTTGTAACTCGTTCTCGTTTTGACCAAACGAACGAACAGCGCTTTCGCGGCGGGTGTCTCTTTGGCTCGTAAGGAACGGATGCAAGCCTTCATCGCATCCGCCAACATCCCGTCAGCAATAAGTGCTAATGCGAGATCGTTGAGTGCATCGATCTTGCGCCTAGCCCGCCCCTGATCTGCCACGATGGAGGTCCCTCCCGTCCCAGGAACAATTAGCTTACTATTATCCCTCCAGCCCTTAGGTAAATGCTCCCACCCACGTCCGCTTCGGGTAATGCCATATGGCTGCTAAGGGTCGAGGCTGTGTAAAAACTCCACGCGAAACGAGGTGTCGACAACGACGACCTCGTAGAACGCGCTGTATGCGATTTATTTGGTGTCGGGAGGGGTTTTGATACCCCCGAAAACGGACCGCAATCGCGTTTTTACACATAGATGGTCGCCCCGGGTTTGCCAAGCGTTCAATCAATGATGGTAAGCAGGTAAAGATTGCGGCCATAGATCCGGATTTTGATGCGGCTCGTGGCCGCTATCCCTGATGGAATGCGCTGGCAGGTTCCTCAACAGCCTCGCGAGCTTTTCGCTCCGAGTGTAAAAAAGGTTTGGCCTGCCACGGTCTGACCTGTCGTGCCATCACGTCATGACTGCCTGAGCAATCGGTGAAGTGGTTCTCCTTCCTCGTGGTTTGCCGAAAGATCTATGCCGCCGTCCGATCAAGCCCGCACAGCTGCTGGGAAGTAATCAGCTCGGAAACGTCGGTCGTGGGCCAACAGCGCCCAGACGGTTCGCGCGTTCTTGTTGGCGAGAGCTACCGCGGCCACGTTGCTGTTTCGCCGTGCCATGATGCGCGCCAGCCAATGGGCTTGATAGCCGGACTTTCGCTCGGCCACTCGCATGACCGCGCGGGCGCCTAGAATCATCAACGTTCGCAGATAGGTATCGCCGCGCTTACTGATACCCAGTAACAACGGCTTGCCGCCACTCGAATGCTGCCGCGGAACCAGTCCCAACCAGGCCGCGAGTTGTCGGCCATTGGCGAATCCTTTCGCATCCCCGATGGAGGCCACCAAAGCGCTGGCGGTGATCGGACCAATACCGGGAATCTCGGCTACTCTCCGGCTGGTCTCGGTTTGCCGGTGCCAGGTCTGAATCTGCGCCTCGATCGCGCCTACTTGCCGATCAAGTTCTTTCAGGTGTTCCCCAAGCCGGAACAGCAGCTGACGGAACACGCCGGGCAGATCGTTCTCAGCGTCCTCCAGAATTTCCGGAAGGCGTTTGCCGATGTGACTGATACCCTGCGGGACCACGATCCCGTACTCGGCCAACAATCCGCGGATCTGATTGGCCTGCGCCGTTCGTGCCTTGACAAAGCCTTGGCGGGCTCGATGCAGCGAAAGAACCGCCTGTTGCTCACCGTTCTTGATCGGCACGAAACGCATGTTGGGTCGGCTTACGGCTTCGCAGATGGCTTCGGCATCGGCCTCGTCGTTCTTGTTCGTCTTCACATACGGCTTCACGAACTGCGGGGCCATCAGCTTCACGCTGTGTCCCCGTAGCTGCAGCTTTCTCGCCCAGAAGTGGGCACTGCCGCAAGCTTCCATGCCAATCAGGCACGGCTCCAGGTTGGCAAAGAAAGCCGCCACTTGCTCCCGTCGCAGCTGCTTCTTCAATACTGCGTTGCCCCGCCCATCGACGCCATGGATCTGAACAACGTTCTTCGCCAGGTCGATCCCTACCGTTGTAATCTGCATTTCGGTCGCCTCTCTCGGTCAGTGGGAATTCCCATTCGCCACTATGACACTTCTAGATGCCGTTTCGAGTAGGGGCGACCATCCCATTAGCCTCGGTCGGGTGCGGTCAGTTGACAGGTGATGCCGAACGGCCGCTTTGCGCCGCTTTCAGCGATTGCGCCTCGTGGTGAGGCGCGCGCGCCGGTTAATGCTTCGTCCCGTCGTGCGCTTGCTTGGGCGCGGTGAGGTCTGCGCAGATCGCCTCGCTTATGATCGTCGTCACTCTCGCGAGAGCCTCCTCGCGCCCCGGATGGTCGGCGGGTACCGCAGCGTCTAGAACTTTGGCGGCGGGCACCCGCGCCCGCGCGGCGACACGGTCGAGCACCAGGTTGAGCGGCACCCACAACTGAAGGTCCTCGTCCACGCAGACGTACTGGCCGGGCGGGGCGGAGCAATCGGGCGCCCCAAGGTCCACGAGTTCGTCCGGGGAGAAATCGTCGAGTAGCGATGTGGTCATCCTCGGCCTTCCAATTTTCGCATGCGACTTTCGAGCGCCTGCGCATGATCGGCATTCCTCGAACAGCGCCTTTCTAAACTAGCCAGCGTCACCTCGATCTGCGGATCGGCTTTTTGTCCGGCCTCGATCGCCGCGATGCGATTTTCGAGCGCACCGAGCCGTTTCGCGTGCAGGCGTTCCATCGCGTCGAAAATCTTGTCGGCGCACTGCTCCGCGTCGAAGCTCATCAGTAGCCCACCCCGCTAATGACGCTGACGAGCCCACGTCGCAGCTGCCAGTTAACGCGGCGTGTGCATTTGATCGCAACCGCGTCACAGTCAAACAACGCGACGAGCGTGGCCGATGCGGCGGTCGGCGTCACACTGTTGCCGGTCGGCGCGTCGCTCATCTCGATTACGGTCTCCCCCGATAGCGCCACCGACGCGCCGCGATCGCAGAAGACCAAATCAGCAGCGTCCACTAGCACAATCTGCGTGC
>CAWELU010000015.1:0-21048 GCA_963809965.1 uncultured beta proteobacterium
TTACGACTTCCCTTTGCTCACTCATGGTTGCCCTCCTCGAAAAAGGACAACGATTATCCTGCGAAACGGGAATTTGCGCACGGGGGGTCTTTGCAATGTAAGTCCGGCGACATTTGACCGGCAACGGCGGGCGTGCTCCACCCTAGGGGTTGTTGCCCGTTGGTATCCGCCTCGGGCCGCAGTAACATCGGCCTCCCTTCACCGAGCACCCGAACCCTTCATGCGTTCCGGCCAGCGTGGCTCGATCCTCGGCAGCATTGCCGGCATTGCCGTTTGCGGCGGCATCGGCCGTGTCGCGGCGTGGGCGTTGATCACGGCGATGGGGCTCGGTCGCACGCCCGGCGCTGTCCTCGCGGCCGGCATCGGCATGGTCGTCGCCCTCGCCGCCTGGGCCTGGGGAACTTCGTTGCTGCCAGCGCTGGGCTGGATCCGCTGAGCGGGATGCCGCCGGATATCGCCGCCATCGCGAGTCGACTGATCGCCGCCTACGACGATGCGCGGGTGATTCCGCCGCTCACCGAGACCGAGCCCGCGTTCGATGTCGCGGCGGCCTACGACGTCTTGTGCGAGATCGAACGGCGCCGCGGCAGGCAGGGCTGGGTGGCGGTCGGCCGCAAGATCGGCTTCACCAACCGCACGATCTGGGCGCGCTATGGCGTGTACCAGCCGATGTGGGCGCACGCCTGGGCGCACACCGTGAAGTTCGCAACCGGCGGCGTTGCGACGCAGGAACTGAAGGGCTTCGTCCAGCCGCGGATCGAACCGGAAGTCGTGTTCAAGATCAAGTCCGCCGTTCCGCTGACCGATGATCCTTTGGCGGTCCTCGGGTGTGTCGAATGGATCGCGCCCGGCTTCGAGATCGTGCAGAGCCATTTCCCCGCGTGGAAATTCGAAGCGGCCGACTGCACCGCGGCGTTCGGGCTGCACGGTGCGCTCATCGTAGGACCGCCCGTTGCCGTGACCGAGAGCAATCGTGCCGAGATCGCCGCCCTCCTGCCCACGTTCACGCTGACGTTGCGGCGCGGCGGGGAGGAGGTCGACACGGGCGTGGGCGCAAACGTCCTCGACAGTCCCGCGCTCGCGCTCGTGCATCTTGCCCGCGTCCTCGCGACGCAGCCGCAGTTTGCACCGCTTGCGGCCGGCGAGGTGATCACGACGGGCACCGTCACCGATGCATGGCCGGTCGCGCCCGGCGAGACCTGGTCGTCGGATTACGGGACGCTGCCCGTTGCCGGGATGACCCTGACCTTCACGTAGGCGCGTGGCTTGAATCGGCGGGCGCTCGTCCCAAGCTAGAATCGGGTCTAGCGCACCAAAGCCGATTCGAGCCATGCCAGATACGGGACCCGCGGTCGATGTCGGCCGCCTCAACTTCGACGAAGTCGTGCTTCAGGGTTCGGCGACGCACCCGGTGCTCGTGGATTTCTGGGCGCCATGGTGCGGCCCGTGCAAGATGCTGGGGCCGATCCTCGACAAGCTCGCAGCAGAGTTCGCCGGCCGGCTCACGCTGGCAAAGCTCAACACGGACGACGAGCCGGAGCTCGCCGCGCGTTACGGAATCCGCGGCATCCCGAACGTCAAGGCCTTCGTCGGCGGCAAGGTCGTTGACGAGTTCACGGGGGTCTTGCCGGAAAGCGCAGTACGCCAGTTTCTGGCGGCCATCGTCCCCTCGCCGGCGGCGCCGCTCGTGGCGGACGCGGAAGGGCTGCTCGGGCGCAAGGACGCCCTCGGCGCGCTCGCGAAGCTCGACGCCGCGTTCGCGCTCGATCCCGCCAACGAGGCGGCGCTGCTTGCTCGGATCGAAGCGTTGCTCGCACTCGACCGGCGTGACCAGGCGGCGGCGATTCTCGCCGAACTGGAATCGCCCCGGCGGGCGGCCGCCCGGGATGCGAAGGCCGAGCGCCGAATCGCCGCGCTCAAGGCGCGTATTGCGCTCGGTGCGCCCGCAGCCGGCAATCTGGAGCGATTGGCGGCGGCCGCCGCGCGAACTCCCGTCGATTGCGCCGCCAAGCTCGCCTATGCCGACGCGCTCGCGGCCAATGGAGACTACGAGCGCGCGATGCCGGAGCTGCTCGCGATCGTCGCGAAGGACCGCAGTTTCCAGGACGACATCGGTCGCAAGCGCATGCTGACGATCTTCGATGCGCTTGGCTCCGACAGCGAGCTCGCGCGCCGCTATCGGCGCGAATTGGCGGCAGCGCTCAACCGCTAGCAAGCCGCCTCCGTCCGGCGCGGCGGGATGCGCGATAATCGAGCCCGTCGCGCGGTCGACACGACCGCGCATTCCCTATCCTGCGCCGATGAACTTCTTCGCCCCCGTCACCACGCATCCCGCATTGGCATGCGCGGCTCTGCTCACCGTCTCCAACCTTTTCATGACGTTCGCGTGGTACGGGCACCTGAAGCACCTGCGGCAGCGCCGTGGTGGATCGCCGCACTGGTGTCATGGGGCATCGCACTGTTCGAGTACCTGCTGCAGGTGCCGGCGAACCGGATCGGCTATCACGGCGCTTTCGCTGGCGCAGCTCAAGATCATGCAGGAAGTGATCACGCTCACGGTGTTCGTGCCGTTCGCCGTCATGTACATGGACCAGCCGGTCAAGCTCGACTTCCTGTGGGCCGGGCTGTGCCTTCTCGGCGCGGTCTATTTCATCTTCCGCGGCTGAACTTGACCGAAACGGGCCGCACCGTCTTCGCCGACCGCTGAACGTGCCCGCCATGCCGTTCCTGCGCCTGTACTTCGCCTTCGCCGCCGGGTATCTGCTGTCCTACCTGTTCCGGACGGTCAACGCGGTGATCTCGCCCGAACTGACGCGCGAGCTCGGGCTCGCGCCGGCGTCGCTGGGGCTGCTCACGAGCGCGTATTTCGTCGCGTTCGCGGCAATGCAGATTCCAGCCGGCATGTTGCTCGACCGCTACGGGCCGCGCCGCGTCGAGCCGCTGTTGCTCGCTGCTCGCGGCAGCGGGCGCGCTCGCGTTCGCGCTCGCGGACAGCGTCGCGGGGCTCGTCGCTGCGCCGCGCACTGATCGGCGCGGGAGTTGCCGTCTGCCTGATGGCGCCGCTGAAGGCGATTGCCACGTGGTACCCCGTCGAGCGGCAGGGCGTCGTTGGCCGGCTGGATGATGGTGGCCGGCGGCACAGGCGCCTTGCTCGCTACAGCTCCGCTCGAGCTTGCGTTGCGCTTCACCTCATGGCGCAGCGTCTTCGTCGCGCTGGCCATCTCGACCTATGCGGTTGCCGCATGGATCTGGTTGCAAGGTGCCCGACATCGCCGAAGCATGCGCAGGTGCCGGGATTCGCCGCCCAGTGGGCCGGGGTCAAGAGCATGTTTTCGCACATCGGCGCTTCTGGTGGATCGCGCCGCTCGCGAGTTTCGGCATGGGATCGTTCATGGCGATCCAGGGACTGTGGTCCGTGCCGTGGCTGATGGAGGTCGATGGGTACGATCGCGCTGGGGCGGCGCACCATCTGCTGGTCCTGGGCGTGACGATGCTGCTCGGCTACGTTCTGATCGGATTGCTCGCGACCCGCCTCGCGCACCGCGGCATGCACCCGCGACACCTGTTCGCGGCGGGCTTCGCGCTCAACGGCGCCGCACTGGCGGCGATCTTCTTCGGCGTTCCTGGAACGTACCTGTGGTGGGCGGTCTACGGATTCGGGGCGGCGGTGAATGTCCTGGCGTTCACCGTGCTGAACGACGGCTTCGCCACGGAGCTCACCGCCCGCGCAAACACGGCGTTGAACCTGCTGATGTTCACCGGCAGCTTCGTCACGCAATGGGGCATCGGCCTGGTCGTCGACGCAGCGCGCGCGGGCCTCGGGCTCGACACCAGGGACGGCCTGCGGCTGGCGTTCGCGATCGTGCTCGTACTCGACGCGCTGACGTTCGCCTGGTTCGTCTGGGGTTGGTCGCGGCACGCGGTGCATCCCGCCGCGGCGAGGGCCCACGCCCCAACCTGACGGCAGGCACGTGCACCTTCACATTCTCGGCATTTGCGGCACGTTCATGGGCGGGATCGCCGCCATCGCCATGGCCGCGGGCCATCGGGTGACCGGCTGCGATGCCAACGTCTATCCGCCGATGAGCGACCAGCTCGCGGCACTGGGCATCGGGCTCACCGAGGGCTTCGGCCCGGAGCAGCTCGAGGGCATCGCGCAGGATGCCGACGTGTTCGTCGTCGGCAATGTCGTCTCGCGCGGCAACCCGTTGGTCGAAGCGATTCTCGATGCCCGCCGGCCATACACGTCCGGGCCGCAGTGGCTGAGCGAGAACGTACTGCGCGACAAATGGGTGCTCGCGGTCGCGGGCACGCATGGCAAGACGACGACGACTGCGATGCTCGCATGGATACTGGATCATGCGGGCTTGCGGCCCGGCTTCCTCGTCGGCGGCGTGCCCGTGAACTTCGGGGTCTCCGCGCGCCTGACCGACAGCGCATTCTTCGTGGTCGAGGCCGACGAGTACGACACGGCCTTTTTCGACAAGCGCTCGAAGTTCGTCCACTACGGACCGCGCACGGCGATCCTCAACAATCTCGAGTACGACCATGCGGACATCTTTCCCGATCTCGCGGCGATCGAAACGCAGTTTCACCATCTGGTTCGCACCGTCCCCCGCTCGGGCCGCCTGATCGTCAACGGCGAGGAGGAGAGCCTGGCGCGCGTTCTCGCGCGCGGCGCCTGGTCGGAGGTCGAGCGCTTCGGCGGCGCGGATTGGATGGCGCCGGCGGGTGTTCCGCCGATGGACTGGCGGATCGACTCCGACGGCAAGGTAGCGCACCGAAGCGCGCCGCAGGGGATCGTGCGCTGGGCGGAGGATGCGAGGCAGCTGGGGCGTCACAATCGTCTCAACGTCCTGGCGGCGCTGGCCGCGGCGTGGCATGCCGGCGTCCCGGTGGACATCGGGCTCGGCGCGCTTCCGCATTTTCGTGGCATCAGGCGCCGGCTGGAGTTGCGCGGCACCGAGCGCGGCATCGCCGTGTACGACGATTTCGCGCATCACCCGACGGCGATCGCCACCACGATCGCGGGATTACGTGCGACGGTCGGCGCCGGACGCATCGCCGCGATCGTCGAGCCGCGCTCCAACACCATGAAGCGGGGCGTGCTGAAGGACGCGCTGGCCGGAAGCCTCGCCGATGCCGACCGCGTCTACTGCTACGCGGGCGGGCTCGGCTGGGACGTCGCGGCGGCGCTTGCGCCGCTCGGACGGCGGGCAACGGTGCACGACGATCTCGACACGCTCGTCGCCGCGATCGTTGCCGAAGCGCGCCCCGGCGATTTTCTGCTGGTCATGAGCAACGGCGGCTTCGGCGGCATTCACGACCGGCTCCTGCGCGAACTTGCGCGCGCAGCTTGAGGTTCAGGGCGGAACGCGGTCATTGCGCTCTCGCGGGCCATTGTCCAGCCTGCTGAGCCAAGCGACGCCATCACCGTGACCAGGATCGTTTACCTGCATGGCTTCAACTCCGCGCCGCTCACGGTGAAAGGCCAGCTTCTCGCGCGCGCCGCCGCCGCGCTTGCCGATCCACCGCTGTTCCATCTGCCCCGGCTCCACCACCGGCCGGCAGTCGCGATGGACGAAGTATGTTCGTGGATCGACGTCCACGCACCCGGAGGCCACGACCTGACCCTCGTCGGCAGCTCGCTGGGCGGCTACTACGCGACGTGGCTCGCGGAGCGGTATGGCGCGCGCGCGGTCCTGATCAATCCGGCGCTTCGGCCGCACGACGACCTCCGTCCGTACCTGGGCCGACAGCGCAACCTGTACACCGGCGAGGAATACGAGATAACCACCGGGCATTTCGACGAGTTGCGTGCGTTGCGGGTGGCTGCCATCACGCACCCCGAACGCTACTTCCTCCTCGTGCGCACCGGGGATGAACTGCTCGACTGGCGTGAAGCCGTGGCGTACTACGCCGGAGCGTCGCAATACGTGCTCGGCGGCGGCGACCACGGGTGGGCCGATTTCGGCGGCGAGGCGGCGGCGGTGCTCCGATTCGCGGGAATGTTTCCCGCTACGCCAGTTTGAGCGACATCGAATAGCGCATCCGGTCGTACGGAAAGATCGTCGAGGTCACGAGTACCGCGGGACCATGCTCGGGCAGATAGCGGCGCGCGATTACGAAGCCGGCGTAGCCGGGCTCCCGTCCGAGCGCGGATGCCTCGCGGCCACGGAGCGGCTGCGCCGCGAATTCCTGCTCGACCGCAACGATCCGCTGACCGATCTTGTCCTCGATGAAATCGTGCAGCGGGACGCCTCGCCGGTCCAGGACGGAGCGCAGCGCGGGATGATCGCAATGGACATATGCAATGACGTAGGCGACCGGTCGGTCGGCGCCCTTCAGGTGTTTCAGCGCAGCGAGGCGGTGCCAGACCTGACCTTGCCGGCAATGCAGCAGCTTCGCTTCTTCGGCATTCGCGCGGACATTCCTTTCCTCCAGGATCTCGAGCCGCGCGTTCTTGACGTACGCGAGAAGGTCCGGCAGCGCCGAGATCTGCTGCGTGAAACCGTCGGCGGGGGAGCGGCGCAGCACCGTGGTGCCGCTCCCGGCGCGACGGGAAACCAATCCCTGCTCGGCCAGCCGGCGGATCGCTTCGCGCACCGTGTGCCGGCTTGCTTCGAACATCGCGCAGAGCTCGAGCTCCGGCGGCAGCATCGAGCCGACCGGGTAGCGGCCGCGTTGGATCGCGGTGCGCAGCGCGCGCAGGATGGCTTCGTAGCGGGGGACCGCGCTGCGGCCGGCGCGGGCGCCGGCGGCCGCGCGTTGTCGCGCGGCGGGCCTCGGGGGCCGGCCCGGTGACGGACTATTGACAACGGAGCGGGGCGCGCGCATCATTTGTCCGGACATTTTTTGTCCGTACATTTGCGTATGTTGCACCGGAACGCGCACCGATGCAACCCGTCGCCCGGCCTCCTCGGGTGGCGAGCGCCCGGAACGCGCCCCATTGCTGGAGGAACCGTCATGCGCCACAGAATCGCGCTCGCCGCGCTCGCCGTCCTCACCGTCGCCGCGACGCCTGCGCTCGCGCAGACCAAGCTCACCGTCGCGGGCTACGGCGGCTCGTTCGAGGAGATGATGCGCAAGGATCTGATCCCGGCGTTCGAGAAGAAATACAACGCCAAGATCGAGTACGTGGCCGGCAACTCGACCAACAACCTCGCGCGGCTCCAGGCGCAGAAGGGCAACCAGGAGATCGACGTCGCCATCGTCGACGATGGCCCGATGTACCAGGCGGTCGCGCTGGGCTTCTGCACCGACCTCAAGGGCGTGCCGCTGGCCGACATCCACGAGCCCGCGAAGATGGGCCCGAAGGCGATCGGGCTCGGCATGGTCGCGACAGGCCTCGTCTACAACAAGAAATATTTCGCCGACAACAAGCTGCCGGCGCCGACCTCGTGGAACGACCTGGCCGACCCGAAGTTCAAGAAGAAGGTCGTGGTTCCCCCGCTCAACAACACCTACGGGCTGCACACGGTGGTCATGTACGCGCGACTCGGCGGCGGCGGCGAGAAGAACATCGACCCGGGCTTTGCAACGATGAAGGACAAGGTCGGCCCGAATGTCCTTGTCTACGAGCCGAACCCCGGCAAGATGACGGAGCTCTTCCAGAGCGGACAGGCGGTGATCGCGGTCTGGGGCTCCGGTCGCGTCAAGGCGCTTCGCGGACACGGGCTTCCCGGCCGAGTTCGTGTACCCGAAGGAGGGCGGCGTCGCGCTCGGCGTTGCGATCTGTCCGATCGCGAAGCCGCAGGTGAGCGAGCTCGCGCACACGTTCATCGGCTGGATGCTCACGCCCGAGGTCCAGGTGCAGCTGGCGAAGGGACAGGGCTTCGGCCCGGTGAACAAGAAGACCGTGCTGTCGAAGGAGGAGCAGGTCGGCCTGCCCTACGGCGAGGAGGTGGCCAAACTCGTCGCCGTCGACTGGAACGTGATCAACGAGAAGCGCGACGATTGGAACAAGCGGTGGACGCGCGAGATCGAGCGGTGACGCAAGCGGGAAAGCCGCCCGCCGCATTCGTCGCACGCGAGTTTGCGCAATCGCACCGGCCGCGTGCATCTCGCCGATGAGCTTTCTGCTCCTCGAAGGCCTGACCAAGCGCTACGGCGACGCCGCTGCCGTCGACGGCATCGACCTCGCGGTCGGCAAGGGCGAGTTCGTCTCGCTCCTCGGGCCCTCGGGCTGCGGCAAGACGACGACGCTGCAGATGATCGCGGGGTTCGTCGAGCCGACCGCCGGCACGATCACGATGGAAGGCCGCGACCTGCTGGCCGTCCCGGCGGCGAAGCGCGGTCTGGGCATCGTGTTCCAGAACTACGCGCTGTTTCCGCACATGACGGTCGCCGAGAACGTCGCCTTCGGGCTCGAGATGCGGGGCATCGCGAAGGACGCGCGCACAAAGCGCGTTGCCGAGGCGCTCGAGCTCGTCGGCTTGGGCCGGCTCGCGGCCCGACATCCGGTCGAGCTGTCCGGCGGGCAGCAGCAGCGCGTCGCGCTCGCCCGCGCGCTGGTCATCCGGCCGGCGATGCTGCTGCTCGACGAGCCGCTGTCGAACCTCGATGCCAAGCTGCGCGAGGAGATGCAGGTGGAGCTGCGCGCGCATCCAGCAGTCGGTCGGGATCACCACCGCTGATGGTCACCCACGACCAGGCCGAGGCGCTCGCGCTGTCGGACCGGGTGGTGGTCATGCACGCGGGACGGATCGAACAGGATGCGGAGCCCTTCGCGGCCTACGAGCACCCGGCGAGCGGGTTCGTCTGCGACTTCCTCGGCAAGGCAAACGTGTTCGCGGCGTCCGCCGATGCCGCGGGCATCGCGCACATCGGACCCGCGACAATCGCGTTGCCGCCAGCCATCGCGGACCACGTGCGGGCCGGGGCGAAGCTGCTCGTTCGTCCCGAGAAGATCTCGTTCGACGACGGCGTCCGACACCACGCTGCCCGGCGTCGTGAGAAATCGCGTCTTCCAGGGCAACCACTGGCTGTTCCAGGTCGAGACGCCGGAAGGCGGCGTGCTCGTCATCCGCCAGAACGACGGCGGGCCGACACCCTCGGTCGGCGAGAGCGTCGCCTTGGCGTGGCGCGCCGACGATATGCGCGCCGTACCGGCGCCGTTGCCCGCTCATCCGTGACAGGTGCGGGATGAGCGCGCCGGGCCGGCCCAAGCGCGAATTGCTCCCTCGCAGAGGGACGGCGCGCAGCGCCAAGGGTGCGCCCATCAGCGCGCGCGCGACGCCGTACTGGCTATCCGCCCCGGCGCTCGCCGTCTACGCCGCGTTCCTGCTCGTGCCGCTGGTGTCGGTGTTCCTGATCAGCTTCAATCCGTTCAAGTTCTACGGCGGAATCCAGTCGACCTTCACGCTCGGCAATTACCGCGAGATCCTCACCGACGGCTACTTCTACGAGATCTACGGACGCACGTTCGCGATCGCCGCCATCGTCACGCTCGCCTGTGCCGTCCTCGGGACCTTCGAGGCCATCGTGCTGCATCGGATGAGCAACCCATGGAAGAGCCTGTTCCTGCTGATCGTGCTGGGGCCGCTCTTGATCTCGGTGGTCGTGCGCACGCTGGGCTGGGCGCTGTTGTTCGGCTCCACCGGCGTCGCCAACAAGGCGCTTCTGGCCGTGGGTCTCGTCGACGAGCCGATCCAGTTCATGTACACGAACACCGGCGTGACCATCGCGCTGGTCCACGTGCTGGTGCCGTTCGTCGTGATCTCGGTGTGGGCATCGTTGCAGCGCATGAACCCCGCCTCGGAGCGCGCGGCGGTATCGCTGGGTGCCGCGCCGTTGACCGTGATCCGGCGCATCGTCGTGCCGCAGGCGATGCCCGGCATCCTGTCCGGAAGCGTGGTCGTGTTCGCACTGGCCGCCTCCGCGTTCGCGACGCCGGCGATCATCGGCGGGCGCAAGCTCAAGGTGATCGCGACCGCCGCGTACGACGAGTTCCTGAACACGCTCAACTGGCCGCTGGGCGCCTCGCTCGCGGTGCTGCTGCTGATCGCCAACGTGATCGTGCTGACGGCATCCAACCGCATCATCGAGCGCCGGTACAAGGCGGTGTTCCGGTGATCCGCAACGGTCCGGTCGCCCTCGTTTTCCACGCGCTCTTCATCGCGTTCCTGGTCGCGCCGCTCGCCATCGTCTGCATCGTCGCGTTCACCCCGGAAGGGTTCATCTCGCTGCCGACGCACACGTGGTCGCTGCGCTGGTTCCGCGCGGTCGCCGACAATCCGCGTTTCGTCAGTGCGTTCTGGGTGAGCCTCGCGCTGGGTGTCGCCTCGTCCGCGTTGGCGATCCTCCTGGCCGTACCGGCGGCGCTCGCACTGGCCCGCCATCGCTTCGCCGGGCGCGAGGCGCTGTCCGCATTCCTGCTCTCGCCGCTGATGATTCCGCATGTCGTTCTCGGCGTGTCCTTCCTGCGCTTCTTCTCGGTCCTCGGCATCAACGGCACGTTCGTCGGGCTCGTCCTGGCGCACGTCGTCGTGATCCTGCCGTTCGCCCTGCGGCTGGTGCTGTCGTCGGCCACCGGCCACGATGCGTCGATCGAGCGCGCTGCGGTCTCGCTGGGCGCGTCGCGGTGGCGCGTCTTCCGCCGGATCACGCTGCCGATGATCCTGCCGGGTATCGTGTCGGGCTGGATGCTCGCGTTCATCACCAGCTTCGACGAGCTCACGATGTCGGTCTTCATCGCCAGCCCGTCGACGACGACGCTGCCCGTACGCATGTATCTGCACATCGAGGATACGATCGACCCGCTGGTGACCGCGGTCTCGGCGTTGCTGATCCTGGGCACGCTCGTCGTCATGCTCGGGCTCGACCGCATGGTCGGGCTCGAGCGGCTGTTCGTCGGCAAGGGGCCGGCGCGCTGATCGGGATTCATGGCGACGCGCGCATTCGATGTCGCGGTGGTCGGCGGCGGACTCGTCGGCGCCGCGATCGCCTTCGGTTTGCGCGCGCTGGGCACCCGACTCGCCGTGCTCGACGAAGGCGACATTGCGTACCGGGCCTCACGCGGCAACTTCGGCCTGGTGTGGGTGCAGGGCAAGGGACAGGGACTCCCGTCCTACGGCGGCTGGACGCAAGCGTCGGCGCGGGAGTGGCCGCGTCTCGCTGCCGACCTCGCGCAGGAGTCGGGGGTCGATGTCGCGCTCGAACAGCCCGGCGGGATCCACGTGTGCCTGACGGCGCGCGAACTCGACACGCGCGTCGGCGCGCTGGAAAAGCTGCTCGGACAGCCGGGATTCGAGCGTTACGAGGTCGACGTGCTCGATCATGCTGCGCTCGCGCGCCGGATGCCGGGGATCGGACCGGGCGTGGCGGGCGGCACGTACTGCCGGCTCGACGGCCACTGCAATCCGCTGCGGCTGCTGCGCGCGTTCCATGCTGCGCTCGAACGCGCGGGCTGCGCCTACCTCCCTCGCCACGGCGTCACGAGCATCGGTGTGCGTGCCGGCGGGTTCGCATTGGCCACGGTGCAGGGTGAGGTCGAGTGTGAGAGGATCGTGCTGGCGTCGGGCCTCGGCAATGCGCCGCTGGCGCCGATGGTGGGTCTTCACGCGCCGGTGCGGCCGCAGGCGGGCAGCGTCGTCGTGCTGGAGCGCATGCGACGGTTTCTCGAACTGCCGCTGGCGACGATGCGGCAGACCGACGAAGGCACGGTGCTGATCGGCGATTCGCAGGAGGAGAAGGGCTTCGACGATTCGCTCAACCTGCCGGTGCTCGCGACGATGGCCGAGCGCGCCGTGCGGTTGTTCCCGTTCCTGCGCGATGCGCGCGTCAATCGCACGTGGACGGCGTTGCGCGTGATGAGTCCCGACGGCTATCCGATCTACGAGCGGTCGGCGACGCATCCCGGCGCCTTCCTCGCCACCTGCCACAGCGGCGTCACGCTCGCCGCCGCGCACGCGTATGTCTACGCCAAGGCGGTCGAGGCGGGGCGTCTGCCCGAGAGTTATGCTCCCTACTCTGCGAGGCGATTCGATGTTCAAGCGGCTGCCTGAATCCGACGTGGCCGCGGTGGCCGCGGTGCCGGTCACGATCGACGGCGAGCCATTCTCCGCCCGTGCCGGCGACTCCGTTGCCGCGGCGTTGCTCGCTTCCGGACGTGCCGCGTGCCGAACGACGCCGGTATCGGGAGCGCCGCGCGGCCCGTTCTGCATGATGGGCGTGTGCTTCGATTGCCTCGTCGTCATCGACGGTCGGCCCAACCAGCAGGGCTGTCTCGTCCGCGTCGTGCCGGGCATGCGGATCGAGACGCAGCATGGCGCGCCGGAGGCGGCTCCGTGAGCGCGACCGGGCACAGTTACGACGTCGCCATCGTCGGCGCCGGCCCCGCGGGGCTCGCGGCGGCGACGCTTTGCGCGGAACGCGGGCTCGCGGTCGCCTTGTTCGACGAGCAGCCGGCGCCGGGCGGGCAGATCTACCGCAGCGTCATGGCGAGCCCCGTCCGCCGGCCGGAGATTCTCGGCGACGATTACTGGCAGGGTGCAGCGCTGGTGCGAGCGTTCGAGCGCTCGGGCGCCACGTATGTGCCGGAGGCCACGGTGTGGGCGGTCACGAGGTCCGCGGATCCGGAAGGCGGAACGCTCGAGCTCGGGGTATCGACGGGTCCGCTGCCAGCGCGGCATGCGCAATTCGTGTCCGCGCGTGCGGTGGTGCTCGCGACCGGCGCGCAGGAGCGGCCATTCCCGATTCCCGGTTGGACGCTGCCGGGCGTGATGATGGCGGGCGCAGCGCAGATGCTGCTCAAGACCGCAGCCGAGGTTCCGGCCGGCCGCACCGTGCTGGCGGGGTCCGGCCCGTTGCTCTGGCTTCTCGCCTGGCAGTACCTCAAGGCCGGGGTCCGGATCGAGGCGCTGCTCGACACGACCCCGCGCGGCCGTCTGGTCGAGGCGCTCCCGCACGCGTGGCGATTTGCGCGCTCGGACTACTTCGCGAAGGGTCTCAACCTGCTGCGCGAAGTGCGCAAGCATGTCAGGGTAATCGCTCGGGTGTCCGCGCTTGCTGCGGAGGGCGACGTCCAGCTCGGTTCGGTGCGTTACGAGGCCGATGGTCCCGGCTCCATGCTTGCGGCCGACCTGCTGCTCCTGCACCAGGGCGTCGTCCCGAACATCAATCTGTCGAACGCCATCGGCTGCGAGCATCGCTGGAACGAGGAGCAAGCGTGCTTCGAGCCGGTGATCGACGTCTGGGGCGGGACGTCGGTGCAAGGGGTCTACATCGCCGGTGACGGCGGCGGAATCGCCGGAGCGCAGGCGGCCGAGGCGAGCGGGCGGCTGGCAGCGCTTGCCGTCGCCAACGCCTTGGGGAAGATCAACGGCCGCACGCGTGACCTCGCGGCCGTGAAACCGAGCAAGGCGCTTGCGCGAGCGATGCGCGGGCGCCGGTTTCTGGAAGCGCTCTACCGCCCGGCGGACGCGTTCCGGATTCCCTCCGGCAATACGATCGTCTGCCGCTGCGAGGAGGTGACGGCGCAGCAGATCGTCGACACCGTGCGGATCGGTTGCAGCGGGCCGAACCAGATGAAGTCATTCCTGCGCTGCGGCATGGGGCCCTGCCAGGGGCGCTTCTGCGGTCTTACGGTGACCGAGCTGATCGCGCGCGAGCGCGGTGTGTCACCAGCCGAGATCGGCTACTACCGCTTGCGCTTCCCGGTGAAGCCGGTGACGCTGGGCGAGCTGGCCGAACTGCCGGCCGACGCCGCCGCGGTGCGTGCCGTGGACCGAGTCGGCACGCATTGACGTGACCGCGGCCGACGCGATCGTCATCGGCGGCGGACTGCACGGGTGCTCGGCTGCGCTGCACCTGGCGCAACAGGGTCTCGCGGCGGTCGTCCTCGAAAGGGACTATGTCGGACGACACGCGTCGGGGGTCAACGCCGGCGGCGTGCGGACGCTCGCCCGCGATCTTGCCGAGGTCCCGCTCGCGCTCGCGGCACTCGAGGTCTGGCGCCGGATCGGTGCGCTGGTCGACGACGACTGCGGATTCGAGAGTCACGGCCAGTACCAGGTGGCCGAAACCGATGCCGACGTCGCGCTGCTGATGACGCGCGAGGCGGAAATGCGCGCCCATGGCCATGTGCACGAGCGTTGGCTCGATGCGCGCGAGTTGAGCGCCATCATCCCCGCCCTTGCGCCCCATGTTCGCGGCGCCCTCGGGGTCGGCGAGCGACGGTGCGGCGGATCCCTACCGAACCACGGTCGCCTTTCGCCGCAAGGCCGAAGCGCTCGGCGCGCTCGTGCGGGAGGGTGTGCGTGTGGAAGGCATCGCGCGCGACGGCGGGACGTGGCGCGTGACAACCGATGCCGGAGCGTTCGTCGCGCCGATCGTCGTCAATTGCGCCGGCGCGTGGGCCGACCGGATCGCCGCGGCGTTGGGCGAACCGGTTCCGCTCGAACCGATCGCGCCGATGATGCTGGTGACGTTGCCGGTGCGGCGCTTCCTCGAGCCGGTCGTCATCGGCGCCGGCCGGCCGCTCTCCATCAAGCAGCGACGCAACGGCACCGTGCTGATCGGCGGCGGACGGCGAGCGCGCGTGGATCGCGATGCCCAGACGACGGAGCTCGACTTTCGCGAGCTCGCGCAAAGCGCGCAGACCGCACGCGATCTGTTTCCCGCGCTGCGCAGCGGCGTGATCAATCGCTGTTGGGCGGGCATCGAGGGACGCATGCCCGACGACCTCCCGGTGATCGGTCGCAGCTCCACCAGCGAGGGCATCGTCCATGCCTTCGGCTTCTCGGCGCATGGCTTCGCACTGGCGCCCATCGTGGGCCGCATCGTTGCCGACCTGGCGACCAGCGGCAAGACCGAACTGCCGATCGCGCCGTTCTCGATTGTTCGTTTCGCCGATCGCAGTTCATGCGGTCAGGATCGCCGCGGCGATGCGCATCGACAGGAGTAAACTCCGCGAGGCGCGGCAATGCCCAACGCGGGCGAACGCCATGTGCCCCACGTTCCGGTTCACCATTGCCGCAGCTTCGAGTCGAAGGGAGACCGCAGATGACTACGCATTCGGGATCCAACCGCGGGCCGGAAAAGCCTGTCGTGCATCGATCGCGTAAGCGAGTCGTGCGCAGCCTCGCTGTCGCCGCGGCCTGCGCAATGTCTTTCGGCGCCGCGGCCCAGAACACGGGCGAGCTGTGGGAAGTCACGTCGAAGATGGAGATCGCGGACCTGCCGATGGCGATGCCCTCGCAGACCAACCGCAGGTGCCTGGCGAAAAACCGAAAGGACGAGGATACCGTCCCGAGACGGGAGAACTGCCAGGTGTCCGACGCCAGGCGCGCCGGCAACAAGCTCACGTTCAGGATGGACTGCACGGGCAACGAGCCGATGTCCGGCACCGGCGAGATCACCTACGGCAACAACGCTTACGACGGCCGGATCCGCCTGAACGCAAAGATGGACGGCCAGCCGATGGCGATGACACAGGTCTTTTCCGGCCGGCGCGTCGGCGATTGCGCCAACCCGCAATAGTTGCGCTGCGCGGCGAGTCGGCGTCGCCACCGTTCGTGCCGGCTCACGTGAACGCTCGCGCGGTGAGCGAAGTTATCGCTGTGACGTGAACGCGGACTTGCGCGCGCGCGTCGGGGCCTGAACAGTACAACGCGCAGGCGTACAACTCGTCATCGCGACGGGTGCGAATGCTGCACTGCAGATCGCCTTTTTCGGCAGCCCTCCCTAGAATTCGCGCCATGTTCCGCCCCTGTCGTTTGCACTTCCAAAGCTGATTTCGTCTGTGCGCCACCGTGGGCGACGAGCCGGCGAAGCCATTGGCACACCTCCTGCTCTTTGCAGCAAGCGACAGGGTCCGACTCTCGCAAGGAGCATCGGCATGAATGCCCGCTTTACCGCCGGCGCTGCTCCGCTCGCTGGTTCTTCCGTGTCTCCCGCCATCGAAACCGAGCGCAGCTTCGGCGCGCGCAACTACGACCCGTTGCCGGTCGTGCTGACGCACGGTGACGGCTGCTGGCTGTGGGACGAGCACGGACGCCGCTACCTCGACATGATGAGCGCGTACTCGGCGGTGAGTCACGGACACGCGCATCCGCGCCTCGTCCGTACGCTGGTCGAGCAGGCGCAGCAGCTCGCGGTCACCTCGCGCGCGTTCCACAACCAGTTGCTGCCGCGCTTCCTGCAGCGTCTTTGCGAGGTCACCGGCCTCGATCGCGCGTTGCCGTCGAATGGAGGCGCCGAAGCGGTCGAGACCGCGCTCAAGGCCGTGCGCAAGTGGGGCCACCGGATCAAGGGCATCCCGGCCGACCGCGCGGAAGTGATCGTATGCAAGGGCAACTTCCACGGCCGCTCGATCGCGATCGTCGGATTCTCGTCGGAGCCGCAATACCGCGACGGCTTCGGTCCGTTTCCGCCCGGCTTCCGGCAAATTCCGTTCGGTGACGCCGATGCGCTGGCACGCGCGATCGGTCCGCACACCGCAGCGTTTCTGGTCGAGCCGATCCAGGGCGAAGGCGGCATCGTCGTGCCGCCACCGGGATACCTTGCCGAGTGCGCACGCATCTGTCGCGAGCGCAACGTGCTCCTGATCTGCGACGAGATCCAGACGGGGATGGGGCGCACCGGAAGATTCCTTGCCTGCGAGCACGATGCGGTGAAGCCCGACGGCGTGATTCTCGGGAAGGCGCTCGGCGGCGGTTTGCTGCCGGTGTCGGCTTTCGTCGCCACCGACAACCTGATGCAGGTGTTCACCCCGGGGGACCACGGCAGCACGTTCGGCGGCAATCCCCTCGCTGCGGCAGTCGGGCTGACGGCGATCGACGTGCTGTTCGACGAGGGGCTGATCGCGCGCTCGGCAGCCGAGGGCGCGTACCTGCTCGGGCAGCTCAAGACGCTCAGGAGCCCGTTGATTCGCGACATCCGCGGCAAGGGCCTCTTCATCGGCGTCGAGGTCGACCGCGAGCGCATTGTCGCGCGGGATGTCGTCGATCGGCTGTTCGCACGCGGCATCCTGTCGAAGGACACGCACGGCACGGTCGTCCGCCTGGCACCGCCGCTCACCATCGAGCGCGAGACCATCGACTGGGCGGTCGAGGAAGTCCGCGCGGTGTTCGCGGAACTGGGCGACGGATTGAAGCGCGCCGCATAGAAAGCAGGATCGCCGACACTCACGCCGCGAACGAATTACGCATTGCCACCGCGGCTCCGGTCGTCACTTTTCCGACGTCCGACCGCGAAGTGCTCGCGTCCGGGGCGGCGCTATACTGGGCCCATGGTCAAGCCCACGCTCGCCGGCAAGCTCGTCGTCGCGATCAGCTCGCGCGCGCTGTTCGACCTCACCGAAAGCCACCGGATCTACACCGAGGACGGGGTCGGCGCCTACCATCGCTATCAGGTGGAGCACGAGGACGAAAACCTTGCGCCAGGTCCCGCGTTCGTGCTGGTCAAGAAGCTGCTGCGGTTGAACCGTCCGGACAAGCAGTACGTCGAGGTCATCCTGCTGTCGCGCAATTCTGCCGATACGGGCCTGCGCGTGTTCAATTCCATCAAGCACTACGGCCTCGACATCACGCGTGCCGCGTTCACCAAGGGCGAGCCGACGTCGCGCTACGTCCCGGCGTTCGGCGCGCACCTGTTCCTGTCCGCGGACCAGGGTGACGTCAAGCGCGCGCTGGACGACGGTCACGCGGCCGCGACGATCTTCCCGAGCGCGGTGGGCACCAACGAAACCGATGAGCTCCGCATCGCCTTCGACGGCGATGCCGTGCTCTTCTCCGACGAAGCGGAGCGGGTGTATCAGGCGAACGGACTCGCCGCCTTCTCGAAAAGCGAATCCGATGCGGCGCTCGAACCGATGACCGGCGGGCCGTTCAAGGAATTTCTCGCGGGGCTGCACCGGATCCAGGCGGACTTTCCCGAGGACAAGAGCCCGATCCGCACGGCGCTCGTCACCGCGCGCAGCGCACCGGCGCACGAACGCGTGATTCGCACGCTGCGCGCATGGAACATCCGCATCGACGAGGCGCTGTTCCTCGGCGGGCTCGACAAGGGCGAATTCCTGCGCGCCTTTCGCGCCGACATCTTCTTCGACGACCAGCGAACGCACGTCGAATCGGCCGCGAAGCACGTAGCCGCGGGCCACGTGCCCCACGGCGTGGCCAACGAACCGTAACGCGACGGTGTCAGGAACGCGCCGGTGTCAGGAACGCGCCGGGCGAATGTCGCCGCCAGCGTCGTAAAGCGCGTGGCGCTTTGGCGCTGATCGTGTGTTGACCAGCGCTAAAATGCCGGGCACCCGCTCGACGCCACGTTTGGCGGCGCCCATTCGCCCGGCGCGTTCCTGACACCGGCGCACCCTACTCGACGATCCGTCCGAAGAACGGATAGCGCGGATCGGTATAACCGGGCGTCGACGGATGGCCGGGCTTCACCAGCGAGTCGACGAGCGCCTCGTCCTCGGCACTCCACGTCGTACCGATCGCGTCGACATAATCCTGCCATTGCGCCAGCGTGCGCGGGCCGGCGATCACCGAGCTCACGATCCGGTTCGCCCACAGCCACGCGAGCGCGAACTGCGTCAGCGTGCGCCCGGTCTTTTCCGCATGCGCCGCGAGCGTCTGCGCGATCGCGAACGATTCCGCGCGGAATTCCGTCTCCATCATCCGTTCGTCGCGGCGGGCCACCCGTGAATCCTCGGGGACGGCGCCAGCGGCGTACTTCCCGGTCAGAACGCCGCGCGCGATCGGCGAGTACGGTGCGACGCCGAGGCCGTAGTAGTCGCACGCCGGGAGGATCTCTACTTCGGGCATCCGGTTGAGCAGGTTGTAGTAGGGCTGACAGACCACCGGCGCCTGTACACCCTGCGCCTCGCACTCGTTCACGATCTCGGCGATGCGCCAGCCACGGTAGTTCGAGACGCCGAAGTAGCGGATCTTCCCGCCGCGGATGAGATCGTCGAGGACTCCGACCGTCTCGGCGATAGGCGTGTCGGGGTCGTCCCGGTGCAGGTAGAAGATGTCGATGTGGTCGGTGCCAAGCCGGGCGAGGCTGTCGTCGCACGCACGCAGCAGCCAGCGCCGCGACAGCCCGCCGTCGTGAGGCTTCGCCGTCATGACGTTGCCGGCCTTGGTCGCGAGGATCCACCGCTGCCGGGTCGCCTTGATCGCGGCACCGACGATCCGTTCCGACACGCCGTTGCCGTAGTTGTCGGCCGTGTCGATGAAATTGATGCCGGCGTCGAACGCGGCGTCGACGATTCGCTGCGCCTCGGCCGCATCGGTTCGATCGCCGAAGGTCATCGTGCCCAGGCACAGGGGCGAGACCTCGATGCCGCTCGCGCCCAGCCGGCAATACTCCATGCTCATCCGATGCTCCCGAGTCTGGTGCGGCGGGCCCTCAGAGTCCGATGGAAAACCCAGCCCCCACGACGTTTCAGGTCCGTGCGTGGCGCCGCAGGCGTTCCATGTTCGGCACGGGCAACGCGCGCCGCAGCACGCTTTCCCCGAGCCACTCGGCCGCGCGGCGCGCCCGCTGTGCAACGACTTCCGGCGGCAGCTGGTGATAATCGTCGTTGTACACGTCGAAGCTGTAATCGCCGTAGTAGCCGATGTCGTCGAGCTTGGTCACCAGATCCGCCACGCTGTCGCTGTGCACACCTTCGCCCGGAAATACGCGGAAATGGACGGCGGTCACGGCCTGTTCCTCCGCGGAGCGCACTTCGGTCCACATGAAATCGGACAGCTGCACGAGACAGATCTGGTCGGCGGCGACTTCGTCGAGCCGTTCCAGCGACGTGTGCGCGCTCAGGGTGTCGAAGGAATCGATGGCTAGCCCGAGGTTGGGGCAATTCGCGCGGTTGACGATGTCCCAGGCCGCGAGCCAGTCGCGGACGGTCCGGCTCGACGGCAGCCCCTTGAAGGCGATCTTGATCCCGAGCGGGATCGCCAGCACCGCGAGCTTGCGCAGGTCGCGCGCGATGGCGTCGGGGTCGGGATCGGCATGCGTCGACGTCGAGGCCTCGACGAGGAGCACGCGGGCCCCGATCTCGCCGCATACGGCGAGCATTCCTTTCGCGACGTCGATCTTGTACTCGTGCAGATGGCCGGCCAGTCCCTCGTAATCGCGCAGCGCCTCGTATCCGGTCACCCGTAATCCGCAATCGCGTAGGGCGCGCGCGGCCGCGGTCACGCCGCCGGGATGCGCGACGACGTCGGTTGCCGAGACCATCACCTGTGCGAATCCGGCCTGCCGCACCGCGCCGAGCTTCGCCTCGAGCGAGCCCGCGAGCGAGGCGGTGTCCATGCCGAAATCGGTGAAGTTCATTTGCGCGCCGGAGAGGGAGCGAGTTCGCTGTGGACGAGTTCGAACATCACGCTGCCGAGGCGGGGCTTGGTGAGCGCCCCGCGCTCGGTGGGGTGAACCAGTTCGGTGGCGACGAACTCGATGCCGCGCTGCTCCAGGTTCGCGACGGCCGCTAGCACGTCCGGCGTTCCGAAACCGATGCGCTGCAGGTGCTCTTCTCCGTGCGAGAACTGCGCCGTGTCCTCCGGCTCGATCAGTTGCAGGAAAAATTTGCGGCAGGGACTTTCGAGCAGCAGCCCCTTGGGCATGATGCCGAAGCGCACACGGTCCGGCAGCGACGTGAAGCCGAAGATCTGCGAGTAGAACTCGACCCAGTCGGCCGTGCGGTCGGCGCCGATGTACTGCACGATTCCGAAGAAGTGCATGCCCGCCGTCGCCGGCGGATGCGGATCGACGGACGGGATCGCCCGGAAGTCGATGTCGTAGATCGAGAACTCGTCGTAGCGGTCGACGAAATAGACGAGGCTTTCCCCCACACCGTGGATGGCGGGGATGTTGAGCTCCATCGGCGCCGCGCGCACCGGGATCTCCCACGCGCCCAGATCGAGCGCGCGGCGAAACGCCTCGTTCGCATCGCGGACGCGAACGGCGAATGCGCTGATGACCGGATGCTCGACGGGTTGCACCGTCCGCGGCACGTCGAGCGGCTGCGCGTTCACGATGATGTTCATCGCACCCTGCCGGTAGAGCTCGACCTCGCGGGAGCGATGCCGCGCGATCGGCCGGAAT
>CAWELU010000016.1:0-32751 GCA_963809965.1 uncultured beta proteobacterium
CAGCTGGCCGCGATCGTCGAGAACGTGCACCGGACACTAACCAGGCTATTACTGTAAGCGGGCCGGTGCTGGCGCAGTACCCGCACTTCTCGGAATTGCGCGACTTCGTGAGGCACACCCGTACAACCGGATTCCTCGCGGACATTGACCCAAACTACGGCCACGGGAGTAGTGTGCGAGTTTATGTGCAGAACCGCCCTTTGAAAAAGGCGGAGTGGTCATGGTATGAGGTCGATTGCTGAAGTCGACTTGAACCCTTGTGAGGAGGGCCACACCATGACCGAGAAGAAGGTTAAGGCAGTCCGGGCGCGGTTGGAAGAGCTGATGGCGCAGGACCGGGATCTGCTCTAGGCGCTGGCGAAGGAGGCGTTGGTGGACGGACTTCGCGCGCTTACTTGGGACTGCAAGCCCGACATCCTGATCAGGGTGAGACCACAGGGCGCCGAGGTTCGAACCTTCGTTTTCGACGCGAAGTTCAGGCTGGGGGACGCGGGGGTTCCGCCAGGCGAAGCCGTAGACACCGTCGTGGTCTATCACGAAAACATCCGGAGTGCTTCGGCACCGGACGTACCCGAGGTCTTGCGCTCCATCGCGGTGTATCCAGCTCAGGTGGACCTCCCAGCGTTGCCGATACGGCGTGCGCTTGAATATGGCGTGTGTGGGGTGCCCGCCTACCCTGGATTCTCGGCACTCCTTGAAGACGAAGTCGATCGGATTGTCGCGGCCCTTCCGTCACCGAAAGCGACGACCTATTAATAGATAACTTCGCGAAGGCGCGCTGACGTGGCGTCATGGTGTGGCTCACGCGGCCTCGGCCAACGCCGAGCCCAATTCAGGCGCCGCACCATGATCGAGTACGAACTCGAGTTCGCAGGCGCCAGTAACCTCCGAACCGGGGCAGCACGACAAGGCGTGGGTATCACAGGGGGTATTTATGCCACGTCTTGCCAGTATTGCCTGGCCAATTCGTCTCCGACCCCCGCCTCCAGAAACCACTATGAGGCGGCACGGGTATTACGGCGCGGCGTAAGTGAAGCCGCTAGATACAACCTGTTGCCAGTGAGTGGCGCCACGTGTCGTGCGCGCGGTTTTCACCTACCCGAATCAGTATCGGTTCGGTCGACTTGGTGGGCGTTCGGAATGCGGCGCGTTTTCGGTGGCGTCGAGTATTACTTGATCGGACTTCACCCGTACGCCGGGAGCGGATCCTCGGCATAGGGCGGCGAACACGATCGAGGATCGTCGGCGCAGTGTGAAAAGCTGATCAACCGCTCGGGTGCTGCAGCTGCGGGATTCCGGCGCGGCCTATGTCTGCCTGACCGCGCGGGGCGGACCGGTCGCGCAGGCGCACTCCGCCACTTCTACTGCGCGTGAGCGCACCGAGAAAGAAGAAGGAGAGACGCCGGGAACGCGCACGGCGGCGGCAGCAGGATCCGACTGCGTAGATCGAGCTTAGTCTGTAGTGGACAACTTGCCCTATTGGATTACGACTAGACCGTCTGGCCGCTCACCCCCGGATGAGCCGTGGCGCGTCTCAACGCCAGTCTTGCCATGTTTCCAGCTCCTTTTTTGCCGAATTCGGCTGATTCAGCCTCAGCTCGGCCAGGTTTCAGACCTCTTTTTTGCCGAACCCGTCGATTACCTACGCTAACAGCAGGTCGAGACCCCAGGAAACCCGAAAAAAAACACCCCTTCCCTCCCGCCAGTAACCCGTCGGCCCTGACTGTGGCCGACAATTCCCTGGGTGTGGCCGACAGTTTGCGCTGTTCGACTGGGCGGTAGACCGTCTGGCGAGCGATTTAATCTCGCTCGGATAATAACTTGGCATTTCGCTCTGGGCGCTACCTTTGCAGCGAATTCATCGGACCTCGCTGCATCCTGTAAGTCTCGCGGGTCTTGGGCCGCGATACTGCTGCAGTAGTCCCTTTGCACTCCCCTTGACGCGCGCTCAGTACCTGCGCTGCTTGTGCCCTCGCAGGGTCGCTCCATTCAGGTTTGACAAGCACCCCACAGAGTTCACGGTTCGACATCGCTTGTGCTTGATCCGGACTCAGCGGAAGGATTCCGCACGCCGCGACAAGAGCACCAGCGGTGATTGCAATAACGGTGAGGAGCAGTTTAGGCATGGACGTACCCCTCCGTGTCTTGGTGTCGACCGGCAAGATTCCGTTCGGTGTGCGAGCATCCTTGCCACCTTGGTCTGCCGCAATGGTCGTCCTGCAGGAACCCTCAGGCAGCGGATGCGGAACCCGCCGCCAACTCTATCCTCTCGATGTGGCGTACAAAGACCCTAGGGGCCAGCGGGACTGGAAGTCAGAAGTGGGATTACTAAATAGTCCCTAAGTTAGCCTACAAAGGCCTTGTATGATGCGCGACATTGTCTATACTGAAGACATGAAGCGTGATGGCCGCACCTTGGATCACCGGACGTTGGAAGAGATCCGGCGCATGGCGGTGGAGCGGGTGCGCGAGGGCGAAGATCCAAGCACGGTGATTGCCGCGTATGGGTTTTGTCGCACCACGATCTACAAGTGGCTGCGCACGGCAAGCGGACGCGGTAAGGGTCTGCGCGCCCTGGCCTCGCGCAAGGCGACGGGACGACCGCGGACGCTGACGGCGGCGCAAGAGCGGCAGGTCTTTCGTTGGATCAACGGCAAGGACCCGCGGCAATACGGTTTCGACTTTGCCTTGTGGACGCGCAAGGTCGTCGCTGCCTTGATCGAGCGCGAGTTTGGGGTCAGGCTCGGGGTCACGGCGGTGGGGAAGTTGCTGGCGAAGCTGGGCTTGACGCCGCAGAAGCCGCTGCAGCGGGCGTACCAACGCGACCCGGAAGCCATTGCCCGGTGGCAACACGAGATCTATCCCCGGCTGGCCCAGGACGCCAAGGCGCGCGGCGCGCAGATCTACTTCTGGGATGAGTCGGGCTTTCGCGCCGATGCGGTGCGGGGCAAGACGTGGGGCGTGCAGGGCCAAACGCCGGTGGTGGCCGTGCCCGGGCAGCGCCAATCGATGTCGGCCGCCTCGGCGGTCAATGCCCGCGGCGCGTTCTGGTTTGTGACCTACCAAGGAGCGCTCAACGCGGAACTGTTTGTCGACTACCTCCAGCGGCTGATGAAACAGCGCAAGAAGCCGCTGGTGCTGATTCTGGACAGCCTGCCGGCGCACAAAGGGCCCGTCGTGCGTCGCTACGTCGACTCGCTGCAGGGCAAGTTGCAGTTGCATTATCTGCCGGGCTACGCGCCGGAGCTCAATCCCGATGAACTGGTGTGGAACCATATGAAGCGCACCGGCACCGCGAAGAAACCGCTGCGCCAGGGCGACCAGTTGCAGTCGCGCATCGACGCCGACCTCCAGGCGATTCAACGCGATCCAAAACTCGTGCGCTCATTCTTCCGCGCTCCTTCCGTAGCCTATATTAGTGACTGCTGAGTAAGTTTCGTGTCGATGACCGTCAACTTGACTGGAATCTTACTGATCAGAGTTGATCTAATTTCGTCAGGGAGTGCGGGGGGTACGGGGATGGTTCGGAGGTACGGATGGAGCTTCAATGGATTGTCCTCGCCTTGGTGGGTTGGGACATCGGCATGATCTTCGTGCTTGTGCTCATGCAGATGGCCGGCGATGAGGACCGCGCCGCACGTCATCTGGAGAGGCGGCTCTTTCCGAATTCGGACGTGGGCGTGACCATCACGCCATGGGCACCCTAGGCCGAGAGAAGCACGGGCTCGAGCCGTGCGTGCGGCTGCGCTATTGCGTTGTCGTGGCGTCGCTGACGCCGTGAACTAGGCGGTTCCATTCGCCGACCAGCGGGCGCACTTGCTCGCGCGTTACCGGCTCGACGCCGAGCCGCCGGCACGTTTCGAGATAACGGCGATAGAACTCGGCGTCAGGATCGAGGAACTCGGCATCCACCGCGGCAAGGATACCGCACCCCGCACTGCGGCAACGGTGGATTGCTGAGGGCATCTGCGAGCGAACTTTCCGGGCGGGCTTGCTTGAGACGCCACCGTCCGATGCTTTGCGTAGAATCACCCCAATGCCCGGGTGGTGAAACTGGTAGACACAAGGGACTTAAAATCCCTCGGCCGCAAGGCCATGTCGGTTCAAATCCGGCCCCGGGCACCAAGTCCCCAACACCGATGGCTGACCGCGAGAGCAGTGCCGACCCCAACGTGCGCCGTTTCCCCGTGCACTACGCCGCGCGCCGGTCGCACGCCCGCCAGTATCCCTTCAGAAGTTCGCGTGCGACGACGACACTCGACGCGACGATTATGCATTCGATCCAATCGCCTGCGCTCAGAGCAACAGTGCCGAAGCCTTTTTGAAGCGCCGGCAGGTAGATCACGGCGGCCTGCAGGGCAAGCGCGAACAGCACCGAGTACCAGAGCCAGGCGTTGTCGAACAGGCCCCGCAACGCGCTCTCCGTGTCGGAGCGAATGCAAAACACGTCGAACAGCTGGTAGAGCACGAGTACGTTGAACGCCATCGTCCGCGCGTATTCGACGTTACGGTTGCCCTCGATCAATCCGCCCGGAAGTTCGGAATCGAGAAGCAGCAGCGTGCCGACCCCCATGACCACCGACGCGAGGCCCGTTCCCCACCACATTCTCGGCGTGATCACACTGGTGCCCGGTCCGCGCGGCGCTCTGGACATCAGCCCGGGATCGGCCGGGTCGACACCCACCGCGAGCGCGGGGAAGCCGTCGGTGACGAGATTGATCCAGAGGATCATGGTCGGCAGCAGCGGCAGCACCAGCGCTTCGCCGGTGCCCGCCACGAGCCCGAACATGCCGGCCAGCGCGACACCGAAGAACATCACCCACACTTCACCCAGGTTCGTGGCCAGCAGGTAACGCAGGAACTTCTGGATATTCGAATAGATCGAGCGGCCCTCCTCGATCGCGGCGACAATGGTCGCGAAGTTGTCATCGGCGAGCACCATGTCCGCGGCTTCCTTCGCGACGTCGGTGCCCGAGATGCCCATCGCCACGCCGATGTCGGCCGCCTTGAGCGCCGGAGCGTCGTTGACGCCGTCGCCGGTCATCGCGACGATTGCCCCGTGTGACTTCAGCGCGCGCACGATTGCGAGCTTTTGTTCCGGCGCAACCCGAGCAAAGACCGACGTGTCCTGCACCGCTCGCTCGAGATCCTCGTTGGACATGCAACCAAGCTCGGCACCGCTTAGCACGCGCGCGCCACGCGGCGCGATTCCGAGCTCCGCGGCTATCGCGCCCGCTGAGGCAGGATGATCACCGGTGATCATCATCACGCGGACGCCTGCCTTCTGGGCGACTTGGACCGCGTCCCGGGCCTCGGGTCGCGGCGGATCGATCATCCCGACCGCGCCCAGCCAGACGAGCGCCTCTTCCACGCCCGCGCGCGGTACCGTATCGACCGGCAGGCGACGATAGGCAAGGCCGATGAGTCGCAGCGCCTCGCCTGCCAACGTCTCGATGGCCCGCAGGATCTCGGCACGGCGTTCCGAGTCCAGTGCGCGTTCCAAATTGCCGACACGCTCGCACTCGCAGCGCGCCAAGAGAATATCGGGGGCGCCCTTCGAGAAGAGCACGATGCCGCGGTCGAGCCTTGCGTCGGCGTGCGCCGTGCTCATCAACTTGCGCTCCGACGAAAACGGAATTTCGCCGACGCGCTCGAAGCGCGCGCCCAGTTGCTCCGGCTTGTGGCCGACCTTGAGCGCCACTGCCTTGAGCGCACCTTCCGTCGGATCCCCCACCACGATCCACCGACCGTCGCGTTCGAGCAGCTCCGCGTTGTTCGCGAGGTAGCCCACGGCGAGAGCACGCTCCACTTCCACGCGCTGCGCCCCGTCGACGAGCGGGCAGCCGTCGACCAGGAATTCACCGGCCGGCTGGTAGCCGCTTCCAGTCACCTCGACCACGCCGGAGGCGGTCAACACCGTCCGCACCGTCATCTCGTTTTTCGTGAGCGTACCCGTCTTGTCGCTGGCGATCACATTCGCCGAGCCAAGTGCCTCCACCGCGGAGAGCTTGCGCACGATGGCATTGCGTTTCGCCATCCGTTGCATCCCTAGCGAAAGCACAATCGTCGTGACGCCAGCGAGGCCCTCCGGCACCGCCGATACCGCGAGCGCCACGGTGTACAGCAACACGCCGACAAGCACTGCGGTCGTGATGTCCTGCTGCAGAATCAGGATCGTGGCCGCCACCACAATCGCAATCGCGATGACAACGACGCCGAGTATTCGGCCGACCCGATCGAGCTGCGCCTGCAGCGGGGTCGGACCGGACGTGGTCGCCTGCAGCAGCCCGGCGATCCTGCCGATCTCCGCATGCATGCCGGTCGCGGTTACCACCGCCCGCCCGTGACCGTAGGTTACGGTTGTTCCGGCAAACAGCATGTTTGTGCGGTCGCCGATTGCAGCCTCGGCGGGAACCGGGTCAACATCCTTCGAGACCGGCAAGCTTTCCCCAGTCAGCGCGGCCTCGGACGCCTGCAACGATATCGACTCGAGGACTCTCAAGTCGGCCGGCACGCTAGCGCCTTCCTCGAGCACTACGAAGTCCCCCGGCACCAGGTCCGCGGCGACGATCACGGAGCGCTCACCGGCACGGATGACGGTTGCGGTCGGTGCGGCCATGCGGGCAAGGCCGGCAACCGCAGCCTCGGCGCGCGCCTCCTGGAAAAAGCCGAGTATCGCGTTCATAACCACGATCGCGAGGATCGTCAGTGCTTCGTAGGGGACGCCCTCGGCATGTTCCAGGGCCCAGACGGCGAGCGATATTGCGCCCGCGGCGATCAGCAGCAGGACGAGCGGGCTTTCGAACTGAGCCAGAAATCTGCGCCATGCCGGAACGGAAGGCGCGGCAGCAAGCGCATTCGGACCAAGGGTCGCGAGGCGCCGGGCCGCCTCGGCCGGCTCCAGTCCGCGGACGGGATCGGTGCCGAGTGACGCGCATACATCGCCGGTCTGGCGCGCATGCGCGTCCGATAACAGGGGAACTGTGCAGCCCATGCGGAGGGAAGTGCGCGCATTTCATTCTGCACGCGCTCCGCAGCTTCGACCGTGACCTGCGTCAAGGCGCCATCCGCACGACCATGCGGCCGTGCCGTGGATCAGCTAAATGAAACGGCCGCGGCGCACACCACGGCCGCACGACCACGGGTTCAGCGGCGCAGGCTGCTCATCTTCGTGAAATCGCCCATCACTTTCTGCATCTGCTCGAACGCCGAGCCCCCGGACGACATCACGTTGCGCATCGCCGACACTACATTCTGGAACTGCGAGACGTCAGGCATCATCGCCAGTGCCGCCTTGGTCTGCTTGACCCCGGGCACGTCGGCCATCTGATCCTCCATCAGCGTGAACAGCCGCTTCTGGATCTCGACGACGAGGTCGAACATCTGACCCCAATAGGCCATCGATTGCTCGATGGCTTCCTGGGTCGTGCTCTGGCCGGCTGCCATCAGCGATGGCACGTCGCCCGCCTCGGCCGCGCGGCGTGCCGCCTTCTTCTGCATCGAGCGCGCCTGCTCCTCGCCCTCGAACTGGAGCTTGCGAACTCTGGCGGTGCTCTCGATCGCATTCTCGATCACGTCGAGCGCGAGCTTCGCGTTCGCGCGATACATCTCGAACGCCTGCTCAGGCGTCAGCGTCTTCGCATACTTCGCGAATTGCGCCGGATCGGGCATCTTGAACATGCCCGCCGCCGACATGGGCGCTGCTTCGGGTTTCGCGCGCGGTTGCGCCTTCTTCGCGGCCGCCTTGGGTTTGGCGGAGGACTTGGGTGCAGCTTTCGTGGCCATGATCAATGCTCCTCTGGGGGTGAACAACTCGGATCTGTCGGCGAGGCCGGTACACGGTGCCGTGCGGTAGTCGAACGGCAGGAAGGAAAACATGCCCATTCGACGCCATCAACCGCCCGGCGTCAATACCGCAGCACCGGCAATCGCGCCCGCGCGCAATCGCGCAAGCGCCTCGTTGGCACGGGCGAGCGGGAACGGTTCCACGTGGACCGACAACGGGAGCTTCGCCGCCAGCGCCAGAAACGCCTCGCCGTCCCGGCGCGTCAGGTTCGCCACCGAGCGCACGCTGCGCTCGCCCCACAGCAGCCGGTACGGGAAAGCCGGAATGTCGCTCATGTGGATGCCGGCACAAACAACCGTACCGCCGCGCACGGTTGCGGCCAATGCGGCGGGCACCAGCGGCCCGGCCGGGGCAAAGATGAGTGCCGCATCGAGCGCCGCCGGGGGTGCCTCGTCGCTGCCGCCCGTCCACTGTGCCCCGACCTCTCGCGCGAACGCCTGCGCGTCGCGGTCGCCTGGCCGGGTGAACGCGAACACCGTTCGCCCCTCCCCGAGCGCGACCTGCGCGATCAGGTGGGCCGCAGCGCCGAAACCATAGATGCCGATCGTCGGTGCGTCACCCGCCATCGCATAGGCGCGATAGCCGATCAGCCCGGCGCACAGCAGCGGCGCGGCCGTCAGGTCGTCGTAACGATCCGGGAGCGGGAAGACGAATCGCGCATCGGCGACCGCAAAGTCGGCGTAACCGCCATCGAGCTGGTAGCCGGTGAAGCGCGCTTCCCCGCAGAGGTTCTCGCGCCCGGTCGCGCAATAGGTACAGTGGCCGCAAGTGCGCCCCAGCCACGGGATCCCGACCCGCGTACCGATCGCGGGAGCGTTGACACCGGAGCCCAGCGCCGCGACAGTTCCGACGATCTCGTGACCCGGGATCACGGGGACTTTCGGCTCCGGCAACTCGCCGTCGACGAGGTGCAGGTCCGTGCGGCAGACGCCGCAGGCGCGGACCGCGACCAGCACCTGCCCTGGCCCCGGCTCCGGGCGCGGCAACGTGCGCAACACGAGCGGTCGCCCGGCGCCTTCGCACAGCATCGCCTGCATCGTCGCCACGACGCGCTCGCCCTGCAAGGATTGGACAGTCATCGTAACAGCGCGCGCGGCGAGGGGGTTGATGCGGGTCAACCCCGGAAGGCGCACAGGGTTGACGGCGGCGGCGAGCCGTCTATAATCCCGGTACCGTATATTTATATGGTCTTCGAATGGCCGACTCCCGTTCCCCCTCCTCCCGCCGCCCTCCCGCCCTCTCCGTTCGTTCGCCGGCCGAGGGGCCGGACGCGCCGCCCCGGCTCACCAGCCGGCAGCAACAGATCCTCGACTGGATCCGCGGTCATCTCGAAGCCACCGGCATGCCGCCCACGCGCGCGGAGATCGCGAGGGGCCTTGGTTTTTCCACGGCGAGCTCGGCCGAGGACCATCTGCGCGCGCTGGCCAGGAAAGGCGCGCTCGAGCTCATGCCCGGTACGTCGCGCGGGCTGCGGCTGAAGGAGACGCCCGAGCTGCCGGGCACCGGCCTGCCGCTGGTGGGGCGTGTCGCTGCCGGCAGCCCGATTCTTGCCGCCGAGCACATCGAGGGCCGCGTGCGGCTCGATCCTGCGCTGTTCGCTCCGCGCGCCGATTACCTCCTGCGCGTGCGCGGCCAGAGCATGCGGGATGCCGGCATCCTCGATGGCGATCTTATCGCCGTGCACAAGACAGCCGAGGCGCGCTCCGGCCAGATCGTCGTCGCGCGCGTGATCGGCGCGGGTGGCGACGAGGTCACGGTCAAACGCCTGAAGAAACGGGGCCGCGAGATCGTGCTCGTTCCCGAAAACCCGGACTTCGCACCGATCGTCGTC
Organism: uncultured beta proteobacterium; assembly: GCA_963809965.1. Taxonomy (GTDB): domain Bacteria; phylum Pseudomonadota; class Gammaproteobacteria; order Burkholderiales; family Casimicrobiaceae; genus CAIWHR01. The sequence goes on from CAWELU010000016.1 coordinate 9,678, forward strand.
GATCCGAGGAAGGCCTCGCTCACGATCGAGGGCGTGGCCGTCGGGCTCGTACGCGGCGCGAAGAACGGCTGATCCGTTCCGCATCGGTTTCGGAAAAAGCGCTCCGCGTCGATTCCGGGAAACTGCGTTTCGCTTCGACCTTCCGAACAATTCGTCGCTTACGAGGAGCCCGCATGAACCCACCCAAGTTGTTGTGGAAGGCCGACGAAATCCGCGCCCGCGAACGCTCATTCGCGCAGCGGCTCAATCCCAGTTCGTTGTTCGTCGGCGCCGGCCTGTCGCGGCTCGCCGGCATGCAGCGGGCGCACGTTACGCTTGCCCGCATCCCGCCCGGCCGCGATTCGTTCGCGTATCACGCGCACATGCTCGAGGAGGAATGGGTCTACATCCTGTCGGGGCGCGGAATCGCCGAAATCGACGGCGTCGAGCACGAGGTCGGACCCGGCGATTTCATGGGCTTCCCCACGCCGTCGGTCGCGCATCTGCTCAAGAACCGCGGCAGCGAGGAGCTCGTCTACCTGATGGGCGGCGAGGACCAGCCGGTCGACGTGATCGATTACCCGCAGCTGGGCAAGCGTTACGTGCTCATCGGCACGCCGCAGGGCACCGAGTTCTACGAGCTGGGCGCGGCGGAGAAGCCGTTCGGGCCTGTCGAACGGAAATGAGGAGGAGCGATGTACACGCTCTACGGCAAGCAAGGCTCGGGGTCCGCGTCGGCGCAGATTGCACTGGACATCGTCGGCGCGCCCTATCGCATCGTCGAGACGGCATCGTGGGAACCGAATGAAGCGTTCGCCAAGCTGCTGCAGGTGAATCCGCTGGGGCAGATTCCCACGCTCGTCCTCCCGGACGGCAGCGTACTCTCCGAAAGCGCGGCGCATTCTCATCCATCTTAACAGCGCGCACCCGGCGGCCGGCTTGCTGCCGCGTGATCTTTCCACCCGCGCCCAGGCTGTCCGCGGCCTGGTGTTCATCGCAGCCAACTGCTACGCCGCGATTGGCATCATCGATTATCCCGAGCGCTGGTGCGAGGATGCCGACGAGGCAATGTGCGAGCGCATCCGCGCCGGCACCCGCGCGCGGCTGCACCGGCACTGGGAAATGTTCGCCGACACCTTTCCGGCGCACCCGTATCTCGGTGGCAAGGAAATCGGCGCGCTCGATCTCCTCGCCGCGGTGGTGTCGAAATGGTCGGGAACGCGAGCGCATCTGCAGCAGGCACGCCCGGCGTTTTACGAAACGCTGATGCGCATCGAAGCGCATCCGAAGGTCGCCCCGGTGTTCGCGCGGCACTGGCCGACATAGGGTCGGATCCGGAGTTCCGGCCGTATCGCATCGGTACGGCGAGGCAAGCCGGGAAATTCGAGTCTACCCCTGAATTCGCGTCGCCATCCATCATCGAAGGAGATCACATCATGGCCGTCAAACCCATTCCCGATGGTTATCACAGCGTCACTCCGTACCTGATCGTCGACAACGCGGCGCAAGCCCTGGAGTTCTACAAGAAAGCGCTCGGTGCCGTCGAGTTGATGCGCATGCCCGCCCCGGACGGCAAGATCGGACACGCCGAGATCAGGATCGGTGATTCGCCGATCATGCTCGCCGACGAATTTCCGGGAATGGGCGCGCGCAGCGCACGCACGCTCGGCGGTTCCCCGATTTCGCTGATGGTCTACGTCGAGGACGTCGACGCACGCGTCGCCCAGGCGGTTGCGGCCGGAGCGAAGCTCGTGCGGCCGGTCGCCAACCAGTTCTACGGCGATCGTACTGGCGGCGTCGACGATCCGTTCGGCTACCACTGGTACCTCGCCACCCACATCGAGGATGTCCCGCCGGACGAGCTCGAAAAGCGCGCTGCGAAGGCGATGCAGGACATGGGCTCAGGTTGAGATTCCCGTTTTTTCGTCGCCTCGTTGGTAATGGGAGGACAGGGAGGGCGGAAGCGGAGCGGGCTGCAGGGAGCCGCCAATCGTGGCGTCGAGCGGGTACCCGGCACGCAGACGACCGGCAAGAACGTGACCGGCTCGTTGCGACGCCATCCGTCTTGACGACGCCGGCGGCAACAGAGCCCGCTCCGCTTCCGCCCTCCCTGTCCTCCTGCCCATCACTGCTGCCACACGATGAATCGCGCACTCGCCACGGTGCTGTCGAACCCCGCGATCTGGCGCGGCGGCGAGTGCGCGCCCGAACCCGCCGCACTCCCCTCCGGCTTTCCCGAGCTCGACGCGGTATTGCCCGGCCACGGCTGGCCGGGAGGCACGTTGACCGAGATCCTGCTCGCACGCGAAGGCATCGGCGAAATTCGCCTTACGCTGCCCGCGCTCGCGCGCTTGCAGGCGAACGGCCGCGACGTCGTCTGGATCGCGCCGCCGCATCTGCCGTACGCTCCGGCGCTGGCTGCCGGAGGGCTCGACCTCTCGCGGCTCATCGTCGTCCGCTGCACGGGCGCTGCCGACCAGCTGTGGGCGTACGAGCAGGCGCTGCGCGCGCCCGAATGCGGCGCCGCGTTCGCGTGGCTCGGTCCGCTCGATGACCGCTGCGCGAGAAGGCTCTCGGTCGCCGCGCGCGAAGGTCGCACCTGGGGCGTGCTGTGGCGCCGCCCTGGCCAGCGTGTGGTCACCACCACTGCACCGTTGCGGCTCGCGCTTGCGCCGCAGGAACGCCGGCTTGCGGTGCACGTGCTGAAGCGCCGCGGCGGCGAGGTTGCCAAGCCCGTGCTGATCGACATCGATGCGCCACAGCCGCCCGATCCGCGGACGAGTGCCGGGCGCTCCATCGCCGAACGGAAATGGAATCAGGTCGAGTTATCCGTCCCAAAAAAGGGGCCGGCTCCAATTATCAAGACTCATAACTGACCTGCCCCCGTTATCCCGCTCGCACGTCACGCACCGCGCGACCGCCGAGAAACTCAGGAAACCGAACCCATGCCACCCTCTCCCCTCGCCCATCACTTTTTCACGATGGCCTGCAACAACGCCTGGGCCAACCATCGATTGCTTGCCGCGTGCAGTCGACTGTCGCAGGCCGATTTCGTTGCCACGCGAACGAGCTTTTTTCCCTCGATCAAGGCGACGCTCAACCACAACCTTACCGTCGACTGGTATTACGTCGATGCGCTGGAGCGGGCATTCCGGAGCGAGCCGCCCAATCGTGAGGTCGATCGCTTTTTCGATCCCGAGGAGCCGTTCGACACCTGCGCCACACTGTCCGCCGAACAGCATGCGGTGGATCGGCGGCTCATCGGTGCTTGTACCGCGCTGACAGACGCGCAACTCACGCTGCCGGTGCCGGTGATGCGTCGCTCGGGGATCCAGATCGAGCCCGCGACCCGCCTTCTCGCCCACCTTTTCCAGCATCAGATCCATCACCGCGGGCAGGCGCACGCGATGCTCGCCGGCACGTCGGTGAAACCGCCGCAGCTGGACGAGTTCTTCTGCGCGAACGAAGCCCACCTGCGCGCCGCCGAGCTGGCCGAGATCGGGCTCTCCGAGGAGGCGGTCTGGGAATCAGGAGTCGGAGGTCAGAAAAAACCCGACCGAGGCCCGTAGCCGTCGTTACTGTCGTTACCGACGCCAGGCGTCTCGCGTCCAATGACGATTCCGATGCTCTGGACCTGTCTTCTCCTCCCGTCGCTCCCGCTCGACGTCTTCGCACGGGCGCAAGCGCCTGACACGCAGGCGCGGCCGTTCGCTGTCACGACCGGCGGCCACTATCCGCGCATCGTCGCCGCCAATGCCGCGGCGCGGGCTACCGGCATCCGCGCCGACCAGCTCGTCTCGGCTTCCCTCGCGCTCGCACCCGACTTGGTGCTGCGCGACCGTGATCCCGCCGCCGAGGCTTCCGCGCTGGCCACGATCGCCGGCTGGACCACGCAGTTCACGCCGGCGGTGTCGCTTGGACCACCGAATGCCGTGCTCGCGGAAATCGGTGGCAGCCTGCGGCTCTTCGGTGGCCTGCGAAAGCTGACGGCGCGGCTCAGCCGCGGCGCGCACGACCTGGGATACGCGGCGCAGTTTTCCTTCGCTCCCACGCCGGCAGCAGCGCTGCTGTTCGCGCGTGCGGAAAACAGGGTCAGACCCGGCTTTCCCCGGAATTCAGCGAGCGCAAGCAAAGGGACGAGGAACGCCGAGCCTGACTCCGCTTTCTGCCATGTGCCGAGCCTCGATTTCGCCGCGACGGTGGCCAGCCCGCAAGCACTGCACGAGACGCTGGCGCGACTACCGCTCGTCCTCACCGACGCCGATCCCAATGTCATCGCCATGCTTGCCGCCGCCGGTATCACGACGTTCGGACAGGCGTGCGCGCTGCCACGTGACGCGCTCGCAAGGCGGGCCGGGGCGGATTTCGTCACGATGCTCGATCGCGCCCGCGGTCTCGTTCCCGATCCACGACCACCGTTCACGCCTCCCCCGCGCTACACGGGGACGCTTTCCTTGCCGGCGCCGGTCGCAAACGTCGAAGCGCTCGCGTTCGCGGTGAATCGCCTCGTGCACGAACTTGCCGGATGGCTCCTGGGGCGCGGGATGGGCGTCGTCGAGATGTCGCTTTCGCTCGCGCACGAACGTTACATCGGCGTGAAGACCGGCGCTCCCGCCACTGTGGTCCGCTTCGCGCTGGCCTCGCCGGCGCGCGAACCCGCGCACCTGATCGCAGTGCTGCGCGAGCGGCTCGCGCGCGTCGCATTGCCGGCGCCGGTCGAGGCGATCGCGCTCGCGAGCGAGGCCACCGCTCCGCTTGCCGGCCGCAATCTCGGCTTGCTCCCCGGGGACGAAGCCGCCGCGACGGTGCCCTTGCTCGACCGTCTGCGCGCGCGCCTGGGCGAGAATGCGGTGACGCTTGTCGTGCCGCACGCCGAGCATCGACCGGAGCGGGCATGGCGGACGTTGGCGAGCGAGCCTTCCAGCGAGAGCGGGGCCGGACACGAATTTTCCCGGGGGTGCGGAAAAAAAAGCACGGGCGCGGGAAAAATCGTGTCCGCCCCTGTGTTCACCGCTTTCGCACCGCGGCCCGTCTGGCTTCTCGCCGAGCCGGAGCCGCTTGGGCACCTGTTCGAAACGCAACCGTGGGTGCTGCGGGACGGCCCGGAGCGCATCGAATCCGGCTGGTGGGACGGCGCCGACATCCGCCGCGATTATTTCGTCGCCGAGAGCCCGCGCGGCGAGACGCTGTGGATCTACCGCGACCATCGCTACGGAATCGATGACGGGGAGTGGTTCGTGCACGGCGTGTTTGCGTAAACCTACTCAGATCCCCGCGAACCACTGGTACCCCTGATCCTCCCAGTAGCCCCCGTTCCCGCCTTCGATGTGCGCGAAGCTCTGCACGAGCTCGATGCGCATCACGTACTTCGCGTGCTTGTAGCCGAGCTGCCGCTCGACCCGCAGGCGGATCGGCGCACCATTGGCCACCGGCAGTGGCGCGTCGTTCAGCTCGTACGCAAGAATTGTTTGCGGATGGAACGCTTCCTCGAGATCGATGCTCTCGTAATAGAGGTGCGTTCCATCTTCCTCCATCGGGTCCGCGCAGTGGAAGACCACGTAACGCGCCTCCGATCGCGGCTGTACGGCCTCGAGCAACGCCGCCAGCCGCGTGCCCTTCCACTTGCCGATCGCGCTCCACCCCTCGACACAATCGTGCCGCGTGATCTGTGTCCGGCTGGGCAGCGCGCGCAATTGCGCGAGCGACAGGCTCGCCGGCCGCGCGACGACCCCCCCGACATCCAGACGATAGTCGGCGAATCCGTTCGCGACGAGCGCCCGGTACGTTTCGGAATCGGGGTCGGACGTTCCATTGCTGCGGAAGGTCGGGGAGAGGTCCCCGGCGCCGAACTCCTGCGCCATCGACCTGCTCGACGTCACGAGCTTGGCTACCGCCTCGCTCGCCGTCTCGCCCGCGGCCAGCACTTTCGGAAACCATTCGCTTTGCGACAGCCTCTCGCACCCACCGAGCAGCAGCGCCCCTGCGGCGCCGAACGCGCGCGCGAGGAAATCGCGCCGCGGAATCCGGGTTTCAGTCATGACTTGTCTCGCCTTCCACACGATAGCGGCCGCTGATCATCGATCGCAGATTGTTCCAGAGTCCGGACACGACGACCTCGAATACATGGATCGCCACAAAGATCACCAGCAGCCACGCGGCAACGAAATGGATCGTCCGCGCCGATTGCCGACCTCCGACGAGGTCGACCCATCCCGTCACTACCGTGTCGAGCCACGGCGACATCGCAAAGCCCATCAGCACGAGCGATGGCACCAGGACGAAGATCACCACGAGATACGCGAGCTTTTGCAGCACGTTGTAGCGCTTCGCCGCTTCGCCTTTCGGATGACGAAAGCGCAGGTGCTCGCGGATCGACTGGCCGATCGAGCGCCAGTCGCCGCGATCCGGAGCGAGGTCTCGGGCAAGGTGCCGGCTCACCGCCGAATATCCGACGTAGAGGGCGCCGTTGACGACGAGCACCCAGGCGAAGAAGAAATGCCAGGCCCGAGCCATCGACAGCCACCGATTGTCCGGAATCGTCATCCACCAAGGGAAGCCCCGTTCCGCCTGCGCACCATGCGATTCCGTGGACACGCCAAGAAGCCCGGTCGTGTCGAACTCCAGGCCGAGGATTCGCGTTACGCCGACGAGCTTCCCGCCAGGCCGCTCGAGCGCACTCATCTGGAGCAACGGCGGGGCCCCGGTATAGGACGATTTACCCCAGTAGAGTGCGGGGTGGGCGTTGAAGATCTGCAGCCCGCTCATCAGCAGGATCGTGAGCGCAACGACGTTCACCCAATGCATCACGCGCACCGGGAGCCTGTGACGGTAGTACAGGTAGCTGCCGCTTCGCGACGAATCGGCGACGGGCGACGGCATTCTCATGGCTCCCACTCAGTGTCTCCGTGCGGCGTCCCGATGGTCAGCGATCGTCGAGCCCAGCGAGGGCTCACGCGCGACTTTGCCGCCGGACGAGCCTTTCGATTGGTCGCCGCGGCACCGGCGATCTTACAGCGCGGTCCCGGGGATCGGGACCCCCATGGCGATCGGCCAACCGCGATTTTGTTTAGGCGAGGACGACGCTGCATCGCACGGTCCCTGCGCGCTCGTGCCGCGCGACGAGTTCGACGCGATCGCCCTTGCGCGCACGAATCACCCACTCGACCTTCGCGCGGTCGTCGGTGACGTTGTAGTCCGGCCAGAACGAGACCCCAGTGTGCTTGTACGCCTTGCCTTCGAGCTGGCCGAGGTCCTCGCGTTGTTTGCCGTGGACACGCGTCGCGTCGGGCGGCAGCAGGATCTCGGCGATGACCCCGCGGACCACCTTGCGCTCCAGCGCGCGCTTCGACACGTAACTGGGCAGCCATCCCGTGTTCTGTACGACCAGCCGAACACGCCACGTTTCATCGCCGAGCGCGTCCGTCTCGGCTGCGACCAACTCCATCTTCGGTGAAGTCAGCGCCTGCCAGAGAAGCCACGGCGGGAAGCGCGCGAGCTCCCGCTCGAGGAACGCCGGTGGCGGATTGCCGAACGCGTGGAAGCGGTTCCACCCGCCGATCTCGACCTTGCCCAGCTGCGGGTGCTCGAACGGCCGCCAGGGAATGTGCGCGATGCCGCCGAGCTTGTCGCGGTTCCACGCGTAGAGCTTCAGGTCGTCGCCCACCGGATGATCGCGGAACCAGTCGATGTACCGGTAGTTCTCGATGCCGGCTTCGCGCATCGGACTCCAGATCTCCACCACCCAAACATACAATCCGAGATGCTCGTAGAGCCAGTCGAACGTGCCGCCGATCACCGCCTTCGGGTGGTAGCGGAACTCGTGGTAGACCGATACCGCGGGATAGCCGGTGAGCTTGCGTCCCTCCTCGCCGGCCTTCTGGTAGAACCACAGATCCTCGGCGTGCATCTCGTCGTCCGGCTGGTGCTCGAACGGGCGCAGCAGGACGCCGCTCCAGGTGTGGAACGTCGTCGCGCCGGTGACGTTCGTGTGGCGGCTCAGGAAGTCGACGACGGCGCGCGTCTCCGGCTCGGACGTCGGGTAAGGGCCCGCTCCAAGCTGCTCGAATTCCTGCCGCCAGCTCGCTGGAAAGTTGCGGTTGAGATCGAGCCCCTGCCTGGGTTTCTTCACGTGCAGCAGATAGCCGTCGTACCCTTCCACCGTGCCTTCGGGCAGGATCCTATAGTAGGTGCCGCCCGCTTCCACGGGATCGCGGCGCACCATCAGCCCGGGCGCATCCGGATGCTCCTTCCACAGGCCGTTCGGATCGACGATGCGCATCTGCAGGATCCGGCCATCGCCGTCGATGTCCTCGACCGTGAGCCCCTCGATCTCCTCCTCGTCCCACGGATAGGGCCGCGTGCTCGAGCGTACCCATTTCGGCCGGTCGGCGAGCGCCCATTCGGCGCCGTCGGGGTTGATGCGCGGGCACACGTAGAACACGCGCGAATCGAGCGCGCGGGTCACGTCGGCATCCGTCCCGTAACCGGTGACGAGCGTCTGCAGAAAATACAGGTTCGCGGCGGATGCGGCGACCTCGGTCGAATGAATGTTGCCGTCCACCCAGAAGGCAGGCTTGTCGGAAGCGGCGCCGATTGCCGAGTTGGTCACCGTGAGCACCCAGATATCGCGACCCTCGTAGCTCCTGCCGATCGATTCGATCGCGACAAGATGCGGATACTCGGCGGCGAAGCCGTGCAGGATCTCCGTGAGCTCGGCGTAGCGGTGGAAGCGGTCGAAAGGGATGGTCGGCATGCGGCGGATCCAAGTGCGAGGGAAGGCGTCCAGTGTCGCGGCCCGGGTGAAGCGGCGTCAAGAATCACGCGGCGGGCAGCGACGACGAGGGTAGTGTGGCAAGCGGCGACGGCTGGTTCGGCGGGAGGGTTGGCCGCGGGCTGGGTGCCGCGAAGCACGTCCACCTGCGGGTGCCCGACGCGGCGTGGGCGGTAAACACATGACCACCCACGCCGCGTCACCCGCGACGGTGGACCGCGGCACACAAGCCCGCGGCCAACCCTCCCGCCGAACCAGGCCACAGCTTGCCCTTCGTCGGAGGCAGGGGCTCGCGCGGCAGCGCCTGATGCCGTATATTTATACGGTCTTGTGTCCACACTTCCTCCATGCTCCCCGCCTACGCCGAACTGCACTGCCGGTCGAACTTCTCGTTCCTGCGGGGCGCCTCGCACCCGGAGGAGTTGGTCGAGCGCGCACACGCGCTGGGCTATGCGGCGCTCGCCATCACCGACGAATGCTCGCTCTCGGGTATCGTCCGCGCGCACCTCGCGGCGAAGGATGCGGGCTTGAAGCTCATCGTCGGCGGCGAGGTCTCGCTCGCCGATGGTGTGCGGCTCCTGCTGCTCGCCACCGATCGGGCGAGCTACGGCGACCTGTCGCAAATGCTGACGCGCGGCCGGCGCAACGCGGCAAAAGGTAGCTACGCTCTCACCCGTGACGATGTCGCGGCCTTTGCGAAAAACCTCCTCGCGCTGTGGGTGCCCGACGCGGGATCGGACTCGACTTTTCCCGCCAGGCCGACGCATCCAAACAGGTTCGACGAGCAATCGAGTCCGATCCTGCTTTCGATGGCGCACTGGGTCGCCGCCACGTTCCCCGGCCGGGCGTGGATCGCCGTCGAGCTCTTCGCCCGCGCGGGCGATCGCGCACGGCTCGCCCGCCACGCGGAGCTGGCGCGGACGAGCGGCCTGCCGCAGGTCGCCGCCGGCGATGTCCACATGCATGTGCGCGCCCGGCGCGCGCTGCAGGACACGCTCACCGCGATCCGCCTGAAAAAGCCGCTGGCCGAGTGTGGCCACGCCCTATACCCGAATGGTGAGCGGCACCTGCGTTCGCGGGCGCGGCTCGCGACGATTTATCCGCCCGCGCTGCTCGCGCAGACGATCGCCATCGCCGAGCGCTGCACGTTTTCGCTGGACGAGCTGCGCTACGAGTACCCGGAAGAGATCGTGCCTCCGGGCGAGACGCCGGCGTCGCATCTGCGCCAGCTGGTCGAGGAGGGATTGGCGCAACGCTATGGAAGGCAGCTCTTCCAGGACGACAAACGACGCGGAGGCATCCCCGTCCCGCCTCGCTGCGCCGATCGTCTTCACGACGAAGACTCGATTCGCGGCGACCACGTTCCGCCCGACGTACGCGAGCTGATCGAGCACGAGCTGGCACTCGTCGCCGAGCTTGGGTACGAATCGTACTTCCTCACCGTCCACGACATCGTCCGGTTCGCGCGGTCGCAAGGCATTTTGTGCCAGGGCCGCGGCTCGGCGGCGAATTCGGCGGTGTGCTACGCGCTCGGCATCACCGAGGTGGATCCTGCACGAAGCTCGATGCTGTTCGAGCGCTTCGTCAGCCGCGAGCGCAACGAGCCGCCCGACATCGACGTCGACTTCGAGCACCAGCGGCGCGAGGAAGTGATGCAGTACATCTACGCGAAATACGGCCGCGAACGCGCGGCGCTCGCGGCGACGCTCATCACCTACCGGCCGAAAAGCGCGGTGCGCGACGTCGGCAAGGCGCTGGGACTGGACCTCGCCCAGGTGGACCGGCTCGCCGGCGTGTTCGCCTGGTGGGACGGGCGCACCATCGAGCCCGAACGGATCCGCGAAGCGGGCTTCGAGCCGGACAATCCGGCGATCGTCCGGCTCGTCGCGCTGACCAACGAGCTGATGGGCTTTCCGCGCCACTTGTCGCAGCATGTCGGGGGCTTCGTCATCGCGCGTGACCGTGTCGACCGGATGGTGCCGGTCGAGAACGCCGCGATGGAAAACCGCACCGTCCTCCAATGGGACAAGGACGATCTCGATGCGCTGGGCCTGCTCAAGGTCGATTGCCTCGCGCTCGGCATGCTCTCCGCGATTCGCCGCTGTCTCGACATGGTGTCCGGCTGGCGCGCGAAAACGCTGACGCTGGCCGACATTCCCGCCGAGGACCCCGAGGTCTATGCGATGTGCCAGCGCGCCGACACGGTGGGCGTGTTCCAGATCGAGTCGCGCGCGCAGCAGGCGATGCTGCCACGCCTGAAACCTGCGTGCTTCTACGATCTGGTGATCGAGGTCGCTATCGTCCGGCCGGGCCCGATCCAGGGCGGGATGGTGCACCCTTACCTCAAGCGGCGCCAGGGTCTCGAGCCGGTCGCCTACCCCAGCGCCGCGGTGCAAAGCGTGCTCGAGCGCACGCTCGGCGTGCCGATCTTCCAGGAGCAGGTGATGCAGCTCGCGATCGTCGCCGCCGGCTTTTCGCCGGGCGAGGCAGACCACCTGCGCCGCTCGATGGCGGCATGGCGGCGCAAGGGCGGGCTCGAGAAATTCGAGCAGCGCCTGATCGACGGAATGGGCGCGCGCGGCTACCAGGAAGAGTTCGCGCGGCAGATCTACCAGCAGATCCTGGGCTTTGGCGAGTACGGCTTTCCGGAATCGCACTCGGCCAGCTTCGCGCTCCTCGTCTACGTGTCGGCCTGGCTCAAGCGCTACGAGCCGGCAGCGTTCTGCGGCGCGCTGCTCAACTCGCTGCCGATGGGCTTCTACGGGCCCTCGCAGCTCGTGCAGGATGCACGACGGCACCATGTCGAGGTGCGCCCGGTCGACGTCACGGTGAGCGAGTGGGACTGCACGCTGGAGAAGCCGGTGCCGGCGACGGCTTGTCGCGCAATGGATCCCGACACGAAGGGACGGCAGGAAGCATCGGCTTCGACCCCGCTTTCTCCCGCACTGCGCCTGGGGTTCCGGCTCGTTTCCGGACTCGCCGAGGCCAGCGCGCAACGGATCGCTGCCGCCCGGCGTGAGGCGCCGTTCGTGAGCGTGGCCGATCTTGCGCACCGCGCGCGGCTTGACCGGCGCGATCTCGCCTGTCTCGCCAGGGCCGATGCGCTCGCCGCGCTCGCCGGCCATCGGCATGGCGCAGCGTGGGATGTCGCCGGCATCGAGTGCTTGCCGCCGCTCTTCGCGGGCAGCGCGTTCACCGAGCAAACCGCCGCGCTGCCCGCCCCGACCGAAGGCCAGGACATCGTCGCCGACTACCGGACGCTCGCGCTCACGCTGCGACGGCATCCGCTGGCGCTGCTGCGCGAGAAACTCGCTCGACGACGACTCCTGACTGCGGCGCAGATCGCGGCAGCGCCATCTGGACGGATCGTGCGCACCGCGGGCATCGTCATCGGCCGGCAGCGGCCCGATACCGCAAGCGGCGTGGTCTTCGTCACGCTCGAGGACGAAACCGGCGCGACCAACGTGATCGTCTGGCGCGATGTCGGCGACCGCCAGCGCCGGGAGTTGCTCGGCGCGAAGCTCCTCGCCGTGTTCGGCCACATCGAGCGCGAGGGGCCGGTCGTCCACGTCCTGGCCGGGCGGCTCGTCGATCTATCCCCCCTGCTGGGCAATCTGGAAACGCGATCGCGGGATTTTCACTGACCTTCGCATTGCAGCAACATCCCATGGAGGCCGCCGTGTAAGCTTGACCCATCGCCCGCGACCAAACCCCAGGCGGCTTCGCTGCGGGTCGCGCGCGAACACGGCCTGCACACGGCGCCACCTATCGATGACACGTCCCGAATTCGACATCGCCGTGATCGGTGGGGGCGCCGGCGGGCTGGTGGTGGCAGCGGGCGGCGCTGCGCTGGGAGCGAAGGTTGCGCTGATCGAAAAGCACCGGCTCGGCGGCGACTGCCTCTGGTACGGCTGTGTGCCGTCGAAAACGCTGCTCCGGTCCGCGCGGCTCGCCTACGAAATGCGCAACGCCGATCGCTGGTCGCTGCCGCCTGCGCACGCGGAAGCGGACCTCGCCCGAGTCATGGAGCGCGTCGCCGGTGTCATACACACCATCGAACCGAACGACAGCCCCGAACGGTTTCGCGGCCTCGGCGTCGACGTCATCCTGGCCGCAGGCCGATTCGTCGCACCCGACGCAGTCGAAGTGACTGGCCGCAGGCTCACCGCGAGGACGTTCGTGATCGCAACCGGCTCGCGGCCCGCAGTCCCGCGCCTCCCCGGCATCGACGATGTACCGTACCTCACCAACGAAACGATCTTCGATCTGCGTGAGAACGTACCCGCGCTCATCGTCATCGGTGCCGGGCCGATCGGCAGCGAGATGGCGCAGGCGTTTCGGCGGCTCGGGAGCGAGGTCAGCGTCGTCGATATCGCACCGCACGTCCTACCGCGCGAGGATCCCGATCTTGCCGCCGTCGTCGCGCAGCAATTGGCGGCGGAGGGTGTGCGGTATCACCTCGGCGCGTCGATCGTCAGCGTTGCCGGTCGCCGGGGAGACGTGCGTGTCACGGTGCGCACGGCGGACCAGACCGTGGTTGTGCTTACCGGAACACACCTGTTGCTGGCGGCGGGGCGTGCCGCGAACATCGAGGACCTCGGTCTCGACGCGGCCGGGGTCGGCGTCGACCACGGTCATCTTGTGCTCGATGACCGACTGCGGACAACCAACTCACGCATCTACGCCATTGGCGACGTCGCCGGCGGCTACCAGTTCACGCACCTGGCCGAACACCATGCGGGCATCGTCCTACGCCACGCGGTCTTCCGGATGACTTGGGTAAAGCCCTCGCCGGTCGTCCCCTGGTGCACGTACACCGACCCCGAACTCGCGCGCGTGGGCCTGTCGGAAGCGGAGGCGAAACGATCGGGCACCGCGCATCGCGTTTACCGCTTCCCGTTCAGCGAAATCGACCGCGCACAGGCCGACGGCGCCACTGCCGGCTTTGCCAAATTAATCACGGATCCGGGAGGGAAGCTCCTCGGGGCGGGCATCGTCGGGGCGCACGCCGGGGAACTCATCGCCGAGTATGCGCTCGCGCTGAACAAGGGAATGCGCGCGAAGGATATCTCCGGCGTCATCCATGCCTATCCGACCCTGGCCGGGATCAACCGCCGGGTCGCCGATCAGCGTCTCAAGGACGGATTGACGCCGCGGGCTCGCACGTGGATCCAGCGGATCTTCAGGCTGCAAGGGAGACGCACGTGAGCAGGGCGTCCCGCGCGTCACCTCCTGCGCGTAGCCGGCGATTGGGAAGGTTTCTGCTCCTGATGCTGTTCGCCGGCGTTATCGTCGCCTTCTTTGCGCTGGATGTCCCCGGCTACCTCAGCGTGGAAAACGTGAAGGCCAACCGCGACGCGCTGCTCCGATTCACCGACCAGCATTTCGCGGCAGCGCTCGCGCTGGCAGTCGCGGGCTATGCGGGGGCCGTCGCGTTCAGCCTCCCGGTCGGCACGGTCTTGACGTTGACGATGGGTTTTCTGTTCGGCCGGTGGGTCGGCACCGCGGTGACGGTCGTCGCGGCGACGAGCGGGGCAACCGCCGTCTTCCTGGCGGCGCGCTACCTGTTTGCCGAAGCGGCACAGCGGCGCATGGGCGAGCTCGGCGGGAAGATAAATGCAGGATTCACCGCAAACGCTTTCAACTACCTGCTATTCCTCCGACTTGTCCCCGTGTTCCCGTTTTTCCTGGTCAATCTCGCCCCTGCATTCACGGACATCAAGGTCCGCACGTTCGTGCTGGCAACGCTTGTCGGCATCGTTCCAGGGAGCTTCGTCTACGTGAACCTGGGCCAGGCGCTGGGACGGATCGATTCGACGCACGATCTCGTCGCGCCGGAAATACTCGGCGCCTTCGTGTTGCTGGGCCTCTTCGCACTGATGCCGGTGTTCTGGAAGAAGTTCCGCTCCGATCGGGATCGCGTAACATGAATGCCGCCGAGCGATGCCAAGATCATGGTGCCGGATGCACGCCACGCTTCCACTTCTGAGAGCAACTGTTTTCCCGCGCGTGGCCCGCCGCGCGCTCGATACGCTCCAGGTCAACCTGGGCTATCGCTGCAACCAGGCATGCCTGCATTGCCACGTCAATGCGAGCCCGGATCGCAAGGAGATGATGAGCCGCGCGACGATCGAACAGGTGTTGCGCGTGCTCGGGGTGCGGAAGATCGGCACGCTCGACCTCACCGGCGGCGCGCCTGAGCTGAACCCGCACTTCCGCTACCTCGTGCGCGCGGCGCGCACCGCGGGCGCGCGGGTGATCGACCGCTGCAATTTGACGATCCTCAACGAACCGGGGTTCGAGGATCTCGCGGACTTTCTCGCGCGCGAGCAGGTCGAGATCACGGCGTCGCTTCCCTGCTATCTGCAGGAAAATGTCGACCGCCAACGCGGCGGGACTGTTTTCGAGTCCTCGATCCTTGCGCTGCAAAAGCTCAATGCACTGGGTTATGGCACCGGAGGGGGCGGCCTCACGCTGAACCTGGTGTACAACCCCCTCGGTCCCAGCCTGCCGCCGGCGCAGGACGGACTCGAAGCCACATACAAGCGCGAGCTCGCCGCACGCTACGGGATCGTCTTCCACCGCCTCTACACGCTCGCCAACATGCCGATAGCGCGCTTCGGCTCGACGCTCGTTTCCCAGGGAAAGTTCGCGAGCTATATGGCGCTGCTGAAATCCGCGCACAACCCCGCCAACCTCGACGGCGTGATGTGCCGATCGCTCGTCTCAGTCGATTACCGCGGCTTCTTGTATGACTGCGATTTCAACCAGATGCTCGGCATTCCAATCGTCGCGGCCGATCGGCCACGCCTCCATCTTGCCGACCTGCTCCACGCCGAGCTCGAAGGCACGTCGGTCGCGGTCGCGGATCATTGCTACGGATGCACCGCCGGGCAGGGCTCGAGCTGCGGCGGTGCGCTCGCCGCTTGAGGCACGCCCATTGGGTGTGATGAGCGTAATTCTCGCCGTGTGCCCTTCTCACACCGCGGTCCGGTCAATGGCACGATGGTGCGAATCTCGATAATCGTTCCCACCCTCGACGAGGCGGACGAGATCGTGGCCACACTCGGGCCGTTGCAGTCGCTTCGAGCCGCCGGTCACGAGATCATCGTCGTGGATGGCGGCAGCCACGATGCAACGCTCGCGCGCGCGGCACCGCTGGCAGACCGGTGCTTTGTGGCGGCAAGGGGGCGAGCCTCGCAGATGAACGCCGGCGCTGCGGCCACGACCGGTGATGTCGTGCTGTTCCTCCACGCGGATTCACGCCTGACGCCAGAGGCCATCGGCGTTCTCACGACCGAGTTGCCGCGATCGAGCCGGCGCTGGGGACGTTTCGACGTGACGATCGCCAGCCGCCTCGGGGCCTTGCGCGTGGTCGCGGGAATGATGAACCTGCGCTCGCGCGTGACCGGAATTGCCACGGGTGACCAGGGAATCTTCGTCGAGCGCGGACTGTTCGGCGAAGTGGGCGGCTTCCCCGACCAGCCCCTGATGGAGGATGTGGAGCTGTCGCGGCGCCTGAAGCGCGCCGGGCCGCCGCTTTGCCTGCATGCGCGCATCATCACGTCCGGCCGCCGCTGGGAACAGCACGGGCTGGGGCGAACGATCTACTCAATGTGGGCCCTGCGGTTCGCGTATTGGCTGGGCGCGGACCCGGCTCGGCTTGCCGCCCGCTACGGAAACGTGCGGACCGTCGATCGCCTTCCGCCCGCTCCGATTCTGCAGGTCTTCACCAAGGCCCCGAACCCGGGGACGGTGAAGACACGTCTTGCGCACGCGATCGGCGATGCCGAGGCCGCCGCCGTTCACGTGGAACTCGTCGAGCGCACGCTCGCAACGGCCGCCGCGGCGCGGGACGCGGGAATTGTCGGCGCTGTCGAGCTCTGGTGTGCCCCCGATGCCCACGACCCGGCATTCGCCGCCTGGCGCGACCGCTTCGGCGTCAAGCTCGTCAGGCAAACCGGAGGCGATCTGGGAACACGGATGCGCAATGCCCTCACCGAAGCGCTGAACCGCGGGACGCCAGCCGTCCTCATCGGCAGCGATTGCCCCGTGCTCGATCTGAACTACCTCGCGCGTGCCGCCCGCGCTCTGATCGACCACGATGCGGTATTCGGTCCCGCGGAGGACGGCGGCTATATGCTGGTCGGACTGGCGCGAAGCGTCGACGCGTTCGCCGGCATTGCCTGGAGCGAGCCAGGGGTGATGGAAGCGACCCGTGCGCAACTGATCGCGCAACGGGCCTCGTGGCAGGAATTGCCGATGCTCTGGGACGTCGACAACGAATCCGACCTCGTGCGCTGGCGGGCGCTCGCACCACGGCCCGCTTCGTCATCGGTTGCCGCTATCGCCTGACGTCTCGCCGTTGGATAGAGCGTAGAGCGCTGACCGACGACGCGGTCATCCCGGCGGTCACTTCCCCCGCTGCCGACCAGGGCCGGTTACGGGATCGTTACGCCAAACGTGACCAGTAACCCAGCTGTGCCGAAGATGACGACCTCCGAGCAAAAGCGGTCGATACAGTATCCCACCGACGGAATGATCGCCGGCGCGATGCCGTATTTGTTGAATGGGATCTTGTCCTGGTACTCGCCGGAATAGCCATGAACCAGGCCGGCCGTGATCTTGAGGTACAACTGCTGCAGGCTGTCAAACGGTCGAAAGCGGAAACCGCCGTAGACGTACTGCGACGATTGGCCGAACGAATTGTCGAAAAAGCTCGCGCCGAGGAGCCATTGCTCGGTCACGTTCCATTCGCCGAGGATCAGGCTCTGGCTGTTGTCGTGGGACGAATCCGAATTGAAGTGAACCGTGTAGACGCTGGTCTCGAGGAAGAACCGGTCGGTCCGCCACGGCTCCGGAGCGGACCATGCCGAAGGGAGGGATTCGGCCGGCGTCGCATCCGACCGGCTCGTATCGGACTGTGCCGAGGCTGAACCCGCCACCACGATCCAAAGCAGCATCGCGCGCAGCGTTGCGCGACATATCGGGGCAAGTGACACGCACGTACCGGCAGGGCAAACCGCACCCCGACGAGGTGCCGTGTCGAACGAGACGCATGGGCACCTCGATGGCGTTGGGCCGCGCAGCTTACCACAGGCGCATCCGTTGATCGCCTCCGGAACGTCGGGCCCGCCGTACGAGCCGGAACGCAATCGCTCAGGCGGTGGCGCAGGCAACCGAGGGTCCGAGCTTTTCCTTGGCGGCGGCGATCCGCGCGATGTCAGGCAGCACCACACCGTTCTTCACTGCCGTGATCTCGGCGAGGATCGATACCGCGATCTCGGGTGGGGTGCGGCTGCCGATATACAGCCCGATCGGTCCGTGCAGCCGCGCGATCTCGGCAGCGCTGAGATCGAAATCCAAGAGCCGCTCCCGCCGCTTCGCGTTGTTCGCCCGCGAGCCCAGCGCGCCCACGTAGAACGCCTTCGACTTGAGCGCCTCCAGCAGCGCGAGGTCGTCGAGCTTCGGGTCGTGCGTCAGCGCAACCACGGCGCAGCGCTCGTCGAGCTTCATCGCGACCACCGTGTCGTCCGGCATTTCCTTGACGAGCGGCACGCCGGCGACATCCCACGTTTCCTCGTATTCCGAGCGCGGATCGCAGACCGTTACCTGGTAATCGAGCCCGAGCGCCATCTGCGCCAGGTACTTGGAGAGCTGGGATGCCCCGATCACCAGCATCCGGTAGCGCGGGCCGTGGATCGTCGTCAATGTCGCGCCGTCGAAGGTAAGTACGTCCGATCCGCGCGCCGGCGAGAGTGTCGCCGCGCCATCCGCCAGTTCGAGCCGCCTCGCGACCAGGTGTCCCGCTTCGATCTCGGTGAGCAGCGCACGGATCCCCGAGGTGGGCCCGAGCGGCTCGGTGACGAGCTGCACCGTCCCGCCACACGGCAGCCCGAAGCGCCGCGCCTCGTCCGCCGAGACGCCGTAGGTGATCACGTCGCACCGCGTGGCGGCCGCGCCCTCCGCGCGTACCCGGGAAACGATGTCGTCCTCGATGCACCCACCCGACACCGATCCCTCGACCAGCCCATCGTCGCGAACGGCGAGCATTGCGCCCGGCGGGCGGGGCGAGCTGCCCCACGTCTTGACGACGGTCACGAGCAGCACGCGCCGACCGGCATCGAGCCAGTCCGCGGAGCGTTTCAATACTTCGAGATCGACACTGTCCATGGCGGGTCTTGTTCGGCTCGGCGTGACGCGCCGCGAATACGTGATGATCCTCCAATTCGGCCGAACCGAAAACCCGGATCCGGGGCGCCGTGTATCAAGGGGGTGGGAGAACCGCCCGGTCAGCCGCCGGCGCGACGAAAGTACAGTTCGAACCGGTCGAGAAAAGACCGGGCCCGGGCTTCGTCGAACCCCGAAAAATGGATCTCCACCCTTTGCCGGGGCAGCACGATCAACCCGAGGCGAAGTTCGGGCAGCGGCGTCACGACGATGCGCCACCCAAGCTGGGGATCGACCGGACGGATCTGTGCACCTTCGATTGTGAACGGCGCGTGATCCACCGCAGCAGGCAAGGCGCGCAGGAACGACGCGCGCGATATCGTCATGTCCTGGGCGAGCGCCAGGACCTCCGTCTCAGCCACCCGCGATGGGTGGCCAGATCGCGAGCTCGTCGCCCGGCCGAAACGTCCGGGAGGCACGGTCCCCGGGGGCGACGTAGTGGCCATTGACGAGGACCAGATGGCACATTTTCGGTGGGAGGTTCTGCTCTCGGATCACGTCGGCGATCGTGGTTTCCGGCGCGAGCTCGAGGTCCAGCCGGTTGGTTCGCCGCGCTTCCGGCGGAAGGTGATCGGCGAGTGACGCGTAGAGCTTCAATGCAACGTGCATGGGCGTCTCTCTGTCACGCGTGGGCCTGCGCCCGCGCCAGGTAGGCTTCGACGACCGACGCCGGACTCGAGCGTCGCGTGCGGTTGGGTCCTGGAAGGACTGCTCGCTGCAGGAATCCGCGCAGCACACCAAACGGTTCGCTCAGGCCCATCGACGTCGTGCGCACCAGCGCCTCACCAGAAAATTGGGAGTCCAAAATGCCGATACTCGCCCTCTTCGATCAACTCGGCGGTCCGTTGGCCGGGAACGAGGCGGACGGCGTACGCTGCGGTCTTTCATCTCCTCGCGTAGTTTTCGTATGAGCAGGCCACTTCGCACTGCAGGCAGCCCGTGCATTTGGCCGGATCGATGTGTAGCGATTTCTGCATGGGACCTCCGGTCGATGGCATCCGCGTCCGGTTGCTCGCGTCGCGTGCGCGCGCCGTCTCTTACCGGGAAGATGCGACTGCGGCGAGCGCAGCGAATCCAAAAGGGTACACAACGCCCCAAGAAAAAGCCAGTTGGTAGCCCCTTCCGATGACCTACGCTGCTAGAGAGGCGCTCGTCATTCCAATGACAAATGAGCGTGGACGGTAGGACAGTCAGCTCGCCCTGCGAGGCAGGACCCAACTGATCATCGAACCGTCGATCCGGCCGTGCCCCGTGCCGCTCGGTGAGATCGAATCCGAACACTGGTTTGCAAATGCGCATGGCGCGCCTATAATCGGCCAGCGCCGCAAACGCGACGAATCGATACCCTACTCGCGTCGCGCCAACACATCTCGGTCCTGCAGGCGGACGCCTCGGCACGCCTGCTCCGGGTTGAACCACGGCGAGAGCAGCGATCATTCGGGGCGGCGCAATGGCCGTCCGTTGTCCTGGCGCACAGGAGGATCGCCATGAAGCACGTCATCATAGGCAACGGCCCTGCGGGCGTCGTCGCCGCGGAGACATTGCGCAAGCGTGCGGCGGGCGACGCCGTTACGCTGATCGGCGACGAGCCGGAACCGCCCTACTCGCGGATGGCGATCCCGTACCTCCTGATGGGTAACATCGAGGAAGCCGGAACCTATTTGCGCAAGGACGCGAACCATTTCGCGACGCTGGGCATAGAACTGAAGAGTGGCCGCGTGAGCGCCGTGGACACCGCGAAACGCGAGCTCCGGCTCGAAATCGGCGAGCCGTTGACCTACGATCGTCTGCTGATCGCCACCGGCGTGACGCCCAATCGCCCGCCGATTCCAGGGATCGACCTGCCCAACGTGCTCGCGTGCTGGACGCTCGCCGACGCGCGAAAGATCCTGGCCGTCGCCAAGCCCGGCACCAAGGTGCTGCAAATGGGCGCCGGATTCATCGGCTGCATCATCATGGAGGCGCTTGCCGCTCGCGGCGTGGATCTCACCGTAGTCGAGATGGGCAACCGGATGGTGCCGCGGATGATGACCGAAGGCGCCGGCAGCATGATAAAGGCGTGGTGCGAACGCAAGGGCGTGCACGTGCTAACCGACACGAAGGTCGCCTCGATCGCGCAGAGCCACGGTCGTCTCGCGGCAACGCTCGACAGCGGCGTTACGCTCGAGTGCGACCTGATCGTCTCCGCAACGGGCGTCAAGCCCAACATCGGCTTTCTCAAAGGCAGCGGCATTGCGTGCGATCAGGGCGTCCTGGTCGACGCTCGAATGCAGACCAACGTGGCCGGCGTCTACGCGGCGGGGGACGTAGCGCAGTCGCCGGAATTTCCATCGGGACAGCGCGTCGTCAACGCTATTCAGCCGGTGGCCGTCGATGAAGCACGGATCGCGGCAGCCAACATGAGCGGCAGCGCGGCTTCCATGCCCGGCAACATGCCGATGAATGTCCTCGATACGCTGGGCCTGATCGCGTCGTCGTTCGGCCAATGGGCCGGCGTGCCGAGCAACGAGGGCGGCGCCTTCGTCGAAAGACGCGACGACGGCAAGTTCAAGTACATTCGGCTCGAGTTCCGCGACGACATACTGATCGGAGCGACGACGCTGGGCGTGACCGATCAGGTCGGCGTCATTCGCGGACTGATCCAGGGCCGCGTACGGCTTGGGAAGTGGAAGCTGCTGCTGCTCGAGGACCCGACGCGGCTGATGGACGCCTATCTCGCCTGCGTGCAAAAGCCCACCTGAGGCGCATTACGCGCGTGCGATTCACGTCACGGCGCCATTCCAGGTCGCCGGCGAGGTCATCTAAGCTCGCCGGGCAATGAGCGAATCGGCCGCCGCGATCTCCGGCGGCGCCTAGGTCTTCCCGACGTCGACGAAGGCATCCGTAACGAGTTGCGGGTCCTTCAATAGCTTCTGCTTCCACGCACCGAGCGAGCGGCGCGTTTGGATCAACCCGCGGATCGCACCCAGATTCCGGTCCTGGCCGATCGTGATCGCACCGACGAGGACGTCGCCGTCGAAGCACAGGCGGGTATAGAGAAAACTCTCCTCGTTGACGTTGTCCACGGTTTCGCCGCCTTCGACGCCCCGCCACAGCCCGAACGTCTGCGAAATCAATCCGACCGTATCGAGCACGTTCATGCTGAGACTGCCGCGGTACGGCACGTCCTTGCCCGCCATGTTGAGCGCGGCGATCCGGCCGTGTTCGGTGGCAGTGGGCTGCAGCGCATGGACGACCCATTCGCCCGTCGAGAAGTCGCGACCCTGAGCGACGTCTCCCGCGGCGTACACGTGCGGCACCGTCGTCTGCATGCGATCATTGATCACGATGCCTTGATCGATTTCGGCGCCCGTGCCGTCGAGGAATGAAACGTTGGGGCGCACGCCCGTCGCGAGGATGATGAGATCCGCGTCGAGCACTTGCGTGTCCATTACCAGTCGCGGACCCGGATCGATACGCTCGACTCGTCCCTTGGTGATGACGTTGACCCCCTTGTTTTCCAGCCAGCGCTGCAGCATGCCGCTGCCGACCGGTGTCATCATCGAACGAAGGATCTGGCCCGCACGCCCTGCAATAACCGAGAGATGGACGCCGCTTTCGACGAGCGACTTCATGCAGACGCCGGCAACGAAACCCGCACCCAACATGACGACCTTGGCGCCGGACCTGAGTTTGGCGGCGATCACGCGCGCATCCTCCAGTGTCCAGCAGGTCACCACTCCACCGAGATCGGTACCGCGGATAGGCGGCAGCGTCGGTGATGAACCGGTCGCTACCAGCAATTGGTCGTACTCGAGTCGCGAACCGTCGTCGAGATCGACACTGCCGCCATCAGCGCCCGCATGCACCTGCACCGCCTTGTTGTTGAGATAACGAATCCCAAGGCTTTCGAAGTGGCCGACGGTCTTGCGCTGCCGCGCGCCTTCCTCGGTGATGCGCCCGGTCAGGATATAGGGAATCGCCATGCGGGCGTACGGTTCGCCCGGTTCGCCGCTGACAAGCGTGATCGACGCGCCCGAGTCCGCCTCAGCCAGGGTTTCTGCGGCTCTTACACCGGCGGGTCCTGCACCAATAATCACGTATTTCATGTCCGTT
>CAWELU010000017.1:0-14041 GCA_963809965.1 uncultured beta proteobacterium
CAGGGCGCCGTATACGCCGTCTTCACCGTCGTGTAGAACTCGGCCGCGTACCGGCCCTGCTCGCGGGGGCCGTAGCTCGATCCCTTGCGCCCGCCGAACGGCACGTGATAGTCGACGCCGGCGGTCGGCAGGTTGACCATCACCATGCCCGCCTGCGAATGGCGCTTGAAGTGCGACGCGTGCTTCAGCGAGGTCGTGACGACGCCGGCGCAGAGGCCGAATTCGGTGTCGTTGGCGAGCGCGAGCGCCTCGTCGTAGTCCTTGGCGCGGATCACGCACGCGACCGGGCCGAAGATTTCCTCGCGCGCGATGCGCATCGCGTTGTCGGCCTCCGTGAACAATGCCGGCGCGAGATAGAACCCCTCGTTCGCGCGCTCGAGCCGCTCGCCGCCGGACGTTAGGTGCGCGCCGCCCGCCTTCCCGACCTCGATGTAGGCGAGATCCTGGTCGAGCTGGCTCTGGTCGACGACCGGGCCGATGTCGGTGCCTGCCGCCAGCGCGTCGTCGACCTTCAGCCCCTTCAGGCGCTCCGCCATCGCCGCCACGAACCTGTCGTGGATGCCGGCGGTGACGATCAGACGCGACGAGGCCGTGCAACGTTGGCCCGTCGAGTAGTAGGCACCCTGGGTCGCTGCATTGACGGCGACACCCAGATCCGCGTCGTCGAGCACGACCAGCGGATTCTTGCCGCCCATCTCGAGCTGGACCTTGGCCATCCGCGCCGCAGCCTTCGCCGCGATGGCACGACCGGTGCCGACGGATCCCGTGAAGCTGATCGCCACGACATGGGGAGAATTGACGAACGCCTCGCCCACGATCGATCCGCGTCCCATTACGAGGTTGAACACGCCGGCCGGTATGCCGGCCCGCGCCAGGATGTCGGCTAGCGACCACGCGCAGCCCGGCACGAGATCCGCCGGCTTGAATACGACCGTGTTGCCGTACGCGAGGGCCGGCGCGATCTTCCATGCCGGGATCGCGATCGGGAAATTCCACGGCGTGATGAGGCCGACCACGCCGAGCGGCTCGCGCGTCACCTCGATCTCGACGCCTGGACGCACGGAGGGCAGCTTCTCGCCCGCACCGCGAAGCACTTCGCCGGCGAAGAACCGGAAGATCTGCCCGGCCCGCATCACCTCGCCGATTCCCTCGGGCAGCGTCTTGCCTTCCTCGCGCGAGAGCAGCCGCCCGAGTTCGTCCTTGCGTGCCAGGATTTCGGCACCGGCGCGGTCGAGGATGTTCGAGCGCTCCTGGATCGAACCCGCGGCCCACCCCGGAAACGCCCGCGTCGCAGCGGCGATCGCGGCACGTGCCTGGGCGGCATCGGCCTGGGCGTATTCACCGATCACATCGTCGACTTTCGACGGATTGCGGTTGGCGGTAGTCGTGGTACCGGCAACCCACTCGCCGGCGATCAGGTTGTTGAATACGTCCATGGATTCGCTCCCATCACTCCCATCGGCTTTCGCCGAGCCAGACACAAAGCCCGCCCGCCAAGGCGCGGGCCGAGGCAGACTATCATGGGTCGACGCGACCGGCCCCGGAAAGATCGGGGCGGAGCGATACCTACCGGGTGCCGGTAGGGGTGGTCATCGGCAGCACGTGCTGGCCGTTCCTCAGAGGCCCGCGCGGGAGATTGCCTCGCCATTCGCATTCGAGGGTGCTGCACTGATAGCGCTGCACCGGACGGAACAGGGAGAGAAGGCGGTCAATCGGGCGGCGTCGTATGCGAAATACGGGGCCGCCACAGCGCGGGCACGTTCTGCTCATCGGTAGGTGAGTTTCGAGTCTTAGCCTACTAAGACCGGCCCGGCCAAGCCCGAGTTCCGCGATCCCCGGCCACGAGTCTCGCCGAAATTGATGCGCGTCATGGCCCGGTGGCCCGGGGTGCGGCATCTTGCCGGCCATGGTCGACACTCTGCCGCCGGAGGTCAAGTCGCCGACACGGAAGGTGCAGGATGCGACGCGCCACCCGCGGCTGGTGCGTGAGCTGAAGACGATCCGCGCAATGGTGCAGATCTATTGCCGCAACCATCATGCCGCAAACGACGGACCCTGCGCGGAATGTGCGGCGCTCTTCGACTATGCGACCCGCCGGCTCGATCGCTGCGTATTCGGCGACGAGAAGCCGACCTGCGCCAACTGCAAGGTTCACTGCTACAACGCGTCGATGCGCGAACAGGTACGCGAGGTGATGCGGTACGCCGGACCGCGGATGGCCTGGCGCCATCCGGTGCTTGCGATCGCTCACATCCGCGACGGACGCCGGCCGGCACCCGATCTTCCGGCGCCGAACAGCACCTGGCACATCGATGGAGAATGAAACGGGTCGGGATTCGCAATATCCCGACGCCGATTCAGCGTCTCGCTGACGGCGCTGCCCGCTAGCGACGATCGCCGCGCGTCCGGCCTCTCACCGCCATTACGTTTTGTTCACCCAGCCGTTGACGGTGAAGCGGCTATCGCGGAATAGCTTCGAAGGGACGCACACGGGCATCACCTCGTGCATCGCGCGCGCCCAGAAGAACACGATGCTGTTGTGGCGCGGCTCGACGACCTGGAACGTGTCGCCGCGCGCAAGCTTGCTATTGCGCAGAATGTCGTCGTATACGCGGAGCTCGCCGCCGGTGAACGCCTTCGGCTGGCTGTTGAAGTGGTAGACGTAGGTCAGATGGCGCCGTTTGGCCTTGTCGTAGTCCTCGTCGGCGTGGACCCCGAAGAACGCGCCGTCGTTGTTGGCGGTAACCTGCGCCTCGATCTCCGACACGCTGACCATCGGCAGGCGGATCACCGCGAGCACCTCCGGCATCGCTGCACGCACACGGTCGACCACCGGCCGTACGAGCTCCGGGGGCGGATTGAGCACGAGCGAGCGGGGCGGACGTCCGTGCGCCGATCGTGCGTCGTCGACGAGATGAAATCCTGCTCTCGCGCCAGGGTGCCCGCGAGAAGCGTCGCGAGCGTCGACTCCGGCAACACCTTGTCGATGCGCACTACCACGTGCCGAATGCTGCGCGGCGGGGTGACGTTTTCAGGAATGGGCGCGTGCATAAAGATCCGACGATGCTCCTGGCGGCTATTCTGCTGCCGGGAGTATGGGGCCGCGGATAGGCCGGTCGGGGCCTTGTGCGGCCCGAACAGATCGAAACGCACAGGCACGACGCTCCCGTGCATGAGCGAATCGGCAGCCTCGCGTTGGACGCTGCGAACGGGTTCTGGCTGCGGTGAAACCTTGCCAGTACGCCCTTACCCAGAATCGGTGGAAGGCCAATTTGGCAAACCTGCCTTGACGTATGCTTCAATCCGTCGACCAGTTGTTCCAGGCCCGTAACAGCACTTGCGTCAAGCGCCGCGGCTTGGCAGATTGCGCCTGATGCTCCCCCGCCATCCTCGAGGATCCGCAGCGCTGGCGCTGGCGGTTTCCGCTCTTGCGCTGTTCGCGTGCCTGTTGCCGGCCACGGCGCACGCAGCCGATGACGCGCCGCTGATTGCAGCGGCATCGGACCTCCGCTTCGCGCTCGACGAGTTGGCACAAGTTTTTGCACGCGAGTCAGGCACGCCGGTCCGCATCGTCTACGGCTCGTCCGGCAACTTCCGGCGCCAGATCGCGGAGGGTGGACCGTTCGAGTTGTTCCTGTCGGCCGACGAGGCATTCGTTTTCGCGCTCGCGCAGGAAGGCCGCACGGTCGATGACGGCGTGCTTTACGCGATCGGTCGTATTGCGCTGGTCGTGCCGGAGGGTTCGCAATTGCAGCTCGACGCCAGCTTGGGCGATCTCGTGGCGGCCGCCGCCGATGGCCGCCTGCGCAAATTCGCGATAGCAAATCCCGAACACGCGCCTTACGGCCGCGCCGCACAGGAGGCCTTGATCGCAGCCGGGGCTTGGGACGCGGTGCGCACCCGGCTCGTGTACGGCGAGAACGTCGCGCAGGCGGCGCAGTTCGCGACGTCGGGGTCGGCCCAGGGCGGCATCGTTGCGCTGTCACTGGCGCTCGCGCCGGGCGCGCTTGGCACGGCACGTTTCGTCGTGATCCCGGAGGCGA
Source organism: uncultured beta proteobacterium (assembly GCA_963809965.1). Taxonomy (GTDB): domain Bacteria; phylum Pseudomonadota; class Gammaproteobacteria; order Burkholderiales; family Casimicrobiaceae; genus CAIWHR01. The sequence goes on from CAWELU010000017.1 coordinate 4,044, forward strand.
TGCATCGGCCGCTCAGACAACGGATGGTCCTGACCAAACGCGCCGGCACCACCGTGAGTGCGTTCTACAAGTTTCTGCAGCAGGGAACCGCGCGTGCCGTGCTCCGGCGATACGGCTTCGCGCTGCCGGGCGAGTAAGCGGATGGACGCTACCGCACTGCTGCTGTCGCTGAAGCTCGCCGCACTGACGGTGGCGATCCTGGTGCCGCTGGGGATCGCGATCGCGCATTTCCTCGCCGTCCGCGACTTTGCCGGGAAGGGTTTCGTCGAAGCGATGTTCGCGTTGCCGCTGGTGCTGCCGCCGACCGTGCTCGGCTTCTACCTGCTGGTCGCGCTTGGTGGCGGCTCGCCGGTCGGACGCTGGTACGAGGCGCTCACCGGGCATCCGTTGGTGTTCACGTTCGACGGGCTGCTCGTCGCGTCGGTAATCTTCAATCTGCCATTCGCGATCCAGCCGTTGCAACGCGCGTTCGAGGCGATACCCGACGACCTGCGGCACGCCGCGGCGTGCTGTGGCCTCACCGGCGCGCAGAGCCTCTGGCGCATCGAGCTGCCTCTCGCCTGGACCGGGCTATTGAGCGCGGTGGTGCTCACCTTCGCGCACACGCTGGGCGAATTCGGGGTCGTCCTGATGGTCGGCGGCAATATACCGGGCGAAACGAAGACCGTCGCGCTGGCGATCTACGACCGCGTGCAGGGTTTCGACATGGCGGGGGCAGGGCTGATGTCCGCCGTGCTGCTGCTGCTCTCCGTGCTCGCGATCGGTGTCACGTTCCTCGCCTCGTCGCGACAGCGCCGCAAGCATGGACCGGCCGGCTGATCGCCTGCGGGTCGAGCTTGCGCAGGAGCGGCCCATCCCGCTCGCGGTGACGCTCGAATGCGCGCGCGGCGAAGTGCTCGCGCTGGTCGGGCCGTCGGGCAGCGGCAAGTCGACGATCCTGCGCACGATCGCCGGGATCTATACGCCGTCGCGCGGACGCATCGAGGCCGACGGCGAGACCTGGCTCGATACGGTGGCCGGGATTACGGCGCCCTGCGCGAGAGCGGTCGGTCGGCTTCGTCTTTCAGAACTACGCGCTGTTCCCGCACCTGTCCGCGCTCGACAACGTGATCCAGGCGATGGGGCACGTGCCGGTACAGGAACGGCGGGCGCGGGCGCTCGGCCTCCTCGAGCGGACCAACCTCGCCGGCCTCGAGGCGCGACGCCCCGCGCAACTTTCCGGGGGCCAGCAGCAGCGCGTGGCGGTCGCGCGCGCGCTGGCGCGCGACCCCAAGGTGCTGCTGCTCGACGAGCCGTTTTCCGCCGTCGACCAGGTGACGCGGGAAAAGCTCTACGAGGAGCTGGCAACGCTGCGGCGCGACCTCAACATGCCGATGATCCTGGTGACGCACGCGCTCGACGAAGCCGCCATGCTCGCCGACCGGATGAGCATCCTGCATCGCGGTGCTACGCTGCAGTCGGACACGCCCATCGCCGTGATGACGCGTCCCGCGAGCCCGCTCGTCGCACGGCTGGCCGGAGTGAAGAACATCTTCGAGGCCGAGGTCGTCGGGCACGACGCGGAGCGCAGGCTCACGCACATCCGCTGGTACGACATGGTGCTCGAGGCGCACCATGCGCCGCACTTTTCCGTCGGCGCGCGCGTCGCGTGGAGCATTCCCGCGTCGCACATCGTGCTGCACCGGCGCGATCGGCCCTCGCGCGGCGAGCGGGAGAATCCGGTGTCGGGCGCCATCGTCCGCTGCATCGCCCTGGGCGCATCGACGTCGCTTTCACTGCGCGTGGTCGCCGGGGAACGCACCGACATCGTCTTCACCGTGTCGACTCACGCCGCGCATCGCAACGGACTCGCCCCCGGGGCGGAAGCCCGAGTGTCGCTGCTGGCTGACGGCATTCATCTGATGCCGGCGGCAGCGCACGGCGCGCCGGACGGCGCGCCTAGAGGACAGGGCGCGTAGGCATCCATTCACGGGTACGCTGCTTCGAGCGCCTGCACGAATCGCGGCAAGTCGTCGTGCGGCAGTTGGTTGATCCCGGCCGCCGCGGCGCGACCGCCCCCGGTCGCGAACTGTCGGCACAGCGTGTCGGCCCCCGTTCGAGTCGCCAATGGCGCACGAACGCTGACGGTGTAGGTTCCAACCGTCGTCGGGGTCAGCACCGCGTGCGCTTGCCGAGGTCTTGCCCGCGCCAACTCGTTCGCGAACACGCCTTGCACGCGCCGGCTCCATGGAGCGTCCGGAAGAACGTAGACCGATGCCCCCGCGAGGACGACCTCGGGCTCGATCGCGTTGGCCAGCACCAGGTCGGCGCGCCGTGCCTCGCTCATCTCCCGGAACACGCGCTCGTCGCGCATGAAGGCGAATGGGTCGGCATACGGGCGCAGCAGCCGGTAGAGCTCGGCGGGTGCGACAACGAGGTCCGCTTCGGTTTCGCCGTACGCGTTGTAGGCCAGCGTCTCGCCCAGATCGCGCAACGCCTCCAGGTGCGTCGCGTCGAGTCCGAGCGACAACGCGAGCTGTGCAGCCGCCGCGCCGAGGTTGTCGCCGTAGGCGGCGACGACCGCCCAGATGCGCCGGCGCCCGCCGAGATGGCGGTCGACGATCATGCCGGTGCACACGCCGGGTGCGGTATCGATGTGCACCGTCAGCTTCGGATGTGCCGGCACGACGCCGGCGTAATGATGATCGAAATACTCGACCGAGACTCCGCGCTCGAGCAGGGCGATGAGCGCAGCGCGGTTGGTGTCGAGCGAGATGTCGAGCGCGGTTATTGTGTCGCCGGGGGCGGCGGCAACGCGTTGCAGGAGTGCGATGTCCCGCTTGACACCCGTCACCAGCACCGAATCCAGCGGCTGTTCCAGCCGCAGCTGATGCAGCGCGCACAGGCCGTCGGCGTCGCCGTTGAAGACGTCGAAGTGGTTCATGTCGCCCCTATTGCTCTGCCGCCAAGCCGGTCGAGGACCGGACGCCACGCTTCCGGATCGCACGCGCGAGCGAGCGGCGCCTCGGCGTCGTAGACCAACGCGCTGACTCGCTCGTCCGCGGAGATCGCTTCCTGTGTGCGCATCTGGGCCTCGAGCACCGCGAGGTCTGCTTCCGACGCGTCGTTGCCGCGCGAGGCGCGCTCCGCGATCCTGCCGCGCAGCGTCGCCTCGGTCGCGACGAAGTCGATCATTACGAACGGAATCCCGAGCTCCGCGGCGCGCTCGCGAAACAGATCGCGCTGCCAGCGCTTCAGAAACGTGCCGTCGACGATCGCGATGCGACCCGGCGGCGGCGACTGCTTCGGCCAGTGCGAGCACGCGCCGGTAAGTTCGCTCGGTCGCGTCGGCCGTGTACAGGCCGGCATCGAGCGCGGAGCCGCTGCGCGCCGCAGCGTCGATCCCGTGCAGGCGCTTGCGCTCGACGTCGGTACGGATTCGGATCGCGCCGCAAAGCTCGAGCAGCGGTTGCGTGAGCGTGGTCTTGCCGCAGCCGGAAAGCCCGTGCGTGACGACGAATGCGGGCTGCGGTGGTCGCGCATAGTGCCGCGCAAGATCCACGTAGCTGCGGTACTCCGCCACCAGCGCGGTCTTCGCGTCGCCCGGCGCGAGCTGACCCCCGCGCAGGCACGCGACCTTTGCGCGCACCATCGCGCGGTAGGCAAGGTAGAACCGCAGCACGGCCAGCCCGGCGTAATCGCCGGTGCGCTCGAGGTACGCATTGAGAAAACGGTGTCCGAATTCGCCTCGCCCGCGGTCCTCGAGATCCATCACCGTGAACGCGACCTCGCTCATCACGTCGATCCACCGCAACTCGTCGTTGAACTCGATGCAGTCGAAGATGGTCACCGCGCCAGCGAGAATGGCGATGTTGTTGAGGTGCAGGTCGCCGTGGCACTCGCGGACGAAGCCGGTGTCGTGACGTTGCTGCAGCGCGCCGCGGCAGGCCGTGTGCTCGGCGAGCGTCCAGTCGCGAAGCGCGTCCAGCGTTGCGTGATCGGTGGAGTCGGTGAGCAGGGGCCGGATCTGCTCGAAGTTTTGCGCGGCGACATCGAGAACCGTATCCGGCGTGCCGAACGCGCTCCCGGGCGGCGCGACGTCGATGCGGCCATGGAACGCGGCGACCTCTGCAGCCAGCGCGTCGATGTGCGCCGCGGACAGCGTGCCCTGCGCCAGCATCCGGCTGGCAAGCGCTTCCTGCGCGAATTCGCGCATCCTTACCGCGTACTCGAGCGTCGTTCCGGCGCCGTTCAGAACGGGATCCTCGAGGCTGCCGGTGATCGCGACGACATCGAGATAGATGTCGGGCGCGAGCCGGCGGTTGAGCCGCAGCTCCTCTTCGCAGTAGTAGCGACGCTTGGCGAGCGTGGTGAAATCGAGAAAGCCGAGGTCAAGCGGCTTCTTGATCTTGTACGCAAAGGCGCCGGTCAGCAGGACGTGCGAGATGTGGGTCTCCAGGTGCGTCACCCGCGTACAGCCTTTGCCGAACCGGCCTGGATCGACGAGCGAGGCGACGAGCCGTGACTGGTCGGAAGGAGAATCGGTCACGTCCGTCGGCATCGCCGGTCCTGCGTGAGTTCCTTTTCCTGCGCGGCGCGCCCGGCTGCGGCGGATCGTCGCCCCGGATGGAAGCGCTCGATTTGCCGCGGTTCGTTGATCGGCGTCAAGACCCCCAACGCTCGCCTCGCTACCATGAATCGAACCGGATCATAACGCCTTCGCGGAATCGACGAGACGAGCGGGGCGAATGGGGCCATGCAGGTTCATTCCTACCTCGCGACTGCGCCGCGGGCAGCGGGCGTCGTGTCCGCGCTCTTCTATGCCGTGCTGGGCGAGAATGTCTGCGGCTGGTACACCGGCATGGTCGACCTGCGGATAGCGACATCGTTCTTCGCGCTCGAGCAGTATTACTCGACGCAGCAGACGGTCTATTGCCGAAGCATCGGCGGCGATTTGCGGGGTGGGTGGGTGATCGACACCGCCCCGATCACCACCGACATCCGTTGCCCGCTGACCGAGCCGGTGAGCCACGAGCTCTCGCACCTGCAATCGGATTTCGTGCGGGAGTGGGTCTGGTATGCGGGCGAGCCGGGCGGTGCCGACGAAATCGACGCGTACCGCAAGCTCGGTTTGTCGCCGCGGCCGATCAACATCCGGGCGAGCCAGCTGCATCGCTTCGACCGCAGCCGCCAGGTGTGGGTCTACATGACGCCCGGCACCGACCTCAACCTGGTCCTCGCCGTCAAGAAGCACTGGCTTTCGGACAGTGGCCAGCTCCGGGCCTTCGCGTGAGATCCGCAAGCGCCGCGTGCGCCGACCTGATCAAGCTGTTCGCCATGAAATAGAGCCACAGGCGGCCATTGCGATCGGCATCGGCACGCGGCTGTCCACGGACGCGGTCGGCGCCGCCATCGATCCGGCGGAGGAAGCATGCGAACGCTGGTGCTCGTTTCCCATCCGACGCTCGCGACGTCCAAGGCGAACGTGCGGCTCACCGACGCCATTCGCGGCCTGCCGGGCGTCGAGGTTCGCCATCTGGAGGTGCTGTACCCCGACGGAACGATCGATGTCGCGGCCGAACAGGCGGCCGCGCTCGCCGCCGAGCGGATCGTCTTCCAGTTTCCGTTCTACTGGTACTCGACGCCGCCGATGCTTAAGCGCTGGCAGGACGAAGTATTGGTGTTTGGCTGGGCGTACGGACCGGGCGGGACAAATCTCGCCGGGAAGACACTGCAACTCGTGCTGACCGCAGGGGGGCCAGAATCGGTGTATCGGCACGGCGGCTATAACCTCTACCCAGTGAGGGAATTGCTGCGCCCGCTGGAGGTGACCGCGCATCTCGTTGGCATGACGCTTGCCGAGCCCCTGATCCTCTACGGCGTGCCCAACATTCCCGGCCTCGTCGTCCCTCACGATCCAGTTGCCGAAATCACCGAATTCGCGGCCCGCTATCGCGCGCTCCTGGCAGGTTGACAGCAACGACCTGCGGCAGTTTGCCGCAGGATCTCGTCGCGACGGCGGCGTAACGCCGCCCGTCACAGGCGCGCAGATTCGGGCGATGTTGCATGGTGACAACGCAACAAGTTCCCAAGGACCCTGTTCGCCTTGACATGCATCAAGCGCTGCGTTGGAATCTCAGCGTTGAATGCACTGCGCAAGACCGGTTTTTGCAGCGCGAAAAACCGCCACACCAAGGGCGAATGCCCGATACGGTTGCAACAGGCGCACCGGTTGCAACGGACGAGGAAAGGGGATCCACATGCGATTCAAGTCCTTCACCACGCTGGCTGGAGTCGTCGCGGTTTTGGCGGCGTTCGTGACGATGCCGGCGTTTGCGCAGCAGCAGTCCGGCCCGTTCGCCCCGGTCTGCGCCAACTGCCACGAGGCCCAGTGGAAGTCGATCGACCTCTCGCAGCACGGTGCCAAGAGCGACGCGAGCGGCAGCATGTGTCAGGCCTGCCACGGCGATGCCAGCGAGCACCTGAAGGATCCGATGAAGGCCAAGCCGGCCAACCCCTTCGCGAAGGGCGGCACGGCGGAGCAGCGGACCGCGGTCTGCATGACCTGCCACTCGGGCAACCGCAACCTCGCCTTCTGGACCTCCGGCAAGCATCAGATCAACGAGGTGACCTGCGCCAACTGCCACAGTATCCATGGGGAAAGACTCCTCCCGAGCTACAGCGGGCTGAACCCGACGCAGAAATCGGCTTCGATCAACAAGTTCACGACGACGTTCCTGACCAACCAGGCCGAGGTCTGCTGGCAATGCCACCAGCCAATCCGGGCGGCGAACTTCAAGCCTTCGCATCACCCGATCATCGAAGGCAAGATCAAGTGTTCCGACTGCCACAACCCGCACGGCGCGCTCTCGCCGGCAATGGTCAAGCAGCCGACGATCAACGACCAGTGCTACTCGTGCCACGCCGACAAGCGCGGTCCGTACGTGTTCAACCACCCGCCGGTGGAGGAGAACTGCGTGACCTGCCACAACCCGCACGGGTCGGTCCACAACGCGCTCCTGAACGAATCCGCGCCGAACCTCTGCCAGGACTGCCACGACTGGTCGCGGCACCCGGGAACGATCTACGGCGCATCCGGTGCATGGACCTGCCAGCCGGGCGACACGTCGCCAGCCTGCGCCGGCAAGACCGGGCAGCCCAACTCGGCGGTGAACAACCGTCTCGTGGCCCGCGCGTGCCTGAACTGCCACAACGCGGTCCACGGCTCGAACGCGCCGGGTAACCGCGGCAAGTTCTTCACGCGATAAGGTCGGGAGAAAACCATGAGCAAGAAGCTTCTTTCCACGCTGATCGCCAGCTTGTTCGCGGCCACGCCGGCCCTCGCCCAGAGTGACGACCCGATCCGCGTCCAGGGCAGCGGGACGATTGGGGGCATCTCCAACCACACGAACACCTTCGACAACGCGCGGCTCGACCAGTACCAGGACCTCGGCAACGGCGTGCTGTCGAACATCGGCGCCCAGGGCCGCAGTAGCAGGACGTGGTTCCAGGGCTACGGCGAGAACTTCGGCCGCGACGACCAGTACATGTTCCTGCGCGGCGGCATGTACGACGTGTTCAAGGGCGGGGTGTACCTCAACGACATCCCCCACACGTACGTGTCGAACGCGTACTCGCCCTACGGCGGCATCGGCGGCAACGTGCTGACGGCGACGTTCCCATTGAGCGCCCTTCCGTTGCCGCAGCCGCCGGGCAACTGGAGCAACTTCACGCTGGGCACCGAGCGGCGCGACTGGGGCGGCTTTGCCGAGTGGCAGATGGGGAGCCCGTGGTACTTCCGCGCCGACGGCAATCAGGTGAAGTTCAGCGGGACCAAGTACGGCGCCGCGGCGGCCGGCACGAGCCCCGGCAACGGCTACGTCGACCTCGCGTTCCCGAACGAAACGACGACGAACAACTTGGGGGTCGAAGGCGGCTACCAGACAAGCAAGGCGACCTTCTCGCTGCGCTGGGACTACAGCAAGTTCGAGAACGACAACGAAACGCTGCAGTGGACGAACCCGTACTTCGGCAGCAACAGGCTCGACACGACGTACCTCGCGCCCGGCAACACGTTCAACAAGTTCACGGCGTCGGGCAACTACCGTGACCTGCCGTGGAAGTCGGTGCTTTCGGCGCGCTACACGTGGGCGAAGACGACGAGCGACGTTCCGCTCGCCACCACGGCGCTGAACACGGGCGCGGTGTACGCGCCGACGTTGCCTCACGAAAGCAATTTCGACGGCGAGCACATCAACCAATCGTTCGCGCTGGCGTGGACGGCAACGCCCCTCGCGGGTTGGGACACGCGCGTCTACTACTACTGGACGAAGCTGCAGAACGAGTCGAGCATCGTCGACTATGGCAATGCGCCGACGCAGCCGCTAGCGTCCGGCCTGGGCTGCGGCAACGTGCCGGGGACCGCGCCGAATACCTATGTGGCCGGCAACTGCGAGAACGAACTCTACGATTACACCAAGAACAATGTCGGCATCGACGCGTGGTGGAGGTTCCTGCCCAACCAGCGGCTGGGCTTCGGGTGGGATTACTTCGATCTGAGCCAGCACGCACCCGACTACGACGACTCGCACACGAACAAGCTGTGGGTCGAGTACAAGAACACGATGCTTCCTGCGCTGTCCGGCCGGCTCAAGTACCAGTACCTGAAGCGCGACTCGACGCTGAACTGGACGACGGCCGGCCTCAACGCAAACCAGCCGGAGTACCTGCTCGCCTACACGTCGTCGTTCAATCTGCAGGACAGCACGACCAACCTCCTGAAGCTGTACCTCGACTGGAATCCGATGCCCGCGGTGGGCGTGTCGTTCGAGGGTACCTGGGGCAAGGTCGACTACGACGACGTGACGTACGGTCGCACCGAGAACAAACGCCAGGGATATTTCCTTTCCGGCAACTGGAACCCGACCGCCGCGTGGAAGTTCAACGCGTTCGGCAGCTGGGAGCAAACGAAGTATCCGTCGAACCACCGCTACATCGGCACGGTGGCCAACGGTCCCACGCCGCCACCCGGCAATTGCACGCCGGCGAACCCGAACTGCTACGACCCGTTTGCCCCGCCGTTCCAGGCGTCTCCGGGATCCGGAACCGCGTCCTACAACTGGAATTCGCAGACCCAGGACGAGACGTGGATGATCGGCGTCGGTGCGGACTGGAAGGCCATGGACAGGGTGCAGCTGTCCGCGTCCTATCTGTACGTGTCGAACGAGGGTGAAGCGACCTTCGGCGTGCAGCCCGGCGTCGTTCTCGACAACCCGCCCGTCCTGAACATCAGCAACTTCGATAACAGCAAGCAGCATTACTTCAACCTGAAGGGGGTGTGGAGCTACGACCGCAACTGGTCGTTAACCGGCGGCTACTCGTACATGAAGTTCAGCCAGGACGATATCGCCACCGACGGCTACCAGTACGTGCTGCCGTATCCAGGGGTCGCCACCAGCACTTCGCTCAGCTACCTCAACGGCTACAACGCGTTTACCGCGGGCCACAACAACATCTACTACCTGCTGGTCTCCTACAAGTTCGACGCGCCACCGCTGCCGGCGGCGCCCATGAAGGTTGCGGAGGCGCCGAAGGCTGCGCCATCGGCCGTAGCGCCGCCGCCGCCGCCCTCACCGCCGCCGCCGGCGCCGCCGAAGGCGACGGTGCAGAAGATCACGCTCGACTCGAAGGTGCTGTTCGACTTCGACAAGGCGGTTCTGAAGCCCGAGGGTAAGGCGGCCATCGACAGTCAGGTGGTCGGCCAGCTGGCGCAGATCCAGAAGCTGGAAGTCGTGCTGGTGACGGGCCACACCGATCGGCTCGGTACGGAACCGTACAACCAGAAGCTGTCGGAGCGTCGTGCGGATGCGGTGCGCGATTACCTGGTCAGCAAGGGCATCGCGAAGGACAAGATCGAGACGATCGGCATGGGCGAGAAGCAGCCGGTGGTGCAGTGCGATCAGAAGAACATGAAGGCGCTGATCGAATGTCTGCAGCCGAACCGTCGCGTGGAAGTGCAG
>CAWELU010000018.1:0-120386 GCA_963809965.1 uncultured beta proteobacterium
TTCGTTGATCGCAACAACAATCCCGCTTTGTGGCCCATTCCACTCCCCGGCGCCGATGGCCGCGAGAACGAGTGGCATCGGTCCGCGCGCATCGCCGCCGGCAAGGCGATGGAGCAATGGGTACGGATCGAGGCTGATCGTGCGTTCGGCGGGTACAAGGTGTTCGCCGCGTCGGGGCAGATCGAAGACCCGACGTGGCCGAAGGAAACCCTCGGCGAGCTGCTCAAGGTTGCCTTCGGCCCGGATCGGTTCATTCGCACGCCGGATCATCCGGTCGTCAAACGGCTGCGGGGCGAATCCTGACGTGCTGCCATTTCGCGAAGTTTGGTGCCTCGACTTCGAGTTTCAGGCTGGCCGGGGCGAGCGTCCCCGCCCGGTATGCATGGTCGCGCGGGAATACTTCACCGGTCGCGAGCTTCGTTTGTGGCAGGACGAGCTCGAGGCCGGTAACGCGGCGCCGTTCCCGGTCGATCGCTCCGCGTTGTTCGTCGCCTACTACGCAAGCGCCGAGCTCGGCTGTTTCCTGGCGCTTGGCTGGCCGCTGCCCGAGGCAGTGCTCGACCTGTTCGTCGAGTTCCGCGCCGAGACCAACGGGCTGCCTACGCCCTCCGGGGCCGGTCTGCTCGGGGCACTCGCCTATTACGGGCTCGATAGCATGACAGCCGAGACAAAAGACGAAATGCGCGATCTCGTAATGCGCGGCGGGCCGTGGAACGCCGACGAGCGGCAAGCGATTCTCAACTATTGCGCCCAAGACGTGCACGCGCTCACGGCCTTGCTGCCGAAAATGCTGCCGGCGGTACTGATGCAGGGCGAGACGCCGCGTCAGGGACTCGGCCGGGCATTGCATCGTGGCCGTTTTATGAAGGCCGCGGCACGCATGGAATGGGCTGGCGTACCAGTCGATCGCGAGTTGCTCGCCAAGCTTCGGGAAAACTGGGACGGGCTAATCGCCGACGTTATCGATGTGATTGCCCTTAGCATCAAAGTCTCCTCAAGCAGCCACTCGAAGACATGGTCGGGGTGTTCGGGATCGGAGATGCGGGCGTGCGGGGTTCTGCCGTAGATGCTGGTGACGTTGTCGCGTGTGGTGGCGCGCCAATGCACATCGCGGTCAGATGAGCGTGTCCACTTCTCAATGCGAGCGAACAACCCTTCCGTGCGGGGCCGGTAGCGGAGGACCTCGAATCCCTGCGGCGGTGCCTCACGCTGGCTAGCGGACACAACGAGGTCTTCTGCACCTGACAGAACGACGGAATCCTTGTCCGTATAGGTCGGAAGTCCCTTCTCGGTCTTGCGGGTGACGCGGGGGATGGAGAGTTGCCATCCGAGACCGAAGGGGCCGTTGCCACTGCCAGTGCTGTACTGGAGCGTCAGTGAGGGGCCGAAACCTTGACGCGCGGGCGAGGTGGGGATGGGGATCGAGAAGTTGCCGGTGCCGGTGAAGAGGTTCGGCTGAAACGTCTCGCCGATCCCTTTGATCGCGCCGCCGCCCTTAGGTAGCGAAACGGCGGAAGCTACGCCGTTGCCGCTTTTCTCCATCTTGGTCTCCCTCTTGCTTCATTCGTCCGATCACGAAGCATGAAGCATGAAAGTCCGATCTCCCTACAGGAGCGAGCAACTGAACCACCGATGCGATTGAAGCCTCTTCGCATCTCATGGTCAAGCGGAGGGTCCAGTGCCGTGTCGTGCCCCTTTTGGTCGGCCAGAGGGGTTGCCAGCTCTCGCACGATCCAGGAACTGCTGGGCCACAACCACGTGGACACCACGCGGTACACGGATGTTCCGAACCAGGGCACGGGTGTCCTCAGTCCGCTGGACGATGCGCTGGCTGTGTCGCTGCACGCGGGAGATCGCTGAGCAGCGTGAAATTGAATGATAATCATATAGCCGGCCTCCTCGCCGCGGTTAGGCGGCGGGGTTAAAGTCAAGTTGGGAGATGGACTTTGACCCGAAGGAGGCCGAGATGAAATATTGCGGCATAGACCTGCATTCGAACAATAGTGTCGTGGTGGTGAGTGACGAGGAAGATCGGATCGTGTTGCAGAAGCGGTTGCCGAACGATCTGGGGCAGATTGCGGCGGCGCTGGAGCCGCATCGGGAAGAGCTGGCGGGCGTGGTGATCGAGATCGACGTACAACTGGTACTGGCTGGTGGACGGGCTGATGGATGCGGGCTACCGGGTGCATCTGGCGCACCCGAGCGGCGATCAAGAAGTACGAGGGGCTGAAGTACAGCGGGGACTTTGCCGATGCGGCGTATCTGGCGCAGCTGCTGCGCCTGGGGTTGTTGGCCGAGGGCTACATCTATCCGCGCGAGGAACGTGGGGCGCGGGACCTGGCGCGCAAGCGCATGCAGCTGGTGCGCTACCGCACCGCGCAGATTCTGTCGATCGAGAACATCCTGGCGCGGCAGACGGGCGCACGGATGAAGCGGCGAGGCGGTCAAGCGGCTGACGGCCGAGCAGGTCGAGGAGCTTGGCTTTGCGCCCGATGTGGCGCTGGCCGTGGAGGCCAACCGCGCGGTCAGCCAAGCGCTGGGGCAACAGATCGAGGCGCTGGAGAAGCGGCTCAAGGAACGGGTGAGCTTGCGCGCCGAATATCAGGTTGCTGAAGACGGTGCCGGGCATCGGCGAGACACTCGCCACCACGATCATGCTCGAGACGGGCACCGTCGGCACGCTTTGCCAAGGTGGGCAACTTCAGCTCCTACTGCCGCTGCGTGGATAGCCTGCGCGAGAGCAACGGCAAGAAGAAGGGCGAAGGCAACACCAAGAACGGCAACAAGTACCTCGCCTGGGCCTTCGTCGAGGCGGCGAACTTCGCGCTGCGCTACTGCCCGCAGGCCAAGCGCTTCTACGAGCGCAAGAAGCGCAAGACCAATCGCGTCGTGGCGATCAAGGCGCTGGCGCACAAGCTGGCGCGGGCGTGCTACCACATGCTGCGCGAACAGAAGCCGTTCGATGTGAATCGATGTTTCGGGTAACGGTTTGGCCAAAGGCGGTGAGCCAGGAAAGCGGACTGGTGCACAACCACCTTGAATGATTGGACGCCGCCTTTGCGCCATCTGATGGAATGCAGATTGCTGAATCGCCCAAGCCGTGAGCCACTAAAGGACTGGCGTCGCCACGGCGACAGCCACAGGGAATGTAAGCAACCCCTTGGACACGGCTTGGCACCAACGTTTCTCTGGGGCGGCACACGCCACCAGGGCGGTCGCAGAGCATCGCGGCACGCTTGATCCCGATGGGTGTCTGGTGCGATTCGGTTCGCAACCGGCAGAGCGAGAAAACGGGCGCGGTTAGAGTCTGCAGGAATGAAGGTGGCATGCGTTGTTGCACAGTATTGACGCAATTATTTTGCGACGGTTTGTTTTGTCCTTGACTCCGGCCGGCTAATGGGCGTCCGCTATCTCGGCGAGTGACTCGCGGGCGCGACTGGCTGCTTCTGGCCGGTCAGAGACACACGCCATGCGGATCTCAACGTCCGCAGTCGCGGCATTGCTGCCGTTGGCAGCGTGAAGCTCGGCGGCAGCGGCGGGTCGAATCGCGGCTATTTGGATCGAAGGCGTTTCAACTTAATCGAACAATGTCCGTCAGGTCGAACATCGGTTAGGACAGTTCATCAGTGGGAACCCATCGAGGTCACTGGCGAAGCACTCTGATAACCGCTTCCGTTGCCTTCTTGGGAGATCGTTGGATAGGCCATAATCCCGCATCGCCGCCCAGGGGGAGCGTCATGGGCAACGTGCCCAATCTGCTTACGCTGTTGCGTCTGGCACTCATCCCGTTCATGGCATATTTCGCGTGGTCGGGCGAATATGCGATCGCTTTCCCGATTTTCCTGGCCGCCGCGCTGAGCGATCTGGCCGACGGCTATATTGCCCGCCGCTTCAAGCTGGTTTCGAAGTTCGGCGCGTTGCTCGACCCGGTCGCCGACAAGCTCAATATGTTCGTCGCGACGGTGATGCTTGCATGGCAGAGCCGAATCCCACTCTGGCTCGCGATCGCGATCATCGGCCGCGACGTCGTGATCGTCGGCGGCGCGGTAGCCTACCGGGTCGTGCGCGGGCCCCTCGACATCAAACCCACGCGCCTGTCCAAGGTGAACACCGCGATCGAGTTTGCCGTGCTGCTGCTGGTGATGGCCGCCGCCGCAGGGTGGATTGACGCAACGGCTTGGATGCCGCCACTCTTCGTCGTTACCTTTGTCGCCGTGATGGCTTCAGGCATTCAATACGTATGGCGCTGGGGCCGAATGGCCTTCGCGGAGCGCCGCCGCACGCCATAAAGTGCCGAGTTTCCGGCACGTGGCGCTCGTCCCGGGGACCGAGCGCGGCCACCCGACCGACGTTCATCGAGAGCGCATCGTTGGCATACGATAAGCGATTGGACCGGATCCAAACGACATCCGAGCCGGTAACTGCAGCAGCTTAGTCGCGTGTCCGTCAGATCAAGTCTCGGCTCGGACACATGAACGTCCGCTTTACCGGTGCTCGACAGGTAGCACCGGGTCGTCTTCCGCCGAAGTGAAGCGACCTCTATCTGGCTGTTGCCGGCCAAGAGCCGCCATTTACTCCGAACTCAAGAAGTGCTCCAAACCGGCCATTCGGAACGCCTTTCTCGAAGCGATTCGTGGTGCGCGCTCACCGCCCGCGCCCGGTAGCGAAGCTGCGGAGGAGGTCCGCTCGCGCCGACGGCTTGGGGCTAGACGCGGGGCAGACCCATAGCCTTCACTTGGTGCGTCCATGCACGCGTATCGCAAGTCCCGGGGCGTTTCCGCAAATTCCTCTTCGCGCAGTTCGGCAACGATGAGGCGCCGCTTCTTGTTGAGGCACGCATCGAAACGGTCGCGCGTATCGCGAAACTTGCCACCAAGCGCAAGGTTGATGCCGCGTTGGGACCGTCGAAACGCATGCCGAGTGCTGCCAAGACCAGTCGTTCGAGTGGACGCCGACTACTGACGATCCTCGTCTCCGGCGTGTGAATACCAGTGCCATGGCAGTGGCGAGTCCCGCAGGGGATGTCGGCGTAATCCGTCTTCGCCGTCCGAAAGCGGGCGGCCGAGAGTCGCCGGACGCCGTCGTTCAGTTCTACTTGATAAGGACGCGCATCACCTTCCGGTCGTAATCCGCCTCCATCTGCAGGGTAATCTCGACTCCGCCTGCGGCGTAAACGCGCCCACCGCTGCGGCGGCAAACATTGCGCTCATATTGGCAGGGCCCCATTTCCGGGTGCTTCGCGCACAGTGCGCCGACTTCCGGCGAAAACTCAATCACCGTTTCCCGGCGGACGCCCCCGGATTCGGAGACGCAGACATAGATTGAACCGGCCGGCACAACGATGGGCGGGGCGGCGCGCGACGGCGTAGATCCCGCGGCGGGATTGCTCGTGACGGGTGGTGGTGCGGGTTCGGGAACTGGGCGCCGTACGACGGCGGCACCCGCGGGATCGCCCGTGGGCGTGCCCGGCATGGATTCGCTGGGTAGCGCAAACGCCGCCAAAGCGAGCGCCAACGACAGGATCCCGAACACGCGATTCAATTCTCCGACGGGCTGCTCGACGCGCTCGCGCGACGGCGGCTCGATCCCGAACTGTCGGCACGATTCAACCGTGCGCGCGTAGATCACGTCAGGGTCGGGCAGATCGGACTCGGCATCCATCGCCGCAGGATAGCACTTCGCGTAGATCGGGCAGTGCGGGTGGGCAACCAGCGCATATCGGCGACTGCGCCGCTGCGGTGCTGCTGGCCGAGGTCGAGCGGCCGGGTACGCTGCAGTAGTTCGACTGAGCAACCCGTAATGTCTCTGTCCGGCCAAGAGCTGCCAGTCGGTGTCGCCGTGGAATTTTCCGGTAAGCGGCCATTGACGAAGCGACCGGCGCCTGGCGATTCCACGACCCCGCCGGGTACTCAGAACGTACCTAGGTGGTCCGCAACGCGACCGACGACGTTTCACCATCAGCGATGCGCCCGAGCGGGCACACGGCGATCGATCGGTTGACATCGAGCCAACGCGGTGTCCTAATGGACGCGCATCGCTCGACAGACTCACCGTCGAGCGATGCGCCACACCTGATCACCCGTTCAAACGCGACACGAAACACTGCCCGGGCGATGTCCTCGTACCGGTATCTCCAACGATGTGTGCACAAGGGAGAGGGCAATGAATAAGGGCGACCGATCGAATGTCCGCGCTATCCAAGCATATGCGATCTCTATTGTGCTGGGGTCCGCCGGTCCCGTACTCGCAGCCGATGAGCAACCCCCCTTCTCTGATGAATTTCCGCCAGGCGTGGCGTGCGAGTTCGCGCTGGGCGTCGAAGGTCACGGCTCGACCCAGCACTACAAGGAATTCGTGGACAAGGACGGCACCGTCGTGCGCTGGATGACCGCCGGCAAAGGACCGGCGCTCACGTTCATCAATCTTGACACCGATGCCGAGCTATCGTTGAAGTCGAACGGCGGCGTCTGGCACGTGACCAATCATCAGGACGGGTCACAAACGTGGGTGCTGACCGGTCACAACGTTCTCATCATGTTTCCGACCGATTTGCCGCCTGGTCCTTCGACGACATTGTACGTCGGTCAGGTCGTGTTCACCGTCGACTCGAACGGCGTATACACGCTGATACGCAGTAGCGGCAGAGCGACCGACATCTGCGCCGCGTTGTCGTGACCTGCGGCCGTTAGCCTTCGCGACACCGCGCCGCCGCTTCGCGGTGTTCGCGGCGGCGCCGGTTCGCCGCAACCCGGTGCTGACATGGACGCGGGGACACAGATATGTGTTGACCGTCGGCTTCTGAAAAGCTTGACCGGCTGCATCGGGTCGAACTGCGACCTTCGACGATCAATACGCTCCCGGTCAGACTTGAAGGTCGCTGACCGGCCACCTGCGGCCGTAGCGCATTGCGCTCGATAGCGGCCACTGATCGGTTCTTGTCCGCCAACTGCTGCTCGTCGCCGACGTGGGCGAAGCCATCCTGCAGGCGTAGTATGGCCGGACGTCCAATCGTCTCCGCGGTGATTCGATGATGGATCGGCGAACGTTCGTTGGTGCCGTCACGGGCGGCCTACTTGCAGCACCGATCGCCATCCTGGCGCAGCCGGCGACACGTGTGTATCGACTTGGCATCCTTTTCCTGGGTGGTGGTTCGGGCGGCCGGGATTTGGCCGCGATTCGCGCGCGACTCGGTGACCTCGGCTATGTCGAGGGTCGGAACCTTGTCATCGAGAGCCGATACGCGGGCGGGCAGAGCGAGCGACTTCCGGCCCTCGCGGCCGAGCTCGTTGGACTGAACCCCGACGTCATCATGACCATCACAACGCCGGCTGCGATGGCTGCCAAGAAGGCAACGGACAGGATTCCGATCGTCATGGCCGGCAGCGCCGATCCGGTCGGACTCGGGCTGGTGTCAAGCCTCGCCCGACCAGGTGGCAACGTCACGGGATTGACGAACAGTGCGGGATCGAACTTTCCCGTGAAACAGCTCCAGCTGCTCAAGGAAGCCGCGCCGAACGTCGCACGTGTGGCGATCCTGATGACGAACTTCGCGGTCGAGCTCAGCACCTTCGACGCGATGCGCGCGGCCGGATCGACATTGGGGGTGACGCCCATCTCGTTTACGGTCGACAGTCCAACCGACATCGACTTGGCCGCCCTGGCCAAGCTTCACCCCGACGCGCTGTACGTGTTCCCCAATTCGATCAACGGGCGCCATTCCAAGGCCATCCTTGCCTACGCCGCGGCGAACCGGCTCCCGGCGATCTACGGCGAGCGTGAGTTCGTCGAGGCAGGCGGCCTGATGTCTTACTGGACCGACTGGATCAGCCTGCGCCGCCACGCCGCCGAATACGCGGGCAAGATCTTCAAGGGCGCCAACCCGGCCGATCTCCCCGTCGAAGAGCCAACCAAGTTCGAGCTGGTGATCAACCTGAAAACCGCCAAGGCACTCGGCCTCACGATTCCGCAATCACTACTTCTACGCGCGGACGAACTGATTCAGTGATGGATCGCTCTAGGATGGTCGCGCCTGTCGCACCAAATTGCGCCGTCGCCAGGTACCTTGATCCGTTGAACGGCTGCTCTTGAGAAGTGCAACCGGCCGTTGTGGGTCGAAAGCGGCGTTGACCGACCGGTATCGGGTTAGCCTCGCCCTCGACGGCAACGCTTACGAACTCGATACGCCGGAATTGCCCACGGTGCTCGTGGCGCCCAGTGCCCGCTGCCCCACCTCGACCCGCACCAACAGTCTCGCCCAGCCGTCGTCGACCTCGGCTTGCAGGGTATCGATGTCGCCCGAGCTCAAATGCCGATAGCGGCGTTGCAGCGCCAGATAGTCACTCAGCGGGCGCTTCTTCGATGTGTAGTTGAGCGTGTAGGTGCGCCCGTGCTCGACTTCGTAGAGCGGGAATGCGCCGCTCTCGACCGCATAACGCGCGGCGGTCAGGCCCGCGTCGTCGGGCAGCCCCCAGCCGTCGAGGCAGGGAATGAGCAGCGTGATGATTCGCGTGCCATATATCGTTTTGGCCTTCTCGACCTTGCGGATCAGGTCGGGCAGGAAGCCGACACTCGCGGTGGCCACGTAGGGCACCTCGTGCGCCGCCATGATCTCGGTAAGGTTCTTCTTTCGCGAGGTCTTCCCCGCGGGGGTCGAGCCGGTCCTCGCCAGATGAGGCGTCGAGGACGACTTCTGCGCCCCGGTGTTCATGTAGCCTTCGTTGTCGAGGCAGAAGTAGATGAAGTTCTCGTTGCGCTCGGCTGCGGACGACAGGCACTGGAAGCCGATGTCATAGGTGCCGCCATCGCCGGCGAGGACGATCACCTGCGTGTCGTGCTCGCCCCGCGCGTCGAGCGCCCGGCGCAGGCCCGATGCCGCGGCGGCGCTCGACTCGAGCGTGGGCTGATAGACCGGAATCCGCAGCGAGCTGTAGGGTTGCGGGCCCGCGATGATCGCCATGCAGGACGGCGGAATGATGGCCATCGTCTTGGGTCCGAGCGCGGCGAGCACGTGCCGGACCGACAGAGCATCGATGCAACCCGGACACGCCGCGTGTCCGGAGCAGAGCATGGACTCTTCCCACAGTTCGAGTTTCTGCATGCAAATCACCTGACCCAAATCGAATCCGGCTGCGCTTCGCTCGCGCTTGCCATCCGCACGAACTCGGCGATCTTCTCCGGCGACACATTGACGCCGCCCACGCCCGCGAGATAGCCGTGAATCCGGGGCGCGCCAGGCATGCCGTAGAGCGCAGCGCGCAATTCCTGGTGCAGCACGCCGCCATGGCCGGGCGAATAGTTGCGATCGAGCACCAGCACCTCGGGAACACCGGCCAGGCCGGTGCGCAGCGCCTGCATCGGAAGCGGACGGAACAGCCGCACCTTCAACAGGCCGATCATCAGGCCTTCATCGCGCATCGCATCGACCGCGTCGCGCGCGGTGCCGCACATGCTGCCCATCGCCACGATGACGGTGTGCGCGCCTTCGCAGCGGTAGCGCTCGACCAACCCGTAGCTACGACCGGTGAGCTCACCCCATTCGCGGTCCGCCTCGAGGGCGGCGGCCGGGACCTCACCCATCGCTTCGCCGAGCGCCTGGCGGTGGCGATAGAACATGTCCTGCGTCACCACGTTGCCCCAGGACTCGACCTTCGCGGTGTCGAGGCGATGCGCAGGCGCGTACGGCGGCAGGAAGGCATCGACCAGTTCCTGTGCCGGCAGGAGCACCGGCTCGAGCGCGTGCGAGACGTAGAACGCGTCGAGGTTCACCATCACCGGCAACAGCACCCGTTCGGCGACCCTGAACGCCTGGATCACCGTGTCGAGGGACTCCTGCGCGCTCTCGGTGTAGTACTGGATCCAGCCGGTGTCGCGCTGCGAGAGGCTGTCGGTCTGGTCGGGCCAGAACGCCCAGGGCGACGCAAGCGTCCGGTTGACATTGGCCATCACGATCGGTGCCCGCGCGCCGCTCGCGTAATGGAGCAGTTCGTGCATGAGCAGCAGGCCCTGCGAGGCCGTCGCCGTGAACACGCGAACACCCGCTAGCGAGGCCGGGATGCAGGCGGCCATCACCGAGTGCTCGGACTCGGGCGTGATGACCTCGGCATCGAACACGCCGTCGGCCTGGAATTCGGTGATCTTCTCGAGAATCGGAGTTTGCGGCGTGATCGGATAGAGCGGGACCACCTTGGGTCTCGCCAGGCGCGCCGCCCAGGCGACCGCGTGGTTGCCGGTCAGGAGCATTGGCTTCTCGCGCGCAATCGTTTCGTCGCGCGGCCTTTGGACGACCCCCACACCTCCCGAGGGGGCGCAATTCGCGCCTTGGGGCGGCCCGACGGCGCTCATCGCGCCTCCTCGAGCATCTTCATCGAGCCGGTCGGGCACTCCTTGACGCAGATGCCGCACCCCTTGCAGTAATCGGTCAGGACCACATAACCGTCGCCCTCGCGTTTCACCGCAAGATCGGGACAGTAGTGAATGCAGTTGTCGCACTGGATGCAGGTGCCGCAGGAGAAGCAACGATCGGTTTCGGCGAGCGCGTGCTCGAGATCGAAGCCGATCTGAACTTCGGAATCGCTTGCGAGACGCTGTGCGGCGGGAAGCCGCTGCTCGACCGCCCGCGCCTGCGCGGGGTAATAGAAGGTGTTGATCGCCGCGAGATTGACGACGGGCTCGGCTTCGATATCCGCGCCGGCAGGGGCGCTGTCGCCATCCGCGCCATCCGCGCTCCCGCGCAACATGCGGTCGATCTCGCGCGCGGCGCGCTTGCCCATGCCGATCGACTCGGTCACGAAGCGCGCCATGCTCGAGACGTCGCCGCCCGCGTAGACGCGCTCGAGGCTCGTCGCCTGACGTTGGTCGGCCTTGAGCAGCGCACCATCGGCTTCGAGCGCGGCGGAGAGCGGCGCGAGATCGGGGTCCTGCCCGATCGAGGGCACGATGGCATCTGCCTCGAGCAAGAATTCGCTGTCGGCGACCGGAGTCACCGTGAATGGCCCGCGCGCCGCACCCGCCTCGAACCGCACGCGCACGCACTTGAGCGAGAGGCCTGCGCTGCCGGTGTCGACGGCCTCGGTCAGCATTGCGCCGTCGAACAGCGCAATTCCTTCCTCCAGCGCTTCGGCGACTTCCTCGCGCTGCGCCGGCATCTGCGCCACGCTTTCGAGCGCCAGGATCGTCACCTCGTGCCCGGCGCGCCGCGCGCTGCGTGCGACGTCGATGGCGGCACTTCCGCCGCCGATCACGACCACACGCTTGCCGAGGGCCGGCGCGGCGCCGGCGTTTGCCCGCGCCAGGTAGTCGGCACCGTCCATCACCCAAGGCCGGGTGTAATCGAGTCGTGGCAGGCGCTTCTGGCACCGGGCGCCGATGGCGAGGTACATAGCGTCGAACCCGGTCCGCAGGCGCCCGAAGTCTTCGGGTGTCTCCATCGATTCACCGCAGCGCACGTCGATCCCGAGAGCCACGATGCGCGCGATCTCGCCATCGAGCACGGGTCGCGCCAGGCGATACGACGGAATGCCGTAGCGCATGAGTCCGCCGAGCTCCGGACGCGATTCGAACAAGGTGACCGCGTAACCGCGTCTTCGCAGATGGAACGCTGCCGCCAGTCCCGAGGGCCCCCCGCCCACGACCGCGATCCGCTCCTTGCGCGGCGCTACGATAGGCGCAAACGCCCAACCTTTCGCGAGCGCCTCGTCGCCGACATAGCGTTCGAGCCGGCAGATCGCCAGCGACCCGTCAACACCCGCGCGATTGCAGGCGGATTCGCACGGGTGGTGGCAGATGCGCCCGGCTACCGCGGGGAAGGGGTTGTGGCGGGTGAGGACTTCCCACGCGCCGCGAAAGTCGCGGGCGCGGGCACGGCCGATCCACTCGGCGATGTCGCCATTCACCGGGCAGGCGGCGTGGCACGGTGACGGAGCGTTGATATGCTGCGGCAATGCGGCCCGCCACGTGCCGGTCTTGAACACCTCAGTGGTGCCGGTGGTCCAGATGCTCGGAACCGCAGGTCGCTCGTCGCCGCTCACGCCGCCACCCTCTGCAGCTGCATCTCGACCCACCGGTAGCCCTCTTCGCAAGCCGCGACATTCTCGTCCTGCAGTTTCGGCGCCTCCTCGATGAGCGCGCGGGTCAGCACCTCGAGTTTCGGCGCCTCGATCACCCGTGCCAACGCGCCGAGCAGTGAGGCATTGACGATCCGTCCCAAGCCGTGGCGGCGCGAAATCGAGATGCCATCGACCGGAACTACCCGGTAGCCCGGCAGCTTCTCGGCGAACTGCTCGGGTGTCCTCGACGAGTTGACCACGATCAGCGTGTCGGGGCGGGCTGTCGCAAGCAACCGGCTTTCGAGAAGGCTCGCGTCGAAGCATAGGATCGCGTCGGCCTGCTCGATGTCGCAGCGCACGCGGATCGGCCGGTCGTCGACGCGAATGAAGGAACTCACGGGCGTGCCGCGCCTTGCGCCGCCGTAGCTCGCGAAGGACTGCACCTCGCGCCCCTCGGCGAAGAACGCCATCGTCAGCAGGTTGCCGGCCGTCTGCGCGCCTTGGCCGCCTCGGCCCTGAATGATGATCTGCAGCAAGGGCTGGTCTCCTATGGCGTCCGGCGCGACGGTCGGGCCGTCGTGTGATGCTCACTGTTTCTCGGTACCGTCATGATTTTCTCGTTAAGGCACTACGCAAAGCGTACCGGGTATTCTGCCCCGATTGTCCATGGCGCGCTGTGCGTTGCCGCACAGATTGCGATTTGTTTGCAATGCGGCCTAGCGACAACCACCTCCTCCGGATGGTCGCTTGAGCGCCGGATGCGTCGGACTACCGGCGAAAACCCTTCGCTATTTCAATTTCAGGGGTTTTCCGACCCCTCCCCGATCAACAATAATCGAACGCAGCGCAATGTGAGAGGTTGAATTCTTGAACCAGATAGCACCAATGAGCTTTGCACAGTTCCGGTACTCGGTCCTTTGCTAATGTCTCAGTTCGGCCAACTCCGGCCGGTCAGCATGGCCGCCCGATTTTCCGTATTGCGGTCGTTCGACATGCGAGAATAAGGGTGGCGCTGTATTACCTGGGGAGGCTTCGGCGGACGTCGTGCTTCCCTTGCCGGACGCGGCAATTCCAATCAGCGGTGTCTGCCTGGCAATGCGACTACGTTGGTGAGCTATGAATCCGTCACGCGCGATCTCGCTTTCGATCCTCGCTCTGGTGCTGGTGCTGGGGGGCTGCGCCACGCGGCCTGTCAACCCGCGGGTCACGCAGGCGAGTGTGGATACTGGTTACACGTTCCAGACGCGGCAGAAGCACTTCAAGAGCCAGGAAAACCTGGTCATTCTCGCGTTCTCGGGCGGCGGCACACGAGCGGCCGCGTTTTCTTATGGCGTTCTCGAGCTCCTGCGGCGCACGGAGGTGGTCGGACCCAAGGGCAACAAGGTTCGCTTGCTCGACGCCGTCGATATGATCACCGGCGTATCGGGCGGAAGCTTCACCGCGCTGGCCTATGGCCTGTACGGCGACAAGCTGTTTGCCGACTACGAGCAACGTTTCCTCAAGCGCGACGTCCAGGGAGCCCTCGTTGCCCGTGCCCTTAATCCGGGCAACTGGGGCAATCTGTCGGCGACGGCGTGGGGTCGTTCCGAACTGGCGGCCGAGTTGTACGACGAGATCCTGTTCAACAATGCGACCTTCGGCGACCTCGATCGCGGCGAGGGCCCGTTCATTGTAGCGTCGGCGACCGACATCTCGAGCGGCGGCCGGGTTCCCTTCAACCAGAACGTATGGAACGTGATGTGCGCGGATCTGAATGCCGTGAAGTTGTCCCGCGCCGCCGCCGCATCCTCGGCCGTTCCCGTCGTCCTCTCCCCGGTCACGATCAACAACTACGGCGGTACCTGCAACTATGAGGTGCCGGCCTGGGTCAAGAAGTTTACCCAGTCCGCGAATCCGCCACGGCCCGCTGCGCGCGCGACACGTGAGCTAAGGGATCTCGAGGCCTACACCGACAGCGTTCATCGCCCGTATATTCATCTCGTGGACGGCGGCGTGTCGGACAACCTTGGCATGCGCGGCGTGCTCGACGCGCTGGACTTGCTCGAAGCATTGCACGACGAGGGCCTGCCAACGCCACTCGACCATGTGCGCAGGATCATCGTCTTCGTCGTCAATTCGCTGTCGTCGCCCCCTACCAACTGGGATGAATCCGAGAGCCCGCCCGGCACGGTGGACATCCTGCTGAAGGCCACCGGCACGCCAATCGACCACTATTCCTACGAAGCGGTCGAGCAGTTGAAAGACATCGCGGCACGGTGGCAGACGGCACGGGGGATCCGGGCGATGGCCGGGTGCTCGACCAACAAGGATTCGCCGATCTGCGCGGCGGTACGTCCCCCGGAAGCGGAGATCTACGCCATCGATGTGTCGTTTGCCACGCTCCCGGACGCGGCGGAGCGCCTTTTCCTGAATCAACAACCCACAACATTTGTCCTGCCGGCCGAGGCGGTCGATCGCCTGCGCGCCGCGGCGGGGAAAATCATCCTTGCGTCGCCCGAATTTCAGCGACTTCTGAAGGATGTCGGCGCGACGGTCGTTGCCGATCCATCCGCCGGTGGGAGCGCGGCGACCAAGGCCCCCTGACGAATTGTCGGGCCGGGAAAAGAGCGCGCCACGGCAATCGCGCCCGCGACAGAGCGGGGTTGCGCTGTCGCGCAAGGCGTTTCACCCAACACAACCTTCGGAGACAAGATGAGAACGACCATGAAACGGGTCCTGTTGCCGGCGCTGATGGCCGCGGCACTGGGGGCCAGTGTCGCGCAGGGCAAGGAATGCAAGGGCGTTAACTTTCCCGACCAGGCCCAGGTCGAGGGGACCAATCTGACGCTTAACGGGCTCGGCTTGCGCCAGGCGACAGCATTCAAGGTGAATGTCTACGTTGCCGCGTTGTATGTAGTCAAGACTTCGAGCGACGCGACCGCCTTGCTGGGATCGAATGCTCCGAGCGAACTGATCCTCCAGTTCGTACGCAACGTCGGTGCTGACGACCTTCGGAAAGGGTGGAGTGAAGGATTCGAGAAGAATTCCAAGGACCAACTGCCTGTACTGAAGGACCGGATCGCGACACTCAATGGCTGGATGGCCGATGTCAAGACTGGCGAGCGGCTGACCTTCATCCACAAGCCGGGTGCGGGTCTCCAGGTGGAGGTGAACGGCGTGGTCAAGGGAACCATCAAGGGCGATGACTTCGGCAAAGCGTTCCTGGCGATCTGGCTCGGTGCGGATCCACCAAACCCGGAAATCAAGGCCGGCATGCTCGGCGGTGCCTGCGGGTAGGGAGGGTCAAGTGAGCCCAACTGCAATCGGGTTGATCGTGCTTGTATGCGTCTTCGGCGGCGCGTTGCTCGGCATGTTTCTTCGGAAGGTCCTGCCCGAACATGCCAGCTTCGGCATGTTCTCCCCCCGCAACGCCATCGCAATCCCTCTGCTGTTCCTGGGCGCCGTATCGCTGTCTGCTGCGATCTTCCTGATCGGGGAACTGAACAACCCGCTCGAAGGATTCATTTCGATCTCAAGGACTCCGATGGAAATGGCGCTCGGTTTTCTCGGACAGTAGCAGTGATCGTCGGGCGAGCTGCGCGATCTTTACGGTTTCACGGACGACCGCGTACGCTACTCCGCCGCAAAGTTTCTAGTGCGTTCGATTCTGCCGACGAAACAAGTCCTAACGATGCTCGCTGCCTGTGTGCTCGCGGGGGTCGCATTGCAAGTGTGTGCGCAGGACATCGAACCGCGCGCCTATTCCAACGCCCCAATAGGCGTCAACTTTCTGATCGCGGGCTACGCCTATACGAGAGGCGGGGTCGCTTTCGGTCCATCGCTGCCCATCACCAACCCCAACCTCAATACATCCAACGCCGTCATTGCGTACGCAAGAGTGCTGGACCTGTGGGGGATGTCGGCCAAGTTCGACGCGACCGTGCCCTATACCTGGCTTTCGGGAACGGCCGATTACAGGGGAGAAACAGTACCGCGGAGGGTAGACGGCTTCGCCAATTCCGCGTTCCGGCTGTCGATCAATCTCTACGGTGCGCCCGCGCTTAGCCTGAAGGAGTTTGCCGACTGGGAACAGGACCTCATCATCGGCGCCAGCTTCCGCGTGACAGCGCCGTGGAGCCAATACGACGACACGAAGCTCGTCAACATCGGCACCAATCGCTGGTCGTTCAAGCCAGAGGTCGGGATCTCGAAGGCCATCGGACCGTGGACGTTCGAAGTCACGGCGGCGGCAACGTTCTACACGGACAACGACGATTTTTTCGGCGGCAGGACGCTTTCCCAGGATCCGCTCTATTCGCTGCAAGGACACGCGATCTACGGCTTTCGCTCGGGAATCTGGGCTTCGCTCGATGCCACGTATTTCGTCGGCGGGCGAACAACCGTCGATGGCGTGCTGAACAGCGATCTTCAGCAGAATTGGCGTGTCGGGGGGACATTGGCGTTTCCAGTGAACCGGGAGAATTCGATCAAGTTCTACGCCAGCAGCGGAGTATCGGCACGCACCGGCGACAACTACGACCTGATCGGAATAGCGTGGCAATATCGCTGGGGCGGTGGGTTGTGATGCCTCCGTGGAAGCAATGCCTGCAATGCGGCGCGACCGCGGTCGAAAATTGTGGATACCAACGTCTGCTTTCTTGGTATCGAATGTCGGCTCTCCCGAAGAGGCAAGGACTGGACAGGGCCGGTCAGAGTCAACCACGCTCCGGCGCTGAACGGCGGCACTACGATCCGCAGCAGCCCTTCACACCTCGATGGCTGCCCTGCGTTGTACAGCGGCCGCTCGATCAAATCGCGTCAATGCCGGCGACCGGCCATGAGCCGTCGTACAACGAAGACGCCGTAAGCGGTCATTGGATGTCGCGACCGACCCGTTCCCGCCGTTCACGTCAGCGGAGCGCGATCGTTCTATCACCCTTCGCGAACGCGCTGCAGGCGAGCGGTCCGCTTGAACGAGGAGCGACATTACGCAGAGAATGCAATTGAAGCCGACGCCGTTCGAGTCCAGGCGCGCGAGGCGAATGTCGCGCTCACGAGATGTCCTTGGCGGCGAACGCGATCGCGTCGACGTCATCGCTACCCAGGTGTGCGCCTTCGCGGCGGAGCTGCGCGAACATTTCGTCCCCGAGTACGCCGCTCGCGATCGATTCGGCACGCTGGATGGCCGTCAGGGTGGTGGCGCCGCGTTTGCGGCCGGAGCGCGCCCACCCCGCATCGCCCCAGCCCAGCAGCTTGGCAGCCGCCCGCGGCCTGCTTTCGAGCGCGTCCAGCAAAGCCAGGAGATCCGGCCACGCCGCATGGGCGAGCAGCGGAATGCGCGCGGCATCCTGACGCCAGCCCACCTGCGCCAGCGGGCGGGCGCGGGCCAGGTCGTCGTTCGCCAGGAGCGCCGTGACGACCGCGCGGCGGCAGATGCCCAATGCCGTCTCGTTGCGCGTGCCCTGTAGTTGCACGACTGGCGCGAGACCGAGGCCGCGCTCAACGCCTGGCCGCAGTTCGTGACGCGCATCGACGGCATCGACGTGCATTTCCTGCGGGTCGAAGGCCGCGGCCCGAACCCGAAGCCGCTACTGCTGTCGCACGGCTGGCCCGGGTCGGTCCTCGAATTCCTGAAACTGCTTCCGCTGCTGACCGATCCGGCAGCGCACGGCGGCGACGCCGCGGACGCCTTCACCGTCGTCGCGCCCTCATTACCGGGGTACACGCTGTCGTTCCGCGAGAACCAGCCGCGCTGTGCCTTGCCCGCGATCGGCGCCATCTTTCATGAGCTCATGATGCGCCTGGGTTACGCACGGTACGGCGCCCAGGGCGGCGACTGGGGATCCTTCGTCACCGCCTGGCTGGGAGCGCACCGCGCCGAGCACGTGCTCGGCATTCACCTCAACCTGCTGCCGCTGCGGCGCGACGCCGCGATGTTCGCCCAGCCGACGGAAGACGAGCGCCGCTACCTGGGGGAACTGGAGGTATGGCTCAAGGAGGAAACCGGCTACCAGTGGATCCAGGGCACCTATATCGTCGCCATCGACCTGCCGAAGCTCGCCGCCTTGCAGAAGGAGTGGCCAGAGCTTTATGCAAGACATTGAGGAGGCTGCCGACGGAGTTCCCTGCCATAGCGCCGGCGCATAATTCCTGCGTGGAGGTCGCAGAACTACACCGCCTCGAGGCCGCAATGCGCGTTGCTCTGGCCGAGCTCTATGCACGTGCGTCGGCCGGTGAGCGCAACCGCGACATTGCCGAACTCGCGCAGCACGTCCGCGAGCTCCTCGGACTCCTCGACGGAGGCTTGGCCGAGCTCACCGCGGAACCAGGTGTCGAGACGCTACGCGCGTTCGCGAAGGACATGGCAGCGCGCCTGGCTGCGATCGAGCGCGAGCTGTCCGGAACTCCGCTGCATTAGCCGCGACACCGATCTCCCACGGCCTCGAAATCCTGCTGGGCGCTGGCCCATTTGCTAGCCCGCGGCCCCACGGCGTGCGGCGCGTTGCCGTAAGCACTTGATGTGCAATGCGCAATGGCGGCCATGCACGGGCTTGACACCTGTCGAATCCTACAGGTCCGGCTCCGAGTGCTTCCGGAGTGGGTCGCACGAATCAAAGACTTACGATAGCTGGTCCGCCATTCATCCGAACGGATGAATTGACCCGTCACCGTTCCGCCTGAAAGCTAGCGTCACGCCGTCGCGAATCGTTACTCGAGTTCACGAAGGGCGGGCCAGGCTAACTACGCCGCTGCAACACGCGACGTTCGAGCGCGATGCCGAAGTCGAGGCCCGCTCCGTCGTTTGGGCGAGGGCCGGGCAAGAACAGCGGGTTCGGATGGCGCGGAGGAAGCGATGACTCGGAACATGACTGCAAGATCACGCGATGCGTCGTTGGGAACGAGCCGAATGGCCAGCAGCATGCTCTTCGGCCTGGTGATCGTCGGTACGTCGGCATGGTTGGGGGTCGGGGTCGCCCTGGGCAGCATCGCCTCCGCTTTCCGCGACCACACCGAAGTTCCGTTTGATCTCTTCGACCGGCTCGGCGGGCTGCCGGCTGCGTTCGAGGAGAATCGCGGCCAGACAGATTCGCGCGTCAGGTTTCTGTTGCGCGGCGCCACCTACGACGCCTTCTTCACCGACCAGGGAGCCGACGTCGTGCTGCACAACTCCGGTCGCATGCAGCCCACGGCCATCGGAATCCGCCTCGTCGACGGCACGGAAGAACTGGGGCACGTCGAGGTGCAGCCCGCCGGCGCCGAACCGCTACCGGGCAAGACGAACTATCTGCTCGGCGATGATCCGTTCGCGCACATCGTCGATGCCGGAACTTTTGCGCGTGTCCGGTACGCGTCAGTGTATCCGGGCATCGACCTCGTATATTACGGGAATCGGGGCCGGCTCGAATACGACCTGATCGTCGCGCCGATGGCGGACCCGCGCCGGATCAGGATTGCATTCGATGGTATTGCCGGGCGCGAGCTCAATGGCGAGGGTGATCTGGTGCTGCATACCGCATCGGGCAACGTCGATATGCGCAAGCCGGTCGCCTATCAGACGATTCGCGGCCAGAGACAGGAAGTCGAAGCGCGCTACCTCCTTGCGGCCAACGGTCAGGTCGGATTTGACGTCGGTCCGTATGATTCGCGTCACGCCTTGGTGATCGATCCGATTCTGTCGCTGGCGACCAACCTGTGGGGAAGCGCAACGGGAGTCGCGCTCGACGCAGCGAAGAACATCTATGTCGTCGGCACCGCGTACGCCACCGGCCTTCCGGCGACGGGGGGCTACCAGACGCACCTCGCTGGGACGCAGGACGCCTATGTCGCGAAGCTCAATCAGGCAGGAACGAGCGTTATCTATGCGACGTACCTGGGCGCGCGCCGGGCGACGACAACGGGGCTCGGCATCGCGGTGGACAGCGCCGGAAGCGCCTATGTGACGGGCACGACAAGCGCAACGGGTTTCCCCATCACGCCGAATGCCTATCGCTCGAGCGGTTCGACCTTCGTCACCAAACTCAATCCCGCCGGCAATGCGCTCGCCTATTCCACGTACGTAACCGCGCCGGTGAGGTCGATCGTCGTCGATGGCGCGGGTAACGCGTTCATGACGGGCACGGCCGGGACCCTCGAAACCACCCCCGGTGGGTTTCAGCGGACCAACATCGGTTCGCTCGCGGCGTACGTGGCGAAGCTCAACGCCAGCGGCACCGCCATGTCGTACGCGACGTTTCTGGGAGGCAGCGCGGAGGATTACGGTAACGGGATCGCCGTCGACAGCAGCGGGAACGCTTATGTCGTGGGTGTCACGCGCTCACCCGATTTCCCGACCTTGAATCCGGTTCGGACGGGCCTTGGCGGTGCGACGGATGCGTTCGTCACGAAGTTGAATCCGACGGGCACCGCGCTCTTGTACTCGACCTATCTTGGCGGATCGGGGGACGAACGGGGGTTCGGGATCGCGGTGGACGCAATCGGGCAGGCATTCGTTACCGGCTGGACGAAATCGACCGACTTCCCAAGGACACCGGGCGCATTCCAACAATCCATCGGCTATCCCGATCCGAGCATTTCGAATGCCTTTGTCGCCAAGCTGAACAGTTCCGGCAATGCGCTCGTGTATGCGTCCTATCTCGGTGGCAAGTGGTGCCTAACTGCCATTGTCCATTCGTGCCTTTCGTTCTTCGGTCCCGACGAGGGCATCGACGTGGGCACATCCATCGCCGTCGATGCGGCCGGGTACGCCTACATCGGGGGATATGCCACTTCGACGGAATTCCCGCTCGTCGATTCCATGCAGACCGTGACTGCGAAGGGTGACGGCTGGCATGTGCCGCTCGTCGCGAAAGTCGCTCCGGCCGGCGATCGGCTCATCTACGCGGCGGTGCTCGGCACCAAGGTCCAGGGAGGAACCGTCGGCCAACTGGCGATCGACGGAAACGGCGGCGTAGTGGTAGTCGGCGAAACCCCGGCTGCTCCGTTCGCATTCACGCCTGGCGCGGTGCTGGGCTCGGGCAGCGGCGTCCTGTTCAAGGTGAGCAATGGCAAGTATCCGACGATGGTTCAATCGTCCGCCAATCCGGTCGGTCGCGGGCAAACCGTCACCCTGACCGCCAGTGTCCTGACGCCGCTTCCCGGCGGCACCGTTACGTTCAGGGATGGCACCAATGTATTGGGAAGCGCCGTCGCTGCAAACGGAGCGGCGAGCCTCGGTGTGACGCTCGCCCCGGGCGTGCATCGCATTACGGCGACCAACAGTGCGGATGGCCTCGTCTCACCGCCGCAGTTTCAGGTCGTCAAGGGGCAATAGGCAATGCAATCGCTGCATTGCGGGCCGAGAGCGTTTCGTCGTGACGTACACGGACTAATGGTGCCTGATATGCCATCGCCGGGAGCCGCGCGTGTCGTGTCTCGCTTCATGCGCACGGGCTTGGCGTTGATACTCGCTTTCGGCGCCGAGGGGGCCTTGGCTGCCCCCAACAAGCTGCCGTCCGTTTCGCTGACGACGCCGAGCAATGGAGCGACGTTCGTGGCGCCCGCTGCGATCACACTGGGTGCAAGCGCAGCGGATCCGGATGGAAAGATAGCGAAGGTGGACTTCTATTCTGGCGCGACGCTCATCGGCACCCGGACGACCAGCCCGTACTCGATGACGTGGAGCAATGTACCTGGAGGATCGTATTCGCTGACGGCGCAAGCGACCGACGATCGCGGCGGCACGAAGACCTCGGCGGCCGTGTCGATTTCCGTCACCGGTCCCAAGCTCCTGGTCGTGACCCCGGCCAATGGGGCGACAGTCTACGGAAGCACCGTCGTCGTCAATGGGTCGTTCTACGGCGATTCGACTACCACTGTTCTGGTGGACAATGGCAATACCACTCGCTTGGCCACCCTCGACGGGATCACGTATACGACGACGATCCCGCTCCATGTTGGCCCAAATACCTTGCGGGTGGTGGCGAGTCGCCGCGACAGGACGTCCGACCAGGCGACAGTGAGTGTTACGGGCAACGGCAATCCTCTGCTCGTGTTCACCGCACCGGCGACCACCGTGTTCGACGCTCCGGCCGACGTCAACCTGACCGTCGACGCAGTGAGTCCGGCGAGCACTATCAGCAAAGTCGATTTCTATCGCAACGGCACATTGCTCGGCACCTCGACGTCGCCACCGTATCAGCATGCGTGGAGCGGCGTTCCTGCCGGAAACTACACGGTCAGCGCGATTGCAACGGATGCGCTCGGTGCGACCGGCAGCACGGCACTGGCGATTACCGTCAACGGGTCCAACATTCCACCCGTCGCGGCCCTGACATCGCCGGCGAACGGCGCCACGTTTTCGGCGCCAGCCAACATCGTCATGACAGCGAACGCCACGGATACGGACGGGTCGGTGACACTCGTGGAGTTCCTGCGGAACGGCATCGTCGTGGGGACGACCAACGTGGCGCCCTACGCCGTGACGTGGAGTAACGTCGCCGCCGGATCGTATTCGCTCACGGCCAGGGCCATCGACAATCGGTCGGGCGCCACGACCTCCGCGCCGGTGAATGTGATCGTCACGCCGCCAAACAGCCCGCCGACGGTAGTGCTCACAAGTCCCGCGGCGGGAACAACCTACGTCGCGCCGGCCACGATCGCGCTCGGCGCGACGGCGGTGGACAGCGATGGCGCCGTTTCCAAGATCGACTATTTTGCCGGATCGACACTCGTCGGAACGGCAACGGCGGCTCCCTACAGCGCTACGTGGAATGGCGTCGCGGCGGGCTTGTATGCTCTTACCGCCAAAGCAACGGACAATCTGGGCGCATCGACCACGTCGTCTGTGGTCACGGTCACCGTTCTTGCCAACCAACCGCCGACGATTAGCCTTTCTGCTCCGGCGTCGGGGGCGACCTACGACGCGCCGGCAACAATCCACATGACCGCAACCGCGTCCGACCCCGATGGTTCGGTAGCCAAGGTCGACTTCTATGCAGGCGCGACCCTGGTGGGGACGGCAACCGATCCACCATACACCGTCGCCTGGATCGGTATCGCCGCCGGCAATTACGCACTGTCAGCGAAGGCAACCGACAACGTTGGCGCGGTCACTACATCGGCGCCCGTCGCCGTTTCGGTGAATGCGCCGGCGCTCGCCGTTACCAGCCCGGCCAACGGCGCGACGATCAATGACGACTCGGTAACAGTAAGTGGCACCGTCCAGGCGCCGGCGAACTCGGGGGTGACCGTGAACGGCGTGGTCGCCGCGATGGATGGCACCGGGCACTACTATGCCAATAACGTCCCACTGGCAGTCGGGGCCAACACGATCAGCGTTATATTGACGACTCTGGCTGGTCTGACAACGACACGATCGATCAACGTAACAAGTACCGGGCCGGCCCCGGTGCGGATCACCGCGAGACCGACGCAGGGCCTCAGTCCCCTCAACGTGGTGTTCAACGTTTTGCCTGCGGCTGGCATCACAATCCAGAAGGTCGAGTTAGACGTTGGCGGCACCGGTACCTTCGACGAGACATTGTTGGCTGAGCCGTGGACGCTCGAAGCGATCTATTCCGGCACCGGAACTGTCCTGTCGAGGGCTCGGGTCACGGATGCGCAAGGCCTCGTCCAAACCGCGACGATTCCGATCGTGCTCGTCGATTCCGCGACGCTCGACCAGAACCTGCGCGCCGTGTGGAGTGGAATGACGACCGCCCTGACGGCGGGTGACAAGCCGACCGCCATGCGTTACCTCGATGGTTCCGCGCAAGAGAAATACGGACCTGTGTTCGATGCGTTGCTGCCGAACATGCCGCAGATCGTCGGTTCGTTCTCGGCTCCGCAATCGGTGTCGTTGGGCGACGGAATTGGCGAGTACGGCGTGAATCGGACCATCAACGGGCAGAATCGGCTCTTCCTGATCTATTTCGGCCGTAACGGCGACGGCGTGTGGCGGTTGGGGTCGATGTGATCTTTCGCTCCAGACTTTGCGGGATACGTAAGTTCGCTGTGCGGGGAGCAAGTTTCTGCCTGTGATCTCAACTGCCATGAGGCTTCATCCACAATGAAGTCGCGAACGAGGAAAGTCCTGATCGCGCTGTTGCTGCTGCTCGTGCCGCTCTGGGTATTCGGCGACCCGCCGATGTACTTCGCGAAGGATATCAGGGGGCAAGTGGTCGATGAGGCGACCGGTAAGCCACTGGAAGGCGCTGTGATCGTCGCGGAGTGGAAACTCTATTCGCAGGGGATTGGGAGTGGGGGCCACGGCGGCGCGCTCAACACCCTTGAAACGGTCACGGACGGGGATGGGAGGTATCACCTGCCGGGATGGGGACCACGGCCGCGGCCGCCGTTTGCATATCTAGATCACCTGGATCCCGAAATTATCGTCTTCAAGTCCGACTACTACCCCGAGAGCTTGGCGAACGAGGTTCTGGGCAGCGCGAATCGCAATCGCGACATGGTGCGCACGTCCAAGTGGGACGACAGGGTAATCAAGTTGCGGCGTTTCACCGGAGATTGGCTCGATTATTGGTTAGAAGTATAGATTCGGTCTGGGGTCCAACTGGTGGTCATTGCTTACGATCCTGCCCGCGCCTAGTTCTTGCGCTCGACGCAGAGGACAAGCGCATAAAGCGCATGGCGCCAAACGAGCCCGTCATTCCGACCATCGTGGACATCGATCGTTTGCGGGAAGGCGATCGGGCATTTCTCCGGGAATTTCAGAATGAATCGCCCAGGAAGTAAGCTTCCAATCGCGGCAGTGCTCCTCTTCGCCGCCAGTGTGGTTTGCGCCTACGAGGTTGAGACGCATAGGAACATCGCGAGGGAAGCCGTGCTTGCGTCAAGCCTGCCGGCCCGCCTTCGGGATATCGGATTTGCAAATATCAATAGTCTCCTTCCCAGCCACGTGATTGACTACGCTGTTGATGCAGGGATCTTGTCCTCGGTCTATTGCTTCGACATCCTCGGCCCCGGGGAAAGATCCATCATGGAGTCAATCAGGCTGGGTGCCTTCTGCGAGGACGCCACGGCCGGCACACAGCAATTGGGGCGCTACACAAGTCACTTCTACGACCCCGTCCATGGCGGGATGGGCTATTTGTCGGGAGCGTTTCCGTCGTCGCTGGTCTGGGGACTGGAAACAACCGACATCGGCACTCAGGACTACTCGTACAAGGATGCCAGGGAATACTTCTACAAGGGTCTAACGTTGCTCGACACCGAGCAACGCAAACGCAGTCTTGCGGCGGCATTTCGTGCAATCGGGCAGGTCATTCACCTCGTGCAGGACATGGCGCAACCCCAGCACACACGAAATGACTCGCACGGATCCGGCAGTCTGTTCGAGAGCTTTACAGAGCGTATTCGGAACGATCTGCCAATCGCCGGATACGCTCCTGTCCAGATCGGAACTCCGTGCAAGTTTCTGGCACACGGCGGACGGCAAAGGCTTGGCGGACTACTCTAATGCAGGATTCGTGACCGCCGCGACGAACTTCGTTGGTTCCGCGGGAAGCATTCGGCCGCCTCCGAGCTATCCAAAGCCCGACGGTGCGGGCGCGCAAGTCGCCAGCGTCCAGATTTCGGACCTGAGAAACGAGGTGGGATGCCGTGGGACGGAAATTCCGCCTGGCTTGACCGGAGCAGTACTGTTCGTTGGAACCCCCGTTACCGACAATTACGCCGGTATCACGACATGGAATCCCAGGACCAGCACCTTCTCGATCTTTGACGAAGATCTCAAGCGCTATGCCGACCTGGACGGGATCTTTACTCTAAACCGGTTCAACTTCTGCGAAGCGCACAAGCTGCTGATTCCGCGCGCCGTCGCATACTCGGCAGGACTGATCAACTACTTCTTCCGGGGCGAAATGGAGATCAGTCTGCCGTACGAGGGGGTGTACGGAATCATTGATCACAACATCGCTACGAACTCGAATTCGCTGATGGGAGGGTTTCCCAAGATCAAGGTGAAACTGCGGAACGTCACTTCGGCAGGAATCGACGCTTCGGGAAATCCGGTCGTCGAACCGATGACCGAAGGATCGACCCCGACGTTGATCGCCGTGGCGAAGTTTCACCGGAATACCTGTTACACAGCGGATCTGTCCGGCGAATATGGCTCTCCTGGGAAAGACTGGAGCACGTGCCGATCCCCGGTGGAGGAAATCGTCTTGTCCGATCCGGTACCCGTACCGACCGGCATCAATAGCGCACCGCAGCCGGTTACCTTCACCTTCCCAAACAGGATTCCGATCAGCGCAACAGATCTGTATCTTCAAGTGATCTATCGCGGACGTCTAGGCGACGAAGCGGACGCGGTCGTCGTTGCGACCAGGGATATTTCGGAGCCCAGGTACATCCACACCTACGCACGGTGGGACCAGTACGCCTACGCGCATTGGCCGTCTGTCGATCTTGGCCCATACAGCTGGGCGGAGTGGTGCGCGCAGGGTGGCTACCAGTCGTTGGAGGACTGCAACCGCGACGAAGGACAGACCGGAAAAGCGCAGTACAGCCCGACATCCAGTCCCATACCGGGCTACGATTCGGCCAATTCCATTGTCCCACCCAATACCTGGACAAGCGTCTCGCAGGAGACTGCCGTTCACGCCGGTCATGACGGCGCCGGCACCGGTTGGTACGCTGGCGCGGGTGGCCGTATTGACGGACGCCAATCCGACGAACATGGTGCTTTGGGTGTTGGAGTGGGGTGCCGCGACGACGGGGAACCGATTTTTCTACTGGAACACGGGGGTCGCGGCGGCGACCAGGAATCAGCTCGATCCGACCACAGGCACTCTCGTTCCGTCGGTCACCTACTTGCCGGGCCGAGGGGTCTACTTGCCGACCGAGGAAAACGGTCTCCTGACCGACGGAAACGCCACGAATATTCCGGCTCTCGTATTGGTGCCATCGCAGATCAACTTCTGAAACAGGCATCCTCGGGGAAAACGCCATGGGCAATCGGCGGCCGCGCGCGAAGCGCCCGGCTTCCTTTTCCGCCGATGCTCAATTCGTGATCCACGTCGTCGGACCTGGACTGCCCACTCGCGTCGTCGGTTGACGCAATGGGCTCGGCTCCGGAGGCGCGCGGAATAGCATGTCGGGTTGGGTTGCCCACTGTGTCGTACCGACTCTGCACGCTCGTAACTGTTGCCGCTCGCGCCTCCCCGCCTGATACGGTTTCCCGAGCGCGGCGTACTGACCCAGCCCGGTCTCGCCACGCCACGAAGGGAAGGGAAAACCCTCGCCCCGCGCTATAATTTGACCTTTTCCACCGGTGGGTGCCCCGATGAAAGTCCTGGTTGCGGTGAAGAGGGTCGTCGACTACAACGTCAAGGTGCGGGTCAAGGCGGACGGCACCGGCGTCGACACGGCGAACGTCAAGATGTCGATGAATCCGTTCGACGAAATCGCGGTCGAGGAAGCGGTTCGGCTGAAGGAGAAGGGCATCGCGACCGAGATCGTCGCCGTGTCGTGCGGCGTGACGGCCTGCCAGGAAACACTGCGCACCGCGCTGGCGCTGGGGGCGGATCGGGCGATCCTGGTCGAGACCGACGTCGAGTTGCAGCCGCTGGCGGTGGCGAAGCTCCTGAAGGCGCTGGTCGACAAGGAGCAGCCCCGGCTCGTGCTGCTGGGCAAGCAGGCGATCGACGACGACGCCAACCAGACCGGCCAGATGCTGGCCGCGCTCCTCGGTTGGCCGCAAGGAGCGTTCGCTTCGAAGGTCGAGCTCGCGGGAGATCGCGCCACCATCAGGCGTGAAGTCGATGGAGGCGTGGAGACGATCGAAATCGGCCTGCCGGCGGTGATCACCGCCGATCTGCGACTGAACGAGCCGCGCTACGCGACGCTGCCGAACATCATGAAGGCGAAGAAGAAGCCGCTCGAGACGGTCAAGCCCGACGCGCTCGGGGTGGACGTGACGCCGCGGCTCACGACGCTGAGAGTCGTGGAACCGCCGAAACGGCAGGGCGGCGGCAAGGTGGCCGACGTCGCGCAACTCGTGGACAAGCTGCGGAACGAAGCGAAGGTGATCTGAATGACTACCCTGCTCATCGCCGACCACAACAACACGTCGCTGCAGGCTGCGACGCTCAACGCCGCCACGGCTGCAACAAAGATGGGCGGCGATGTCCACGTTTTGATCGCGGGCGCGAATGCCGGCGCGGCGGCGCAAGCGGCGGCGAGGATTGCGGGTGTGGCCAAGGTGTTGCACGCGGACGCGCCGCATTTCGGCCAGCCGACGGCGGAGAACGTCGCGGCGACGGTGGTCGCGCTCGTCAAGGCGGGGGGCTACTCGCACGTGCTGGCGCCGGCGACCGGATTCGGCAAGAACGTCGCGCCGCGGGTTGCGGCGTTGCTCGACGTGGCCCAGATCTCGGAGGTCATGGTGATCGAATCCGCCGACACGTTCGTGCGGCCGATCTACGCCGGCAGCGGCGTTCGCGACCGTGCAGTCGAAGGACCCCGTCAAGGTCATTACGGTTCGGGCGACGGCCTTCGACGCTGCCGCGATCGGAGGCAGTGCCGCCGTCGAGTCGATTGCCGCCGCGCCGGACACCGGGCTTTCCAAAGTGACCGGTCAGGAACTGACCAAGTCGGACCGGCCGGAGCTCACCAGCGCGCGCGTCGTCATCTCGGGCGGGCGCGGCGTCGGCAGCGCGGAGAACTTCAAGATGCTCGAAGCGCTCGCCGGCAAGCTCAATGCCGCCATCGGCGCATCGCGCGCGGCGGTCGATGCCGGCTACGTGCCGAACGACTACCAGATCGGGCAGACCGGGAAGATCGTCGCGCCGGACCTGTACATCGCGGTCGGCATTTCCGGTGCAATCCAGCATCTTGCAGGAATGAAGGACAGCAAGGTCATCGTCGCGATTAACAAGGATTCCGAAGCGCCGATCTTCCAGATCGCGGACTACGGACTTGTGGGCGATCTGTTCCAGATCCTTCCCGAGCTCACCGCCGCGATCGGTTGAACCCAGGGCTCGCATTGCCACGGTTGGCTTGACCCAAGTCGCGCTCTACGACGAACACCCGATACCACCCTGGTCCTCATGTCCGCAGGATTCGACCGGACCCGATATTCAAACTGTCACCACTACCTGATCCGATACTGCCATGAGCCAATACCAAGCGCCTCTCGCCGAAATGCAGTTCGTGCTCTACGAGCTCGCGGGCCTCGATCAGGTCGCGCAGTTGCCGGGTTACGAGGAAGCCACTCCGGACGTGGCCACGGCGATTCTCGAGGAGGCGTCGAAGTTCGCGACCAACGTGCTCGATCCGCTGAACGTGGTCGGTGACCGCGAGGGTGTGCAATTGCAGGAGGACGGCACCGTCCGGACTCCCACCGGCTTCAAGGACGCCTACTGGCAATTCTGTGACAACGGCTGGAACGGGCTGACCAAGCATCCGGAATTCGGCGGCCAGGGATTGCCCCTGCTGCTCGGGAGCGCGGTCGAGGAGATGTGGCACGCGTCGAACGTGGCGTTCACGCTGTGCG
This sequence comes from uncultured beta proteobacterium, assembly GCA_963809965.1. Taxonomy (GTDB): domain Bacteria; phylum Pseudomonadota; class Gammaproteobacteria; order Burkholderiales; family Casimicrobiaceae; genus CAIWHR01. Next base: position 29,515 of record CAWELU010000018.1, read on the forward strand.
GAATGCTGACGCAGGGCGCGATCGAGTCGATCGAGCTTCCCGGCTCCGATGCGCTCAAGCGCAAGTTCCTGCCGAATATGGTCGCGGGCAAATGGGCCGGCACGATGAATCTCACCGAGGCGCAGGCGGGCTCGGATCTCGCCGCGGTGCGCACGAAAGCGGTACCGCAGGGCGACGGCACGTACAAGATCTTCGGGAACAAGATCTTCATCACCTACGGCGACCACGACTACACCGAGAACATCATCCACCTCGTGCTCGCGCGCACGCCGGCCGCGCCCCAGGGTGTCAAGGGGATCTCGCTCTTCGTCGTGCCGAAGATCCTGGTCAACGACGACGGCAGTCTAGGTGCAAGAAATGACGTGAAGTGCGTCTCGCTCGAGCACAAGCTCGGCATCCACGCGAGCCCGACCGCGGTCCTCGCTTTCGGCGATAACGGTGGGGCGGTAGGCTACCTTGTCGGCGAGGAGACCCGCGGACTCGAGTACATGTTCATCATGATGAACCTCGCCCGGTTCTCGGTCGGGATGGAGGGCCTCGGAATTGCCGAGCGCGCCTACCAGCGCGCGGCGGCCTACGCCAAGGAGCGCGTGCAGGGCAGGGCGGTGGGCCTCGAGAAGGGCGCGCCGACGGGCGCGATCATCGAACACCCCGACATCCGCCGCATGTTGATGACGATGCGCGCGAACGCGGAGGCAATGCGCGCCGTCGCCTACGTCACCGCCGCCGCAATGGACAACGCTTTCCGGCATCCGGACGGGGAGGCGCGCAAGCGGCACCAGGCGTTCGTCGATTTCATGATTCCGATCGTCAAGGGATGGTCTACGGAGAACGCGCAGAAGATCACCTCCCTCGGCGTCCAGGTGCACGGCGGGATGGGGTTCATCGAGGAAACGGGCGCCGCGCAGTACTACCGCGATTCCCGGATCATGACCATCTACGAGGGAACGACCGGCATCCAGGCGAATGATTTTATCGGCCGCAAGACGGCCCGTGACGGCGGTGCCATTGCGCGAATCGTGGCGGGCGAGATGGAGAAGGTAGCGCTGGAACTCGCGAGCAATGCCGACGCCAATCTCAAGGCGATCGGCGCGCGACTCACCGAGGGCGTCGCCGCGGCGCGCGCGGCGGCCACGTGGCTAGTGCCGGCGTATGCCGCGCAGCCGCGGGTTGCGCACGCAGTGGCGGTGCCCTATCTCGAGCTGTGGGGCATCGTCGCCGGCGGCTGGCAGCTTGGTCGCGGGGCGCTCATCGCCGCGTTGCACCTGCGCGAGGGCACCGGCGATGCGCGATTCCTTACCGCGAAGATCCATACTGCGCGCTTCTACGCCGACAGCGTGCTGCCGCACGCGGCAGCGATTGCGCGCTCGATCACCGAGGGCGGCGAAGCTGCGCTGGCGTTGGCCGCTGAGCAGTTCTAGGTTCGGGTTACTTCGTGACCTGCCCGACTTTTTCGAACGGCTAATTTCTGGAAAGATGGCTCTTCGACGTGAAGGAAGAGCCGATGAGAAAGAGCCGATTCACCGACGAACAGAGGTGAGGTCCTAGACTTGCTGGAAATTTGAGGTGGGATGCATCCTTCGGTTTGAACGTTTGGCGGCGCTCAGATCGGACAACCAAAGGGGCATCCCAATGGCAAGGGTACCGGCGTCGGAGACAGACGCGCAAACGGATCGAAGCGACGATCAGCGGCGAGAGCGAAGGCATCGAAAAGGAGCGAGCTCGTGCGCGCGGCCGCGCGTTTGATCGTCGAGGAGGCGCTTGAGGAGGAGGTGAGCGACGCGCTCGGAGCGGGACTATCTACGAGCACGGGGCGAATCTACGAGCACGGTGAAGTCGGGTAGCGGCTATCGCAATGGCTACCGGCTGGGCGACTGACGACCGGCCGAGGGGGCAATCGAGTATGCGGTGCCGCAGGTTGCCGATCGGGCTGAGCCATTTCGCTCGAAGATCCGCGCAGTGATCAGCGGGCGCTCTGAGGAGCTGGAACGGCTGGCGGTCGAGATGTATGCGCGCGGGCTGTCGACGCGCGATATCGAGGCGGCGTTTCGCGACGAGACGGGCATCGGTGCTGTCCGCGCTCGGCGGTCTCGGCGCTGACCGAGCGGCTGTGGGCGGACTACCTGGCGTTTGCGGCGCGCGATCTGGCCGAGTTCGAAGTGATCTACTTGTTTGTCGACGGGATTGCCGAGCGGCTGCATCTGGGACAGCCGCGAGAGGCGGTGCTCGCCGGTTGGGGCTTCGCCGCCGAAGGCAAGAAGGTGCTGCTCGGGCTGTCGCCGGGGACCAAAGAGGACACGGCGAGCTGTCGGGACTTCCTGCGCGATTTGAAGAATCGAAACTTGAGCGATCCGCTGCTCGTCAGCAGCGATGGCGCTCCCGGCCTGATTCGCGCACTGGAGGAAGCGTGTCCGCGCTCGCTGCGGCAACGATGCCTGGCGCACAAGATGCGCAACCTCGAGGCCAAGGTGCCAATGGAGAAGTGGCCGGAGGTGAAATCGGCGGCCTGGAGCGCGTACACGGCGGCCAGTCCGAAGCTCGCCGAGCTGTTGCGCGACGAATTCGTGCGCACCTACGAGCGCGAGCTGCCGGCGGCCACGGCGTGTTTCCTGGACGACTTCGCCGCCTGCATCGCGCATCTGAAGCTGCCCCTTACGCATCGCAACGCGACCCGAACGACCAAATCTATGGAGCGGCTGTTCGGTGAGGAGCGCCGGCGCTCGAAGGTGATCCCCCCATGCATTCAGCGAACGCGCGGTAATGAGGTTGATGTTCGCCGCATTGCTGCGCGCTTCGGAATCCTGGCGCGGTATTCGCATCACCGAGTTCGAGGTGCGGCAACTGAACTTGCTACGCCACGAATTGAACGAGCAACTCGGCGCACGCAAATGCGCCCGTTTCTCAGCCGATCAATCCCGCATCGCACTCTCGAATTTCCAGCGGCCAGGGGACTTGCCCCAAACAGATGGTGGCTCACCTGCGCGAGGCAGACCGAACCTCGGTCGACGAGCCCGCCAGGAAGAGCAAGGTCAACGAGCAAACTATCTACGCCTGGCGTAAGCACTTCGGGCAGCTGGAGCCTGCCGATGTGAAGCGGCTCAAGGCCTTGACTCTGGAGAACGCGAAGCTCAAGAAGCTGCTCGCCGAACGTGACCTCGAGATCGAGGTGATGAAGGACATCAATCGAAAAAATGGTGAGCCCGCAGGATCGCCGCGAGCAGTGCACCTAAGCTTACGGGCGAGGCATTCCGAAGCAACGCGCCTGCGGGCCGAACGGCATGGCCCGCTCCACCCTGTCGTACGAGCTGCGGCAGCCGGCGAAGGACGCCCCGGTGCTCGCGGCGGTGCGCCGCCTGTGATCGCAGTACCCACGCTATGGCTATCGCTGGATTCGGATCTTCCTGTGCCGCGAAGATTTGGCAAGGAGCGCCTCACGGGCCGAGTGACCCTGCCTCGATTTGACGTACACCAGGCTACGCAGCCATGAGGCTGGATTCTACGTGCGCCGGGGTCCGGTACCCGATCGACGAATGCAAGCGTCGATGATTGTAGAAGCCTTCGATCCAGTCAACGATGTCGAGTCGCGCCTGGGCGCGGGTTTCGTAGCGGAGCTGATAGATGCGCTCGACCTTCAGGGTCTTGAAGAAGCTCTCCATCGGTGCCGCCTCAATCGCGGGGGCCTCCACTACGCCCGACTGCAGCTTCGGGATCGCCGTGGCCTCGCCCGACAGGACGGCGCGCGCGGCATTCTCGGCATCCGTCGGGTCGGACTTCCCTCTGAGGCGTCGCTTCGACCGATCCGCCCGATTGACTTCCAGAACTTCGATGCCGGCGTCGCGCAGAACGCGCGCGAGCCCAGCACCGTAGGTTCCCGTTCCTTCAACGCCAGCTCGTGTGCACGCTCCGAATGAACGGCTCCACTGAAGAAGCTGCTGGTACCCGTGGAGTCCAGCCGGTGCAATCAAGGTCCCAAGAACCTTACCGACACCGTCAATCACGACACCCACATGGGCGTCGAGGTGAGTATCGACTCCAAGAATGACTTCTCGCCCTTCTTTCGACTGTGCCATGAGATTCTCCTCGAGTGAGCTTGGCTCGTCTCGCCGATCCCAGCCGCAGGACAGGACACTCACGGTGCAGCGCAAAGCTCCTATCAGGTCACTGACGCCGGGCCCGGCAACGCACGGGTGGTCGGCGACAATTATCTTGGCCGGCGTATTGCCTCACCAGAAAATGTTACTCCAGGGTGGTTGTCGCGTGTTTTGTCTTTCAACAACGCTTTTCCCGCCGCGATGTGCAGGATTTGTCGTCGAATCCGATGTCGTTGTTGGTCTGCGTTGCACGACGCGTGCGCTCGATCGCAATCGACACGCGGGTGCGATGCGATGCGCATGGACGTTTTGCGGTGATGGTTGATGCCAAGGCGGGCGAACAAATCGCGTGTAGGCCGTTCTAGACGCCCCGATCTGGTGCATGAGCGCCAAGAGGGCGACGATTCGTCCCATGCTGCTCGATTTCAATGCGCGCTCCTGTTCGCGTTCGCGTGAAGTTCGGTGGGCCGCAGCGTTCCGAAAATAAGTTGCTTGGTCTGTTCGCTGCGCCACGCTTTCACTCGTCGCTGCAGCGTGCATAGCTGCGCCGTCGTCGAGTAGACATCGGGCATCATCGCAGCAAGCCGATGCATCAATTCTTTCGCACTCACCCCGGGATCGCTCTGCAGCCATTGCTCGACGGTGGGCCAAGTATGTTCAAACGGATCTGCGCGGCTTCGCCACCAACGCGGCGCGGTCGCCCGACGCCGATGCGTCGGTCGCGATTCGCCGCTCTTCCAGGCGGTAGCAAGGCCGCGTACGAAGGCGTCGATATCATGCCCATCCCCCGGTATCTGGCTAGGCGCGGAGCCGGTGGTCGCGAAGGCTGCCAGTTGCTCTTGCGCTATTCGGATTTCATGCAGCAGCGCCACCGGATCGAGGTTCGAGCATAGTTGCCGCAATTGCGCCGCGCCCGCGTCGTCGAGGCAGCCCGAAGCCAGCAGCCGCTCGCATGGCGTCGCCGGAGCCGAGTAGCGTTTGGTCACACGGGAACCCTCGCGGATCTTTGCGATGAGCTTGAACGACGGCTGAAAGAAGTTCACGTACAGTCGCGTAACGGCATAGAGCCGCGCCAGCGCCGCGGTGGCTTCCCGTCCCTGCAGTCGCCCATAGCCCACCAGACGGCGCACTACCGATCCATTCTTCTGCTCCACCCAAGCCTGGTCGTTCTTGCGATAGGGGCGCGAGCGCGTGAACTGCAAATCGTGGGCCCGGCAATAGTCGACTACCGTATCGTTGATGAACGCGCTGTCGTTGTCACCGTTGACCCCGTGCAGCGGGAATGGCAGCTCAGCGCGTACGTGGGCAAAGCCCTCGATCACCAGGGTCTGTTCCCGCGCCGGCAGGGCGACGCATTCGGTCCAACCCGAGGCCACATCGGTGAGTACCAGGCTGTGCACGAACGTCCCTTCGGCCACCCCGCCACAATGCTCGACAAAGTCTATCTCGAAGAAACCCGGCTTGACGTCCTTCCAGTCGGCAAAGGTGCGGATCGGAATGCTCTTGCGCAGCGCGGAGTTGATCGCGCCCCGGTGCCGGCGACCAGCGAACCCTTCCCGACGCGTGGACTCGAGCAGGCGGTCAATGGTTGCCGTACTCATCGCCAACAAACGCTGCCGCACGCCGGCGTCCAGCGCGAGATGCCCATGGCGTTCCATCGCCCCGATCAGCAGCGGCTGCGCCGCCTTGAGTCGTTTGCTGCAAATCCGGTCAGCCGCTTCCCACAGAATGATCAGCGCCTGCCGAACCGCCTCGTCGTAGACACGCTCACGCGGTCGCCTCTCCGTCCGCTTGGCCGCATTGCCATTCAACACGCGAATCGCGTGCTTTCGGTGATACCCGGTAAGCCGCACGAATTCCTCGAGGATCTTCGGCTTCTCCTTGCCGCTGCTCGCACGATAGCGCTGGCCCACTCCTTCGATCAATTCCTTGCGCGTCGCCATGCTCAGTCGCCTCCGCATTTGGTGCCCCCGGCGTCCGTTCCGACGGGTAGCAAAATACGTGAGGCACGGCCCGACCCTAGTGCTTACCCAACTTAATATGCCTAGGATGTGGTATCCTGCCGTACCTGTCGAGCGCCAGGAGGTGCAGGATGCCCCGATCGCTGCAGCTGCGTTCGCTCTCGCGGTCCGAGCGGCGTGTGCTGGACCGCAAGCTCAAGGATCTGTCGCTGGCAGCACGCGTCCACCAGCGATACCGGGCGATCGCCGAAGTCGCCAAAGGATGGACCATTCTCGAAGCGGCCGACCGCGTTGGCTGCCACTTCACGGTGGCATACGACTGGGTCCACCGCTTCAACGACAGCGGTTTTGCGACCTTCGAGCAGGTGGCCAACCCCAAAGGCCGGCCGGCGATCTTGCGCGCGGAGCAATTGCGCGACCTGGTCGAGGTGGCGCTGTCCAATCCCAGCGAACGGGGACTGCCGTTTTCCAATTGGTCGGTGCCGAAGCTGGCCGAGTACTGTCGCGGCAAGGGGTTGCTGCCAGAGGTGACCGATGAATGGGTCCGCCGACTGTTGCGGCGTGAAGGGCTCAGCGCCCAACGCATCCGGACTTGGAAGACCTCGAACGATCCGCGCTTCGACGCTAAAAAAAACGCATCCGCCGCCTCTACCGCACCTGTCCGCCGCGCGCCGCGGTAGTGTGCTTCGACGAATGGGGACCGCTCGAGCTGCGCCCCATCGGCGGGGTAGCCTGGGCCAGGCGCAAGCACCCCGTGCGGCAGCGGGCGACGTACCGCCGCTTGCAGGGCACCGAGCAGTTCTTGGGCTTCTACGACGTGCACGCCGACTGCTTGGAGGGACTGTTCTCCAAACACAAGCGCGTGGTCGACATCTGCCAAGCCTTCAAACGCTTGCGCGCGTGCTACCCGCGCCGGCCCCTGTACGTCATCTTGGATAACCTGCACAACGTCCACGACCACCCTACGGTACTCACCCTCATGCGCACACTGCACATCCATCCAGTGTGGACACCGACCGAGGCTTCGTGGCTGAACTTGATCGAGCCCCAGTTCGGCGTCCTCAAGCGCTTCACCGTCGCCAATACCGACGATTCCGCACACGTGGTCCGGCGGCGGCGGATCTATCGCTACCTGCGCTACCGGCACCAGAAAGTCGGAACCGAAGATCATCCGCTACGCCGTATTAGGATGGTTAAGTTGGAACAGCACTAGTAGCAAAAATCATGAGTCAATGCGGGGTGCCACTGGGCGGTGTCGGCGGCCGACCGCGCGGAGGTTTGCCATTCTTCTTCGCCCGTCGCGCCGCCAGCTTGGCAGCGTAGGCGGCCTCAGCTTCGGCCTTGACCCGCGCCTCGATCTTCGCCTTGGCCGCGGCAATCGCCGCCAAGCGCTCTTCTCTGCGGCGCAACTCTTCGGGCAGGCTCATGCCCTCCGGCAAGTCCTTGGCGTTGGCCGCCTCCGCCCGTTTCATCAGCTCCGCCACCTCGGCCTTGAGCTTGGCCTCCAGCTTCTTGGCGTGGCCGTAACTCATGGCGCTGTGGCGCGAGGCGTTGGCATGCACCTTGGTCCCGTCCATACTCACCGTGCCCAGCTTCAACATGCCCACCTCGCGGGCGTAGCCCAGCACCTGGACGAAGATCGCCTCGATCTGCTTCAGGAAACGCTTGCGGAAACTGTTGATGGTGTCGTGATCCGGATGGGTGTTCGCCGTGACGTAGCGAAAAGCGATCGAGTCATAGCTCGCCCGTTCCAAGGCCCGGCTGGAGAACGTCCCGGTGGCATAGCCATAGAGCAACAGCGCCACCAGCATCGCCGGGTGGTGGGCATCGCTGCCGCGACCGGCATAGCTTTGCTCGAGGCCCGACAAATCCAGTTGCTCGACCACGTCGACCACGAACCGCGCCAGATGATCTTCCGGCAGCCACTCCTGCACGCTCGGCGGAAACAGAAACTGCGTATCGCGATCAACCGGAACAAAGCGCGCCATGAATTCACTCACCGAAAGACATCAATGCAATCCAGTGTAGTCAAGATTTCCAGAAACGAAAGTCCGACAGGCTGCTAGGATCGTCCGAATCATTCGGATGCGTTCAGCCAGCTCATGACCCGTGGCCACAACGTCTCGCGAAAACGCGTTCGAAAGAACCCAAAGTGCCCAACCTTCTGGCCGCCAACATCAACTGGCCCAATCGCGACTTGAACTGCCGGCGCGTTTGCATAAAGTCCCAGAATACGGTCGGTCGCTGCTTGCGTTGCAAACGGATCGTCATCGAAGCGAAGCGCGAGGGTTTGTCCAGTAATCGCGCGAAACCGTGCTAGCAGGCTGGCTATCAACGTCAAGTCCAGCGATCCATCTGGGCGCTTAAGGTACCACCAGAAATCGGGCTTCCGCCGACGTGCCCAATCAAGCGCGACACCTTTTGGGAGGTCTTCTAGCAGGTGAAGGCGTCGACCAGGAAAGTAGCCGCAAACATGCGTGATCACTGGCATCAATGCATGCCATAGTACGAACATGGAAAGGCGCGTACCGGATGCATAGTCGCGCCAATATCCGGTATGAGCACTAACCAGCAACATCCGATCAATCTTGCCGCCATTCGGGGCAAAACCGGTCACAAACCCGCCCACGCTATGTCCCACCACAAGCATTTTCGCCCCAAAAAACCGGCTTGAAACCCACTCGAGAACGGCGGCACAATCCTTGCTTCCCCACTCCTCAACCGAGGCTTGAAATCCAATTAACGTGCGGGGTCGGGACCCCCCAATTCCACGGTAGTCGTAAAGTATGGTCGGGATACCGTTGCCAGCGAGGAATGCCGCAAACCGGTCATAGTACGAATGTACAATGCCTGCGCCAGCATTCACTATCGCCGCATGCCCTACGGGGCCGCTCCGGTTACCGGTCCATAGGCGGACTGCGAGAGGGAAACCATCGCTCGCGCGTAGTGTAAAGTTGTGCTGAGATACTGAGGCAATATCGGCAGCATGCGTTCTGTCTTGGAGAGTTGCCACGGGGCAAACTGGGTTAATCGCGAAATACTTTGTACATGAAGTTTACGCATATCCGCGACCGTTTCGAAGTGCCGCTACGACTGGCGCATTGCTGGCTCACGCGCGACGGTCTCAATTCCTTGGTTGAGGGGACCCATCGGCCGGAACTCGAGCAATCCCTGCTTCGCGTGATTATCGGAGGCCTCGTCCTTGGATACCTTTTTATCCACGCGTTTCGCGATGGAAGCATTGCTGGCCATGAAACGGAAGTTCTCGGCGTTGCGGTAACGTTTTTCCTTTTTTCGATCGGACTTACTGCCCAAGTACTAACATCACACCCCATCTCGGTCGTGCGTCGATTCGTCGGGATGGTTGCAGATAACGCAGCCACGTCCTACTGCCTCATACAGACGGGCGAAGCTGGTGCTGTCATTATCGGTGTATATCTGTTCGTGACATTCGGTAATGGGTTCCGTTATGGACGGAAGTACCTTCACGCGTGTCAAGTAATGAACCTCGCCGGGTTTGCCTTGGTAATCCTTCTAAGTGACTATTGGCATACGCAAATTTCGCTCAGCGTTGGGCTTGCAATATCAATGACCGTGCTTCCGTTTTACGTTGGCGTGCTTGCGCAACGAATAACCGAAGCAAGAAAACGTGCTGATGAGGCGAACCAAGCAAAAGGGCGGTTTCTTGCAAACGTAAGCCATGAAATGCGTACGCCATTGAATGGCGTAATCGCAATGACGGACGTTCTGCGCGAGACGACTCTCAACGAATCGCAGTGCGAAATTGTGGACACCCTGGGTACCTCCGCTCAGCTGCTGCTTGTGCAGATTGAGGACGTGCTCGATATGTCCAAGATCGAGGCAGGACGCGTCCAAATTGAATTGCGACCGTTCGACCTCGGGAGCCTAATTACTGGGACAGTGAAGGTTATCCTTCCACAGGCACGCTATAAAGCGCTTAATATCAATACCGAAATCGCTGACAATGCGACGCGCTGGTTCGTCGGTGATGGCCATCACATCCGGCAGGTCTTGCTAAATCTCCTATCGAACGCAGTTAAGTTTACAGAGCGCGGTGAGATACTATTGCGAGTGACCGTTGTTACGGAGGATACTGCGCGGTCGTATGTCCGCTTCGAGGTAAAGGATACCGGGATCGGAATTCCTTCTTCGAAGCAAGCCGTAATTTTCGAACCGTTTACTCAGGCGGACGATTCAATCACTCGCGTCTACGGCGGTACCGGGTTAGGCACGACTATCGCGCGCCAGCTCGTCACACTTATGGGTGGCCAGATCGGGCTGGAAAGCACGGTCGGCATTGGGAGCCTTTTCTGGTTTGAGTTACCGCTTCGACGTAGCGAACCCGTTGGAATCGACCTATCGTCGGAACTCACGGCAACAACCAAGCTTTCCTATGGCGCAGCGTCCCTCGCTGCTCAGCAACCCACAAACGTTACGAAGATCCGTGGTGCTCGCATTCTCGTCGCGGAAGACAACACGACGAATCAGCGCGTCACGCAACTTATACTTGAGAGTGGTGGGCACCGCGTCACTATCGTAGACAACGGTGATGCAGCCCTTGACCTACTTGAACGAGCTAGTTTTGATCTTGCTTTCTTCGACCTCTCGATGCCAGGAGTTAGCGGACTCGAAGCATTGAAGCTCTACAGATTCACGACAGACAAACCAATTCCGGTTGTGATCCTTTCAGCGAATGTTACTACGGACATGGTCGCTCAATGCCAAGTGGCAGGGGCTGTCGAGTTCGTCGCAAAACCAGTTCGTGCCACGATCTTGCTCGATGCAGTCGAGCGGCATCTTTCTTCAAGAGCAAAGGAGTTCCAATCGAGTGTTCAACTTCCTCGAGTCGATGAACGCCCAGTGCTTACTATTGTCGAGACACCGGTGGTAGATCCTGCCGTGCTTGCTGATCTTGGCCAGCTCTCCACGGATCCAACATTCGTCGAGCGCCTTGTCCGCGGCTTTCATTCTGATGCAGAACGTCTGGTTGAAACAATCAGTGCGGCACTGGCTGCCCGTAGGTACGAGGAGGTCAAAGACGCTGCGCACGCCCTTAAAGGTGGCGCCGGCAGCGTGGGAGCAACTCAGCTAGTCACATTGGCCCTGCGATTTGAAAGGGCGACGCACGGCATGCTTCGCCTAAAGGCGAGCACGTGGACGGAAGAACTTGTATGCGCGACAGATGAAGTCTTTGCGGCACTAGAGACTCATCTTGAAGAGCGCCGACATAGGCAGTCGTACTCTTCGTAAGCATCCCCCGGCAGAGCCGGGGGCTTTAGATTGTGGGCCGCTCAAAGGGGCATGGTGGAGTTGACCTGCCTGCGGATTTCGGACGCTTTATTCCTGGAAAGCAACTCGTGGTTGAGGGAACGACGTGGACGGATGGTGCTGCTTGAATTCGATCGGGGTCAAGTAGTTCCGTAAGCTTCCCCGTCAAGTAGACAGTTCTAAACTGGAGTTTCCGCGGCGAGCAGCTGCTCGCGGTAGCGCGCTGGCGGCAGGCTCCCGAGCGCGTCGTGCGGCCTGATTTCGTTGTAGCGCTCGAGCCATTCGGCCGTGATCTCCCGGACCTCGTCGAGCGAGTCGAACAGGTGAGCGCTCAGCACTTCTTCGCGGTAGGTGCGGTTGAAGCGGCGGACTTCTGCGTCGACGCGCTGCACGAGGCCTTGCGCCGTTACGGCACGCCGGAGATCTTCAACACCGATCAGGGCAGCCAGTTCACCAGCGACGACTTCACCGCGGGGCTCAAAGACGCTGGCGTGCGCATCAGCATGGACGGTAAAGGCCGCTGGGTCGACAATGTCTGCGTCGAGCGGCTGTGGCGCAGCGTGAAGTACGAAGAGGTGTATCTGCACGCCTACGCCTCGATCGCCGAAGCGAACCGGCGGCTGGCGATCTACTTCGATTTTTACAATCGCATCCGCAGCCATCAGTCCTTGGACGGCATGACCCCCGACGCCGTCTACTTCGGCTCCGATGCCATGAGAGTCGCGGCCTGAACCGTCCATGCACCAAGGTTGGGCACCAGGAGGGTCTACAAGCGCGTCGACGCAGGTCCGAGGTCATTGGGTACCTCCCATTCGCGTCGCGCAACCCCGTTCATCGTTCGTCGTCCCGCGCAATAATAATCGTGCGTCGAGTTTCCCACTGCGTCGCGCGCTCGTATGCGTGGCTTGCGCCACGCGCGCGCCGCCGTGGAAAACTCTTGCGCAGTTCATCACTTATCCGACCCGAATTTCTGTCCAATCAGACGGGGCCAGCTCTCCGTGCGCTCGGGCAGGTGGCCGTTGCGCACCAGCCGCGCCCGACCGACCGCATCGCGCTTATCGACATGTCCCGCCAGGAACTCGGCCACCTCCGCTTCGATCGCCTGCGCCAGCAACGTCCGAGCTCCCTCTCGCAGCACTTCGGTCAACGCGTCCCGAACCTCGTTCGGCACCGCTGGATTCTTCAACGCAAAAACGTTATCGTGACTCACGGCGTATTCACTCCTTTGCAAAAAGGTTGATGATCTTGGTCGACCATCAAGAATACGCCGCCCTCTCATTTCAGGTCATCCACAACTTTCGAGCATAGCTCTGTCTACCGGGAGGGGAAGCTTACGGAGACGTTCAATGGCTCGTACCGCGACGAGTGCCTGAACGTCCATTGGTTCGAAACCATGGAGGAAGCGAAAGCGATCAGCGAGGCCTGGCGCCGGGATTACAATGAGACTCGGCCGCACATGGCTCTCAACGACCGAACACCAGAGGAGTACGAGCGCCAATCCGGCGCTCGGAACGCCGAAAACTAACTCTCAAAACAGTCCGAAAAACCGAAGCGGCTCACCTGGTGTGACCTACGAAGCACCAGGTGTCCAGAGATTTTGGGGCAACTCCACGTGCTTACACCTTTGCGCTTGGTCCCGATTCAGGTCGATAGGTCGCGATACCTGCCGCCAATGTTACTTCCGCTAGTAGAAGCAGCGGAATCCGGCACTGATCTGGTCCCCGCTGTGTTGGCTATAGTGTGCAAGCTAGGTTTTGATAGCTTCATGTACGCCACTGCAAACTACCACCTGCGACCAAACAATGACGAACGGATGTACGTATTTACAACACTGCCGACTGAGTGGGTAGCCCGTTATGATCAGATGGCGTATGTCGAGTGTGACCCGCGGGTCTTGTACTCCTTTGAAAGCGCTTTACCTTTAGTCTGGGATCACGCGAGTGAACGCGGCAAGAGCGCCAAAACAGATCTGTTTCTCGAAGACGCCGCCAATTATGGTGTAGCGAGTGGCGTGGCATTTCCGGTCTACACTGGGTACCCAGCGAGGAATATTGTTGCATTAAATTCGTCGGTGCCGATAATCGATACTGTCCGACGATCAGAAATCGTTCGCAATCTTGGCGATATCGTGCTCTTTGGTCAGTACTTTCACGAGCTGTTTGTCAAGGGTGTAATCGAAAAAGGGATGGCCCCGCACTTTCAAGGCGCTCCATTGAGCGCACGTGAGCGCCAATGCTTACAGATGGCTGCCAATGGTCTTACAAGTTCCGACATCGGTATGAAACTGGGAATATCAGAACGCACAGTCACTTTTCATTTTGCAAACATCATAAGCAAACTGGGGGTTCTAAACCGCCATGAAGCGATTGCCACCGGTGTCGCTAAGGGCATTATCCGTGTCACGACCGCGCATTAGGGTGCCTTCTACACGATTGCAACAAGCAATAACTTTGGAGCGGCCATCAGTAGTGTCCCAACGTTTTCTACGGGACGGCTCATAAGCCAAAGAACTGAAAGCGCTTTTTCATGATTTTGCTTGTTACCGACTTGAACCGCGGAAGCAAGGTTTGCGACCCTGCGAGGCAATCCATCGCGGGAGCAACGGATGTACGCAGGCAAGCTGGTGTTTGCGCAAGTCATGGAGCATCTGCCGCTGCACACCTTTCGCCGAATCGTCAGCCGCTATGCGGGCGAACGGAAGGTGAAGTCGTTCTCGTGCCTGGATCAGTTCCTGTGCATGGCGTTCGCACAGCTGACTTATCGCGAGAGCCTGCGCGATATCGAAGCCTGTCTGCGCGCGCAGCGCTCCAAGCTTTATCACCTTGGGATTCGGTCGGCGGTAGCGCGCAACACACTCGCCAACGCCAATGCCGTGCGCGACTGGCGCATCTACGCCGACTTCGCGCAGAGCCTGATCGCCATCGCCCGACCGCTGTATGTCGACGAGCCCTTTGGTGTCGATTTGAAGGAGTCGGTCTACGCCTTGGACACGACGACCATCGATCTGTGCCTGTCGGTGTTTTCGTGGGCACCCTTTCGCTCGACCAAGGCGGCGGTCAAACTGCACACGCTGCTCGATCTGCGCGGCAACATCCCGACCTTCATCCACATCAGCGACGGCAAGATGCACGAGGTCAACATCCTCGACCAGTTGTTGCCCGAGCCGGGTGCCTTCTACATCATGGATCGGGGCTTTCTCGACTTCGAGCGGCTGTACCGCTTTCACGAAGCCGGCAGCTTCTTCGTCACGCGCGGCAAGTCGAATCTCAAGGTCCAACGGCGCTACTCGCATGCGGTCGACCGCGCCACGGGGCTGATCTGCGACCAGACCGTCTTCCTCACGGGCTTCTACTCGCGCAAGGGCTTCGAGGCTCCGATGCGGCGCATTCGATTCAAGGATCCCGAGACCAACAAGACGCTGATCTTTCTCACCAACAACTTCGCCCTGCCGGCGCTCACCATCACCGAGCTTTACCGCTGCCGCTGGCAGGTCGAGCTGTTCTTCAAATGGATCAAGCAACATCTTCGGATCAAAGCCTTTTTCGGTACCTCGGAGAATGCCGTCAAGTCGCAGATCTGGATCGCGGTGTCCGTTTACGTCCTGGTGGCCATCGTCAAGAAACGGCTGCGCCTGCCGGCCAGCCTCTACGAAATCCTACAGATCTTGAGCCTGACCATGTTCGAACGAATCCCCTTGGATCAATTGCTTGCGCAAGCCGTGACCGATGACATGGGCCGCATTTCCGATAAGCAACTGATCCTGTTCGAATAACGTTGGGACACTACTGAGCGGCCATCAAGAAATACCCGGCTTACTTGGTCAAGGCAAGTGGTACCGACGATCAATCCGCGAGCTGGGTATAGATCGCGTCGATCTTTAGTCGGTCCGCCAGGAATGCGTCCACGCATTTCGGGTCGAAGTGCTTCGCGCGCTGGCTCTTCAGGAATTCGATGCCTTCGTCCACCGGCCACGCGTGCTTGTACGGCCGCTCGCTGACGAGCGCATCGAAGACGTCGGCGACGGCGACTACGCGAGCGACGATTGGAATGTCCTCGCCGTGCAACCCGTTCGGGTAGCCGGTTCCATCGAATTTCTCGTGGTGCCCGAGCGCGATGATCGCCCCCATGCTCAGGTATTTCGATGGACTCCCTTTGAGAATGTCGTAGCCGATGCGTGGGTGGGCGCGCATCGTTTCCTGCTCGGACGCGCTGAGCGGTCCTTCCTTCAGCAGCACGCTGTCCGGGATGCCGATCTTGCCGATGTCGTGCATCGGTGCCGCGACTTCGAGGACGTGGACGGTTTCGCCGCCCAGCCCCAGATGCTGGCCGATAAGCCCGGAATATTTCGCCATCCGCACCAGGTGATTGCCGGTCGTCTTGTCGCGGAATTCACCGGCCTTGGCGAGCTTCGACAACGTCTCCAACTCACGCTCGTGTATCTCGGCAACAGACTTGTCGACCTGGTACTGCAGCACGCGCGCCTGGTCGGACAGTACGATCTTGTGCCGGCGCAGCTCGAGCAGATTTGCGCAACGGGCGCGCGTTTCGTGCTCGTCCAACGGCTTGATTAGGAAATCGGTAGCTCCCGCTTCGAGCGCGTCGTACCGGACGCGCCGGTCGTCAACCACGGTGATCACGACGATCGGCACGTCGACGCAATGCGGCAAACCGCGGATCTGCTTGACCAGCTCGATGCCGTCAAACTCTGGGAGCTTGTAGTCGGTCAGCACCATGTCCACGCGGTTATGCCGCGCGAATTCCAGCGCGCGGCTCGGCGTGTCGAAGAGCTCGAGGTTGAGCTTGCCGTCGATCTGCCTCACGATCTCCGCCAGCAGCAACCGGCTGCTGAACAGGTCGTCGACGATGACCACGGTGTTGCGTTGTGCTCGCGCGAGCGCGAGCTCGGAGATGACGCCGGTGAGGGTCGCGTGGCGTGGTTGGGCAGCGGACATGGATTCTCTCCCCCGGGCGTACTACGTAACGCCTTGACTACGCAAGAAACATGCCCTCGATCCCGATTGGATTAATTCCGCATCGCGACCGGACGGCAGATCGCTACCTTGTTACAAGCGGTCCTGTCCCAGAAGAAGGGCATCCGGTTCGGTGCTGTGGAGGGCCGCCGTGAGCAAGAAACACAAGAGGCCGGTCCGGGACTCCGGAACCGGCCTCTATATTGTGGTCGGGGCGAGAAGATTCGAACTTCCGACCCCCTGCACCCCATGCAGGTGCGCTACCAGGCTGCGCTACGCCCCGACGTGAAATGAAAATTATAGCCGGATCAGCGATCATGGCCTAGTAGCTGACGTATTTTCTCCAGTTCGTGCCGGATTTCGGCGGCGCTGAGCGGCACCGTCGGTGCAACGGACTGCGCGGAATCTTCGCCGGACGGCCGCATTCCAGCCGGTTCATACCGTGCCGAGCTTGGCCCCTGCGCCGCGATCTCCGAATCGAGCCGGTGTCGCGCGCCGTTGATCGTGAACCCCTGCTCGTAGAGCAGGTCGCGGATGCGACGAATGAGCAGGACTTCGTGATGCTGGTAATAGCGTCGATTGCCGCGACGCTTCACCGGTTTCAGTTGTGTGAATTCCTGCTCCCAGTACCGGAGCACGTGCGGCTTGACTGCGCAAAGGTCGCTTACCTCGCCGATCGTGAAGTACCGTTTGGCGGGGATCGGCGGCAGCTCGACTTGGTTAGCTCGGCTGTGTTCCGGCATGGTTCGCTGCTTCGACCATGGCCTTCAGTTTCTGGCTCGCGTGGAAGGTGACGACACGCCGGGCCGTGATCGGGATTTCCTCGCCGGTTTTCGGATTGCGCCCCGGGCGCTGCGGCTTTTCGCGCAGCTGGAAATTGCCGAAGCCGGACAGCTTGACGCTGTCTCCACGCTCGAGCGCGATCCGGATCTCCTCGAAGAAGTGCTCGACCATGTCCTTGGCTTCGCGCTTGTTTAGGCCGAGCTGCTCGAAAAGCAAGTCGGCGAGTTCGGCTTTGGTGAGCGTCATCGGAGATCCTACTGGCGGAGCGTGGCGCCGAACTTCTCGAACAGCACGCGCAGCAACTGGGCTACGGTAGCGTCGATCTCGGCGTCCGTCAAAGTACGTTCAGTATCCTGCATAAGCACCAGAATCGCAAGGCTTTTCTTTCCGGCACCGATCCCGGGTCCCCGATAGACGTCAAAGAGGCGGAACGCTATCCACCCGGGCCGATCGTGCCTCTTCGAGGGCCCGCAGAACTTCCCGGGCCGGCAGAGCGTCATCGACGACCACGGCGAGGTCGCGGCGGACAACAGGAAATTTCGAGACCGGTCGCGCCACGGGAAGCGGTCGCGACAGGAATGGCGACAGCTCCACTTCGAACAGGGTCGGGGCGCGCGGCAGAGCGAAGTGCTTGACCAGACGCGGGTGCAATTCGCCCAGCCACCCGACGGCTGCGCCGCCAACGCTTACGCGGGCCGATCGCCCCGGATGCAGGATCGGGTGTTCAGCGCGATCCGTGGTGAGTAGCTGCGGGGCGGCCAATGCCTCGAGGTCCCCCTTGACGTCGAAAAGGTCGACCTCGCGCCGGGGTACGCCCCATTGCTCGGGATTGGCATCGCCATACGCAAGCCCGCCGATGCGCAGCGGTTGATCGTAATGACCGTCCGCCCGCAGGAAACAGCGTCCGACCTCGAACACGCGGAGGCGGTCCTGCTTTCGCGCGAGATTGGTACCCAGCACCTCGATGAGGCCCCCGGCGAGCGTCGTGCGCATCACGTCGAGGTGGCTGGCGATCGGGATTCAACACCGCGATCGGCGCCGAACGCGCGTCGCGCCCCTGGAAGAGTGCGGCCTCCCGCTCCGAGCTGACAAACGTAAAGGTGATCACTTCCTGCCAGTCGCGCGCGGCGAGGCGGTGTTTGAGCCCGCTGGCCGTCGCCTTGGCTTCCGGTTCGGCGAGCATCGCCTGCACGTGGGCGGATGGCACCGCAGGAATGGCGTTGTATCCCCACAGGCGCGCGATTTCCTCGATGAAATCTTCCTCGATCGCGAGGTCGAAGCGATAGGAGGGTGGCATGACGAGGAAATCTTCACCCGTGCGCGCGCACTCGAGACCGAGTCGGTCGAGGAGTTCTTGGATCGTGTTGCTCGGGATGCCGACTCCGAGCAGTCGGGCGACACGAGCCGGTCGCACCCGCACCGGATCGCGCCTCGGTAGGTTGCCCACCGATGTCGTCGAGCGGACCCGCGCGTCCACCGCAGAGCTCGATGATCAACTGGGTCGCGCGCTCGACAGCACGCGCCGCGTTGCGCGAAATCCACACCTCGCTCGAAGCGAAAGCCGGCGTCGCTGACGAACCCCAGCCGCCGCGACTTGCCCTGGATAACGACGGGATTCCAGAACGCGCCTTCGAGAAGGACCGTCGACGTCGTGTCGCTGATCCCGGAATGCTCGCCCCCCATGACGCCGGCCAGACCGAGCGGTTTCCGCTCGTCCGCGACCAGCAGCAGGTCGGGCTCCAGATCGAGCGTCTGCTCGTTGAGCAAGGTCAGCTGCTCACCCGGGCGCGCGAAGCGGACCACGATGGCGCCTTCGAGCAGCCGATCGTCGTACGCGTGCAGCGGCTGACCAAGCTCGAGCATCACGTAGTTGGTGACGTCTACGACGGCCGAGATCGATCGGATGCCGCTGCGTTCCAGCCGTTCCCTCATCCATGGCGGGGTTGGCGCGCGCGGATCGATCGCCTCGATCGTGCGCGAGACAAAGCGCGGACAGGCGTCCGGATCCTCGACCCGAACGGGACGTCTCGCCGACGCTTGCGACCGGCGTCGCGCCGAATGCCGGAATCCTGAGCGGTGCGCGGGTAATGGCTGCGACCTCACGGGCGATGCCGACCAGTGAAAGGCAATCGGCCCGGTTGGGAGTCAGCTTGAGCGTTATCAGCGTGTCGTCGAGCGCGAGCACCACGCGAACATCCGCGCCGACCTCGGCATCGGCAGGCAACGCGAGCAATCCGGACGCATCGTCGGCGATACCGAGTTCCGCTGCCGAGCAGAGCATCCCCTGTGACTCGACACCTCGCATCGAGACTGCCTTGATCGAGAGTCCGCCGGGCAGCCGGGCGCCGATCGTCGCGCAGGGCGCCTTCATGCCGACTGCGGCGTTCGGCGCGCCGCAGACGATCGGGAGCGGCAACGGACCGCCGATGTCCACCGTGCACACGCGGAGCCGATCGGCTGACGGGTGAGGCTCGATTCTCGTGATCCGTCCGACGACGACTCCTGCAAACGGCGGCGCGGCCCGCACGGCGTCCTCCACCTCGAGTCCCGCCATCGTAAGCGCGTTGCACAACGCGGCGGTGTCAAGCGGCGGATCGACCAGCGTTCGGAGCCAGCGTTCGGAAAATTTCATCGCTGCGCCTCGTTACGCGAACTGGCGGAGAAACCTGAGATCGTTCACGTAGAACTCGCGCAGGTCGTTGACGCCGTAGCGCAGCATCGTGAGGCGGTCGGGGCCGATGCCGAACGCAAATCCCTGGTAGCGTTCTGGATCGATGTCGACGGCGCGCAGCACATTCGGATGCACCTGGCCGGCGCCGGCAATTTCCAGCCACCCGTCGCCGAAGCTCATGTCCACCTCGGCGGAGGGCTCGGTGAACGGGAAGAACGATGGTCGAAAGCGCACGGCGAGATCGTCGCGCTCGAAGAAGTTGCGCAGGAACTCGGTGAACACGCCCTTCAGGTCCGCGAACGAGACGTCGTCGGCGATCCACAGGCCCTCGACCTGGTGGAACATCGGCGAATGGGTCGCATCGCTGTCGACACGATAGACGCGGCCGGGCGCGATGATCTTGATCGGGGGCCGGTGCGCTTCCATGTACCGCACCTGGATGGGTGAGGTGTGCGTGCGCAGCACATGGTCGCCCTCGACGTAGAACGTGTCGTGCATCGAGCGCGCGGGGTGGTTCTCCGGCGTATTGAGTGCGGTGAAATTGTGGAAATCGTCTTCGATCTCCGGGCCGTCGGCGACTTCGAAGCCGAGCGATCGGAATAGGGTCTCGATGCGCTCGAGCGTGCGGGTGATCGGATGGAGGCCGCCCGTCCCGAAGCCTCGCCCCGGCAGCGAAACATCGAGCGCCTCGGCGTCGAGCTGGGCGGCGAGCCGCAATTCGGCCAGCGCCTCGCGCCGCGCCGTCAAGGCGGCCTCGAGCGTCGCCTTTGCCTGGTTGATCCTCGCTCCGGCCGCGGGCCGCTCGGCGGGAGCGAGCTTGCCCAGGGATTTCAGCAGCTCGGTCAACGCACCCGCCTTGCCGAGGTACCTCGCCTTGCTGTTCTCGAGGGCGACCGGGTCCGTGCAGGCCGCGAAATCCGCAAGCGCTGCGGCGATGGTGGAGTCGAGTTCGTTCATCGGTTTGGCGTTCGGATCACTCTTGCTTTGTGTGCGGCCGTGCTTGGGACAAAAAAAGGGAGGCGGGTCGCGCCTCCCTCATTTTTCCGCTGGCTGATCAGGCCAGAGAGGCTTTGGCCTGCTCCGCGATCTTGGTAAACGCCGCCTTGTCGTGGACGGCGAGATCGGCGAGCACCTTGCGATCGATGTCGATCGACGCTTTTTTCAGGCCGTTCATGAATACGCTGTAGCTCATGCCGAGCTCACGGACGGCCGCGTTGATCCGCGCGATCCAGAGCGCGCGAAACTCACGCTTCTTGGCCCGGCGGTCGCGGTAGGCGTACTGGCCGGCCTTCATTACCGCTTCCTTGGCGATGCGGTAGACGGCGTTGCGGCGGCCGCGGTAGCCGGCCGCCTGGGAAAGAACCTTCTTGTGCCGCGCCCGGGCGGTTACTCCACGTTTAACTCGTGGCATGGTCCGGTGCCTCCCTTACGCGTACGGCAACATGGCCTTCACCGAATCCGCGTTGGTGCTGTGGACTCCGATGATGCCGCGCAGTTGCCGCTTGTTCTTGGTCGTCCTCTTCGTGAGGATGTGGCGCTTGTTCGCCATCGCGCGCTTGACGCTGCCGCTTCCGCGGACGCGGAAGCGCTTCTTCGCGCTGCTCTTCGTCTTCATCTTGGGCATGAACCCGTCCCTTATTTGCTGCCCACCGCGGTGCTCTCCGGCGGAGAGACTTTCTTACCGGGGTCGGGCTTGGTCGGTGGATGCGCTTTCGGCACCACCTTCTTCGGGGCCAGCAGCATCACCATCTGCCGTCCCTCGAGCCGAGGCCAGGACTCGACGACACTGTAGGGCTCGAGATCGTTCCGGATCCGTTCCAGGAGTCGGATCCCGAACTCCTGGTGCGCCATTTCCCGGCCGCGGAATCGCAGCGTGATCTTCGCCTTGTCGCCTTCGCCCAGGAATCGGATCAGGTTCCGCAGTTTGATCTGGTAGTCGCCTTCGTCAGTGCCGGGCCTGAACTTCACTTCCTTGACCTGGATCTGCTTCAACTTGAGCTTGGCCTCGTGCTGCTTCTTCGCCTCGCGATACTTGAACTTGCCGAAATCCATGATTCGGCAAACCGGAGGTTTGGCCATCGGCGCGATCTCGACCAGATCGAGCTCCGCCGCCTCGGCCTTCGCCACCGCTTCTCCGAGCGGCACGATACCGAGCTGCTCGCCGTCTTCACCTACCAGCCGGATTTCGGGAGAGGTGATCTCGCCGTTGATCCGCTGCGCTCTGTCCTGAACTATCGCTGTGTCTCCCAGTGAACGAAAAACAAACCGTGCAACCCGTTGCGCGCCATCTCAATGGCGTGCCGCCACCTCCTCGCGGAGGCGCGCAACCAAGGTATCCAGGGGCAATGCCCCCAGGTCCTCGCCGCGGCGGGTACGCACGGCCACTTGCAAAGCCTGCATCTCCTTGTCGCCGACAATCAGCTGGTACGGCAACTTTTGCAGGCTATGTTCGCGGATTTTATAGGTTATTTTCTCGTTGCGCAAATCGGCAGCCACCCGCAGCCCGGCCGCCTTCAGCCGCGTCTCGACCTCCCTCGCATAGACGGCTTGGCGATCGGTGATCGTGAGCACCACCGCCTGGATCGGCGCGAGCCATAACGGCAGGGCGCCGGCATAGTGCTCGATCAGGATGCCGATGAACCGCTCGAGCGATCCGACGATTGCCCGATGCAGCATCACGGGCGTCCTTCGGGTGTTGTCCTCGGCGACATACTCGGCGCCGAGCCGGCCGGGCATCTGGAAGTCCGTCTGGATCGTTCCGCACTGCCAGGAGCGGCCGATCGAGTCCTTCAGGTGGTATTCGACCTTCGGGCCGTAGAACGCGCCCTCGCCGGGCAACTCGACCCATTCGGCCGCACAGGCCTTCAACGCCTCGCGCAGCGCGTTTTCCGCCCGATCCCAGGTTTCGTCCGACCCGAGCCGCTTTTCGGGACGCAGCGCGATCTTGATCGCGACATCGGTGAAACCGAAATCGCGATAGACCGCGAGCGCCTGCCGATTGAAGGCTGTCACCTCGGGCTGGATCTCATCCTCGGAGCAGAAGATGTGGCCGTCGTCCTGGGTGAAGGCGCGTACCCGCATGATGCCGTGCAGCGCGCCGGACGGCTCGTTGCGGTGGCACGCGCCGAATTCACCGTACCGCAACGGCAGGTCGCGGTAGCTTCTGAGATCGGAGTTGAAGACCTGGACGTGCCCTGGGCAGTTCATCGGCTTGATCGCGAAATCGCGCTTCTCCGACTCGGTCGTGAACATGCTTTCCTTGAAGTTCGCCCAATGGCCGGATTTCTCCCAGAGCGAACGGTCGAGGATCATCGGGCATTTCACTTCCTGGTACCCGTTGTCGAGATAGACGCTGCGCATGTGCTGCTCGATCTGTTGCCAGATCGACCATCCCTTCGGATGCCAGAACACCATCCCCGGCGCTTCGTCCTGCAGGTGGAAGAGGTCGAGTTGCCGCCCGAGACGGCGATGATCGCGCTTCTCGGCTTCCTCGATCCGGGTGAGGTAGGCGTCGAGATCCTCCTTCTTCGCCCACGCGGTCCCGTAGATCCGCTGCAGCATCTCGTTGCGGGAGTCGCCACGCCAGTAGGCGCCGGCGAGTTTCGTGAGCTTGAAGACCTTGAGCCTGCCGGTCGATGGCACGTGCGGGCCCCGGCAAAGGTCCGTGAACCTGCCTTCCGCATAAAGTGAGATTGCTTCGTCGGAGGGGATCGACGCGATGATCTCCGCCTTGTAATGCTCTCCGAGGGACTTGAAATAGGCGACGGCGTCATCGCGCGGCATGAGCCGGCGCACCACGGGCTCGTCCTTCTTCGCGAGCTCGACCATCTTGCGTTCGATGGCTTCGAGGTCTTCCGGCGTGAAGGGGCGCTTGAACGAGAAGTCGTAGTAGAAGCCATCCTCGATCACCGGGCCGATCGTTACCTGCGCGTCCGGAAAAAGCTCCTTCACGGCGTAGGCGAGCAGGTGGGCGGTGGAATGGCGCAAGACCTCCAGACCTTCCGTGTCGCGGTCGGTGACGATCGCCAATGTCGCGTCGGTTTCGATCACGTACGACGTGTCGACCAGGCGACCGTCGACCTTGCCGGCAAGCGCAGCCTTGGCGAGGCCGGGGCCGATCGCCGCGGCAACCTCGGCGACGCTTACCGGCCGGTCGAACTGCTTTACGGAACCGTCGGGCAATCTGATCTGGGGCATGGCTATGACCTCAAAAAAAAGTGCGGCCGAGCCGCACTTCTCCGTGAACAGGCGACGTGCGAACTCGCGTTCGTTAACCGGGCTCCTTGCGCGTTCGCGGTGTCATAACCATGTCCCTCTCTGGCGCGGGCAGTCTGCTGCGGGCAATTGGTAGGCGCGATTGGACTCGAACCAACGACCCCCACCATGTCAAGGTGGTGCTCTAACCAGCTGAGCTACGCGCCTGTAAGTTTTTAATTATAGCCATCTTCTTGTATCGCGACAACGCGCATTGCCAGGGCCGCGGTCGGGCGCGACGTCCATCGCGGAGGATCTCGTCACTTGAGTACAAGCCAAAACACGCCGAGCAGGATGGGCTGGTGGATCATGTAGACGATAAGGCTGTGGCGCCCCAAGGTACGCAACCACCGCGGCGTCGCCGCAAACGGCGCCAGCGGGCGAAAGGCAGCACGTGCAAGTGCGTGGCCAAGTGCGATTCCGACGAACACGATGCCCGACCACGGGAACAATGGAACGTAGTCCTGCGTCGCGGGCTTGTAGGTCGTGAATCCGATCCACGAGAGCACACGCGAATCGAACGCCGGATTCGACAGCGTCAGGCCGGCGACGATCACCGCGATGCCGACGACCATGGCGCTTAGCGGACGCCGAAGGAAGGGCAGGGCCAGCACGGACGCGACGGCGATGCAGTGGAGGATGCCGAAATGGATGTAGGTCGCGCGAAACGCGAGCCAGCTGCCGATGCTCGCGGCTAAGGCGCAGGCGACGATGACGCCGACGCGTCGCCAGAAATGGCCGCGCGAGGTGCGGGCCCGATCGGCCAGCACGAGGCTCACGCCGACGAGCGCCAGGAACGAGCTGACGATCAGTGCACGGAAAGTCGAGCCAGAACGGGTCGCCCTCGAAATCCGAATTCGTCACGCGATAGAAGCGCAGATCGAACGCAAAGTGATAGACGAACATCAGACACAACGCGACACCACGCAAGGCATCGACCCCCGCAATCCGGCCGCGCGGTGGCGGTGCTGGGGACATGGGGCGAGCCGCGACAGACTTCGATCGTGCGCGCCGGCGATTCATTGGACGGGAATCCGCCACTCGACACGCCAGGCGGCGGTTTCCGTTGCTCCGAGTGCTGCGAGCGAGCGCGCAACTGCGGGATTGGCAGATTCGCGCGGCGCGAGCGCCAGCGTGATAACCGCGCCTTCGCTCGTGCGAAACACCAGCTCGCCCCGCACGCTCAAGTCTCCGCCCTCGTTGCGGACCGGACCGCGCACCCCATCGCCGTGGGCGGACAGTTCGAGGGTCACGGTGCCCAAATCCAACGCGTCGCCCCCGGCGGGAGGCGTCAAGAGTGCCCGCTGCCAGACGATGCGCGCTTCGCCGCGGTTCGCCGGAGGCGCCCACTCGAAGGCTTGTGCTGTCAATTCCGACATCGCCACCGACGGTCCACGATGAAGGCACCCCGGCGATGGCAGCCAGCATGGGAGCCGGAAGTACGACCTCGGCGTCACTCACCGACACTGCACCCGCACGCAGACGAAGGTCCGCGCGGGGAGGTCCCTTGGCCGTGCCCGCATAGGGCGCAATGCGCAGCCGCACATCGCCGCGCATGAGCGGCCAGAACTCCAGGTCCCAGGCAATCGGCAGTCGTGTGCCGCCGCCGACCAGCATGCCGCGCGCGTGCCAGATCGTGCCTTCCGTATCGGCAAGTTGCAGCGCCCCGGCGGTGGCCTGTTCGAGCCGCGAGCCGACGAGGGTGGCGGGCGCGAGCCACACGATCTCGACCGCGACGACCGCAGCAATTGCCGCGAAGATCAGCAGGGCGCGGCGCATGGATCCGATCCGCAGGCGCTCAGCGTGCCAGCGTGAGATCGGCGCGTACGGTACCGGGCTCGACGCGAGCGGCAAGCATTGCCTCGACCACGCGCAGCTTGGCTTCCCGCTGCAACGCCTCGAGCGCCGCGATGAGCGCGTCGTAACCAACTGCGCCGAACACGAGATGCGCGCGACCGTCCTGCCACGTGAGTTGTATCGCCGCGCCGCGCAACCCGTTCTGCGCGAGCACCCGCTCGAGATCGGCGCGACTATCGGCAGGGGCGGCGGGCGAGGGTGCCTTGGCAAGCCCGGCCATTTCCTCTGCCATGCGGCTAGCCTCGGCGAGCGCGGCCTTGGATTGCGAATGGGTCATGCGCATCGCTGCCGCGTCGCGCGCAAGCGGTTGCCATAACACGGCCCACAGCACGATCGCGACCGCGATGATCGTCAACGCCGCGAGGAGATTGCGTTCGCGCGGCGCCTTGGTGCTCCACCAGTGCGCGAGCGGTGTGGGCGCGTGGAATCCTCCGAACATGGCTGCCTTCAGGGAGCGCCGAGCCGAACCCTGGCGCTCGTTCCCGCAACTGCCATGAGCGCTGGAACCCCGGCCTGGCGCAGGCGTGCGTCGAGGTCGTCGAGCATCGTCGCGTCCGCACGGGTCAGCTCGAGCGTCCAATGGCCGTCGGCATAGCTCGCGTTCTTCACCGTACCTTGCGGAAGTGCGGCCAGGGCGGGAGCGGCACGCGCGAGCAATGGCAGTGCGTCGTCCGGCGCAGGGAGTCCCTGTGCATGACGGAGCTCGGCATACCGGCGTCCGAGTGCGGCGCGTGCGGCGGCGGGTGTGTCTGCCGACTCGGGCGCGATGCCGGCGCCGACTGCAAGCGCGGTCCATTCGCGCGCGTTGCTCCACGCATCGAGCTTGAGCCATGCCCATTCGCCCGCCGTGGCGAGAAGATGCAATGCGAGCGCCGCAACCGCAATCCACAACGCAGGAACAAACATGGGTGCGTGATCGGGTCGTGGCATCGCCGGCACCGGTGCACCGGCACCCGGCATCAAGTCAAGGGCTGCCGAATATGCGGCCGGCGACGCCGCGTGCCATTGCCACGGCTTGCCCAGCCCAAAGGCCACTCCGGTCTCCCGTTGCCAGCGCGCGAGCAACGATTCGGGGAAAGGGGCTTCGACGTGTACCTGCGACGGCGTGGTTCCGCCGCGCTTCGCCTGGGCCAGCGCCAGAACGAGCTCGGATGGCAGTAGGCCGTCGCTGCGCAAGGCATCGACCGGGAAGGCGCTTCCGTCCGGGCAGCGAACGAATCCGTCGCGGTCCTCGTTGCCGCACCATCGCCACCCCTGTGCCTTCGGCGCAAGGTCCGGTTCGGCGACGATTCGCAAGGGGCGCGCAAGCATACCGCCTCCATTCGCGATCGTCTGGAGCAACGTACGATCGACGATTGCTGCCCGTAGGCTGCCGTTCGGCTGCTGGGCGGATACGGCCAGGTGTAGCGCTTCCGGCGGGCCGGCGAGTTGATCTTCGAGAGCGAATCTAGCGGCACTCGCCAGACGCGAGGTTGCCATCGGTGGCAGCGCGATCGTGGCAATGCGCGCCTGTGAGGCTGCGACGACTGCTTCGTAGCGCTCGGCGCGTGGCAATTCATCTGGAAGATCGCGGCCGCTGGCCGTGCATGCGCCCGCGTCGTCGAACAGCGCCCAGTCCACCTCGCGCTCGGGCGAAGGCGGGTGGGCGAACAGCACGCGCAACGTCGTCATGCGCGGCGACGCGAAGACGGATCCATTGACGTAGTTTACTTGAGGCGACTCCGGTCCCCGTCACTCGACGATCTGCCAGACCACCGCCGGCCACTCGGCGCCGGCACGGCGAACAAGCGCGCGCGCCCGCGCACGCGTCGTCCCTTGCCGGGCCTCGACCGTCACATAGAAAAAATCGCTTCTCACGGCGAGCGCGTCCTCGGCGCGCAGGCTGGTGCCGTCCGGCAAACGCGCGCGGAATTCGGCAATGGTCGTAAAGGGCTTCTGCGCGCGGCTGGCGACGAACGCGGCGAGTGCTTCCCCCGTGAAGTTTTCGACGACTGCGCTCAGCACCTCGGGGGGCGCCGTGTTGACGTTGACGGGCGTTCCGGCGGGCAGGGCTGCGAGGAATGGAGTGACGGCGGCAAGCGCCTGTGGAGTGACGCCCCTTACCGTGGCGAGCTCCGCCGTGCGGACGAGCGGCGCGTTCGCGGCAAGGCCGGAGGCGGCTTGCGCGCCATAGTAGGCATCCTCGGCTCCGTTCGGACGCGGGACGTTATCCCGATCGATCCAATCGGCGATCGCGTCGAGCGCGGCGCCGGGCCCGCCGCGCTGCGCGAAGAGGCGCGCGACCCAGGTGCGATGGGCGTCCGCGGCAGCACCAGCGCTGCTCACCACATTGATGTTGAGCCGTGCCTGCGCGTCGGCGATCGTGCCGCGGATCTCGCCGTTGTCGAGCGGGATCGGCGGCAGCGTGAGCGCCCAGGGTTCTCCAAGATGGTCGGTCACCGTCCTGCGCGCGTCCTCGTAGAGAATTTGTCGCGACCACTGGATGCCCGCCATCGCGAGCGCCTGCGCCTGTACCTGGTCGCGACGATGAAGAACCGCGCGGCTCCAACGTTGCTGATCGGCGAAGACCGTCGCGGCGACCGCCGCCGCAAAAGCCGCGAGCAGCATGGCAATCACGACCGCCGCGCCACGGGTGCGTCGACCGCTCATCGCAGCACGAGCAAGCGTTCGATGACATTCCCGTCATCGAGCAGGAGTTCGACGCGGACGGCGCGCGGCAGCGAGGATTCTCCGAGCGCTGGCCAGCGCTCGCGCCACGCACCGCGCGCGTCGAGATAATCGATCCGGAAGCGCGCGACGCCGCCGACAAGCGCGTAGGCGACCGGCATTGCATCGACGCGCCGGTCGAAGCGCGGCCAGTACAGCACCTCGACGTTGCCGTCGCGCAACCGATAGCCGATCCGTTGTCCGGCGCCGCCGGCGTCGAGGCTGAACTCCGACGCCGAACGCGAGAAGCGAAGCTCCGCATCGCCGCGGGCGTCCTCTCCTCCCACCCATGCCGACTCGGATGTGGCGCCGTATCGCACGTCTCTCGGCACCGACGCGCGAATGTCGGCCTCGAGTCGCGCGAAGAAGCCGTCGAGCGTGCGCCACCGCTCCGCCTCGGCGGCAAGCCGCGCTTCGCTTTCGGTGAGCGAGCTCAATGCGCGGTAGCCGAGCGTTGCCGTCAGCGCGAGTATCGCCAGCGCAATCAGGAGTTCGATCAGGGTAAACGCTCGCATCGCGCGGACGACCGCCGCTCGCCGTAGACGAAGGGGTCGCTCGGGATCCGACACGCGCAGCGGAC
The DNA here is from genome assembly GCA_963809965.1 of uncultured beta proteobacterium. Classification (GTDB taxonomy): domain Bacteria; phylum Pseudomonadota; class Gammaproteobacteria; order Burkholderiales; family Casimicrobiaceae; genus CAIWHR01. Next base: position 58,677 of record CAWELU010000018.1, read on the forward strand.
GGCTGCAACGTACGGCGGGCCGGCGTACCCGAGATCGATGCCTTGCCCGGCCGGGTCATCGGTCTGGCGGCTGCCCGAGGTAGCCGGTGAGTCGAGCGAGTGCGTAGTCGGGCGTGCCTGGATCCGCGACCGCGATTTCGATTCTGCGAAACGTCGGATTGGGCGTCCCGGAGACGACTTCGCGCCACACGAAACGCACGCCGGCCTGCGTGGCATCGCCTTCACGGGTCCCCTGCGCCGGCCAGGGGGCGGCGAGTTGCGCGGCGGCCAGCCGATTCTGCGCTACCCACAGGGCCAGCGTCCGGTGCTTCAGCAGCGTCGCACTGTCCGTGGCTTGGGCAACGGAGCGCATTCCGGCTGCAAGGGCGACGGCGAGAATGGCCAGCGCGACCAGTATCTCGATGAGCGTGAATCCCTTGCCGAGCATTATTGCCCGCGCCCAAACGTCGTGGCGGGAACGTCGGGCGGATAAAGCAGCGCGGTGATTCACGGCGCCTGGTCGTGCGGGCCGCTCGCCGGAGGCACTATGTGTACGCGATTCAGCGGGTCGGCTGCAACGGTGAAGTTGCCGGCGGGCGAGGCCAGCACCAGTGCAAAGGGCTCGTTGCGACCGCCCGGACGAAAGGGAAGGATGGCGTCGGCGGCAACCGGTGCGCCGGCATACATGGCCGTGGAAACCGTGAGGTCGAACCCTAGCGTACGTGGCGCCAGCACGTCGTCGTCACCCACGGCGGTCCAACGGTCGTCGGCGCTGCGCCGCCAAAAGCGGTAGCCGCGACCTTCCGCAGAGACTCCCAGCGTTTCGCCCCTCCATTGCGCAAGTGCCGCAGCGTGCTCCAAGGCGCCGGCGAGTCGCTTGGATTCGCGTTTCGCGGCGCGCGCGTGGTCGCCGTCGAGATCGACGAAAACGAGACCGGCAGCGACACCGATCACGACGAGAACGACGAGCAGTTCGATGAGAGTGAACGCACGCGTTCGCGAAGCCACGCGTCGGACGCCGGGACGCTTGCCGGTCGCCAGCGTTCGTACGTGGCTAGAGATCCCAGGACCCGATGTCCGCATCGATCGCTGACCCGCCAGGCTGCCCGTCGGCACCGAAACTGTAAACGTCGATCTCGCCGCGCAGGCCGGGGTTGAGGTACTGGTAGGAATGACCCCACGGATCTTTCGGCAGCCGCTCGAGATAGCCGTTGGGTTTCCAGTTCGGGGGCGCTGGCGCCTGCATGGGACGCGTGACCAACGCGGCCAGGCCTTGCTCCGTAGTCGGGTAGCGTTGGTTGTCCAGCCGGTAGAGCTTCAATGCGCCGACGATGGCCGCGATGTCGCTTCTGGCGGCGACGACGCGCGCTTCGTCGGGTCGTTCGAGCACGCGCGGGACGACCAGCGCAGCGAGGATACCGAGTATCACGATGACGACCAGGATCTCGATCAACGTGAATCCGGCGCTGGCCGCATGGCGTATCCGGTCAGACTGCATGGGGCGATTATAATCCGCCGCTCCTCGGTGGCGTGCGCGTGACCAGCGAGGGATATCCCGGATCGTCAATGTCGCCAAAGCTCAGATTGCTCGCACGCGCCGCGGCCGCGTTCACGCTCGTGGTCCTGCTCGCCGCAGGCGGCCTGTGGTGGTGGCTGATCCAGCCGCTGCGGGTACCGGTTTCGCCGTACGCCTTCGACGTCAAACCGGGTGCAACGCTGCGCTCGGTGGCGCGCGATCTCGCGGCCGCGACAATCATCTCCGCGGAATGGCCGCTCGTTCTCCTCGCGCGGATCGCCGGCAGGGACCGGACGATCAAGGCCGGAAATTACGAGATCGCCGAAGGCATCACCTTGCCGCAGTTGCTGGATCGGCTCACGCAGGGCGAAGTGACGCTGGTGGCGATGACGATCGTCGAAGGTGCGACCTTCGCCGAGCTCAAGGCGGCGCTCGCCGGCAATCCCGACGTGCGCAACACCGTGCTCGACCTGTCCGGCGCCGAGCTCATGCGCCGCGTTGGCGCTCCGGCTTCGACGCCGGAAGGATGGTTCTTTCCCGACACCTACTTTTTCGCGGCCGGCTCGACCGATGTCGCGTTGCTCGCCCGGGCCAACCAGCTCATGCGCTCGCGCCTCGATGCCGCTTGGGCGAAACGCGCACCCGACCTTCCGCTCAAGGAACCCTACGATGCCTTGATACTCGCCTCGATCGTCGAAAAGGAAACCGGGCATGCCGCGGACCGGCCATTGATCGCCTCGGTGTTCGTCAATCGATTGCGCCTCGGCATGCGCCTGCAGTCTGATCCGACGGTGATCTACGGGCTCGGTGCGGCCTTCGACGGCAACCTCCGCAAGCGCGACCTCGAAACCGACACACCTTACAACACCTACCTTCGCGTCGGTCTGCCACCGACGCCGATCGCTTTGCCGGGTGCCGCTTCGCTCGAGGCGGCAACGAATCCGCCGCGCACCGGCTATCTGTACTTCGTCGCGCGGGGCGATGGCGGCAGCCAGTTCTCCACCAATCTCGCCGATCACAATCGCGCCGTGGCAAAATTCCAGCTCGGAGGGCGTTGAACGGCGACGGACAGGATGCCGGGCCGGGGTCCACCTGCCCTTCGGCGCGAGTTCGCAATCATGGCCAACAACACCGGTCGCTTCATCACGCTCGAAGGCATCGACGGTGCCGGCAAGAGCACCCATGTCGGCTGGCTCGGCGAGCGGATCGAAGCGCTCGGTCACCGGGTCGTTGCAACGCGCGAGCCTGGGGGAACGCCGTTAGGCGAGAAGCTGCGGGCGCTTCTGCTGCACGAGCCGATGACGCACGACAGCGAAACGCTGCTTATGTTCGCGGCGCGGCGCGAGCATCTGGAACAGGTGATCCGGCCAGCGCTGGCGCGCGGCGAGTGGGTGTTGTGTGACCGATTCAGCGACGCAACGTTTGCCTACCAGGGCGGAGGCAACGGCGTGCCGGCGGCCCGGATTCGCGACCTCGAGCAGTGGATCCACGGCGATTGCCAGCCCGACCTGACGCTCCTCTTCGACGTCCCGCCGGAGGTGTCGCGTGCGCGGCTCGACAAGGCGCGACTCGAGGGCCGTCAACTCGACAAGTTCGAACGCGCGGCGCGTTCGTTCTTCGAGCGCGTGCGCGACACCTATCTTGCGCGTGCCGCTGCCGACCCACGCCGGTTCCGGGTCATCGACAGTTCCCGGCCCATCGCGGCCGTACGCGGCGAACTCGCTTCCCATTTGGCCTCGCTGGATTCGCGGTGACGGACGCAGAACCCGATCGCGCGCCCGGGTCGTTGCCGTGGCTGCCGCTGTTTCCCTGGCAGCTCCGGGCCGCCGCGGGAGGCGCTCGCCCAGGCGGACCGTTGGCCGCACGCAATGCTCATCCATGGGCGCCATGGACTGGGCAAGCATGCGCTGGCTCTCAATTTCGCGCGGGCGCTGTTGTGCGAGTCCCCGCTCCCCGATCGTCTGGCATGCGGAAAGTGCGACGGCTGCAGGTATGCAATCGCGGGTCAGCATCCGGACCTGATGCGCCTCGAGCTCGCGCAGATCGACGCGGACGAAGGCACGCTCAAAACGGTGGACACGATCACCATCGACCGCGTGCGGGCGTTGATCGAGTTCGTCCAGCTGACGAGCCACCGGCAGGGCGCAAAGGTCGCGGTCATCGCACCCGCGGACCGCATGAACGCCGCAGCGGCCAACGCCTTGCTGAAGACCCTCGAGGAACCACCGGCGGGAACATTCCTGATCCTGGTTTCCGACCGAACCGGGGCGGTTGCCGCCGACAATCCTGTCGCGCTGCCGGAAGCTTCCGGCGCCGCAGCCGACGTCCAGACGATGCGCAAGCATGGCTGACTGCCCAGGGAGTCGCGGACCCGCGGCTCGCATTGGCCCAGGCGGACGGGGCGCCACTGCTTGCTCTGAAGCACTCGGAGCCCGCGGTCGCGGCCGAGCGCCGAATGTGGCTGGCGGCGCTGTCCGAGCCGGATCGCCTCTCTTCGTTCGAGCTGGCCGCGCGCGTGGACGCCGGAGGGCAAGAACGAACGCAAGTCCCGCCTCGCACACGCGGTGGAATGGCTGGTTGCGTGGACCGCAGATCTGGCGCGGCTGAACGCCGGCGAGGAGGCGCGTCTGAACCCCGACGCGGCGGCCCAGCTGTCGCGTCTCGCGCCGCGGGTGGCGCCCGTGCCGCTGTTTCGCTATCATCGTCTTCTTTTGGCACAACGCGCGCTGCTCTCGCACCCGCTCTCGCCGCGCCTCGTCGCCGAGGCACTCTTGATCGACTACAAAGCCCTGTTCAGGTAACGAATGGCCGACCCCAAGCCGGGCAGTGCAGCCGCGAGCGCCACGCTGGCGTCGGGTTCGGGCGTCGGTGGCGCGCGACCCGGCGTGCTGTCGCTCAATATCCGCGAGCGCGCCGCGCTGTACGCCGCATACATGCCGTTCCTCAAGGGTGGCGGCATTTTCATCCCGACCTCGAGGCAATACCAGCTGGGCGAGGAAGTGTTCATGCTCTTGTCGCTGATGGACGACCCGAACCGGATCGCCGTCCAGGGCAAGGTCGTCTGGATCACGCCCGAGGGAGTGCAGGGCAACCGTACGCAGGGCATCGGCGTCCAGTTCACCCTCGACGAGACGGGTGCCGCGGCGCGCGCGACCATCGAGAAGATCCTGGGCGAAACACTCGCGTCGTCCCGGCCGACGCACACGCTTTGAGTATCAGGGATCAGGGATCCCTGATCCACGTGTACGTCGACTCCCACTGCCATCTCGACTTCCCCGAGCTCGCCAACGAGCTCCCGGCGGTGCTCGATGCGATGGCGGCGGCGCGATGTTTCACGCACGCTCTGTGCATCGGGGTCAACCTTCCCGCACTGGCCCGGCGTGCACGCGCTCGCGATGTCGCACCCGAATCTCTACGCGACCGTTGGCGTGCACCCCGACTACGAGGACACCCCCGAACCGACCGTCGCCGACCTTGTGGCGCTCGCGGCGCGACCCAAGGTGGTCGCGATCGGCGAGACCGGGCTCGACTACTATCGGTTGCACGGCGATCTCGAGTGGCAGCGACGACGGTTCCGAGTTCATGTCGCGGCGGCAAGAGAGGCAGCCAGACCATTGGTCGTACATACCCGCGCCGCCGCCGAGGACACGCTGGCCATCATGCGCGAGGAAGGAGCACGCGATGCGGGCGGTGTCATGCACTGCTTCACGGAGACCTGGCAGGTTGCGCGTGCCGCGCTCGATCTCGGGTTTCACATTTCGTTTTCCGGCATCGTCACGTTCCGGAATGCGCGGACCTCAAGGACGTGGCGCGTCGAGTTCCACTCGACCGGATGCTGATCGAGACCGACGCCCCCTATCTCGCGCCGGTGCCGTTTCGCGGCAAGCGCAACCAGCCTGCGTACGTCCCGCACGTGGCGGCCGAGATCGCGCGCCTGCGCGGTCTGTCGCCGGAAGCCGTCGCCGAAGCGACGACGGGCAACTTTCTTCCGCCTCTTCCGGATCGATCGAAGCATGCCCGACCATGCCCACTGATCGTCGCACGTGGCTCGTGCTCGCCCTTTGCATCGCACTCCTGCTGCCGGCGCCTCTTGTCCGAGCGCAGCAACTGCACGAAGACTTCCTGCTGGCGGTCGCCAACGACCGGGCGGCCGACGTGCGCGCCATGCTTGCGCGCGGCGTCGATCCGAACGTCGTCGATCGCGACGGGAATCCGGCCTCGTCATCGCAGCGCGCGAGGGCAATGCGGCAACCGTCGACGTGTTGCTCACCGGCCGAGCATCGGTCAATGCACGCAACCGGTTCGGTGATACCGCGCTGATGCTCGCCGCGCTGGCGGGTCGAATGGATATCGTGAAGAGGCTGCGTGCCGGCGGCGCCGCGGTCGACCAGCCCGGATGGACGGCACTCATCTACGCGGCCACCGGCGGCCACGACGAAGTCGTCCGCTATCTGCTCGCGGAGGGAGCGAATATCGATGCGGCATCGCCGAACGGCACGACGCGCGCTGATGATGGCGGTGCGCGAGAACCGGACGTCGACCGCCGAGCTCCTGATCGCGCGTGGCGCGAACGTGAACCACCGCAACGAGAATGGCGCGAGCGCCCTGCAGTGGGCGACGCGCAACGAAAGCACCGCCCTGGTCGAGCGTCTGCGGCGCGCTGGCGCGCGCGAATAGATCGGGAGTGCCGCTTACGGGCCGTCGGCGGTGGCGGGCGACTCGATCGCCGCGGTCGGCGCAACGTCGAGAGGCGCCGCGACGGCCTCGCTGACGAGCATCGGAAGGAGTTCTGGCAAAACGCCAACCAGGCGGCGCGCGCCGTCGAATCGCTTCTGCCAAAAACCGGAATCGAGCGTCGCCACCTCGACGTCGCGACCGCGCCGGGGGGAGTGCACGAAACGGTTGTCGCCGAGATAGATCCCGACGTGCGAGTACGCAAAGCGCCGCGTGTTGAAGAAGACGAGGTCGCCTGGCTTCAAGTCCGCAACGGCGACCTGGTCGCCCAGCCGGCTCATGTCCTTCGCGGTGCGCGGCAGCGTGACCCCCGTGACCTGCTGGAACACGAACCGGACGAGGCCGCTGCAATCGAGTCCGGTTTCCGGTGTGCTGCCTCCCCACTGGTACCGTATGCCGATCAGTTCCAGCGCGGCCGCCGACACCTCCTGCGCCCTATGCCAAGCCGTCGTCGCCGCATTCCTGACGTTGGACGATGCCGCAGCGGCGAACGAACGGTCCGGTGCTTCCTGGGCGGCGGTGCATGCTGAGGCGGCGAGAAGGATTGCCGCGACTATCGTCGCGAGCAGCCGGTGTCGGAGCGAAAAGACCATCCGCGCATTTTCCCCGATTTGGCCCTGGCGGGCAAACCCGCCCCGTCACCCTGTGCGTCCGCGCTTTGTGCGAGGCGATGGTTGTGCCGGGTGTGCGACGCGAGCGCGGCGCTGGCGCAATTCACGCGGATCGGCAACGATCGGGCGCGTCAGCTCGACGCGATCGTCCTCGGCGAGCCGTGTTTGCGCACCCGCGCGGCGTCCGAAGATCGAATAACCGAGCTGCTTCGGGTCGAGCTGGTAGTCCACGACCAACCCCGAGCGCGCGACGGCGTCGGCGACAGTAGACCCGGGGGGGAGCTCGACCGCGACGACATCCTGCACCTTCGTGTCGGCCCAGACGACGGTGATTCTCACGTCGGCACCGTGTATACGTTTTCCGCTCGGCGCACGAACGCGTCGATAAACGTATTCGCAATGTGACCGAATACCGGCCCGACGACCTTCTCGAGCAAATGCGTCGTGAACTCGTAGGCGAGCTCGAACTCGACCTTGCAGGCCTCCTCGGCGAGAGTGGTGAAACGCCACTCACCGTGCAAATGCCGGAACGGCCCGTCCTTCAGCGTGACCACGATGGATTCCCCGGCCCGATTGGCGTTGTCGGTCGTGAAATGCGCCTTGACCCCGTGATAGTCGATGTCGATCCGAGCCGTCTTGCCGCCGTCGTGGGTTTCCAGCACCTGCGCACCGCCGCACCAGGGAAGGAATTGCGGATAGAGCTCGACCCGGTCGACCAGATCGAACATCGCGGCGGCGGAAAACGGAACCAGCACCGATTTCGTCACGCTCTGCATGGCATTGCTAGAATACCAGCGCCGATGGACGCGGCATCGCGCGAGCGCAAACATGAGCATCATCGACAATCGAAAAGCCTATCACGACTACTTTGTCGAGGAGAAATTCGAGGCCGGTGTCGCGCTGGAAGGCTGGGAAGTGAAGGCGATTCGTGCGGGCCGCGTGCAGCTGAAGGAGGCCTACGTGATCGTCAAGGACGGCGCAATCGTGCTGCTCGGCGCGCACATCACCCCGTTGACCACGGCCTCCACGCACGTTCGCGCGGACCCGACGCGCACGCGCCGGTTGCTGCTGCACCGGGCGGAGATCAACCGGCTCGTCGGCCAGGTCGAGCGCGCCGGCTACACGCTGGTGCCGCTCAATCTCCATTACAGTCGCGGTCGGGTCAAGCTCGATGTCGGGCTCGCCAAAGGCAAGAAACAGTACGACAAGCGCGCGACCGTCAGGGAGCGCGAGTGGAACCGCGAGCAGCAACGACTGCTGCGCAATCGAACCGGCGGCGAGCGCGCGCCGCGCCGCGGCTGACGCGGCGGACGCGCCGGACGATATCCGCGGCACCATATCGACAGCAAGCGGAAGCGCACAAGAAGGGGACACTGCAATGGTGATGGAGCACGCGGCCGGCGGTGATCTGGGCCCGAATGCGGCGAATCACGTTCCTCTGTCGCCGGTAGATTTCCTCGAGCGAAGCGCGCTCATCTGGCCGGACAAGGTCGCCGTCCGGCATGGGCGGATCGCGTATACGTACCGCGAGTTCGAGGCACGGTGTCGGCAACTTGCGTCCGTTCTCGCCGCGCACGGCGTCGGCCGTGGCGACACCGTCGCGGTCATGGCAAGCAACATTCCGGCGATGCTCGAGGCGCACTACGCAGTGCCGGCGCTGGGCGCGATCCTCAATGCGCTCAATTACCGGCTGGACGCGGCGACGATCGCCTTCTGCCTCACTCATGGCGAGGCGAAGGTGCTGCTCACGGATCCGGAGTTCGCGCCGACGATCAAGGCGTCGCTGGCGGCGATGGCGGTGAAGCCGATCGTCATCGACATCGACGACCCGGAGGGTGCCGGTGGTGAACGCCTCGGGGTGGCGAGCTACGAATCCCTGCTTCAGGCCGGCGATCCCGGGTTTGCATGGCCGGGGCCGCACGACGAGTGGGATTCGCTCGCGCTCCTGTATACGTCGGGCACGACCGGCGACCCGAAAGGCGTCGTCTACCACCATCGCGGCGCGTACCTCAACGCACTGGGCAACGCGCTGGCCTTCGGAATCACCCCGCAGTCGACTTACCTGTGGACGCTGCCGATGTTCCACTGCAACGGGTGGACATATACCTGGGCAGTGACTGCGGCGGGCGGCACGCATGTCTGCCTTCGTCGCGTGGATCCGGCTTTGATCTTCCCCGCGATCCGTGCTTTTCGCGTCACGCACATGTGCGGTGCACCGATCGTGCTGAACATGTTGGTGCATGCGCCCGACGATGTGAAGCAGCGCTTCGACCATCGTGTCGACGTCGCGACTGGCGGCGCGGCTCCACCTTCGGCGATCATCGAGGCGATGGAACGAATGGGTTTCCGCGTCACGCACTTGTACGGCCTTACGGAATCGTACGGCCCGGCTGCGCTGTGCGCGTGGCAGGAGGGATGGGATGCGCTCGCGCCTTCCGAGCGCGCCACGATGATGGCGCGCCAGGGCGTGCCGATGCCAACCTTGGCCGGTCTTGCGGTGGTGGACGCCGCAACCTGCGCGAGCGTTCCACGCGATGGACGAACGATGGGTGAGGTGGTCCTTCGCGGCAACACCGTGATGAAGGGCTATCTCAAGAACCCGCGAGCCACTGCGGCGGCGTTCGCGGGCGGCTGGTTCCACACCGGCGATCTGGCCGTCTGGCATCCCGACAATTACATGGAGATCAAGGACCGGTCCAAGGACATCATCATCACCGGCGGCGAGAACGTGAGCTCGCTGGAGGTCGAGGAGTGCCTGTACCGGCACCCGCAGGTGATGGAGGCGGCGGTGGTCGCCCGACCCGACAGGAGGTGGGGCGAGACCCCCTGCGCCTTCGTCACGCTCAAACCGGGCGCCGCCGATCTCGCCGCGGGCGAGATCATAGGCTGGTGCCGGACGCATCTCGCGCACTTCAAGGCGCCCGGGACCGTCGTGTTCGGTCCGCTACCGAAGACCTCGACCGGGAAAATCCAGAAATTCGTGTTGCGCGAGCGCGCCAAGGCCCTGGCGACTCGGGATGACTCTTAAGCGCCAGGACAGTTGCGGGCGTTCCATGAATTGCATCCGACGTATGCTGCAGCGGGAACCGACGCAGGATACGTCGGGATAGGTTGCTACCAGCCCAACCGATCGGCATCGGCGATGAGTGATCGTGATGCAACGACTCCGCTGCGCGTCGCCGCCTCGAGGGTGGCCGGCAGGTCCGGATCGGTGTAGTCGCCGGCCAGGTAGACACGCGGTCGGATACGCCCGGGCGCGGGGCGCTGCAGGCCTGGGGTGCAGGCGTAGGTGGCGCGTCGCTCGGCAATCACGCGTGACCAGCGAACCGGCGGCAGGTCCCGTGCGAGGCGTCGCAGCTGCGAGGCGACTTCTCCAGCCAGCGTTACGTGGTCGACCGCGTCATGCGGGCCGCCCGCGCTGATGACGACTGCGTACAAAGGATCCTTCGCATCCGTCGGCATCGCCTGCGCCGGCGCGGGATGCCGGAAGATCCATTGGCCCGGCGAATCGTCCAGCCTCAGCAGTGGCACGCGCATCGGCAAGCGTGCCGCGAAGCGCAGGTAGACGGTCGTGATGGACTCGTACGCAAATGCGTTCACGCGGCTCAACGTTTCGCGCCATGCATCGTCGTCGGCAGTCGCAGCGCCGATGGCCCTGCGCAGTTGGTGTGGACCCACGGCAACGACGGCGGCCGCAAAGGTGTCGTACGTTTCGCCGGCGTGCACCCTGACGCCGTCATCGCGGCCGTCGATCGCGCGCACGACGATGCCCTGACGGACGCTGCCGCCGTACGAGGCCACGAAGCGGGCGGCCGCGTCCGGAAAACACGCGGAGAGATCGGTCGCCGGTACCAGGAAGTCGCTCGATTTCGCCGGGCCGGCGAAAACCTCGCGCAGGACCTGCGCGAATATCTGCGCTGACGCGCGTTCGGGTGGCGTATTGAGTGCGGCAAGGCACAGAGGCTCCCACAGCGCGGCAACGATCGACCGCGGCGTGCGCGCAAGGCGCTCGGCGACGGTTTGACCGGGTGAACCGCGAGATCCAGCCGATACGAGATCGCGGAATCCGGCGACCAGCGATAATCGGTCCCGCCAGGAAAGTCCGTGTGCAGTCAGCAAGGCGCCCGCAAGGTTCAGCGGTGCGAGCAGCCCGCCATGCGGCAAACGCGATATCGCCAGGCCGCGGCGTGCCGAAGGGCCGGAGAGTGAATGGCAGGCGATGAAACTGCTTGGCAGCGTCGGCTCGTCCGTGGACGACACCGACGAGCCCGAGCGTCTGCCGATAGGCGCCGATCAGGAGGTGCTGGCCGTTGTCGACGATGGTCCCGTCGAAGTTCACGCGGCGAGCGCGACCGCCCAACGATCGGGCCTGCTCGAACAGCGTGACGGCGAAGCCCTCTTGCGCCAACGTGACCGCGGCGGCGCACCCCGCCCAGCCGCCGCCGACCACGGCAACGCGCAACCGCCGCGGTGTGCGTGGGGTTGTGTCAGGCACGGCGCGCGGTCTTCCACGCGATCCAGAACTTGCGCAGCGGGGTCAACGCGATCCGCCTGTCGAGCACCCGATACCCATCGTGTTCGATCTCGTCGAGTAGCGCCTGGTAGATTGCCGCCATGATGAGACCCGGCCGCTGCGCGCGACGGTCGACGGGCGGCAGTGCATCGAGCGCCTGGCCATACCAGCGTCGCGCGCGCGCAACCTGCTCGGCCATCAGCGCGCGGAATCCCTCGCCGCCTTCACGGCCGATTAATGCCTCGGCGGTCAATCCGTGCGACGCGAATTCCTGTTGCGGCAGGTAGATGCGGCCGCGGCGCGCGTCCTCGCCGACATCGCGAATGATGTTCGTGAGTTGAAACGCGATTCCGAGATCGTGCGCATAGTCGCGAGTCCGCGCTTCCGTGTAGCCGAAGATTTCCGCGGACATGAGTCCGACGACGCCGGCGACGCGGTGGCAGTAGCGCTCGAGTTCCGCGAAATCGAGATACCGACTGCGCTCCAGATCCATCGCCATGCCGTCGATCACCGCCTGAAAATGCTCCTGCGGAAGGCGGAAAGCGGTAACGACCGGCTGCAGCGCGCGGGACACGGGATGCTGCGGCGTGCCCGCGTAGGCGGCACCTATCTCGCGGCGCCACCAGGCGAGTTTGGCGCGCGCGACGTCGGGCTCGGTCACCTCGTCGACAACGTCGTCGACTTCGCGGCAGAAGGCGTAGAGCGCGGTGATCGCGCGTCGCCGTTCCGGAGGCAGGAACAGGAAGCTGTAATAGAAGCTCGAGCCGCTACTGGCGGTCTTCTGCTGGCAGTATTCGTCGGGCGTCATGCGATCGGTACGGTACCCACGAGCCGATGCCGACGTGGCGGAAAGATCGCCTGCCAGGCGATCGCGGCCCAGTCGGCGCGGGTGAGTCGCGGTCGGCGGTGGAAGACGTCGCCACCCGCCCGGTCGATGCCGTCGAGAATCCGGTGGCCACCCGCCAGCACGCCCGCGAGTTCTAGTCCCAGCCGCCATGGCAAGACGTGCGTGAGCGCGCGGCCGGACTCGAGCATCGCTCGCGCGCGCGCCGCCTCGAACGCGAGCAGGGCCCGCCACGCGTCGTCGCAGCGCTCGGCGGCGATTTGCACTTCGGTGACGCCGAAACGCGCGAGGTCGTCCTGCGGGAGATACACGCGGCCCCGCCGCCAATCCGCGGCGATGTCCTGGCAGAAATTGATGAGTTGCAGCGCGCTGCAGATCGCGTCGCTCGACCGCAGATTGGACTCGGTCGCGGCTCCATAAAGAGTGAGCAGGAGGTGCCCGACGGGATTCGCGGAACGGCGGCAATAGTCGAGGACGGCGGCAAAGGATGCGTATCGTGTCGTCGTCACATCCTGCCGGAATGCCGAGAGCAGATCGCGGAACGGCACGAGCGGGAGACGATGGAGAGCGATGGCCGCCGCTAGCTCTGGAAATGGCGGCTCGTCCGGTGACACGCCGGCCTCGATCGCGTCCAGCGCGCGCTCGTAGCGATCGAGCGCCGCGAGGCGTTCGGTGGGGGCGAGGTCACCCTCGTCGGCGATGTCGTCGGCGGCGCGCGCGAAGCGGTAGATGGCGACGATGGGCGGTCGCAGCCTTCCGTGGCACGGCAAGCGAGGCGACCGGGAAATTTTCGTAATGGGAGGCGGACACGCGAAACGGATCGCAAGGCGCCGTCAATGACGGCTGTCACCCCCGAACGGCGTCGTCGCCCCGCGAGTGTCGCGGTGGCGGGGGTGCCCCGACTGGGCTATACTAACCCGTTTGGCGAGGGCGGCTGCGAAAGTGGCGGAATCGGTAGACGCACCGGCCTTAGGAGCCGGCGGGGCAGCCCATGGGGGTTCGAGTCCCCCCTTTCGCACCAGGAAAAATTTGGGCGCTGGTCGCCTGCGCGCAGCCGCGGTGATGGTCCGACCAGCCAGCCAGGATTCGAAACCCATGCAAAACAGTCTGGAAACCCTTGGCCAGCTCGAGCGTCGTCTGACGATGGCGGTGCCGCTCGCAAAGATCGAGTCGGAAATCGGGAAGCGTCTCGCCCGGCTTGCCAAGAACGCGAAGGTGCCGGGCTTTCGCCCGGGCAAGGTGCCGCTCAGGATCGTTGCCCAGCAGTACGGACCGCAGGTGCGCTCCGACGTCATCGCGGATACCGTGCAGGCCAGCTTCGCCGACGCCGTTCGCGAGCAGAACCTGCGCGTTGCCGGCTATCCGAGAATCGAACCCAAGGCTGGCGCCGCGGGCGACGGAAACCTCGAGTTCTCGGCGGTGTTCGAGATCTACCCGGACGTGAAGGTCGGCGACCTGTCCGGTGTCGTCATCGAACGACCGGTCGCCGAGGTCGGCGCCGCGGATATCGACCATACGATCGAGGTGCTGCGCAAACAGCGCACGCGCTACGAGCACGTGGTGCGCGCGGCGGCGGAAGGCGATCGCGTACTGGCCGACTTTACCGGAACCATCGATGGCGTCGAGTTCCAGGGCGGGCAGGCGAAGGATTTTGCAATCGTCCTGGGCGAGGGTCGAATGCTGCCGGAATTCGAAGTGGCACTCGCGGGCGCCCGTGAAGGGGAAACGAAGGAGTTCGCGGTGACGTTTCCCGCCGATTACCACGGACGCGAGGTCGCGGGCAAACAGGCACGATTCACGTTGACTGTGAAATCGGTGTCTGTGGCTCACATGCCGGCGGTGGATGCCGAATTCGCGAAGGCCTTCGGAATCGCCAGCGGAAGCGTTGACGAGCTCAAAGCCGAGATCGCTGCGAACCTAGAACTCGAGCTCAAGCGCAAGATCGAGGCGAAACTCAAGGAACAGGTGTTCGCCGCATTACGGCAGAAAGCCGAGCTCGCGCTCCCGAAGTCGCTGGTCGAACTGGAGGCGCAAAACATGGCGCAGCGGATGGCGGCCGACCTGAAGCAGCAAGGGATGAAGGCCGAGGACATGAAGCTGTCCCCCGACATGTTTCGTGCCAACGCGGAAAACCGCGTGGCGCTCGGGCTGGTGCTGGCCGAGATCGTCCGCGCGCACGGCTTGAGCCCGCGTCCCGACCAAGTCAAGGCGCTGGTGCAGGAAGCGGCGCAGACCTACGAACAGCCCGAGGCCGTCGTGCGGTGGCACTACGACAAGCCGGAGCGCCTGAACGAATTCGAGACGCTCGCGGTCGAACGCAATGTCGTCGAATGGGTTCTCCAGCGCGCCAAGGTCGAGGACCGGGCCGTCGCGTTTCGGGAGTTGATGGAGCCGGCGCGTTCGTAACGGGCGGAAGCTCTGTGGGCGCGCGCGGGCGCAGGTTGCCGTCGTTTCCGAGCTGGTATGCCGCCCGACGTCGCATCTGCGTGTGGTAGGGAACAGCGGGCCGCCGACATCCGGATTGCTCCGCTTGCAGCAGTCCTGCCAATGCCCACGGGGCCGAGGTCGTCGCATGCCGACCGCCGGTCGGCATGGTGAAGCCGATTGACTCTACAATTGCTGGAAGCCATTCCATGAACGAGACCGACATGAACGAACCGAAAGCCCTGGGCCTGATCCCGATGGTGATCGAGCAGAGCGGGCGTGGCGAGCGCGCGTACGACATCTACTCGCGCCTGCTGAAGGAACGCGTGGTATTCCTTGTCGGCCCGGTCAACGATGCCGCTGCCAACCTGGTTGTCGCCCAGATGCTCTTCCTCGAGTCCGAGAATCCGGACAAGGACATCCATTTCTACATCAACTCGCCGGGTGGCTCGATCCAGGCCGGGATGGCGATCTACGACACGATGCAGTTCATCAAGCCCGACGTCTCGACGCTGTGCGTCGGAATGGCGGCGTCGATGGGAGCGTTCCTGTTGGCGGCGGGCGCCCGCGGCAAGCGCTTTACGTTGCCGAATTCGACCGTCATGATTCACCAGCCGCTGGGCGGCTTTCAGGGCCAGGCGTCGGACATCGAGATCCATGCCAAGTACATCCTTTCCCTGCGCGAGAGGCTGAACCGGTTGCTGGCGGAGCACACGGGGAAGCCGATCGACCAGATCGAGCGCGACACCGACCGTGACAATTTTCTCACCGCCGACGAGGCGCGCGAGTACGGGATTGTGGACAAGGTCTTGCAGAAGCGGGCATTGGGCGGGTAAAGTCCCTGCAGCAGCTGCCCTGCCACGCACCTGAACGCGCGCGACCTCGATTGCCCGACTGATGGCCGACAAGTCCACCGGCGACAAGCTCCTCTACTGCTCGTTCTGCGGGAAGAGCCAGCACGAGGTGCGCAAGCTGATCGCCGGCCCGTCGGTGTTCATCTGCGACGAGTGCATCGAGCTATGCAACGACATCATCCGCGAGGAAGGATCGACCGCGGAAGCGGCGCGGGCGGACAAGAACAAGCTGCCGACCCCGCACGAGATCCGTCAGATCCTCGATCAGTACGTCATCGGCCAGGATCTCGCGAAGAAGATCCTGTCGGTCGCGGTCTACAACCATTACAAGCGGCTGGAGACGGGCGGCAAGGACGACGAGGTCGAGCTCGCGAAGAGCAACATCCTGCTGATCGGCCCGACCGGGTCCGGCAAGACTCTGCTCGCGCAGACGCTCGCGCGGCTGCTCGACGTTCCCTTCGTCATCGCGGACGCGACGACGCTCACCGAAGCCGGCTACGTCGGCGAGGACGTCGAGAACATCATCCAGAAGCTCCTGCAGAAGTGCGATTACGACATCGAGAAGGCGCAGCGCGGGATCGTCTACATCGACGAGATCGACAAGATCTCGCGCAAGAGCGACAACCCCTCGATCACGCGCGACGTGTCGGGTGAGGGCGTGCAGCAGGCGCTGCTCAAGCTGATCGAGGGCACGATCGCGTCGGTGCCCCCGCAGGGGGGCCGCAAGCATCCGAACCAGGAGTTCGTCCAGGTCGACACGACCAACATCCTGTTTGTGTGCGGCGGGGCGTTCGACGGCCTCGAGAAGATCATCCGTCAGCGGACGGCCAAGACGGGCATCGGCTTCGGTGCCGAGGTGGCAAGCCCCGACGACCGCAAGGACATCAGCCTGCTGCTGCGCGAGGCCGAGCCCGAGGACCTGATCAAGTTCGGCCTCATCCCGGAGTTCGTCGGCCGGCTGCCGGTGGCGGCGACGCTGGAGGAGCTCGACGAAGCGGCGCTCATCCAGATTCTGGTGGAGCCCAAGAACGCGTTGCTGAAGCAGTACCAGAAGATGTTCCGGATGGAGGGCGTCGAGCTCGAGATCCGGGAAGCGGCGCTGCGGGCCATCGCGCGGAAGGCGCTTGCGCGGAAGACCGGCGCGCGCGGCCTGCGCTCGATCCTCGAGCAGGTGCTGCTCGACGTCATGTACGACCTTCCGTCGCACAACAATCTCGCCCGCGTTGTCGTCGACGAAAGCACGATCACCAACGACGGCAAGCCGCTGCTGATGTTTGCCGATCCGCCCAAGGTGGCCTCCGCCCACAGCTAGTCGGCGCGTCCGTGCCGGAAAATCGGTGTCCTCCCGCCCGCAGGACATGCCAGCACCCGAACTGTCCGGTTGAATCGCGCACGGGTGCGGCGTGATTCCCGCGCCGAGAGGCCCGTCTAACTCCCTGGCGCGCAAGGGGTTTTCCGTCGATTGCCGGGCACCCGCTTGACAGGGCTCCGTCCGCGGCCCCATGTTGGAAGCCGAGTTCTCCACCCGAAAGATCCGCATGCCCACCGAAATCGCTCCCGCCGCCGACCTCCACTCGCTGCCGCTGCTGCCGTTGCGGGATGTCGTCGTGTTTCCCCACATGGTGATCCCGCTGTTCGTCGGGCGCCCGAAATCGATCAAGGCGCTCGACGTCGCGATGGACGCAGGCAAGCACATCCTGCTGGTTGCGCAGAAGTCGGCGGCCAAGGACGACCCGGCCGCCGACGATCTGTACCCGATAGGCAGCGTCGCCACCGTGCTCCAGATGCTGAAGCTCCCCGACGGCACCGTGAAGGTGCTGGTGGAAGGCGCCCAGCGGGCGCGGCTGGTCGGCGTCGTCGACGAGGGCGAGTACCTGTCGGCGGAGGCCGCGACGCTTGTCGGCAACGCCGGCGAGGCGCACGAGATCGAAGCGATGCGCCGCGCGCTGCTCGCGCAGTTCGATCAGTACGTCAAGCTCAACAAGAAGATACCGCCGGAGATCCTGACGTCGATGGCGGGCATCGACGACGGCGGTCGGTTGGCCGACGCGATCGCGGCGCACCTGCCGCTCAAGCTCGAGCAGAAGCAGGAGATCCTCGAGATGGGCGACGTCGCGAAGCGCCTCGAGCACCTGCTGGGATTGCTCGAGGGCGAGGTCGACATCCTGCAGGTCGAGAAGCGCATCCGCGGCCGCGTGAAGCGGCAGATGGAGAAGAGCCAGCGCGAGTACTACCTCAACGAGCAGGTCAAGGCCATCCAGAAGGAGCTCGGCGAGGGCGACGAGAACGCCGATCTCGACGAGATGGAAAAGAAGATCAAGGCCGCGAAGATGTCGAAGGAGGCGGAAGTCAAGGCGCTCGGCGAGTTCAAGAAGCTCAAGATGATGTCGCCGATGTCGGCCGAGGCGACCGTCGTGCGCAACTACATCGATACGCTGCTCGCGCTGCCGTGGCGAAAGAAGAGCAAGATCAGCCGCGACCTCGCGGCCGCGGTGAAGGTCCTAGACGCCGATCACTACGGTCTCGAGAAGGTGAAGGAGCGGATCGTCGAGTACCTCGCGGTGCAGCAGCGCGTGGACCGGCTGAAGGCGCCGATCCTGTGCCTCGTCGGTCCGCCCGGCGTGGGCAAGACCTCGCTCGGCCAGTCGCTCGCCAGGGCCACGAACCGCAAGTTCGTGCGCATGAGCCTTGGCGGCGTGCGCGACGAGGCCGAGATCCGCGGCCATCGCCGCACGTATATCGGCTCGATGCCGGGCAAGATCCTGCAGAACATGTCGAAGATCGGCGTGCGCAACCCGCTGTTCCTGCTGGACGAGGTCGACAAGATGGGGATGGACTTCCGCGGCGACCCGTCGTCCGCGCTGCTCGAAGTCCTCGACCCGGAGCAGAACAGCACGTTCGTCGACCACTACGTCGAGGTCGAATACGACCTGTCCGACGTCATGTTCGTCGCCACCGCGAACACGATGAACATTCCGGCCCCGCTGCTCGACCGGATGGAGGTGATCCGGCTCTCCGGCTATACCGAGGACGAGAAGATCGCGATCGCACGGCAATACCTGCTGCCCAAGCAGGTCAAGTTGAACGGACTCAAGTCGGACGAGCTGCACGTCGCCGAAAGCGCACTGCGCGACATCGTCCGCTATTACACGCGCGAGGCCGGTGTCCGCAATCTGGAGCGCGACATCAGCAAGATCTGCCGCAAGGTCGTGAAGGCTTTGCTGCTGCGCGAGAGCGAGGGCAAGGCGCGCAAGGCGAAAAGTCCGGTCGAAGTGACCGCGAAGAACCTCGACAAGTACCTCGGCGTGCGCCGCTTCACCTACGGCATCGCGGAGAAGAAGAATCAGGTCGGCCAGGTCACCGGCCTCGCCTGGACCGAAGTCGGCGGCGATCTCCTGACGATCGAGGCGGTTGCGCTCCCAGGCAAGGGGAAGACGACGACCACCGGCAAGCTCGGCGAGGTCATGAACGAGTCGATCGCGGCCGCAATCTCGGTCGTGCGCCACCGGTCGAAGACGCTCGGCATCCCGGCGGATTTCTACCAGAAGACCGACCTGCACATCCATCTGCCGGAGGGTGCAACGCCCAAGGACGGGCCATCGGCGGGCGGCGCGATCGTCACGGCAATCGTGTCGATCCTGACCGGCATTCCGGTGCGAGCGGATGTTGCGATGACGGGCGAGATCACGCTTCGCGGCGAGGTGCTGCCCATCGGCGGCCTGAAGGAAAAGCTGCTCGCCGCGGGGCGCGGTGGCATCAAGACCGTGCTGATCCCGGAAGAGAACGTCAAGGACCTGGCCGAGATTCCCGACGAGATCAAGAACCGGCTCGAGATCCGCCCCGTGCGCTGGATCGAGGAAGTGCTGGAAGCCGCGCTCGAGCGGCAGCCCACGCGCGCTCCCCGAAACGGCGGCCGAGTCGCCGGCTGTTCCCCCGTCGCCGGCCGCCGACGACAAGCCCGCAGTGATCAAGCATTGATCCTGCCGCCACGGCGCGAGACGCAGCACACCGAAAAGGGGACATTCGTGAACAAATCCGAATTGATCGATGCGATCGCGCGGCATGCCGACATTTCAAAGGCGGCGGCCGGGCGCGCACTGGACGCGACGGTCAACTCCATCAAGGGTTCGCTCAAGAAGGGCGAACTCGTCACGCTGGTGGGTTTCGGATCGTTCTACGTCGGGCGGCGTGCCGCGCGCCAGGGCCGCAATCCGCGGACCGGCGCGGCGATCAAGATTCGCGCCGTCAAAGTGCCGAAGTTCCGCGCTGGCAAAGCACTGAAGGATGCGCTAAACTGATAGGCTTGATTGATCAGCGTCCCGCCGGGACATTCCGCATTCCGGGCGCGGCGCGGGTGCTTAGCTCAGCCGGTAGAGCGTCGCCCTTACAAGGCGAATGTCGGCGGTTCGATCCCGTCAGCACCCACCAGCGATGCAGGGCGCGGACCGGTTCGTCAAGGGAGTGGTAGTTCAGTTGGTTAGAATACCGGCCTGTCACGCCGGGGGTCGCGGGTTCGAGTCCCGTCCACTCCGCCAATTCGAAGGGCGAACGCAAGTTCGCCCTTTTCGCATTCCGCCGCGGTGACTCGGGCGCGGGGCGGCGGGCGGGCCGCAGATTGCCGAGGGCGCAGCCGGGGTTGCGCCCTGCGGTCCGACTTCAGCGATTCCCCGATTGAGGGCGCCTACGCATGTACGATCTCGTCTACAAGCACAAACGCATCGCGCAGTTCATCCTCGCGCTGATCATGATTCCTTTCGCGTTCTTCGGTGTCGACTACTATTTCCGAAGCAGCGGGGGGGACGGCGACGTTGCCACGTTCGATGGCGGCAAGATCGGCGAGGCGGAATTCGTGCAGGCGGTGCGCGAACAGCAGGACTCGCTGCGCAGGAGCGCGCAAGGTGTCGATCCGGCGATCTTCGACAATCCCGAGGTCCGCTTCAATCTGCTCCAGCAATTGATTGGCGAGCGCCTGCTAGAAAAGAAGGGCGCCGAGCTGCGCTTCCAGGTCGAGAACGCGCAGGTAGTCGACCGCATCGCCTCCGATCCACGGTTCCGCGACGGCGGCAACTTTTCGCTCGACACCTACAAGCGGCTGCTCGCACAGGCGGGCATCCCGGAGGCCGCCTTCGAGGCGAGCATCCGCAAGCAGTTGCTCACCGAGCGGCTCGTCGACCCGATCGCCCGCGGCGGCATCGTCGGACGCACCACAGGCGAGACGTTCGTGAATCTGGTCGAGCAACGGCGTGAAGTTCTCATCGCCGTCGTCGACGCCGAGCAGTTCGCGAAGGATGTGAAAGTCGACGAGGCGCAGGCCAAGGCGTTCTACGAGGCCAATATGGCCGCCTTCAACACGCCCGAGGAGATCAAGTTCGAATACGTGGTGCTCACGCAGGACGCATTGCTCGGCCAGGCCACGGTGACGTCGGATGAGGTGAGGGCGCAATACGAAAGCGCCGCCAAGACGTACACGCAGCCGGAGCAGCGGGATGCGGCGCACATCCTGGTAGCGGTGAAGCCTGATGCAAGTGAAGCGGAAAAGGCGTCGGCAAAAAAACGCGCGGAGGAGCTCGCCGCGCAGGTGAAGGCGAATCCGGCGAAGTTCGGCGATCTTGCCCGACAGCATTCGCAGGATCCGGGCTCGGCGCCGCAGGGAGGCGAGCTCGGCAGCAATCCGCGTGGCACCATGGTGAAGTCATTCGACGACGCGGTATTTGCGATGAAGGTCGGTGAGATCACGGGGCCGGTGCAAAGCGAATTCGGCTGGCACGTGATCAAGCTGAACGGCATTACGGCGGCCAAGACGCGGCCGTTCGACGAAGTGAAGACCGAAATCGAGACCGACCTCAAGCGTCAAAAGGTGGGGCAGAAGTTCGCGACTGCCGCCGACGAGTTCCAGAATCTCGTCTACGAACAGGCGGGCTCGCTCGCCGGTGTCGGCAAGGCCCTGAATCTGCCGGTGGAGACGTCGCCTTGGGTGACGCGGGCGCAGTCCCAGGAGATTGCCCGCGGCAACGCGAAGTTCGTTCAGGCACTGTTTTCGGCGGAGTCGATCTCGGGGCGACGCAACACCGAAGCCATCGAGGTCGGCCCGGGCGTGCTGATGGCGGGCCGCATCGTCGAGCACAGGCCGGCCGCGCCGCGCCCGTTCGATCAGGTGAAGGACGAGATTCTGCGGCAGCTCGCGCGCAACGCCGCGAGCGAGCTGGCCCAGAAGGCGGGGCGCGAGAAGCTCGCGTTGCTCGAACAGGGCAAGAGCGAGAAGGAAGTCGATATCGCGTTCGTGAAGCCTCTGACACTGCTGCGCAACCAGCCACAGCCGGGCGTGACGCCCGAGGCGTTGACGCGCATCTTTCAGGTCGACGCCGCCAAGGTTCCGCAGTTCGTCGGGGCGCCCACCGAACGCGGCGGGTTCGCGATCTACAGGGTCGTCAAGGTGATTGCGCCACCGCCCCCCGAGCCGGGCAAGCTCGCAGCCGCAACCAATCGCATCGGAGAACTCCAGAATCGCGAGGTATTCGACGCGTACATGAACGCGCTCAAGGCGAAGGCCAATGTCCAGGTGAACCAGGCCGGACTGGAGAAGAAATGACGCATTGATTCGAGTGCGGGGGCTGCCGTGCGATCAACACGGATACGTCGTATCGCGTCGCACCGGTGCCGTGGAATCGGCGGGACTTCCGGCCGCGGGCGCCGCCGTAACGTCGGTCCCGGCGCTACTCGGCGCAGTTTTCCCGCAGCCACAACTCGAGTTGCTCGATTTCCTTGCGCCTGGTGGCATCGTCCATGGCGATCCGTTCGCCCTTCTCGTTGACGCGGTAGACAATTTCCTGGGTCGCCGAGAGTTGGCCGATATGGCCCTGAACCTGCACGCACTGGGTGCGTCGAGTTTGCGCGTCCGTGCGTGCCTGGTCGGCCTTCTTTTCGCTTTCGGCGCGCTGCGATTGCCGCTGCCGCAACTCGGCATTCTTCTCGGCCAACTCCTTCGCCGCGTTCGGATTGGAGGGCGGGGGAGGCGCGTTGAGGGTTTCGACCTTGGCATTTCCAGGCGGCGGCTGGTCGGAATAGACCACCCGCCCGCTCGCGTCCGTCCACTTGTAGACGGCCGCTGCGACGGGCGCTGCGGCAAGGACGGCGACGGCCACCGCGACCAGAGGCCACGCTTGGCCCAAGGACCACCTGATTGGCGTAATCGAGTGCTTTCGGGACGAATCCATCGTTCCATGTGGCATACATATGCCCCTGCACGTTTTATGACATTGGCAAGGTAATGCAATCGCGCCCGCAAGTCAATTCGATCGTTCCGGCGCTGCGGCCCGGTCCCAGGCCGCCGACGCACACCATGGCCGCGGGTATAATTCGTTTTTGCGCAGAGGAGAAACCCGCATGCGTGTCGTCCGGAAAGCGCTGACGTTCGACGACGTCCTGCTTGTCCCCGCGCATTCCCTGATCGTTCCCCGCGACGTTAGTCTCGAAACCCGGCTCACCCGGCACATAGCGCTCAACATCCCGCTGACTTCGGCGGCGATGGACACGGTGACCGAGGCCCGCCTCGCCATTGCGATGGCGCAGGAGGGCGGACTTGGCTTCATCCACAAGAACATGCCACCCGCCAAGCAGGCCGCCGAGGTCGCGCGCGTGAAGCGGTTCGAAAGCGGTGTCGTCAAGGATCCACTGGTGATTCCGCCGACGATGTCGGTGCGCGAGGTGCTCGCCCTGAAGCAGGCCCATCGGTTCTCCGGACTGCCGGTGGTCGAGGGCCGCAAGGTCGTCGGCATCGTCACCAACCGCGACTTGCGGTTCGAGACCAACCTCGACCAGCCGGTTGCCAGCATCATGACCCCGCGCGATCGACTCGTGACCGTTCCCGAAGGGACCGATCTCGAGCGCGCGAAGGAGCTGATGCACCGGCACCGGCTCGAGCGGGTCCTGGTCGTCAACGGCGACATGGAATTGCGCGGACTGATAACGGTGAAGGACATCCTCAAGTCGACCGAGCACCCGCTGGCCTGCAAGGACGAGCAGGGCCGGCTGCGCGTGGGCGCGGCGGTCGGCGTCGCGCCGGACAACGAGGAACGGGTCGAGGCGCTGGTCGGCGCCGGCGTCGACGTGATCGTCGTGGATACTGCGCACGGGCACTCGCAAGGGGTGCTCGACCGCGTCGCCTGGGTCAAGAAGCGATACCCGCAGGTGCAGGTGATCGGCGGCAATATTGCCACCGCAGCAGGTGCGAAGGCGCTGGCCGAGCACGGCGCGGATGGCGTGAAGGTCGGCATCGGTCCGGGCTCGATCTGCACGACGCGGATCGTCGCAGGGGTCGGGGTCCCGCAGATCTCTGCGATTCAGGACGCGCTCGAGGGAGCGGCACGATTCGGCCTGCCGGCGATTGCCGACGGCGGCATTCGGTACTCCGGCGATGTCGCGAAGGCGATCGCGGCAGGTGCGTCGACGGTCATGCTCGGAAGCCTCTTCGCCGGCACCGAGGAGTCACCCGGCGAGATAGAGCTCTATCAAGGCCGTTCGTACAAGAGCTACCGCGGCATGGGGTCGCTCGGGGCGATGCAGCAGGGCAGCTCCGACCGCTATTTTCAGGAACTCGAGGCCGAGGGCAATGCGGAAAAGCTCGTCCCCGAAGGCATCGAGGGGCGCGTTCCGTACAAAGGCGCGTTGGTGAACGTGATTCACCAGCTGATGGGGGGCCTGCGCTCGGCCATGGGGTACTGCGGCTGCGCGACGATCGAGGAACTTCGCACGCGCGCGGAATTCGTCGAGATCACGTCGGCCGGGATTC
Source organism: uncultured beta proteobacterium (assembly GCA_963809965.1). GTDB lineage: Bacteria > Pseudomonadota > Gammaproteobacteria > Burkholderiales > Casimicrobiaceae > CAIWHR01. Next base: position 82,940 of record CAWELU010000018.1, read on the forward strand.
GCGAATCGCATGTGCACGACGTGCAGATCGTGAAGGAAGCTCCCAACTATCGGGTCGAGTAAGCACCCGACTTCGGGGGCCGGCGCTAGCCGGCCTTCTTGTTTGATCGCAACGACCAACGATGGCCGCCCAGTCCCATTCAACAATCCTGATCCTCGACTTCGGCGCGCAGTACACGCAGCTAATCGCGCGGCGCCTGCGGGAGACGCACGTGTACTGCGAGATCCACCCGTTCGACGTCGGGGACGACTTCGTGCGCACCTTCGCGCCCCGAGGGATCGTGCTCTCCGGCGGTCCGAACAGCGTGACCGAGGGCGACACGCCACGCGCGCCGGCGGCGGTATGGTCGCTTGGGATCCCGGTACTCGGAATCTGCTACGGGATGCAGACAATGGCGGAGCAATTGGGGGGCGCCGTCGAGGCGGGCCAGGTGCGCGAATTCGGGTATGCGGAGGTCCGGGCGCGGGGACATTCGGCGCTACTGAAGGGGCTCGAGGACCGCCGCAACGGCGAGGGTCACGGCCTGCTCGACGTGTGGATGAGCCACGGCGACAAGGTTACCGCGCTGCCGCCGGGGTTCACGCTTATCGCGAGCAGCGATGCCTGCGCGGTCGCCGCGATGGCGGACGAGGAGCGGCGCTTCTACGGCGTCCAGTTCCATCCCGAGGTCACCCACACGAAGCAGGGCGCAGCGATCCTCGCGCGCTTCGCGCACGACATTTGCGGCTGCGGGCAGGACTGGAACATGGCCGACTACGTGGACGAGGCGGTAGCCGACATCCGCGCACGGACCGGCAGCGAGGAAGTGATCCTCGGCCTGTCGGGCGGCGTGGACTCGTCGGTCGCGGCGGCGCTGATTCACCGCGCGATCGGCAGCCGGCTTACCTGCGTATTCGTCGACCACGGACTGCTGCGGCTGAACGAGGCGGAACAGGTTCTGGACACCTTCGCGCGCAACCTCGGCGTAAGGGTCGTTCATGTCGATGCAACTGCCGAAATGTACGGCGCGCTCGCGGGGATTGCCGATCCGGAGAAGAAGCGACGCGTCATCGGTCGCCTGTTCGTCGACGTGTTCCAGCGGGAGGCCGCGCGACTGCCGAACGCGAAATGGCTCGCGCAGGGGACCATCTACCCCGACGTCATCGAGTCCGCTGGTGCGAAGACAAAGAAAGCCCACACGATCAAGTCGCACCACAACGTCGGCGGGCTCCCGGAGACGCTGCACTTGAAGTTGCTGGAACCATTGCGCGAGCTGTTCAAGGACGAGGTCCGCGAGTTGGGACAGGCGTTGGGGCTGCCGCGGGAAATGGTGTACCGGCATCCCTTTCCCGGCCCCGGCCTTGGGGTGCGCATACTGGGGACGGTGACGCGCGAGCACGCGGATCTCGTCCGGCGCGCCGACGCGATCTTTATCGATGAACTGCGCCTCGCGCGTGATGCATCCGGACACAGCTGGTACGACCTGACGGCGCAGGCGTTCGCGGTGTTCCTGCCCGTGCGCTCCGTCGGCGTGATGGGGGACGGGCGCACTTACGAGCATGTCGTCGCGCTGCGCGCCGTGCAGACGACTGACTTCATGACCGCACACTGGGCGCCGCTGCCCCACGAGTTGCTCGCCAGGGTGTCGAGCCGGATCATCAACGAAGTCCGCGGGATCAATCGCGTCGTCTACGACATCTCGGGGAAGCCCCCGGCGACGATCGAGTGGGAATGAAGCCCCCTGATGGTCCCGCCGGGTGACGAAAAATGGATGGACGAGGCGTTGGCGCTTGCGCGCTCCGCCCGGGCGCGCGGCGAGGTTCCGGTGGGAGCCATCGTCGTCAAGGATGGCGCGATCGTCGGCCGTGGTGGCAATGCCCCGGTGTCTGGAAACGATCCGACTGCGCATGCCGAGATCACGGCGCTGCGGGAGGCCGGTCAAACGCTCGGGAACTACCGCCTGCCGGGGTGCGAACTCTTCGTCACCCTCGAACCGTGCGCGATGTGTGCCGGCGCGATACTGCACGCGCGTATCGCGCGGCTCGTGTTCGGGGCGCGCGATCCCAAGACCGGCGCCTGCGGGTCGGTCGTCGATCTCTTCGCGGAGCGGCGACTGAATCACCACGCGACGGTCGAGGGCGGTGTTCGTGCCGCGGAATGCGGTAGCCTCGTCTCCGATTTCTTCGCCGAGCGTCGTTGACCTCGGCCCCTCGATCGTGCGCACCTACGGCATCGGTCTTTACGCCCCCGCCGGCTTCGCGACCGAGCCCGCCGCCGTCGAGCGGGCGATCGCGCGTTTGGGTGCGCTCGGCCATCGGGTGATCGTCGATGCGACCTGTGCGGCGCGCTGGCAGCGCTTCGCCGGAACGGACGATGCGCGGCTCGCCGCGGTGATGCGAATGGCCGCGGACCCGCGGGTCGAGCTCGCGATCGCCGTCCGTGGGGGGTACGGCTGGTCGAGGCTGTTCGACCGGCTCGATTTCGCCGCGCTCGCCGCGGCGAAAAAACGTTGGCTCGGGCACAGCGACTTCACCGCCTTCCAGCTCGCGGCGCTGGCGCATGCGGGGATGACCACGTTTGCCGGGCCGATGGCCGCCTACGATTTTGGCGCCGAGCAGCCGTCCGCGTTCACGCTCGGTCATTGCTGGGGCCTGCTGGGAAGCGAGCGATACGCGGTCGAGTGTGCGCTCGATGGCCCGGACTTTGGCGGCGAGGGGACACTCTGGGGAGGCAATCTGGCGCTGGTCGCGCATCTGGCCGGAACACCCCATTTTCCGCGCGTCGACGGGGGCATCCTGTTTCTCGAGGACATCGGCGAGCACCCCTATCGCGTCGAACGGATGCTCTACCAGCTGCACTTCGGCGGCGTGCTCGCCCGGCAACGCGCGGTGCTGCTCGGGTCGTTCACCGGGTACGAACTCGGCGCGAACGACAATGGCTACGACGCCGCGGCGATGGTGGCGCACGTACGCGCGCGTCTGTGCCCGCATTTGTTCACGGGCCTGCCGTTCGGACACACGCAGGAGAAGCTCACGCTGCCGGTCGGCGGCCGCTGCGCCCTCGAAGTCCATGACGGACGCGCCAGACTCGTATTCAGCAACTTCGGAATCTGACGTCAGCCCGGGACCACTTGTTCTGCCTCGTCCTTGCGGGCCAGCGGGCAGAAGGCGGCCCATTGCGCCGCGCACCGCAATTGCGCAGCGCCTGTCGGCGGCGCACGCGATGTTCTAGGGGGCGATGCGGAACCGTTCGTCGACCTCGACGGTCACGCGTCCGGCCGGATCGAAACTGCGCTCGGTGAACCGGGCATTCCCATCGTGGCCGATGGCAAGCACCGTCGAGCAACGCGTCCCGTAATCGGAACTGACGATGAATGGTGCGGAAAGAAGCCGCTCGCGCTCGAGCGTCAACCCCGTCATCGGCAGTTCGTCGTCTGACGCCGGCGCCTTGTCGCCGAGCAGCTCGAACAGCAGCTCGAACTCTGTGTCGCGTTGCGCGCACCAGCCAGCGAGGCCGGCCTTGGTCCGCTTGACCTTGGGCCACGGCGTGTCGAGCGTCGCGTTGGAGAGTCCGTAGATGCCGGCCTCAAGCGATCGGTGCCCTGCGACCCGATTGGAGCCCCAATGCGCCTCCCCGCCACTGCCGGCGACCAGATTGAACCCGTTGTGACGCTCGGCGGAAGCGACGATGCGCGCAAGGCCGTCCGCGACCGGCGCAGCGCCGGCGAGGACATTTGGTACCAGCGCACCGCGCGAGGGGGCCGAGGGATTGTGGCGACCAGGTTCGCGAATGTTGGTGACGAGGGCCCAGCGGCCCGCGCGTGTCACGCCGAACCAGGTTCCGCCGGCTGCGAGGTCGCGGCCCGCAAGCCAACCTTCATTCCACCAGGCGGCGCGCGCGGCGGCACGCGCATGGAATTCGTCGCGATTGGCCGCGATGACGACGGCGTACCGCGAATGTGCGCCGAGGGCCAGGAGGGCGAGACACATGGCGCGATGGGTCAGGCAAGGCGGCCGCGAGGGGATGCCGGTGGTGGAATGACGTACGGTAGCGGCAACGGTACCAGCGGGGGGCCCGCGGGATCCCCGAGCCGCGTGTCGCCGACTTCTGCGGCGGCCAGTTGAAGCACTGCCAGCAAGTCGCTGCCGCCGTCGGGGGCCGACGCGGCATTGACGACCGTGCCGCAGGGCTGGTCACCGAACAGGGCATTGTAGGTCCGCGTGCCCGCCGCGATTTCGATGCGATCGCTATGGAACAGGAAGGCGCGTTCCTTCAGTCGACCCAGGTACTGGGTCCTGGCGATGATCTCCTGGCCCGTGTAGCAACCCTTCCGGAAATCGATGCCCCCCAGGACGTCCCAGTTGGCTGTTTGCGCCACGAAGGCGTCCTGCGTCGCCGCGGTGACGACCGGTACGCCGGCCCGGATCGTGAGCCATTGCCAGACCGGGAACGCGCCTTCGGTAGCGTGATCGCGGAGCGCTTTGCGCAATGCCGGGCCACCATGCGCCGGAACGATGACGACGAAGCGCGCCCCGGTGAGTCCGAGCACCGTTGCATCGCCTGCGGACAAGACTTCGCGGGGCGCCGGTGCGTCGCCCACCATGGCGCGCAGCGCTTCGGCGGCGCGTGGCCCGCCGACACCCACGCGCACGTGGTCGGCCGAGACGTCTGACAGCGTGACTTTCGCGCGCAGGACGAACATCGCCAGGCGCTTGCGGACCGCTTCGCAGATCTCGGCGGGAAGGAGCGCGCGGTAGCCGCCGGAATCCCCGTCCAGGCACCAGACCACGAAATTGGCGAGCATCCGGCCCTTCGGCGAATTGAAGCTCGCATATCGGCAGACGCCCGTAGAGAGCCCCCGCATGTCGATCGAAAGCTGCCCGTTGAGGAAGGTTTCCGCATCGGCGCCCCAAACGGCGAGCATGGCCAGCGGCGCGAGGTCGCAGAAGACGACGTCGTCTCGTGCGGCGCGTAGTGCCGCGTCCGGCGGTGCGGGGGCGGCGATATCAGGGGTCAAGGCTGGCATTGCGGGCAACGGGCCCGGCGAGGGCGGGCTGCGAGCCTCGCCGCAGGCTTCCGGGTGTGCTAAAATTTAATGTTGGTTCGTCCGCCGGACGCGTTCCGCAAGCCGGTTGCCTGGCTGACAAATTCGCAGACTCGCGCACCTCAGGGTGCCCGAACCGGTGTCCCGTCGCAATGGGACGCCCCGTTCCGGCCATCAGCGGGTCGTGGTTCAACCCTGACAGGAGTTTAAGGTATGTCCGTCACGATGCGTCAAATGCTGGAGGCCGGGGTTCATTTCGGTCACCAGACGCGTTACTGGAATCCGAAGATGGCCGATTACATCTTCGGCCAGCGCAACCGGATTCACATCGTCAACCTCGAAAAGACGATGCAGCTCTACCAGGAGGCGATGAAGTACGTCCGCCAGCTGGCGTCCAACAAGGGCACGATCCTGTTCGTCGGCACCAAGCGCCAGGCGCGCGAGATCGTCGCCGAGGAAGCCCGCCGCTGCGGGATGCCCTATGTCGATGCCCGCTGGCTCGGCGGCATGCTGACGAACTTCAAGACCGTCAAGGCATCGATCAAGCGGTTGAAGGACCTGGAGCAGATGGCGCAGGACGGCACGTTCGAGAAGATGAACAAGCGCGAGGCGCTCACCCTGCAGCGCGAGATGGAAAAGCTCGACAAGAGTCTGGGCGGCATCAAGGAAATGAACGGGCTTCCGGATGCATTGTTCGTCATCGACGTGGGCTACCACAAGATTGCCGTGACCGAAGCCATGAAGCTCGGCATCCCGATCATCGCCGTCGTCGACACCAACCACTCGCCGATCGGGATTGCGCACGTTATCCCGGGCAACGACGATTCCAGCCGGGCAATCCGCCTCTACGCCCGTGGCGCCGCGGACGCCGTCCTCGAAGGCCGGAGTCAGGTAATACAGGAAATCGTCCAGGCCGGCGACGAGTTCGTCGAGGTTTCGGACGAGGCGACGGCATAGCCGCTCACGCGACGGGGGCCGCGACCAAACTGGCTGGCCGTGCACGAAGGCCCCCGGCCGCGCCCCTGCGCGTAGCGTGGGATCTGCGTACATGCAACATGGAGCCTTGAGAAAATGGCGGACATCTCCGCGAGCATGGTGATGGACCTGCGGCAGCGTACTGGCCTCGGGATGATGGAATGCAAGAAGGCCCTCACGGAAGTCGGCGGCGACCTTGCGAAGGCCGAAGATCTGCTCCGCATCCGAAGCGGTGCGAAGGCGTCCAAGGCCGCCACGCGCATCGCCGCGGAAGGCATCGTCGGGGCTTACCTCGCGCCGGACGGCAAGCTCGCCTCGATGGTCGAGGTGAACTGCGAAACGGATTTCGTGGCACGCAACGAGGATTTCATGGCGTTCGCCCGCAGCCTCGCACAACTCGTCGCCGGACATGAACCAGCCGACGTGGCGGCGCTGGCGGCGCTGCCGCATCCTGCGGGCACGGTCGAGGCCGCCCGCCAGGCGCTGGTCCAGAAGATCGGCGAGAACATCTCCGTGCGGCGCTTCATGCGCGCGGTGTCGACGGGCCGGTTGGTGCAGTACCTGCACGGTGGCGGCCGCATCGGCGTCACGGTCGATATCGCGGGCGGCGATCCGGAGACTGGAAAGGATGTCGCCATGCACGTCGCCGCCTCGGCGGCGCCGGGTGCCGTGCGCCCGGTTTGCGTTTCGCGGGACCAGGTGCCGGCGGACCTGATCGCCCGGGAGCGCGAAATCTTCGCCGCGCAGGCGGCGGCGAGCGGCAAGCCCGCCGAAATCATCGCCAAGATGGTCGATGGCCGTGTGAGCAAGTTCCTGTCGGAGGTGACACTCTCCGGTCAGCCTTTCGTCAAGAATCCCGACCAGACAGTCGAGCAATATCTGAAGGCGAAAGGTGCCGCGGTGCGAGGGTTCTGGCTCTATGTCGTCGGTGAAGGCATCGAGAAACGAAAGGACGATTTCGCCGCGGAGGTCGCGGCGATGGCCAAAGCGTAGCGAGCCGCCGTCGCGACCCATTTCCCGGCGCCAACCGACTGGAGATCGTCCCCATGACCGTCAAGTCCGTTGTCGCCCCGGTTGCCGCGTTCGCCGCCGGCGAGCGCCAACGCGCCGGCGTATCGGCGCATCCTCCTCAAGCTGTCCGGCGAAGCGTTGATGGGCGACGACCCCTACGGGATCAATCGCGAGGTCATCGATCGGATCGTGGCCGAGATCGCGGAGGTGGTGCGCCTCGGCGTCGAAACGGCGGTGGTGATCGGCGGCGGCAACATCTTCCGCGGCGTTGCCCCGGGCGCCGCGGGAATGGATCGCGCCACCGCCGACTACATGGGGATGCTGGCCACCTTGATGAACGCCCTCGCACTGCAGGATGCGCTGCGCCGTGCGGGCGTCGAATCGCGCGTGCAGTCGGCATTGCGCATCGACCAGGTGGCCGAACCCTACATCCGCGGCCGCGCACTGCGTCACCTGGAGGAAAAGAAGGTCGTCATCTTCGCCGCCGGCACCGGGAATCCCTTCTTCACCACGGATACGGCGGCGGCGCTGCGCGGCCGCGAAATGGGCGTCGACATCGTGCTGAAGGCGACCAAGGTCGATGGCGTCTACACCGCGGATCCGAAGCGGGATGCGCGCGCATCCCGCTACGCGGAGCTCACGTTCGACGAAGCGATTGTCCGCAACCTGAAGGTGATGGACGCAACGGCGCTCGCCCTGTGCCGCGATCAGAACATGCTGCTCAAGGTCTTTTCGATCTTCGTTCCCGGCGCACTCAAGCGGGTCGTCATGGGCGAGAAAGAGGGCACGCTCGTGCATTGCTGAGGATCGACCGCCGAGGATCGAGCGTCCAGCGAACGAACCCGGTAATTCGCGCGACGTCCGGCGCTCGGCGAATGCGCAACCGACTTGCGGAGTCACCATGATCGCCGACATCAAAAAATCTGCCGAGCAGAAGATGCACAAATCGGTCGAGGCGTTGCGACACGACCTCGGCAAGGTCCGCACCGGACGCGCCCATACGGGACTTCTCGACCATCTCCAGGTGGACTACTACGGTGCACCCATGCCGATCAACCAGTGCGCCAACGTCACGCTGGCAGACGCACGCACGATCGCCGTGCAGCCGTGGGAGAAGAAGATGGTGCCCGCGATCGAGAAGGCGATCCGCGATTCCGATCTAGGGCTCAATCCGGCGACGTCGGGCGACGTGATCCGCGTACCGATGCCGCCGCTCACCGAGGAGCGGCGCAAGGAGCTGATCAAGGTCGTGCGCCACGAGGCGGAGAACGCGCGCATCGCCGTGCGCAACGTCCGGCGCGACGCCAACGAGCACCTGAAACGCCTGCTGAAGGAGCACGCGGTGGCCGAGGACGCCGAGCGCCACGCGCAGACGGACGTCCAGAAGCTCACCGACCGCTTCATTGCCGAGATCGACAAGGTACTCGCCGCGAAGGAGGCCGATCTGCTCGCGATCTGAGGTTCGCAGTCCCATTGAGCGACGCGGATTCGGGGAGTGCCGGGACGCGGATCGCGTGGTTCCGGCATTGCGAATCCGATTACGGCCACGGCAGCCGCCCTCCGGCCCACGCATCCCATGTTCACCAGCTCCACCCGTGAGGTTCCGCCGCCACGCGCCGCGCCGCGTCACGTGGCGATCATCATGGACGGCAACGGCCGCTGGGCGAAGCAGCGGATGCTGCCACGCGTAGCCGGCCATCGCCGTGGAGTGGAGGCCGTGCGCGCGACCGTCCGCGCGTGCATCGAGCGCGGCGTCGAGTACCTGACGCTGTTCGCGTTCTCGAGCGAGAACTGGCGGCGCCCGGCGGACGAGGTCTCGATCCTGATGGACCTGTTCCTGCGCGCGCTCGAGCAGGAGGTCGCGAAGCTCGACGCGAACGGCATCCGGTTCAGGGTCGTCGGGGACACGATGCGTTTCGACCCGCGCATCCGCGCGCTGATCGCCGCCGGCGAGGCGCAGACCGCGGGCAATGCGCGCCTGACGCTCACCGTCGCCGCCAATTACGGCGGCCGGTGGGATATCGCGCAGGCGGCGCGGCGGTATTTCGCTGCGCATGCCGATGCCTTGCGTGGCGTGACGGACGTCGATCCGGAGGCGCTCGGGCCCTATCTCGCGATGGCCTACGCGCCGGAGCCGGATCTGTTCATCCGCACCGGCGGCGAGCAGCGAATCTCCAATTTCCTGCTGTGGCAGCTTGCCTACACCGAGCTTTACTTCACCGATCGGCTGTGGCCGGACTTCGATGCCGCCGCGCTCGATGCCGCGATCGACTGGTATGCGCAACGGGAGCGACGATTCGGACGCACGAGCGAGCAAGTACAGCAAGCATTGGGCCACGCCAGCGGCACCCGCACATGATCGGCTCGTGCCGCCCGCGCGACTCGGCGTTGGCGTTCGTTCCGCGACCTCCGTCCTGACGCAGGCGGAGCGACGGTGCTGGCGACACGCATTCTGACGGCGGTTGTCCTGGTTCCGCTGGTGCTGGCAGCCGTTTTCCTGCTTTCGCCGGCGGGATGGGGCGCAGTGACGCTGGCGGCAATCACCGGGGCGGCAGCGGAATGGGCGAACCTGGCGGGTTTCCGCAGGCAGATGCGCTTACTGTTCGTGGCCGGCACCCTGCTCCTGGGACTGAACCTGCTCTTCTCGCCATTCACGGGTTTCGATCGTGGCTGGCCGGGCGGAACGGTCGTCGCCGTTTGCGGAGTCGCCACCCTCTTCTGGGTATTCGTGGCGCCGCCGTGGCTCGTGTGGCGGTGGAAGCCGGCGGCGCCGCTGACTCTGGCGATAACGGGCTGGCTCGTGCTGATCGGGGCCTGGGTTGCGCTGGTCGAGCTGCAGGCGCGATCCCCGTGGCTCGTCCTGGCCGCGATGGCCATCGTCTGGATCGCCGACATCGCGGCCTATTTCTCGGGTCGCGCGTTTGGACGGCGCAAACTTGCCCCGCAAGTGAGCCCCGGCAAGACGTGGGAGGGAGTCTACGGCGCGCTGGCCGCCGTTGCCGTCTACGCAATAGCGCTGACGGAAACAGCGGGGGCCGCTGTCTATCGCGGTGAAATCACTCCGGTCGCGACGCTGGTATGGATCGCCCTTGCTCTGTGCCTTGTTGCGCTGTCGATCGTGGGCGACCTCTTCGAATCGCTGCTGAAGCGCGATGCCGGCGTCAAGGACAGCGGCACGATCCTGCCCGGCCACGGCGGGATCCTCGACCGGGTCGACGCGCTGCTCGCCGCGATGCCGGCGGCGGCGTTGCTTGCGCTGGCGTTCCTGCGATGACGCTACGTCGCCTCAGCGTGCTCGGCGCAACGGGCTCGGTCGGCGAGCAGACCCTCGAGGTCGTCGCCCGCCATCCGGACCGCTTCGCGGTCGTTGCGCTCGCCGGACACCGGCAGTGGGAACGACTGGCGGAGCTTGCGCTACGGTTTCGACCGGAGGTTGCAGCGCTGCTCGACGTCGATGCGGCGCGTTCGCTCGAGCGCGCGCTGGCGGGTCACGGCGTTTCCACACGCGTGCTCGCCGGCAAGGCTGGCCTGGTCGAGGCAGCTGCGTTGCCGGCGGCGGACACGGTACTGGCTGCGATTGTCGGGGCGGCCGGCCTCGAGCCGACGCTCGCGGCGGCGCGCGCGGGAAAGCGCATCCTGCTCGCGAACAAGGAGGCGCTCGTCATCGGCGGCGCGGCATTCATGGCTGCAGCGCGCGCAGGCGGGGCGACGCTGTTGCCGGTCGACAGCGAGCACAACGCCATCTTCCAGTGCCTGCCGGCAGGTTATGCCCGCAATCCGGCCGCCTCGGGTGTGCGCCGGATCCTGCTCACCGCGTCGGGCGGTCCGTTCCGGACGAGACCCACGGCGGAACTCGCCAGCGCCACGCCGGACGAAGCATGTGCCCATCCGAACTGGGTGATGGGACGCAAGATCAGCGTGGATTCGGCGACGATGATGAACAAGGGCCTCGAAGTGATCGAGGCGCACTGGCTCTTCGGCCTGCCGGCGGAGATGATCGACGTCGTCGTGCACCCCGAAAGCGTCATCCATTCGCTGGTCGAGTACGTTGACGGTTCCGTGCTCGCGCAACTCGGCAACCCGGACATGCGCACGCCGATCGCGCAGGCGCTCGCGTATCCTGATCGTGTGGAGACCGGGAGTCGGCCCGCTCGAACTGGCGCGGCTGGGCGTGCTCACGTTCGAGACGCCGGATCATGGTCGTTTCCCGTGCCTGAAGCTCGCCTTCGACGCGCTTCGCGCCGGGGGTGCCGCACCGGCCGTGCTCAACGCCGCGAACGAGGTGGCGGTCGCGGCGTTCTTGAACGGCCGCATCCGCTACACCGACATCGCCGCGGCGTGCGCGGAGGCCCTCGCGCGGTTTCCGGCGCACGCCGGGGAAACGCTCGACGAAGCACTCGCCGCGGATACCGAGGCGCGCGCGTTCACGCGGGCCCGGTACGGGCTCGAAGGGGGTGAAGGATGGACGTACTGATCAAGGTGGCGGCTTTTCTCGTCGTGTTGGGCGTGCTCGTCGTCTTCCACGAACTCGGCCACTACTGGGTCGCGCGCTTGTGCGGCGTCAAGGTCCTGCGCTTCTCGGTTGGCTTCGGCCGCGTAGTCTGGGCGCGGCGCTACGGCCCCGATCGGACGGAGTGGGCCCTTTCCGCCGTGCCGCTGGGCGGCTACGTCAAGATGGCCGACGAGCGCGAGGGCGATGTCTCGGTTTCCGACTTGCCGCGCGCGTTCAATCGGCAGTCCGTCTGGAAACGGATCGCGATCGTCGCGGCCGGACCGTTCGCCAATCTTGCGCTCGCCGTGCTGCTGTTCGCCGGGAGCTACGTTGCGGGGATCCCCGGCCAGCAGGCGCTGCTCGGGGAACCCATCGCGAACACGGCGGCGGCCGCGGCGGGATTGCAGCGCGGCGATGTCGTCGTCGCGATCGATGGCGCACCCGTGAAAAGCTGGCAGGACATGCGCTGGCGCCTGCTGCGGGCCTCCGGCTCCGACGCGGTCGCCGTCGAGGTCGAACGCACCGACGGATCGCGAGCGCAACGGATGCTTTCGCTTGCCGGCCTCGCGTCCGCCGACTGGGAGAGCAATTTCCTGCCCGCGCTGGGACTGCGAGTGGACCTCGGCGCGCCATTGATCGACGAGGTGGTTCCCGGGCAAGCCGGCGGCGCGGGCGGGGCTCGTCGCGGGCGACCGCATTGTCGCCATCGACGGCGTGCCGGTCCGGTCACCGGCCGAGGTTGCCGCAAAGACCAATGCGAAGCCCGGCGGCGACGTGACGTTTCGCATCGCCCGGGAAGGCCGGGAGTTCGACACGACGTTCACCACGGAAATCGCCGAGCAGGCAGGACGGATGGTCGGCATCGCCGGCGTGCGGCTCAAGGTGGACCCGGCACTCGCCGACCGTCTCGCCGTCACCGTACGCTACGGCGTGGTCGATGCGTTCGCCCAGGGCGCCCGGAAGACCTGGGAGCTCGCGGTGTTCACGCTGCGGATGCTCGGACGCATCGTCGTCGGCGACGCGTCGCTCAAGAACATCAGCGGTCCGATCACGATGGCCGACTACGCGGGTCAGTCCGTACAGGCGGGTGCTCTCGTTTTCGTCGGCTATCTCGCGTTGATCAGCATCAGCCTCGGCGTGCTCAATCTGCTCCCCGTTCCGCTACTGGATGGGGGACATTTGCTGTATTATTTCGCCGAAATCGTCAAAGGCAGTCCCCTATCCGATCGTGCCTTCGAGGTCGGCCAGCGTATCGGCATGGCAGTGCTGGCGGTGTTGATGGCGCTGGCGCTCTTCAATGACCTCTCCCGTTTGTTCCAGGCGTAGCGGGCTTGCGGCCGCGTTGCGTTCATGCGTGACCGCCGCCGTCCGCATGCTGCGGGTCGGCGCCGCGGCGCTTGTCGCGACAGTCGTTGCGCTGCCCGCGCAGGCGATCGAGCCCTTCGTCGTCAAGGACATCCGCGTCGAGGGGGTCCAGCGGACCGAGGCCGGGACCGTGTTCTCGTACCTCCCCATCAAGGTCGGCGACCGCGTCGACGACGAGAAGGCGGCGCAGGCGGTCAAGGCGCTGTTCGCGACCGGTTTTTTTCGGGACGTGCGTCTCGAGGTTCAGGATGGCGTGCTCGTCGTCGTCGTTCAGGAACGCCCGACCATCAGCCGGATCGACATCGCGGGCAACAAGGAATTCGACACCGAGACGCTGAAGAAGGCGTTGAAGGAGATCGGTCTGGCCGACGCCCGGATCTTCGACCGTTCCGCGCTCGACCGGGCGGAGCAGGAGATCAAGCGCCAGTACATCTCGCGCGGACGGTACGGCGCCAAGGTCGTGGTCACCGTCACGCCGCAGGAGCGCAACCGCGTCGCGGTGAACATCAACATCGAGGAGGGCGAGCCCTCGAAGATCGCGCGCATCAATATCGTCGGCAACAAGACGTTTCCGGAGCGCGAGCTCCTGTCGCTGATGACGCTGACCACGCCGGGCTGGACCACCTGGTACACGAAGAACGACCAGTATTCGAAGCAGAAGCTGCAGGCGGACCTCGAGACGCTGCGCAGCTTCTACCAGAACCGCGGCTTCCTGGAGTTCAACGTGGAGTCCACACAGGTCTCGATCACGCCGGACAAGGAGGACATCTACATCACGGTCAACATCTTCGAGGGCCCGCGCTACACGGTTTCCGACATCCGCCTCGCGGGCGATCTGCCGGTGCCGGAGCCCGAACTCATGCGGCTGGTGCCGATCCGCTCCGGCGACGTGTTCTCGCGGGAAAGGCTGCAGGCGGGAACGAAGGCCATCAGCGATCGGCTGGGCGCCGAGGGGTTCGCCTTTGCCAACGTCAATGCAGTGCCGGATCTCGACCGGGCGAAGCTGCAGGCGGCCTTCACGATCTACGTCGACCCCGGCCGGCGGGTCTACGTCCGGAAGATCAACATCAGCGGCAACGTGAAGACCCGCGACGAGGTGATCCGGCGTGAGATGCGCCAGCTCGAGAGCGCGTGGTACGACGCGGCACGCATCGAGCGCTCGAAGGTGCGCATCCGGCGGCTGGGCTACTTCGAGGATGTCAACATCGAGACGCCGCCCGTCGCCGGAGCGAACGACCTGGCCGACGTCGAGGTTACGGTCATCGAGAAGTCGACCGGCCAGCTGCTCGCGGGCATCGGGTATTCGAGCGCGGAAGGCGTCGTCTTCAACGCTTCGATCTCGCAGCAGAACATCTTCGGCAGCGGCAACGCACTCGTCGCGGCGCTCAATACCAGCAAGGTCAACCGCACGATCTCGGTTGCCTTCACCGAGCCGTACTGGACCGTCGATGGCGTGGCGCGCGTCCTCGAGGTGTACCAGAGGAACGTCGACCCCTCGTCGCTTTCGGTGTCGCAGTATTCGTCGTCGACGGCGGGTGGCGCGATCGGCTTCGGCATCCCGATCACCGAGACCGACTCGATCAACGTCGGCTTCCGCTACGAGCACACGAGCATCGACCTGTTCAGCGACAGCCCGCCGGCGTACATCCTTTACGTTGCCGAGTTCGGCAGCGTGACCGACAGCGTCATCCTCTCCGGCGGCTGGTCGCGTGACACCCGTGACGACATCCTCTATCCTACGCGGGGCCAGTTGCAGAGCCTGCTGGGAGAAGTGGGGCTGCCGTTCGGCGATCTCGAGTATTACCGGGCGAACTATGTGCAGCAGGTGTTCTGGCCCGTGTTCGGGGACTTGGTGCTGATGCTGCGCGGTGAAATCGGCTACGCGGACGGGTATGGCGGAAAACCGTTGCCGTTCTTCAAGGCGCTTTACGCGGGCGGTGTGGGCTCGGTCCGCGGTTACGAGCAGAGCTCGCTGGGTCCGCAGGACATCTACGGCAATGCCACCGGCGGCAAGCGCAAGATTGTCGGCAATGTCGAGCTGTTCTATCCGGTCTTGAAGGGCGACAAGTCGGTTCGCGGCAGCGTGTTCGTCGACGCCGGACAGATCTACGTCGACGGCAAGGAGCCGCCGGACCTGCCGCTCGAACTGGTGCAAGTGCGCCGGCGAGGCCGACCTGCAGGGATTTCGCTACTCTGCGGGGTTGGGCTGGCTTGGAATTCGCCGATCGGTCCGTTGAAGTTCAGCTACGCCTGGCCGCTCAACGACAAGGTGCTCGACAAGATCCAGCGCTTCCAGTTTCAGGTTGGCACCGTATTCTGACCCGCAGCAGGAGAGTGACTTGAAACGCAGCAGCAACCGCCTCGTCGGGGCCTTGATCGGTCTGACCTTCCTGTGTCTTAGCGGCACCGGTGCGGCGCAGGCCTTCGACTACAAGATCGGCTTCGTCAATACCGAGCGCCTGTTCCGCGAGGCGGCACCTGCCAAGCGCGCCCAGCAGAAGCTCGAGCGGGAATTCGCGGCCCGCGACGCCGACATTCAGAAGCTCTCGAAGCAGGTCCGCGACCTGCAGGCGTCCGTCGAACGCGACGGCGCCACGATGTCCGAGGCCGAGCGACGCAACAAGGAGCGCGATCTCGCCAACCTGTCGCGGGATCTGCAGCGCTCGCAACGCGAGTTCCGGGAAGACCTCAACCTCCGGCGCAACGAGGAACTGGCGAGCGTGCAGGAACGGGCGAACCGGGTCATCCAGCAGATCGCCGAGGCCGAGAAGTTCGATCTCATCGTCCAGGATCCGGTCGTCTACGCGAGCCAGAAGATCGACATCACCGAGAAGGTGATCAAGGCGCTCGCCGACAAGTAGCCGAGGGCATCCGCCTGCCGTGGGCAGCGGGTTGCCGCTACCTCACCGTCATCGGTCCCGTGTCGATCACTCTTTCCGAACTGGCGGCGCGGACCGGAGCAACGCTCGAAGGCGACGGCGCGACGGCCGTCACGCGCGTCGCCACGCTGGAATCGGCGGGGCCGGGGACGATCACCTTTCTCGCCAATCGCAAGTATCGCGGACAACTGGCGCAGACTCGCGCGGCGGCCGTGATCCTGGCGCCGGAGTTCTCCGGACACACGGCCCTTCCGCGGCTCGTCAGCCGCGATCCCTACGTCACGTACGCGAAGGTCGCGGCGATCCTTCACCCGCCCGGCGCTCCTGCCGCCGGTGTTCATCCGTCGGCCGTCGTCGGCGCGCGCGCGAAGGTGGCTCGCACGGCGACCGTCGGCCCGAATGCGGTGCTCGGCGATGGGGTTGTCGTCGGGGAGCGCGCCCGTATTGGCGCAGGCACCGTCCTCGGTGCCGGAGTGAGCATCGGCGACGATGCGGTGCTCCACGGCAACGTCACCGTCTACGATCGACTGCGCGATCGGACCTCGCAGCATCGTCCACGCTGGCGCGGTGATCGGCGCCGACGGCTTCGGCATGGCCGAGGAGGCACGGGCGCTGGCTCAAGATTCCGCAGATCGGGCGCGTGGTGATCGGCGCCGACGTCGAGATCGGCGCCAACACGACGATCGACCGCGGCGCCATCGACGACACGGTGATCGAAGACGACGTCAAGCTCGACAACCAGATCCAGATCGGCCACAACTGCCGCATCGGCGCGCATACGGCGATCGCCGGGTGCGTGGGCATCGCCGGCTCGACCCGCATCGGCCGCAACTGCAAGATCGGCGGAGCGGCGATGTTGAACGGGCACATCGACTTGTGCGACGGGGTGATCGTTTCCCCGGGAACCGGGATCATGGACTCGATCGACCGGCCTGGCGTCTATACCGGATTCTGGCCCGCATTGCCGCATAGCGAATGGTGGCGGCTCGTTGTGGAGGTCCGGAGGCTGCGGGAGCTTGCGGTACGCGTTCGAGCGCTCGGGCGTGACATTGCCGGGAACGAAGGCGACGGAAAAAGCGAGGGATGACCATGACTGCGGACGCCACCGGTGCGATGGACATCAGCGCGATCATGCGCTACCTGCCGCATCGCTACCCGTTCCTGCTGGTCGACCGCGTCGTCGCGCTCGAGGACGGGAAATCGATTCGCGGGATCAAGAACGTGACGATGAACGAGCCGTTCTTCCAGGGCCACTTCCCGGGCTACCCGGTGATGCCCGGCGTGCTCGTCATCGAGGCGCTGGCGCAGCTGGCGTCGATTCTCGCATGGCAGATCGCCGGGCGCACGCCGGGCGACGGGACGCTGATCTTCTTCGCCGGCATCGACAATGCCCGCTTTCGACGCCAGGTCTTTCCGGGCGATCAGCTCATCCTCGAGTCGGAGGTGCAGCGGATGGTGCGGGGGATAGGCAAGTTCGCCGTGCGAGCGAAAGTCGGTGCGGACATCGTCGCGGAGGCCGACCTGCTGGCTGCGATGCGCACGCCGGACGCTCCGGCGAAGGGTGCCTGAGGCGATGGCGCGCATCCATCCGACCGCGCTGATCGATCCTTCCGCTGAGCTCGCCACCGACGTCGAGGTCGGGCCCTATTCGATCGTCGGACCGGGAACGAGACTGGGCGAGGGCACGGTACTCGGACCGCACGTCGTCGTCGCGGCGCGCACCCGGATCGGCGCGCGCAACCGCATCTTCCAGTTCGCCTCCATCGGCGAGATTGCGCAGGATCGCAAGTACGGCGGCGAGCCGACAACCACGACCATCGGCGACGACAACGTGTTCCGCGAATTCGTGACCGTTCACGCGGGAACCGCGCAGGACCGCGGCGATACGGCGATCGGCAGTGGCAACCTGTTCCTCGCCTACACGCACGTCGCGCACGACTGTGTGGTCGGCAACTGGACGATCTTCTCGAACAACGCGCAGATCGCGGGGCACGTGCGCATCGACGACTGGGTGGTGCTGGGTGCGTATGCGGGTGTGCACCAGTTTTGCCGCGTCGGCGCGCACGCGATGCTCGCCGCGGGGACGATCGTCCTGCAGGACGTTCCGCCGTTCGTGACGGCTTCCGGTTACCCGTCGAAGCCGCACGGAACCAACAGCGAAGGTCTGCGACGGCGCGGATTCACGGCCGAGGACATCCTGACCGTGCGCCGCGCTTACAAGACGCTGTACCGCGAGGGTCTTGCGCTCGACGATGCCAAGGCGGTCCTCGCACGCCAGGCGGAAGCCTCGCCCGTTCTCGCGCCGCTGGTCGCTTTCCTGGCCGATCCGGGGCGCGGGATCATTCGCTGACACGGCGCCCACGGTACGCGATGCGCGACGCGGTTCTTGGTCCCGGCACCGTAACCATCGGCATTGTCGCCGGCGAGGCATCCGGCGACGCGCTTGCCGCCACGCTGATCCAGGCGGTGCGCGCGCGTATGCCCCGCGCGCGTTTTGTCGGTATTGCCGGTCCCAGGATGGAAACGGCCGGCTGCGAAGTCTGGTATCCGCTGGAGCTGTTGTCGGTGCGCGGCCTGGTGGAAGTGTTGTCGCATCTCCCCTCGCTGATGGCGCTCCGCCGGTCGCTCGCGCGACGGCTCCTCGCCGAGCGAGTGACCATGTTCGTCGGCGTCGACGCCCCGGATTTCAATCTCGGGCTGGAAGGCGAGGCTCAAGCGTGCGGGAATCCGCACGATGCATTTCGTCTCCCCGTCGGTCTGGGCCTGGAGGCGCGGGCGGGTACGCAGGATCGCGCGCTCGGTCAACCGGATGCTCGCGCTGTTTCCGTTCGAACCGCCCATCTACCAGGCGGCCGGCATCCCGGTTACGTTCGTCGGGCATCCGCTCGCGCGCGACGCCGCCGCGCTGGGGACGCGACGCGAGGCCCGCGAGCAATTGAATCTCGGCATCGCGCAGCCGGTGTTCGCGCTGCTCCCGGGAAGTCGCGCGTCGGAGCTCGACATGCACGGGGAGTTGCTGCTGCGCACGGCGGCCCTTCTCAACGCGGCGCGTCCGGACGCGGTCTTCCTCGTTCCCCTGGCGACGCGGGCGACGCGCGAGCGTTTCGAGGCGGCCGCGTACCGGCTTTCGCTCGACCAGCTGCCGTTGACGCTCCTCTACGGACATGCGACTGATGCACTGCGCGCGGCAGACGTCGGAGTGGTCGCGTCGGGGACCGCGACCCTCGAGGCGGCGCTTGCCCGCTGTCCGCACATCATTTTCTATCGAGTGAATCCCGTAACCGCCGGCATCGTTCGCCGCAAGCTGCTCGTGCCCTGGGTCGGCTTGCCGAACGTGCTCGCGGGCCGGTTCGTCGTTCCCGAGTTCCTGCAGGACGATGCAACGGCCGAGAATCTCGCCCAGGCGGCACTGAATCTCTACGACGACACGGTGACGCGGCATCGGCTCGAAGCGCTGTTCGCAGGTCTTGCCGCCTCGCTGTCGGCCGACACGGGCAAGCTCGCAGCCGACGCCGTGGTGGAGGAATTGCGTGCGGCCGGCGTCGCGTGTTGAGGGTCGGGCGATGCTGATCGTCGGTATCGACGAGGCCGGCCGCGGACCGCTCGCCGGTCCCGTTGTCGCCGCGGCGGTCATTCTCGATGCCGCGGCGCCGATCGCCGGCTTGCGCGATTCCAAGGAACTCTCTGCAGGCGCACGCGCTCGTCTCGCGGCCGAGATTCGGGCGCGCGCGGTGGCGTGGGCCGTGGCGTCCGCCGAAGTCGATGAGATCGATGCGCTCAATATTCTGCAGGCGACCTTGGTCGCCATGCGGCGCGCATTCGACGCTCTGGCGGTCGCGCCGGCCGAAGCCTGGATCGACGGCAACCGCTGCCCGGAGTTGCCGTGCTACTCGCGCGCGATCGTCCGGGGCGACCGCGACATCGCGGCGATCTCGGCCGCCTCGATCCTGGCCAAGACCACGCGCGACGCGGTGCTGGTCGATCTCGATGCCGACTATCCGGTATATGGATTTGCCCGCAACAAGGGTTACGGCACCCCGGAGCACCTTGCCGCGCTCGCCCGCCATGGAGCCTGTCCGGCGCACCGCCGCAGCTTCGCGCCCGTGGCACAGGCCGCATTTCGCTTTTGATCCGGGGCGACGGGCGCGGTGGTATCGTGTTGTCAACCGCGCAGGAGATGGGACCAACCCATCGATAATCGATGCATGCACACGGGATGCGAGGAAGCTCCGATGATTCACTGCGTATTGCACGACCCCGGTGATTCCGTTGCGGTGGTCGTGGTCGAGGGAGTTGGCGCTGGCTCTACGCTGACCGGGCTTGTCCTCGACCTAGATCGCACGATCAGTGTGCCCTGCGTGCAGGACATTCCTCTCGGCCACAAGATCGCGCTGAAGGACATGGCCGTCGGCGATACGGTGATCAAGTACGGCGTGGACATCGGCAGGGTCGTGCAGCCGATTCGCATGGGCGAGCACGCGCACGTCCACAACATCAGGACCAAGCGATGGTGAGGCGATTCCGGTTTTCGACCCCACGGTCGGAGTGAGGGCAGTGATGCAGCGAACCTTCCGTGGCTACCGCCGCGAAAACGCCCGCGTGGGTGTGCGCAATCATGTGCTCATCATTCCGGTCGACGATCTGTCGAATGCCGCGTGCGAGGCCGTTGCGCATAACGTCAAGGGTGCGCTGGCCATTCCGCATCCGTACGGACGACTGCAGTTCGGGGCAGATCTCGACCTGCATTTCCGCACGCTGATCGGCACCGGGGCCAACCCGAACGTGGCCGCCGCCGTCGTGATCGGCATCGAAGACCAGTGGACGAAGAAGGTGGTCGACGGGATCGCGGCGGCCGGCAAGCCGGTGACCGGTTTCGGTATCGAGTTGAACGGCGATCACGAGACGATCCGACGTGCCTCGAAGGCCGCCAAGGAGTACGTGCAGTGGGCGAGCGAGCAGCAGCGTGTCAGCTGCGATCTGGGAGAGCTCTGGGTCTCGACCAAGTGCGGCGAGTCGGATACGACGTCCGGCTGCGGGGCGAATCCGACGGTCGGCGATGCGTTCGACAAGCTCTACGCCGCGGGATGCACGCTCCTGTTCGGCGAGACCACGGAACTCACCGGCGGTGAGGCCATTGTGGCCGCGCGCTGCCGCGATGAGAGCGTGCGCACCGAGTTCATGCGTATGTTCGACCGCTATCAGGAGGTGGTGAATCGGCACAAGACGAGCGACCTGTCCGACTCGCAGCCGACCAAAGGCAACATCGCCGGCGGACTGACGACCATCGAGGAAAAGGCGCTCGGCAACATCCAGAAGATCGGGAGGCAATGTGTGGTCGACGGCGTGCTCGACAAAGCGGAGACGCCGACGGGGCCCGGGCTTTGGTTCATGGACTCCTCGTCGGCGGCGGCTGAGATGGTCACGCTTTGTGCGGCATCCGGTTTCGTCGTCCACTTCTTCCCGACCGGTCAGGGCAACGTGATCGGCAACCCGATTCTGCCGGTGATCAAGATCTGCGCCAACCCGCGCACCGTGCGGACCATGAGCGAGCACATCGACGTCGATACGTCGGGACTCCTCCAGCGCGAGATCACGATGGCCGAGGCGGGCGATCGGCTGCTCGACATGATGTTCCGGACCGCCAACGGCCGGCTCACCGCCGCCGAAGCGCTCGGCCACCGCGAGTTCGTGCTGACGCGGCTCTACGAAAGCGCGTGATGAACGGCGCCTTGCCGCAGATCGCCGACATGCGCGCGGCGCAGGCAAGGATCGCCCCGTACGTGCACCGGACGCCGGTGCTCACCTGCCGGGCGGTCGACGGGGCCGTCGGGGCGCGGCTGTTCTTCAAGTGCGAGAACTTCCAGAAGATCGGGGCCTTCAAGGCGCGCGGCGCGACCAACGCGGTGTTTTCGCTCGCCGCCGACGTGGCAGCGCGCGGGGTGCTCACGCATTCGTCGGGGAATCACGGGGCGGCGCTTGCATACGCCGCGCGCGCGCGGGGCATCCCGGCGTGGGTCGTGATGCCCGACAACGCGTCGAAAGCGAAACAGGAAAACGTGCGGCGGCAAGGTGCGACCATCCGGTTCTGCGCGCCGACGGTTGCCGCACGGGAACAGGCATGCGCGGAAGTCGGGCACGCGACCGGTGCGACGCTCGTCCATCCGTTCGATGACGCGCAAGTGATCGCCGGGCAGGGCACGGCCACCCTGGAGTTGCTCGAGACCGTGCCGGAACTCGACGCGATTATCGCGCCGGTCGGTGGGGGTGGCCTGCTATCGGGCACCGCGATTGCCGCGCGTGCATTGTCTCCCTCCCTGCGCGCCTATGGCGCGGAGCCTGCGAATGCCGATGATGCGGCGCGCAGTTTCCGGACCGGACACGTGGAGCCGCTGCCTGCCACGACCACCGATCGCCGACGGATTGCGTACGACGCTGTCTCCGCGAACGCTGACAGCGATCCGCGCCAACGTCACCGCGATCGGTACCGCATCCGAGCAAGCCATCATCGATGCGATGCGCATGACGTGGGAGCGCATGAAGATCGTGATCGAGCCCTCGTCGGCGGTCCCGCTCGCCTGCCTGCTCGAGCGCACGCTCGACATTGCCGGGATGAAGGTCGGCGTGATCGTTTCCGGAGGCAACGTGGATCTCGACCGTTTGCCGTGGCAGGCTTGAGGCAGCCTCGGCGTGGACATCTCGAACTTCCCGGCGCTGGAAATGCGCGGCCCTCGCACGGGAGAAACCAAGGAAACGATGAATACCCATCTGCCAGCTGCGGTCTATCCGCGCTTCCATCTCGCCTTTCCCGTGACCGACCTCGCCGAAGCGCGGCGCTTCTACGGCGGCCTCTTCGGCTGCACGGAAGGGCGCTCGTCGGACGAGTGGGTCGACTTCGATTTCTTCGGGCATCAGATCGTCGCGCACAAGGTCGCGGCGACGCACATGTCCGATGCGGTGAGCATCGTCGATGGCCAGCAAGTCCCGGTACGGCACTTCGGCGTGATTCTCGATCTGCCCGCCTGGGAGGCGCTCGCCGCCAAGCTCAGGGCGGGCAGGAACCCGATTCGTGATCGAGCCCTATGTCCGCTTCAAGGGGCTCCCCGGCGAGCAGGCGACCATGTTCCTGCTCGACCCGTTCGGCAACGCGCTCGAGTTCAAGGCGTTCGCGGACATCAACCTGTTGTTCGCAAGGCAGGGGTAGCACGGTAGGCGGCGGCGATCGCTTCACGCAGCGGGTTGAAAAGGCCGGCTGCCGCGGCGATCACTTCGTTCGTGCGCAGGAAATCGGCGCCGCCGGCGAAATTGCCGACGCGACCACCCGCTTCCATGGCGATGAGCGCGCCCGCGACGACGTCCCAGGGCTTGCCGCCCGTCACCCAGAATCCGTCGAGACGCCCGGCCCCGACATAGGCGAGGTCGAGCGCGCACGCCCCGGCGCGCCGCAGACCGCCGCACCTCGCCTCCAGGGCATGGAGCAAGGTCAGGTACTCCGGCAGCTGCGTGCTCTCGCGCGATGGAAACGCCGTGCCGACGAGCGCGTGCTCGAGTTCCGAGCACGTCGACGTCCGGATCGGGATCTCGTTCAGGTGCGCGCCCTTGCCGCTGATCGCGGTGTAGAGCTCGTCATGCACCGGATCGAACACGACCGCGTGGGTGACGTCGCTGCCGTGGGTCAGCGCCAGCGAGATGGCGTAGTGCGGGTAGCCGTGGATGAAGTTGGCGGCACCGACGAGCGGATCGACAATCCACTGGAACACGCCGCGCTTGGCCGTGCCAGCGTCGATCTGGCTGACGATCTCGCCGGATTCCTTGCCCACGATCGCGTGGTCGGGAAAGGCTGTGCGCAGGGTAGCGATGATCGCGTTCTCCGCCTCGGCGCCGGCGTTGGCGACAAGGTCGCCGTGCTGCTTCGCGTGGGACGGAAGCCGCTTGAGATCGCGTGCCGCGTCGATGATCACGGCTGCGGCACGACGCGCGGCCCGCACCGCGACCGCAAGCACCGGGTCATGGGTCATCGGACCTTGGCTTCGACGAGGTTGCCGACGGGTCTTCGTTGAATGCTGCCGCGCGAACCGAACGGCCGGCTAGTGGGTGCGGTACTCGAAAAGCGCGAGATGCGGAGCGATCGCTCATGACGCGCCCATTCTACTGCGTCAGTCGCACAGTCGGATGCGAATCAGCCGACGCGGACGCGCAGCATCATGCCGCCATCCTCGTGCTCGAGATTGTGACAGTGGACAAGATAGATCTGAGAGTCCGCGAACGGATGCCGGAAATCGATTGCGATGCGCACAGATTCGCCGGGCCACACGAGCACCGTGTCCTTCCAGCCGAGATCGGTTGCGAGCCGGCCGCGGGAGTCGACCGCGAGCGGCGCAAGCGTCTCGGGACTGCCCTCCCGCTCCAGAACGCGGAACTGGAATCCGTGCAGGTGCATCGCGTGCGGCATGCTTGCGTGGTAGTTGCGAAGGAGCCAGGTCTCGATCGCTTCGCGGACGACGAGAACCGGCGTCGCGTCGACGTCGTATACGCGGTCGTTGATGCGCCAACGGCCCTTGGCAAAGCCGAGCCGCAGCGGGCGGGCGTCCTGGTCGGCCATCGCGGCCGGCATCGCCGGCGATGGCGCGAGACGCACCGGGAGCGCGCGCGAACCGGCATCGCGACCGCGAACGCGGAATTGGAGCAGCCCAAACGGCGCGCCGTCGCTTCCGCTGGTCGCCGGCCCGCTGGTGGTCGCCGGCTTCGCGCGCCGGTTCCCCGGCGCCTGCTGTTGGGGCTGGGCCCTTCCCGGCGGATGCGCCGGACTCCAGATGCATCGGATCGAAACCGTGACTCTCGAGCAACGCGACGCGCCCGGCCCGCAGGCCCGTGAAATCGACGAGCACGTCGGCGCGTTCCGCCGGCGAGAGGAACAGTTCGGCCACCGCCAACGGCGCGTCGAGCAACCCTCCATCGGTACCGACGAGCAGCAACGGCAGCGCGGTTCCGTCGTCGCGTCGCAGTCCAAGGCGGAAGATGCGCGCGTTGGAACCATTCAGCAGACGGAAGCGATAGCGGCGCGGCGCGACCTCCAGGTAAGGGTGCGGCGTGAAATTGACCAGCGCCTCGTCGCCATACCAGCCGTGCTGCATGTCGTCGGGCGACGGCGCGTAACGATCGGACCGGTCGGTGCGTCGGTCGTGCAGGACCAGGGGGATCTCGGTCTCGCCCGGAACGAGGTCGAGCGAGCGCCGCAGAGCGAGGTCGTCGTCGTCTTCGACGACGAACAGGCCGAAAAGGCCGCGATAGGCTTGTCCCGCCGTGAGGCCATGGGGATGCGGGTGGTACCAGTACAAGCCGGCGCGGTTGCGCACCGTGAACGCGTAATCGAAGGTCGCTCCGGGCAGGGCAAGGCGCTCGCCGTTGCCGTCGTTCGCGGTATCGTTGGTGAGCCCATGCCAGTGGGCGATCGTCGGCTCCTGCATCGCGTTGTGAAGCGCGATGCGCAGCGATGCCCCGCGCGCGACGACGAGGGTCGGGTTGACGTACTCGCGATCACCGGCCCGCGCGACGAACGCAAGGGTCGGGACGTCCCCGGTCCGCGCGACTGCCTCCAGACGCAACGGCGGACTGCCGACGGCGAGGTAACCCTGCAGGCCGCCGCGGCCGGGAACGTTGAGCGGCCGGTCGAAACTTTCGGGTGTCGTGCAGAAATCCGCGGTTCCCGGCGCCGGTGCGCGCGCCGCGGCGCCGAGGCCGGCAGGCAGCGCTACCGTGACCAAGCCCGCCCCAAAGGCCCCAAGCGCGCGGCGACGGTCAAGGCGGACGGATCGCATGGACGCTGCTACCGGATCACGACACCCCACGGCAACTCGCCCACCGGAATCTCCGCGACTTTCTTGTACGATTCGGTGTCGACCACGGCAACTGCATTCGATCGGCCGCAGGCGACGTAGAGCTTCTTGCCATCGGGCGTGAGCGCCATGTTCCATGGCCGTCGTCCGACGGCGACTTCGGCGACCATCGTGTTGGTCGCGACGTCGATCACCTGGACCGTGCCCTTGCCACCGGACGAGAGGAACACGCGTTTGCCGTCCGGATGGACGACGATGCCGTTGGACCGGCTGCCGACCTTGACCCGGGTGACGAGCTCCTGCTTCGCCGTGTCGATCACGTTGAACATGTCGGCATTTTCCGCCGCCACAAAGGCGCGGCTGCCATCGGGGAGGAAGCCGATGCCGCGCGGCCGGTCGCCGACCTTGAGCGACTTGACGACCTCGCCTTTCGCGACATCGACGAGGTCGACCGTATCGCCTTCTTCCGCGCTGACGTAGAGCCACCTGCCGTCCGGGCTCCACACGGCGTGTTCCGGGTTCTTGCCCTTCATTTTCAGGCGCCGGGTCACTTTGAGCGATTCGGTGTCGACCAGTACGACCTGGTCGTTCTCCTCGATCGCGGCGGACAGCATCTTGCCATCCGGCGAGAGGTAGATCGCCTCGGGCGAGTCTCCGAGGGCCACCTCGCCGACCACCGCGTTCCGGGCCGTGTCGTAGACGACCAGCGCGTTGGCCGTCTGATCGCTGACGAAAAGGCGTGCTCCGTCGGCAGACAGCGCGATCCCGCGCGGCTTGTGGCCGATCTTGAGGGTCGCAGTCACCTTGTCGGTTGCCGTGTCGATCACCGAGATCGACGCCGAGCCCTCGTTCGAGGTATAGGCGAGCGGTGCAGCGGCCGCGGTCGCGCCGGCAAGCGGGGTGAGCAACACCACCGCCGCGAAGGCAGTCGGCGGCAGTCGATCGAGCAAGACGGTCATGGGCAACTCAGCGAGGGGTGGGAGGGGGGCGCGAGCGATGATTGGAGCGTGTCGAAACGATCGGCTATGCTACACAATCCGCCTTGGCCTGCAATGACGATCCGACGCAACGACCCGATGACCCGGTTACGGCCGCTCTACGCCGCAACGGCGCTCTGCTGCGCGCTTGCCGTATCGAAGGCGGCCGCGCAGGCATTGCCACCGGTGGATCGGCAGCCGCCTGCAGTCCTGGATCCGGTCGTCGTCACCGCGACGCGCAGCGCCGAGCGCGCCTTCGACCTCCCGGTTGCGATCGACAGCGTGGATGCGGCCCAGATCCAGCAGGGACAGCTGCAGGTCAACCTCTCGGAATCGCTTGCGCGCGTGCCGGGGCTTTTCATCCAAAGCCGCTGGAACTATGCGCAGGATCTGATGCTGTCGATCCGTGGCTTCGGCGCGCGCGCGAACTTCGGGGTGCGCGGGGTACGGCTCTACCAGGACAACATCCCGGTGACGATGCCGGACGGGCAGGGTCAGACCGGCAGCTTCAGTCTGGTCTCGGCGAAGCGGATCGAGGTGCTGCGTGGTCCGTTCTCGACGCTCTACGGAAACGCCTCCGGTGGGGTGATTT
This sequence comes from uncultured beta proteobacterium, assembly GCA_963809965.1. Lineage (GTDB taxonomy): Bacteria > Pseudomonadota > Gammaproteobacteria > Burkholderiales > Casimicrobiaceae > CAIWHR01. Next base: position 110,087 of record CAWELU010000018.1, read on the forward strand.
CGGTATTCACCGAGGACGGCCCGACGCCCCCGCAGGTGTCGCTGCAGGCGATCGGCGGAAGCTACGCGACATCGAACCTGGTCGCGAAACTCGGCGGGCAGGAGGGAGCGGCGAATTACGACATCGCCTTCAATCGTTTCGCGACCGACGGTTACCGCGACCACAGCGAGGCCACGCGTGAGCTCCTGAATGCCCGGCTCAATTTCGCGGCCGGCCCGGACACCCAGGTCACCGTCATCGGCAATTCACTCTACCAGCCCGAGGCGCAGGACCCGCTCGGTCTGACGCGCGCGCAATGGCAAGCCAATCCGCAGCAGGCCAATTCCGTCGCGACCGATTTCAACACGCGCAAGACGGTCAACCAGACGCAGGGCGGGGTAACGATCGAGCAGAAGCTCCCGTACGACAGCGTGTTGCGCGCCACCGGCTACGGCGGCACGCGCACCGTGCGGCAGTACCTCGCACTGCCCGGTGACGGGGCGACGTCCTCGGGTGGCGTCACCGATCTCGATCGGAGCTTTGGCGGCATTGATGCTCGAATACTCACGACGTTCGCCACACCCGGCGGGCCGCTTCGCTTCACGCTCGGCGCCGACTACGAAACGCAGGATGAAGCGCGCAAGGGATTCGTCAACAACAGGGGTGAACTCGGTGACCTCCGCCGCGATGAGGACAACACCGTCACCAACAGCGACGTCTACGCGCAACTGGAGTGGTCGCCCGCCGCGGCGGTGTCGATCCTGGCCGGGATCCGGTACAGCGACGTTCGCTTCGAGTCGGACGATCATTACATCGTGACCGGCAATCCGGACGACAGCGGATCGGTCAGCTACCGCCACACGAGTCCCGTGGTCGGTGGCGTGTGGCACGTGCGCGACGACCTCAACGTCTACGTCAATTACGGGCAGGGATTCGAAACGCCGACGTTCACCGAACTCGCGTACCGTCCGGTAGGCAGCGGCAGCGGGCTCAATCTCGAGCTCGATCCGGGCGTGAGCACGTCGGTGGAAGTCGGGCTCAAGACGATTGTTGGCGGGACGCAACGATTCAACGCCGCCGTTTTCGCAACCGACACCAAGAACGACATTGTCATCAATACGGCCACCGGCGGTCGCACGACCTACAAGAACGCCGCGAAGACCAAGCGTCGCGGCGTCGAGCTCTCGTGGGAGGGCTCGCTCGGAGCCGGACTCAACGGTTACGCGTCGTACACGTACCTCGATGCGACCTACGATTCGGAACTGACGACCGGTACGCCGCCGGTAACGGTGCCCGCGGGGTCGCGGTTGCCGGGCGTTCCCCAGTCCAACGCGTATGCAGAGCTCAGCTGGTCGCGGGCCGACTGGTACGGATTCAACGCGGCGCTCGAGCTCGCGGCCGCGAGCCAGGTCTACGTGAACGATCGCAACTCGGACGCCGCGCCCGGTTACGTGATCGGCAACCTCCGCGTCGGCTTCGCGCAGCAGGCGGGCCGCTGGCAGCTGCGCGAGTTCGTTCGAATCAACAACCTTTCCAACCTGAACTACGTGGGCTCGGTGATTGTCGGGGACACCAATGGCCGCTACTTCGAGCCGGCCGCGGAGCGCAACTTCATCGTCGGGTTCAGCGCCAATGTCTCCTTCTGACCGCTATACGCGCAGTGCAATCGCGCTGCATTGGCTCATTGCCGCGCTGGTGATCGTCCAGGTCGGGTGGGGCTGGTGGATGCAGGAAATCCCCAAGCAGCCGGTCGGGCCGCGCGTCGACGCCTTCAATCTGCACAAGTCGATCGGCATGACGATCTTCGCGCTGATGATCCTGCGTATCCTCTGGCGCGCCGCGCATCGGCCGCCACCGCTGCCGCCGATGCCGCGGTGGCAGGCGCGCGTCGCTCACGGGAATCACGTCCTGCTCTACATCTTGCTGGTGGTCCAGCCGTTGGTCGGCTATCTCGGCTCCGAGTTCAGCGGCTTCCCCGTCAAGTTCTTCGGCGTCACGCTACCGACCTGGGCCGGCAAGAACGTGGCATTCAAGGATTGGCTTTCCGCCGTGCACCTCGCGTTGAGCTGGCTCATCGCGCTGGCGGTGGCCCTCCATGTCGCGGCGGCGCTGAAGCACGCGTTGATCGATCGCGACGGATTGCTCGCGCGTATGGGCATTGGCCGCTCGAATGGCGATGGAGCAGCAATCCCGAGTCAGTGATCCCAAGGCTCAATGATCGTTGGACACTCGCGGGCCACCGAACACTGAGCATACGGCTATGCAAACGGCGCAGGTGATGCATGGCATTCAAGTCGGCATGGGCCCCACAAGGCGCAATTGCGGCGCTGCTCGGACACGCGGCGGACGGCATACACGTTCCTGTATCGGCGCATTTGACTTAGCCCAACGTAAGGAGTAATAAAAGCGGTTCGCGCGTTTGATCGCGCAACAGTCCTGTGAGTCTAATCGAGTCGGCCACGGGGCCCCGCTGCGCGGTCGGTCGGGCCCGGCAAGCGCCGAAGAAGCGGCGGGCGTGACGAGAGCCGACGCCTAGCCTCGGGGCGGCCGTCTTCGGCATAACGAACGAATTCAGGGGAGCCAGCGGAGCGAGTCTCGATGAAACCGCAGCTCAACCGGAATCGACTCTCGAAAGGAGCTGGACGATGTCGAAGTTCAGCCAAGAACGACGGGACGCGCTGAAGTCCACTTGCAGGCTCGTCACGGCGACGGCACTTGCGTCGGGCGCCGGCGTGAAGGTGTTCGCGGCCGGTGGTGCGATGCCGCTTGCGCAGTCGACGGGTGTGCCGCAGGTCGGTGGCACCTTCATCTTCTCGGGAGGCCCGAACAAGGGCAAGGAGGTCATGGTCGCCGACGTGGTCCTCGGCGCGCGGCCGGAATTGGCGGTAGCGAAGAATCCGAGTACGGGCAAGCTGGAACAAGACGACGCTGGAGAGCACGATCACGCCACCGTCCTCTTCTACAGGGTGGCGCCGGATGCCTACCCGGCCGGCATGAAGGACGACACGGTTGAAGGCATCTCGTGCTACACGGCCGTGTGCCCCCATCTCGGCTGCCTTGTCGACGGGTGGGACGCGACGGCCAAACTGTTCAAGTGTCCCTGCCACGAGGCGACTTTCGATCCGGTGAAAGAGGGACAACTCATCAGCGGGCCGCGCATGCGCGTACTTCCGCTTGTTCCCATCAAGGCAGTGGATGGGAAGCTGGTGGTAGGCGGCAAGCCCACCGGTTATATCGGTGTGAAGAAAGGTTGAAGCGCTAGACCTCGTAGCGGCGCATGCTCCAGAGACACTGAACCAGGAGGACACAATGAGCAAGATGAAGAGAGGTTTGTCGGCGGTGGTCGCATCGACGCCACTCCTGCTGGCGATTGCATCCGGTCCTGCGTTCGGCCAGGCGGATGCGTCCGACCGGCCTTTCCGTCCGGTCACCGCGGCGATGATGAGCAATCCGCCTGCTACGGAATGGCTCCAATACCGTCGTACCTTCGACGGGCACGGCTTCAGCCCGCTGGCAAGGATCACGAAGGCGAATGTCGGCAAACTGGTGCCGATCTGGTCGTTTTCGACCGGCTTGACGAAGGGCCACGAAGTCGTTCCGATCTATCACGACGGGGTGCTCGTGATCTCTGCGTCGTACAACGCGTTCTTCGGGTTGGATGCGCGCAGCGGCAAATTCCTTTGGAAGTACGAGCGCGAACTTCCTGACAGGGCCTTGGCCGTGGTCTGCTGTGACGTGGTCAACAAGGGCGGCGTCTTCTACGGTGACAACGTCTACTTCGGCACCATCGACGCGCATCTCATCGCGTTGAACGCCAAGACCGGCAAATTGGTCTGGGATACGAAGGTTGCCGACTACTCCGACGGCATCACGATCACCGGCGCTCCGCTGGTCGTGAAGGGCAACATCATCACCGGGATGACCGGCGGCGAATTCGGCGCGCGCGGCCGGTTGATCGCCGTGAACGCCGAGACCGGAAAGATCGCCTGGACCACCTACACCATCCCCGGACCTGGCGAGCCCGGTAACGACACCTGGGGCGGCACAGACACTTGGAAGCGCGGCGGTGGGACCACCTGGACCACGGGCGCGTACGACGAGAAGCAGAACCTGATCTTCTGGCCGACCGGCAACCCCGGCCCCTGGAACGGATCAGTGCGCCCGGGCAAGAACATCGGTAGCGCGTCGATCATCGCCTTCGATGGCGACACCGGCGCGATCAAAGCCCAGTTCCAGTTCGTGCCGCACGATATGTGGGATTACGACAACATCGGGCAGCCGATGCTGATCGACATCATGAAGGACGGCAAGAAGATCGAAGGGCTCTTCGAGACGAACAAGAACGGCTACGTGTACATGGTCGAACGCAGCAACTTCGGTCCCGGCACCGTCGACAACATCAAGTTCGTCTACGGCGAACCGTTCATGCCGATCACGGTGTGGAAGGGCCTGGACTCGAAGGGGCAGCCGATCTTCGACCCGGCGAAGGACCCGAGCAAGGGCGAGCTGGTCGATGTATGCCCGTCGTTCCTGGGTGGCGCGAACTACATGGTCCCCGCCTACGACGCCGCCAGGAAGCTGGCGTTCTTTACGGGCAACTACTGGTGCGAAACGATCAAGGCCCTTCCGCCTGAGCCCTGGAAACCCTATGCCGCCTACGTGCAGGCCGAGTTCAACATGTACGTTCAGAAGGGGATCGATGGTGCCGGTGGTTTCGTGAAGGCGATCGATGCGAACACCGGCAAGACGAAGTGGACGCATTCGATGCCTGACTCGAGCTGGGGTGGCCTGTTGTCGACTGCCTCGGGGTTGGTCTTCGGCGGCGGTACCGACACCCGCGACCTGTTTGCTCTGGACGCGGATACCGGCAAGGTGCTCTGGAGGCACCGCTCGAATTCGGGCTTGGTAGGCGCCCCGATCACCTATGAGATCGACGGCGAGCAGTATGTTAGCTACGTCGTTGGCTTCGGCGGCGCGATTCCGATCTGGACCGGCGAGATCAAGGACAAGTACCACCAGAACACGCCGCAGGGCGGCGTGGTCATGGTCTTCGCCCTGAAGTAGTCTGGCGTTTACCGAGCGAGGCAGAGGCGGCAAGGCGGAGCCTGCTGCCTCTGCGTTCGTTTGTGCGGCCGGGCCAGGCGAAGCGCGGGTCTAATCGCCGGCGCAGCGGAAGCCCGAGAACCTGAACTTCCTGTTGGCGGAACCGAAGCCGCGAACCGAGACGCGCATGCTCTTTGCCGAGGTGAACCAGGAGCCACCGCGCATTGCCACGAAGATCGGGTCCTCGGGCTTGTACGGATCGTTGGTGAACTGCCAGACATTGCCGAGCATGTCGTAGAGCTGGAATCCATTGGGCAACTTCGTGGCCACCTCCTGCGTTCGGCCACCGCTGTTGTCCTTGTACCAGGCGATTGCATCGAGGTCGCCGTAACGCGCCGCCGGGCTGCCGCCGCGGGCAGCGTACTCGTACTCGCGCTCGGTGGGGATTCGCATTCCGATGTCGGTGCAGTATTTCAGCGCGTCGCCCCAATTCACGCGCTCGACGGGCAACTGCTCGCTGCCCTTGTGGAAGCTCGGATTCGTCCCGATGACGCGCTTGTACGCGGCCTGCGTGACGAGGGTCTGGCCGATCCAGAAGCCCTTCGCGATCGTGACCTCGCGCTGCGGAACCTCGTCGCTGTCGCAAAGGGTGTCGCCCGGCGAGCAGCCCATCATGAACTTGCCCGGAGGAAGCCAGACGTACGTGAGGCCATCCTTGGGATTGACCATGGTGGTCAACGCCGGCGTATTGGGATCGGTTGCAGCGGCTGATTGCGCCGGCGCGTCGTCCGCGGGCAAAGCATGGCGAGCCGAATCGGGTTGCTCCTGCGCCGGCAGCGCCTGGGTGAGCAGAAGGGCCGATGCGGCTGCGACTGCAGCTGATCGAAAAGGCCGCCGTTTCATTGAGTCTCGCACTCTACTTTGCGAGGCATCGCGACACAAGGGGACGGTGGGCAACGTGCCGATCGTCGTTGCACGAACCCGCGCACCGTCAGCCGCCCGCGCGACGGAAATACAGCTCGAACCGCTGCAGAAATGCCCGGGTCCGAGCCTGGTCGAATCCGTTCAGGTGGATTTCGACACGATGCCGCGGCAGCACGATCAGTCCCGAGGGAAGTTCGGGAAGCGGCGTCACGACGATGCGCCACCCGAGCCCGGCATCGACCGGGCGGATCTCCGCACCCTCGATCGCGAACGGCGCGTGATCCACGGCCGCAGGCAAGGCGCGCAGGAAGGACTCGCGCGAGATTGTCATGTCCTGGGCGAGCGCCAGGACCTCCGTCTCAGCCACCCGCGATCGGCGGCCAGATCGCGAGCTCGTCGTCCTGCCGGAACGTGCGCGAGGCACGGTCCCCGGTGCGACGTAGTGCCCGTTGACGAGGACCAGATGACACATCTTCGGCGGCAGGTTCTGCTGCCGGATCACGTCGGCGATCGTGGTTTCCGGCGCAAGCTCGAGATCCAGCCGATTCGTCCGGCGCGCCTCGGGCGGGAGGTGATCGGCCAGCGACGCGTAGAGCTTCAATGCGACACGCACGGGCGTCTCTCTGTCACGCGGCGGCCTGCGCCCGGGCCAGGTAGTTCCGACGACGTGCGCCGGTCGCGCGTTCGTGACGGTTACCCGCAGGACTTTGCGTTGCCAGGCCATGATGCGCCTTCGTTAGGCGTGCGGTTGCGCGTCGAGCTTGGTGGCCCACTGCCGCATGCGGTCGAGCCCGGTCCAGTCGGCGTCGACGTAGGTGATCGCCGCGGTCGGGCACGCTTCCACACACGCGGGATGGTCGGCGCACAGGTCGCATTTCTGCACCTTGCCCGTGTCCGCAACATAGTTGATCGTGCCGAACGGGCAGGCGATCGTGCAGACCTTGCACCCGACGCAGACGTCTTCGAGGACGATCTTCGCGCCAGTGGCCGCGTCGACCTTGATCGCCTCGACCGGGCACGCGTGCAGACACCACGCCTCGTCGCACTGCGTGCATGTGTAGGGAACCTTGCGCCCCGTCTCGTGAAAATCGAAGACCTTGATCCGCGATTTGGCGGGATTGAACACGCCGTAGTTCTCGTATGAGCACGCCATTTCGCACTGCAGGCATCCCGTGCATTTGGCCGGATCGATGTGTAGCGATTTCTGCATGGGACCTCCGGTCGTTGGCATGCGCTTCCGGTTGCTCGCGTCGCGTGCGCGCGTCGTGTCGCTTATCGGGAAGATGCGACTGCGGCGAGCGCAGCGAAATTAAAAGGGTACACAACGCCCCAAGAAAAAGCCAGTGTGGTAGCCCCTTCCGATGACCTACGCTCCTGGAGAGGCGCTCGTCATTCCAATGACAGATGAGCGTGGACGGCAGGACAGTCGGCTCACCCTGCGAGGCAGGACGATCCAACTGATCATCGAACCGGTGATCCTGGACTCCGTGCCCCGTGCCGCTCGGTGAGATCGAATCCGAACACTGGTTTGCAAATGTGCATGGCGCGCCTATAATCGGCCAGCGCCGCAAACGCGACGGATCGATACCCTACTCGCGTCGCGCCAGCACATCTCGGTCCTGCCGGCGGACACCTCGGCACGCCTGCTCCGGGTTGAACCACGGCGAGAGCGGCGATCATTCGGGGCGGCGCAGTGGCCGCCCGTTGTCCTGGCGCACAGGAGGATCGCCATGAAGCACGTCATCATAGGCAACGGCCCTGCGGGCGTCGTCGCCGCGGAGACATTGCGCAAGCGCGCGCCGGGCGACACCGTTACGCTGATCGGCGACGAGCCGGAACCGCCCTATTCGCGGATGGCGATCCCGTATCTGCTGATGGGTAACATCGACGAAGCCGGAACCTATTTGCGCAAGGACGCGAACCATTTCGCGACGCTGGGCATAGAACTGAAGAGTGGCCGCGTGAGCGCCGTGGACACCGCGAAACGCGAGCTCCGGCTCGAAATCGGCGAACCGTTGACCTACGATCGTCTGCTGATCGCCACCGGCGTGACGCCCAATCGCCCGCCGATTCCAGGGATCGACCTGCCCAACGTGCTCGCGTGCTGGACGCTCGCGGACGCACGAAAGATCCTGGCCGTCGCCAAACCCGGCACCAAGGTGCTGCAAATGGGCGCCGGATTCATCGGCTGCATCATCATGGAGGCGCTTGCCGCTCGCGGCGTGGATCTCACCGTCGTCGAGATGGGCAACCGGATGGTGCCGCGGATGATGACCGAAGGCGCGGGCAGCATGATCAAGGCGTGGTGCGAACGCAAGGGCGTGCACGTGCTGACCGACACGAAGGTCGACTCGATCGCGCAGAGCCACGGTCGTCTCGCGGCGACGCTCGACAGCGGCGTTACGCTCGAGTGCGACCTGATCGTCTCCGCAACAGGCGTCAATCCCAACATCGGCTTTCTCAAAGGCAGCGGCATTGCGTGCGACCAGGGCGTCCTGGTCGACGCTCGAATGCAGACCAACGTTGCCGGCGTCTACGCGGCGGGCGACGTGGCGCAGTCGCCGGAATTTCCGTCGGGACAGCGCGTCGTCAACGCTATTCAACCGGTGGCCGTCGATGAAGCACGGATCGCGGCAGCCAACATGAGCGGAAGCGCGGCTTCCATGCCCGGCAACATGCCGATGAACGTCCTCGATACGCTGGGCCTGATCGCGTCGTCGTTCGGCCAGTGGGCCGGCGTGCCGAGCAGCGAGGGCGGCGCCTTCGTCGAAAGACGCGACGACGGCAAGTTCAAGTACATTCGGCTCGAGTTCCGCGACGACATACTGATCGGCGCGACGACGCTGGGCGTGACCGATCAGGTCGGCGTCATTCGCGGACTGATCCAGGGCCGCGTACGGCTCGGCAAGTGGAAGCAGGAGCTGCTCGAGGACCCGACGCGGCTGATGGACGCCTATCTCGCCCGCGTACAGAAGGCCCCCTGATGCGCATTGCGCGCATGCGATTCACGTCACGGCGCCGTTCCAGGTCGCCGGCGAGGTCATCTACGCCGGCCGCGCAATGAGCGAATCGGCCGCCGCGATCCCCGGCGGCGCTCAGGTCTTCCCGACGTCGACGAAGGCATCCATAACGAGTTGCGGGTCCTTCAGTAGCTTCTGCTTCCACGCACCGAGCGAGCGGCGCGTCTGGATCAACCCGCGGATCGCACCCAAATTCCGGTCCTGGCCGATCGTGATCGCACCGACGAGGACGTCGCCGTCGAAGCACAGCCGGGTATAGAGAAAACTCTCCTCGTTGACGCTGTCCACGGTTTCGCCGCCTTCGACGCCCCGCCACAGCCCGAACGTCTGCGAAATCAATCCGACCGTATCGAGCACGTTCATGCTGAGACTGCCGCGGTACGGCACGTCCTTGCCCGCCATGTTCAGCGCGGCGATCCGACCGTGTTCGGTGGCAGTGGGCTGCAGCGCATGGACGACCCATTCGCCCGTCGAGAAGTCGCGACCCTGAGCGACGTCGCCCGCGGCATACACGTGCGGCACCGTCGTCTGCATGCGATCATTGATCACGATGCCTTGATCGATTTCGGCGCCCGTGCCGTCGAGGAATGAAACGTTGGGGCGCACGCCCGTCGCGAGGATGATGAGATCCGCGTCGAGCACTTGCGTGTCCATTACCAGTCGCGGACCCGGATCGATACGCTCGACTCGTCCCTTGGTGATGACGTTGACACCCTTGTTTTCCAGCCAGCGCTGCAGCATGCCGCTGCCGACCGGTGTCATCATCGAGCGAAGGATCTGGCCCGCACGCCCAGCGATGACCGAGAGATGGACGCCGCTTTCGACGAGCGACTTCATGCAGACGCCGGCAACGAAACCCGCGCCCAACATGACGACCTTGGCGCCGGGCCTAAGTTTGGCGGCGATCACGCGCGCATCTTCCAGTGTCCAGCAAGTCACCACTCCACCGAGATCGGTACCGCGGATGGGCGGCAGCGTCGGCGATGAACCGGTCGCTACCAGCAACCGGTCGTACTCGAGTCGCGAACCGTCGTCGAGATCGACACTGCCGCCGTCAGCGCCCGCATGCACCTGCAGCGCCTTGTTGTTGAGGTAGCGAATCCCGAGGCTTTCGAAGTGGCCGACGGTCTTGCGCTGCCGCGCGCCTTCCTCGGTGATGCGCCCGGTCAGGATATAGGGAATCGCCATGCGGGCGTACGGTTCGCCGGGTTCGCCGCTGACCAGCGTGATCGACGCGCCCGAGTCCGCCTCAGCCAGTGTTTCTGCCGCTCTTACACCGGCGGGTCCTGCACCAATAATCACGTATTTCATGTCCCTTGCCTCCCTCTATCAGC
>CAWELU010000019.1:0-7301 GCA_963809965.1 uncultured beta proteobacterium
AGACAGAGATCAGGAGTCAGCAGTCAGTAGGAACGGGTCAGGCGTCCGGAAACGCCGAACGAACAACGAAGACCCGAACAGCGAGGAGAAATGACCCATGAATTCGATGACCGAAACGCAACATCTGCTCGACACGATCACGCTCGACGACGACGAGCGCCAGCGCTGCGAAGTCTGGACGCGCGTGATGGGCTATCACCGCCCCGTCGCGTCGTTCAACATCGGCAAGCGCGGCGAGCACTGCGAGCGCCGTTTCTTCCGCGAGGATGAGGCGCGGGGGCAGCTCTAGCCTCGCCCCGCCAGGCACCGGGAAGGACATGCCCGACGGAGCTGCCGGGAAGGTTCGCGCTGCGGCCCCGACGCGGCGGGAACCGGTGTGTGCGCGCGAACCGTCGTCTCCTTGTGTTGCCCCGGCCGTTTCGGATCCCGTTCGCGCAAGCGTACCGGCGCTCCGTGTGGGCGGCTTCGTGCCGTTCACAACGACCGACTACCCGGACGCGCTCGCGGCTGTCGTCTTCTGCCAGGGGTGCCCCTGGCGCTGCGGGTACTGCCACAACCCTCACCTGATCCCGGCACGCGCGGAAGATGCGGAATCGACAGACCGCGACTTCGGGCGGATCGTCGAATGGCTCGCGACGCGTCGAGGCCTCCTCGACGCGGTCGTGTTCTCCGGGGGTGAACCGACCGTCCAGGCGGGACTCGCGGACGCGATCGCGGCCGTGCGCGAGATGGACTTCGCGATCGGCCTGCACACCGGCGGCGCCAACCCGCAACGGCTCGCGCAGGTGCTCCCGCGGGTGGACTGGGTCGGGCTGGACATCAAGGCGCCGACTGCCGAGTACGCCAGCCTGACCGGCGTTGCGGGGAGTGGCATCGCGGCGCTCGCGAGCCTGGATCTCGTGTTGTCCGCAGGCGCTGCATTCGAAGTGCGAACGACGGTGCATCCGCGGCTGACCACGTCCGGCGTGCTGGAACGCATCGCGTGCGAACTGGCGGCGCGCGGCATCGACCGCTGGGTCCTCCAACCCTTCCGGCCGACCGGGTGCGCGGATGAATCCCTGGTGGCCGCGGCATCGTCAGGTCGACCGCTCGACGCTGCGTTGCTGACGAATTTGCGCGAGCACGTGCCGGCTATCGAAATTCGCCGCTGAAGAAGAGGGGCGCGCTACCATAACGCAATCGCGACGACTCGCGATCCGAGGCCCAATGCCCGCTGACGACAAGAACGTGCTCGGTGGCACGCTCGCTCCGTGCTCGACCTCCCCGCGCACCGGCTTCTACCGTGATGGCTGCTGCAACACGGGGCCCGAGGATGTCGGGCTGCACGTGGTGTGCGCGCAGGTGACCGCGGACTTCCTCGCCTTCGCCCGCAAGCAAGGCAACGATCTCGTCACCCCTGCGCCGGAGTTCGGCTTTCCCGGTCTCGTTCCCGGGGATCGCTGGTGCGTATGCGCCGCCACCTGGCGCCAGGCGTTCGAGGCGGGTGTCGCCCCACCGGTGGTCCTGGCGGCGACCCACGAGGAGACGCTCGCCGTGATTCCGCTCGATGCACTGAAGCAGCACGCGCTCGACGTGCACTGACCTGATCGATGCGGGCTCTGCGTTTCGACCAATACGGTCCGCCCGACGTTCTCCATGTCGCGGAGATTGACGAGCCATCGCCGCGTGCAGGCGAACTTAAAGTGCGGGTCCATGCGGCGAGTCTCAATCCGCTCGATTGGAAGAACCGAGCCGGCCATATGCGCTGGACACCGATATTTCGAGGGCCGCCGCGCGGGATCGGGTGCGACTTCGCGGGTGTGATCACCGGGGTCGGCGGCGGCGCGACCTCGCATTACATCGGCGAGCGGGTGTTCGGCGCCTTGCTCCCCTTCGGACGTGACGGCTCGCTGGCCGAATACCTTGTCGCCGGGGTCGAACGGCTCGCGACCCTGCCGCAGGGCGTGAGCTTCGAAGAGGCCGCGGCGCTGCCGACCGCGGGTGGGACGGCGCTGCAGGCGCTGGCGGACGACGCTCGGCTTGCGGCCGGCCAACGGGTCCTCGTTACCGGTGCGGCGGGAGGCGTAGGGCACTTCGCCGTGCAGGTCGCGAAGCACCTCGGCGCCTACGTCGTCGGTGTCTGCAGCGCCGCCAACGTCGATTTCGTGCGCGGACTCGGGGCGGACGAGGTGCTCGACTACGCGCGCGAGGATTTCACGCAACGCGCCGACCGCTTCGACGTCGTGTTCGACGCCGCCTGTGCATCGTCGTTCGATGCTGCCAGTTCCGTACTCACGGACAAGGGCTGTTATCTCAACACGGGCGGCAACGCGATGGCACTGACACGCACGGTCGTGAGCGCGGTCCTTGCGCGTTTGAGCACTCGCCAGCGCGCGATCCCGGTCGTGCTGCGGAGCGGGGCCGCTCGCTGGGAGCAGCTGGCCGCGCTCGCGCAGGAGGGTGCGGTGCACGCGCACATCGAGCGTACGATCGCGCTCGAGGACGTCGCGGACGCGCAGCGCGCGATGGAAACCGGCCACGGGCGCGGCAAGATCGTCGTGCGCCTCGCGTAGCCGGCGTCAGCGTCGCGTCACGGTGGCGGTCAGGGTGGCGACGAGTAGCGCCGCCGTGCCGTTGTGGAGCACGGTGAACGGCAACGAGGGCAGCGCGAGAATCGCCGCGACACCCAGCAGCGGAGTCCCGACCGCGAACGCAGCGAGCAGACGCGCGGTGCGCCGGTCGGCCCGGCGCAGGGCGTGCGCGACGATCAGCGTTACGAGCGCCACGAGAACGCCGAGCACGCGGTGCGCCATGTAGACACCTGCGGCGTCCGCGGGCGGCACGACACGTCCGGCGACGATCGACAGGGGTCGAAACGGGTCGAACGCTGCCGTGCCGACCACCTGGACGGGAAGCCCGGGACATTTTCCCAGCGTGGGGCACGCGGTCAGCGCGTACTGTGCGCCGATCATGGTGCCGAGGCCCGCCTGCGCGAAGGCGAGCACGAGCGCGGCCAGCGCGATCCAGCGCAGTGGCACGCCTGTTGCGATGATGGCGGAAGGTCGTTGCGATGCGCCATTGGACCTCGATGTCGGTCCAGGCGACTCACCGTTGCGTGCGACCGAACCGGTTGCCCTATCGCCACACGCGGCCACGTACGTCGCGGCACACAGGGCCAGCATCAGGTAGCCGCCGAGGAGGTTGCCCAGCGTGACGGCCGGGACCCTCGCGCCCGGCGTCACGATGCCGAGGACGGCGAGTGCGGCGGCGATCGCCAGTGCCGCGATGGCAACGAGCCCCTCGCGTTTCCAGGCAGGTTTCTGCGTCCACGCGACGAGCAACATTCCGATGAAGAGTGCGAGAACGCCGGTCGCCGCAAGCCGATGCGCGATCCGCGCAAGGCGCACGCCGATCGAGGGTGCCATGTCCGCACCCCATGCTTCGATCGTTCCGTAACACGCGGGCCAATCGTCGCAGACCAATCCCGCCTGCGTGTGCCGCATGAATGCGCTGGCAACGATGACGACGAAGGTCAGCGCTGCGGCCGCGAGCGCCAGGCGCCTGACGAGCACGCGCAGGCGCGCCGTGGCATCCGAATCGGCAACGCTCATCGCGGATCGGTCAGGCGACACTCGGCGCGGCGGACGCGTTGGGACGCCGCACGATGGCGATGACCACCACCGCCACGAACAGCATGCCGCCGACGATCGCGATCAAGCCGCCCAATCCCATCAGGCCCATCCCGGCAACCTGCTCAGCCGAGCGCTCCACGACGCCGCCGTCGGCCACCTTGCGCTGCACGCCGTAGCCGCCCGACCACAGGAGACCGACGATGTGCAGCAGTTGGCCGCCACCGTACAGGTATGCCTGCCACGTCGCGAGCCGTGGCGCCGGCGCGGCGAAGCCCAATCGCGGAAGCAGCCAGTAGGCGATCCCCATCATCGCGATCGTCACACCGACGATCGAGCCGTGATAGTGCGCGGGGATCTTCACGTTGCTGCCCTGGATCGCGAAACCGATCAGGCCACCGACACCGAACAGCACGATCGACGTGACGAGCGCCGCGAACAACGGCCGCTCGCCCGAGGCGAGGGCACCGTGGCGCGCGCTGCGGCGAGACAAGGCCCAGATGACCGCGGCGGCCACGGGCGCGATCGCAAGGCTTCCGCCGAAGCGCATCAGCCAGGTCTGCAACCGGTGGTGCTCGACCGTCGTGACGTCGTAGGCAAGGAAGATGGGAGGCGTCGCGAACACGGCAGCAAGCCCGATGCCGAACAGCAAGGCCGCAACGCGCGGCGAAAGCGGCACGCGCGCACCGATCGTATCCGCGAGCAGCAGCCAGGCGACGAGGAGCAACAGCGTCCATGTGAACTGCAGCACATGGCCGCCGCTCCAGAACAGGAGCTCGTAGTACCCCTTGGCATCGAGCGTCGCGGGAACGGTCGCGAGCGACCAGCCGAACGCGAGCAAAGCGACGGCCGTCGCAACGATCGCTCCGTTGAGGCCGAAGCGCAAAGCGCCGGCGCCGTCGAGCCGCATGCCCACCAGCGGCGACGCGAAGAGCCCCCGCGCCACCAGGAGCGCGACCCCCGTACCGAACAGGACGAGCCCCGTGAGGAACGTGCGTCCCTCGATCACCGGAATATAGTTCGCCATGATTGGCGTTCCGCCCACGAACGGTGCGCCGGCGATGATCGCCGTACCGAGCGTCGCGCAAACGAGGGCCGTCCACCCGAGCGGCAGCATCCGTGGCGTGCTGTTGAGACTCCACAAGGCACCGGCGAAGGCGAGAAACCAGACCAGCACCGACAGGTCGACGTGTGCGACCAGCGCCGCGTGAAAGAAATCGGCGACCGGGAACAGGCTTGCGAGCCCGGGTGTACGCGAGAGCACGAGCAGCACGGCGAGAACGCCCGATGCGGCGAGCGCCGCGACGCCCAGCGCGAACCAGCCGAGCGCAAGGCGGGCGCGCGCGTCCCGCGGCAGGGCGAGCGTGTAGCGTCCGAACGCGAGGTCTACGTCGAGGCGCGCAGTTTGGGGCGCGTGCGACGCGGTGCGCGGGACGGCGGCTTGCGCGAAGGGGGACGGCTCGGGGCTTGCCATCGGGCGCTTATGTTACCCCGGGTTCGATCTGTTCCACCGTCGCCGTCCGCAACGCTGCCGGCCTCCGGCAAGCGGCTGGCGGATTCTGCGCGGGAGCGTGCAAACCTGCATCCATCCGCAGAAGGCGCGGGGCGCAATCTGCGGGCTTCTCGCGCTGACCGGCGCGATGCCCCATTTGCGGCTCTATTACGACATCACCGAATACGGGTGGGCGTGGCTCGCATCGTCCGTCGTCGTCGCGCTGGTCGTGCACGACGCCTATTTCTACTGGACGCATCGCTTGCTTCATATGCGTGCGGTCTTTCGGCTCGTGCACCGAGTGCATCATCTGTCGACGAATCCCACGCCGTGGACCGCCTACGCGTTCCACCCATGCGAGTCCATCGTGCAGGCCAGCGCGATGGTGCTGATCATGTTCGTGGTGCCGATGCATCCACTCGCGCTGATCGCCTTCCAGATGATCTCGACGGCGATCAATGTCTATGGGCACTGCGGATACGAGTTGTACCCGCCCGGCTGGTCACGGCACCCGGTGGGTCGGTGGATCAATACGTCGGTCGCGCACAATGCGCATCACGCAACCGCGCGGCACAACTACGGGCTCTACCTGCTCGTCTGGGACCGGTGGATGGGCACTCTCGATCCCGATTACGAGCGTCGTTTCAACACGGCGCGCCCGCCGCGTGGCGCACGCTCAATTCGCTGACACCCGTTGCTGCGACACCCTGGTTGCCGTCGCGCTCGTGCACTCCCGAAACGCCGATCCTCGAGCCGCGGAAGGTCACGGCCATGCGCATCGCCCTCTCCGGCGCCACGCGGCCCTTGCGGTCGGACGCAATCCAGCGCTGCGCGCCCGAGGGTCGGGAGACCGTCTGCGAGATCTCTCCGCAAGCCGCCGCGGGGTCGGGCCTCCATGCTGGCGGCACCGATCCGCGTTATCTTGCGTCGATGTTCACGGTGCCCGCGCGAAATCCGGCGATCGTGACGGCCGCGCGCAAGATCGTCGGTGCCGCGGGCGGCGCGCGCGATCAGGGACCGCTGATGCTCGCATGGATAGGAGCGAACGTGCGCAGATCACCGGTCGACGTCTTCAGCGAGCTCGACGTGCTCGCGAAGCGCGAAGCCGAGTGCCAGGGGCACTTGTACCTCTATGCGGCGTTCGCGCGCTCGCTGGGCATTCCGACCCGGCGTCGACGTCCGATAAGCGCCGGCCTGACTGTTTGCTTCGCGGGTCGCCGGCCGGTCGGCCCTTCCTTTCTCGCCTGACGATGTGAACGACATCGTCGCCGCCTGCGCCAAAACGAAAAAGCCCGCGCGAGGCGGGCTCTTTCGGTTCTGCGACGAGACCTAGTTCACGGTGCTCGCGGCGAGCTTCTGCTCAGGCGGCTTGGCCTTCACCTTGTCCGGCGGATTCTTCGCGTTGGGCACAACCGCCTTCGGGACCGCGGCTGCCGGCGCCTTGGTCGCCGCCAGAACCGGAGCCGGTTCGGACCCCAGCTGCGCGGGTGATTTCAACGACGCCTGGGAGTCGTTGACATATTCACAAGCCGCACCAATCGCCGGAGCAAGACCGAACACGGCCAGCGCAGCCGATATCAACACACGCTTCATGGAAACCTCCTCGTGGACCGGACCGGCCCTGCAATCTGCTCCAATCGAGAACGGTTGTCAATACCGTGGTTGCCGCCCGTGGCCGCGCCGAGCCTAATCGGCATGCGCCGGGTCGCGCCGGGCCTCGGATCGCTTGGGTGGCGGGGCGAACACCGTCTGATGCGCTCCGGCTGCGGTCGCGAGCGCGGCGCGGAATGTTTGGAGCGCACTGTGCAGCGCCTTCCGATCGTTGCATCCTGCCCACACGATACGCACTCGATCGCGCGGAACCGCAGCGCGCAGATGTGGCTCGCGCAACGCACCGAGCCGTTCCTCGGTCCAGCGGTTGCCTAGCCGGTACATGCAATCGCCTTCGCGGCAACCCGTCACGAGCACGCCGTCGGCGCCGGCGCGCAGCGCGTACTCGATGAAGGAGGGCGGCAACTGCGCGGCACAGATGAGCGAGACGGTCGTCGTATGCTCGTCGGCGATGGACGTGAGCTCGGCCCCTCCATGCTCGGGCCCGCAGCCGAACGCGACGATCCGTGGAATCGCCTGGCCGCGTGCGGTCGCGAAATCGCGTTGCGTCCCTTCGTCGGGGGGCACGATTCCTGACGCCGCGTGCAAAC
>CAWELU010000020.1:0-3692 GCA_963809965.1 uncultured beta proteobacterium
TGGCTAACTTCCGCTATGGGTCGGACGTTGAACGTCGCCTGTCCTCCTCCATAACAACCGTTCCTGATGGCGAAACGCGGGCGTAGGTCAACCTTTTCTCGCCGTAATGTGGAGTCTCCTTCAACCGAAAGGAGAGAACCATGAATTGAATTCGTACTGCGACCCGTCGGGGAACTCCTATCTACCCCGACGCCGACCGGCAGAACCCGATGGTATCGTTGTCCGGCCAGGGCGCGCCGGCCGCCTCACGCGCATGCGCGGTCACGGAGAGAAGGGAAGTAGCCGCAATCTACCGGCAAGGCGGCGTTGGCCTGGTGGTCGCGTCCTGCCAGTGGAGTTCGGCCAGACGCGGACTGCGCAGCCCAATGTACAATTCGACCGACGAGCGTCGGGTCTGATCGCTGCGTCGACCGCAGAAATCTACGACGACGCGGAGAGGGAGACGCATGCCGAAGACCGCCAGTTCCAGATCACCTGCCACGAGCGCCAATGTGGACGCCATCGCCGCAGAGATTATTGCGATCGCCGATGCCGTGTGGAAACACGCGGAGCTCGCGTTCAAGGAGACCAAGTCCGTCAATCTCGTGAAGGAGGCGATTGCGAAGCATGGCTTCCGGATCGTGCAGGACGGAGTTGGCGACCTCGCGACTGCGTTCGTGGCGGAATACGGCAAGGGCAAGCCGGTCGTCGGCATCCTCGCCGAGTACGATGCGCTGCCGGGCCTCGGCAATGCGGCACAGCCGAGCCAGGCGCCCGGCCCGACCGGCACGGCGACCGGCCACGCCTGCGGTCACAACCTGATCGGCGCCGGTGCGTGGGGCGCCGCTGTCGCCGTGCGGGACTGGATGGAGAAGACGAAGACACCCGGCACGGTGCGCCTGTACGGCTGCCCGGCGGAGGAAGGCGGCAGCGGCAAGATGTGGATGGCGCGGGAGGGCGTCTTCAACGACCTCGACGCCGCACTGCATTGGCATCCGATCGAGCGCAGCGCGGTTGCCAACGTGCGCACGACCGCGAATACCCGCTTGACGATCGTGTTCGAGGGCAGGGCCGCCCATGCCGGCGTGTCGCCGTGGCTCGGCCGCAGCGCGCTGCATGCGGTCGAGCTGTTCGCGCACGGCGTGAACGCGATGCGCGAGCACCTGCTGCCGACCGCGCGCACGCACTACGTCATCGACGAGGGCGGCCTCGCGCCCAACGTCGTCACCGACAAGGCGAGCGTGAGGATCATGATGCGGGACGCCACGTCGGAGGCCGTGTTGAAGACGGCGGAGTGGGTCCGCGACATCGCGAAGGGCGCAGCGCTCGCCACGCAGACCAAGGTCAAGCTCACGCAGGTGCCCGGATCGCACAACGTCGAGCCGAATGCGCCGCTCGCGCAGCGCGCGCAGCAGATCCTCGAAGCGGTAGGCGCACCCGCGTTCACCAAGGACGAGCACGAATTCGCGAAGAAGCTGCAAAAGGCCTTCGGCGTCCCGGAGAAGGGCCTCAACGAGACGGTCGCGCCGCTCCCGCCCGAGACCGCGCTCGGCGGATCGAGCGACGTCGGCGATGTCAGCAAGAACGTGCCGACGATGGGCTACATGTTCCCGGCGATTCCCACCGGCCTGTCGCTGCACACCTGGGGTGCGACGGCGTGCACCGGCATGGGCATCGGCCACAAGGCAGCGCTGCAGGCCGCGAAGGCGCTTGCGGGCCTCGCGGCCGAAGTGCTCACCGATGCGCAGTTGCGCAAGGCGGCGAAAGACGACTTCACGAAGCGGCTCGGAGGCCGCAAGTACGAGCCGATCGCCGCGAAGGGCACGAGAGTGAAGGACCTCCATCCGGTCGCGGACATCAAAGGGCCGGGAGACGAGCTGGTGGGGTAGCGGCGGCGGCCGCCGCGTTTCCGGCCTGGCGCGACATTCGGCCGTTGCGGTGCGCCAGGATTCAGCAGAAGTGTCTCCAGCTATTGCAGGAGAATCAGAGAGACCTTCGCGAGATTCGTTACTCGAGACTCGTTACCAAGGAGCACGGCAAATCCGTGCCCGATGCAATGGGCTCGGTGCAGCGCGGCATCGAAGACGCCACCTGTGTCCTGTCGGACGTGGCCGAGATCACGGGCCTGCAGCAAGGCGAGGGGTACGGGCTGCCCCAGCAAGCTCGCTGATGGGGGTGGATGTCGCCGCAACGTTATCCGGTCCAGCGCTTGGGTCGACACATTGCTCCGCTGCGGGCTTCGGAATGGCCGCGTCCACGGATTTCAACGGCCGCTTCCGGGTCTGCCCAATGTCAGGTGTGGGTCGGCAGCGTCAGTTCGGCTGATCGAACTGCGGACGTACCGCCTGCATCGGATGTCGATCAGGATAGCGTGACCGTGAACGACTGCTTGTATGGTGGGGTGGTGTTTTCGGCTTTCTTCTGAAACAGTGAAGAAGCCGGGGTGGAGGGGCCAATGGCCGCATCTGCTTTCGCTCTCGAGAGACAGACTTCCAAAGAATCCCCCCACCCACACCGCCAAGCGTCGATGAGGAATCTAGCGGCTACGACCGCCGATTTGAACGCAAGCTCACGCAGGTGTGTTCCACCCCAGCACCGTTAAGCTTAGTCAAGGGAGGCACATCATGCAAAGCTCCATCCGCAGTGCTCAATATCGGCGCCGATGTCGCCAAGGACGCGATCGTGGTGGCCTGTTCTGAAGGAAGCTTCCCCGTGCGCGAGGTCGCTAATCAGCGCACCGCGGTGCTGGCCTTTCTCAAGGGTCTGCCTGCGGGCAGCCGCATCGGCGTGGAATCCACCGGTAGCTATCACGAGTTGTTCGCTGATGCTGCCCACCAGCTCGGTTTTCTGGTCTTCCTGCTCAATCCCAAGGATACCCGCCACTATGCCAAGGCCGTTGGACTGCGGGGCAAGACCGATCGTGTGGATGCCGAGCTCATCGCCCGAATGATCGCCCACGAGCACACCAAGCTGCACGCCTGGATCCCGCCCACACCGCAGCAACGCGAGATTGATCGACTGATCAAACGCCGCGCCACACTGATCTCCCTGCGCGAAGCAGTCGAAATGTCGCTGCATGAACTGGATGGATTCGCCGCCGATCTCAAGGCGCTAAGAACGCGCTTCAATCAGCTCATCGCGCGCATCGACCTGAGAGTCAAGGCGTTGGTCGAGGCGAGCCCTGATCGCAAACAGAACTTCACGCGCTTGTGCACGATCTCCGGCGTCGGCCCGGTCGTCGGCACCGCTCTGGTCAACACCCTCGAGCGGGTGCCCGTGAAGAGCGCGGATGCTTTCGTCGCCTTCACCGGCCTGGACCCCCGACCGGATGACTCGGGACAGCATCGCGGCAAACGGCGCCTCTCCAAACGCGGACCAGCCGAACTGCGCCGGCTGCTCTACTTGGCGGCGCTGTCGGCAGTAAAGACGAAGACATGGCGGCCACTCTACGAGCATTACCGGGCCAAGGGCCTATCCAGCACCGCGGCCCTCGTCATCCTCGCTCGGCGCATCGCTCGTACCGCCTGGTCGATCTACACCTACAAAACCGAATTCGATCCTGCGCGTCTCACGAATCCCGTTCGCACCATTGACATAAACCATAGAATCTTTGGAGGATGCTCGCGTTCGAGCGGCCGTCGGCCTATGGCGGCTGGACTTCGACAACCGGTCGTTGGCGCGGCGATTTCCTGATCGATCGTACGACTTCTCAT
>CAWELU010000021.1:0-44693 GCA_963809965.1 uncultured beta proteobacterium
TCGTGATCCCGCGCTCCCGCTCGAGATCCATCGAGTCCAGCACCTGTTCCCCCATCTCGCGATCGGCGAGCCCGCCGCACCGCTGGATGAAGCGGTCCGCGAGCGTCGACTTGCCGTGGTCGATGTGGGCGATGATCGAAAAGTTGCGAATGAGGTGCACGTCGTTCGTCTGCCGCGTACGCGCCAAAACAAAGGGGCACCGGAATAGTGCCCCATGCTGCACGAATCACGTTGAATTTTAGCGGATTTCCGCCTTGGACGCGACTTCCCGACGCAGCGCCGCCTCGACCCGGACGGCATCGAGACGGTAGTGGCAAAGTTCGGCATCGGGCGCGGGATCGCCGGCGAAGAGCACCGGCACCTTGTCCCCCCACGCCGCCTCGAGCGCCGGGTCGGCGTCGACGTCGACGAGGGCTATCGCCACTCCGCGAGCCGCTGCCAACGGCGCCAGCGCCTCGCGCATCTCGTCGCAGAGGTGGCAGTACGCGCGCACGAGCAGCGTCAGCGTCATCTCGAAGGGAATGGCGCAGTTTCGTTCGCCCGGTGCGAGGCGAACGTCATCCGCGCGATCACTCGCCGTTGTTGATCCTGAGGGTGGAGAAGAACTCCTGTTCGCCCCGCTTCAGCCGCAGTGTCACCGAAGCACCCTTTTCCAGCTTCGTCAGCAGCCCGTTCACCTGTTCGGCGCTCTTCGCCTCCGTGACGGTCCCGTGCGACCGGATCTCCAGGATCACATCGCCCGGCTGCACGTTCCCGCGCACCGGTCCCGCGATGTCCTCGATCAGCACACCGGCCTTCACGTCGAGCTCCTTCTTCTGCTCGTCGGTCAGGTCGGAGAGCACGAGTCCCATCCGGTTCGGCTTCGCCTTTTCCTTCGGCACCGGACCGCCTCGCCTCTGCGGCGTGGCGCTGGCATCTTCCTTGAGTTCCGCCACGGTGACCGCAAGATCGCGCTGCGCGCCCTTGCGCCAGACGGTCAGCGTCACCTTGGTGCCCGGCTTGACCACCGTGATGATCCGCGGAAGCTCGGCCGACGAGCGCACCTCGCGTCCGTCGACCTTGACGATGATGTCGCCCGCCTCGACGCCGCCCTTGTCGGCCGGACCGCTCTTCTCGACCGAGTTGACGAGCGCTCCGGTCGGCTTCGACAGCCCGAACGCTTCGGCCGTTTCCTTGCTCACTTCCTGGATCTGCACACCTATGCGGCCGCGCGTCACCTTGCCCTTTTCCTTCAGCTGCGCAACCGTGCTCATCGCGAGGTCGATCGGAACGGCGAACGAAAGTCCCATGTAACCGCCGGTGCGCGAGAAGATGAGCGAATTGATGCCGACAACCTCCCCCTTCAGGTTGAACAGCGGGCCGCCGGAATTGCCAGGATTGACCGCGGCGTCGGTCTGGATATAGGGCACGAGGTTTTCCTGGGGCAGGTCGCGGCCCTTGGCACTGACGATCCCTACCGTCATCGTGTTCTCGAGACCGAACGGCTTGCCGATCGCGACCACCCATTCGCCGACCTTGAGCTTGTCCGGGTCGCCGATCGTCACCTTGGGCAGGTCCTTGGCTTCGATTTTCAACAGCGCCACGTCGGTGCGCTTGTCCGTGCCGATGACCTTGGCCTTGAACTCGCGCTTGTCCGAAAGCTTGACGCTTACTTCGTCCGCCCCGTCGACGACATGCGCGTTGGTGATCAGGTAGCCGTCGGCCGAGATGATGAAGCCGGAGCCTACCGACTGCTGCTCAAATTCACGCTCCGGCCCGCCGCGGGGTCGCGGAATCTGCCCGAAACGGCGGAAGAACTCGTAGAACGGGTCGTCCTCGGAGAGTTCCGGGAAGCGCGACCGGCGCATCGTCTGCGTCACGTCGATGCTGACCACGGCCGGTCCCTGCTTGTCATAGAGCTCGGTGAAGTCGGGAAGCCCGGCCAGGCGACCTTGCGCCCCGGCGGACGTGGTCCACAGGGCAAGCACCGTGACCAGGGCCGCAAGGAAGGTTGTGGGGAACGTGGAAAGAGAACGCTCGATCATGGAAAGCCTGCCTCCGTGCCTTGTTGCGGACGATTGAGTCAAGATGAGGCGCCGGCCGCGATCAACGGCGCGTCACCGAGTTTGCGATCTGCCGGACGGTGACGACCGGAACTTCACCGAGTACCGTGACGAGATTGCCGTCGTGCTGCCGGACGTAGACGTTCAGACCACCCTGCTGATTGAGGCCGGTCGGGCGCGGTGTGCCGCCGAGCGGCTCGACGAACACCGAAACGGCCACCAATCCGTCGGAGTAGACAAGATGCGCGACCGGATGGCGCTTGCCCCGGAGGTGTCGAAACCCCTCGACGATCTTCGAGAAGCCCGGCGGCAGCCGGGTGACGGTCCAACCGGTGTCCTCGAGCTCGGCGTCGGCGGGGCCCGATTGTCGCACCTGCCAGTCGGGAGGGGCGCTCGACCACGTCGGCTTGACCATCTCGGGATCGATGTGCGCCCCGATCGCGAGATCGGTGAAGGCGACCTGCTCCACCACTTCGTTGCGCTCGTCCAGAACCCGGGCCTTCACCAACAGACCGGTGGCGGTATCGGCCCAAAACTTATGGCCATACCGCAGATCGTCTTTCGGCTCGAATACCCAGGCCTGCGTGTCCAGTCCGGCCACGCGTCCCGACTCCGCCTTGCGGAATTCGTAGAACTCGCTCAACGCCTTCTGCTGCTGGGCCGACAGCGACGGGAATGCGTTTCGAAACGTCCGCGGCTCGATACGCACGACTTTCGCGTCCGGATAGTAGCAGCGGACCTCGTCGTCGCGCCGAATGACCTCGCGGGGCGGACCTTCCAGGTTGACGAGCTTCTCGAACTCGCCTCCGGGCCCGTTGACATGGGTCAGGCGCGAAGTTTCGACGTGTCCCCCATGCTGATAGACGATCGTACCGGCATAGTTGAGCTGCCGCGCGGCCGTCGCCGCCCGGGAAAGCCAGTTGGCCGCATTGTCGGCCCGTGCGACTGGCGCGGTAACCAGTACGGCCAGCGCCAGGAGCGCTACATGGGCGCGGCCGGCGCCCCGGCCGCGCCCGATCGTCTGCATCATCGCGGCATCCTCGCGCCGCCACGGAAATCACTGCCCCGCATCGACGCCTCCGGCCGACACGGCGCGCAACGAGGGACCCACACCCTGTATCTGCGTGGTCGGCGAATACTCCTGATGTGCGATCAGGTAATCCGGCGCCAGCGGCTGCGCCTTCACCAGCGTCGTACGCAACGCGCCCGCTTCGCGGGCTTTCGCCACGATCGCGGGCTGCGCATCGAACATCGTCACCGCCACCCAGCCGACCACCATGACCGCGGCGACGGTTGCGGCGGCAGCCCAGGCAAATGGCAACCCGTGATTTGATCGAGGCTTCGGCACGAGAAGGGTCGGCTCCGTGGCGATCCGCTCGGCGAAGCGCTCGGAAAAACCCGGCAGATGGCGCGCCGATCCTCGCAACGCGTCACCGATCACGTGGTAACACACCCACGTCGCCGTCCCTTCGGAGCGCTTCAGCTGGCGATACACGACATCCGCCTCGGCGCCGTCGACTTCTCCGTCCATGAACCGCGAAATCTCCTCGCCCATCACCATCTCCGATCCTTGTCGGTCCCCAGCAGCGGCCGCAACTCCGCTGCGATCGCATCGCGCGCCCGGAAAATGCGGGAACGCACCGTGCCAATCGGACAGCTCATCACGTTGGCAATCTCTTCGTACGAAAGGCCTTCGATCTCGCGCAGTGTGATCGCGGTCCGCAGATCCTCCGGCAGCGCGTCCATCGCCCGGTTGACCGTTGCCGCGATCTCCTTGCCGTGCAGCTCGCTTTCCGGGGTGCTCGCGTCACGCAACTGATCTGCGTCGTCGAAGCTCTCCGCTTCCTCGTGGTCGAACTGGGTCGTCGTCGGCGCCCGTCGGCCCAGTGCAACCAGGTAATTCTTCGCCGTGTTGATCCCGATCCGGTACAGCCACGTGTAGAACGCGCTGTCGCCGCGAAAGCTCGGGAGCGCACGATACGCCTTGATGAAGGCCTCCTGCGTCACATCTTCGACTTCCGCCGGGTCGCGCACGAACCGGGACAGAAGCCGTGAAAGCTTGCGCTGGTACTTCAGCACCAGCAGCTCGTAGGCCCGCTTGTCACCGCGCTGCGCGCGCTCGACGAGCTGCTGATCGACCTCGCGATCGCCCATCTAGTCCCTGAGTGTTTCGTTGTTTTGCCCGCCGAACGGCAGGTGCGGCAACCGGCTCGAAGCTCTCGATCCCCCGACCCCGGAAGGGGCCCCGTCGAGGGACGATGCGGTGATCGCTTGTCTCAAAAGACCACCATCCGCGACGGAAGTTCAGCCAGTGACATGGTTATTCTGCTGGCGACCGCCGCCGACGGAGCGGTCGCGAAAATTGTCCAGGACAAACGTCGGCTGGACAGCTCCGGTGATGGTTCCTCGGTAATTGCGCAGTACCGGTTCCCGCCAATCCGCGAGCTCGGTTGGCTCCGCCCGAGCGAGGAGCCCCAACTGGTCCAACACCGCCACGACGACGGGCCGCAGTGCCCTCTTGTTGCCATCCGCCACCTTGATGGCGATCCCGATTCCTGCACTTCGGATGCCGACGCCCTGCACGCCTTCGGCGCCGATCTTGCTGATCCAGTCTCCGCGCCCCGCCCGCATCAGCGCCAGGTCGCTCCGCGCCTCGCCCGCCACCATTTCCGGGTGCCGCATCATGGCGTCGGCCAGAATCCGCGGCGCGCGCCCATACCGGCCATCGTCTCGCCCGGCGGCGAGTCTGGCGAAGCCGAGCGCAAGGCGCGCGAGCGGCATCGCGTAGTTCGGCGCCGAGCACCCGTCCACGCCGGCGACGAGATCGCCCTCACGCATCTCGAGGAAATGCGCAACCGCGTGGCGGATCGCCTGCTGCAGCGGATGCTCGAACGAGAGGTAATCCCGTTTCGCCAGTCCGCAGAGCGTGCAATACGCAAGCATTCCCGCGTGCTTGCCCGAACAGTTGTGGGCCAGCGGCGAGTACGGCGGCGGCGGCGGCACTTCGCCACGCGCTTCGTAGTATCCCGGCGCATGCGCCCCGCATTGGAGATCCCCGACCGCGTTGCCTGCCAGCGCCAGCATTCCGGCAACCGCCTCGACATGACGGGGCTCGCCCGAGTGACTCGCACACAGCAGCGCGACCTGCGCCGACGAATAACCGAAGCGCTCTACGCCGCCGGCCGCCACGAACGGCAGCGCCTGGAACGGCTTCAGTGCGCTTCGTGTCATCGTCACTGCCTGCGGGTCGCCGACACCGTAGAGCACGTTGCCTGCGATGTCGGTCACCGCGATCGAGCCACGATGCGCGCTGTCGATTGCGTCACCGCGGGTGACGACAGCAAGGAGTGCGTGATCGGCGGCGCCGCCGGCCTTGTCGTTGACGGAAGCGGAAACGACGGGCATGGATCAGGTCGGCGCTCGGCCGGCCAGCGCGGCCCGGATCTGCTCGAGCGCACCCGGGTCCTCGATCGTCGTCAGGTCGCCCGGGTCGCGACCCTCGGCCAGTGCCTGGATCGAGCGGCGAAGGAGCTTCCCGGATCGCGTTTTCGGCAACAGCGTGACGAAGTGAACGGCGCCCGGCCGCGCGATGGCCCCGAGCTCGCGGTCGACCGTATCCAGGACTTCCTTGCGCATCCGCGCGACCAGCTCGGGCGTGGCCAACATCGCCGGATCCTTGACGACGGCAAAGGCCACCGGGATCTGTCCCTTCAGTTGATCGGCGACGCCCACGACCGCAACTTCGGCGATGCCGGAGTGCGCCTGGACCGCCTCCTCGATCTCGCGCGTGCCGAGGCGGTGGCCGGCGACATTGATCACGTCGTCCGTGCGGCCGAGTACGAAATAGTAGCCATCCGCGTCGCGTGTCGCCCAATCGAACGTCGAATACGCGAGCTTGGTGCCGAAATCGGAGAAATAGGTCTTGACGAAGCGCGCGTCGTCGCCCCACACGGTCGACATGCAACCCGGCGGCAACGGCGGCATGATGGTCAGCACCGCTTTTTCGTCGGCGCCCGCTTCGTCGCCGCTGCCTTCGCGCAGCAACCTCACATCGTAACCGTAGACGGGGAACGACGGGCTTCCGAACTTGCGCGGTGTGTCCTCGACACCCGGCATCGCGGACAGGATCGCCCATCCCGTCTCGGTTTGCCAGTAATGGTCGACGATCGGCACGCCAAGCGAATCGGAGGCCCAGCGCGCGGTGGGCTCGTCAAGCGGCTCGCCGGCGAGAAAGAGGTACTTGAGCGTCGACAGATCGTGCCGCTTCATGTAGGCCGGATCCTGCTTCTTCAGCACGCGGATCGCCGTCGGCGAGCTGAACATGGTCTTGACCCTGTTCTCGGCGACGATCTTCCACCAGATCGCGGGGTCGGGTCGGATCGGCAGGCCCTCGTACATGATCGTCGTCGCGCCGGCGATGAGCGGCCCGTAGACGATGTACGAATGCCCGACGACCCAGCCGATGTCGCTCGTGGTGAACATCGTGTCGCCAGGCTCGATGCAGTAGATCCGGCGCATCGAAGAGGCGAGGGCCACCGCGTAGCCGCCGGTGTCACGCTGCACCCCTTTGGGCTTGCCCGTCGTTCCCGACGTGTAGAGGATGTAGGAGGGCTCGGACGATTCCAGCCACGTGCACGGTATTTGCGCGTTCATGTGCTTGGCGCGGAGCGCCGCATAATCGAGATCACGTCCGGCGACGCGCGGCATTTCGCGGTCCAGCCCCCGGTCGACGATGATGACCGTCCGCGGCGGGTTGGCTGCGAGACGGATCGCCTCATCCACCAGGTGCTTGTATGGAACCGGCTTGCCGCCGCGCATGCCCGCATCGGCGGTGATCATCACCTTGGGCGTCGCGTCGTCGATGCGGGTCGCGAGGCTCGCGGCCGCAAAGCCGCCGAACACGACCGAGTGGATCGCTCCGATGCGCGCACAGGCGAGCATCGCGAACGCCGCCTCGGCGATCATCGGCATGTAGATCAGCACGCGGTCGCCGCGCCCCACGCCCTCGGCCGTGAGGACGGCGGCAAAACGGTTCACTTCCTCGTAGAGTTGCGAGAACGTGTAACTGCGATGCTCGCCGGTCTCGGTCGAGAGGTAGATCAGCGCCTTCCGGTCGGCACGCTTGGCAAGGTGCCGGTCGATCGCGTTGTGGCAAAGGTTCGTGCGTCCGCCGAGGAACCACTTGGCGAACGGAGGTTTCGTGTAATCGAGCACCGCCGAGAACGGCGTCTGCCAGTCGACGAGCGCGGCTTCGCTTCCCCAGAACGCGGTGCGGTCGGCAATCGAAGCGCGATGGAATTCCTTGTAGGTTGGCATCGTGTTCTCCCTGTTCGCTGTGGCAGTTTGCGCGCGAACGTCGATTTTCGCGCGTCGATCGCGTCTGCGCAATCGCATGTCCATCGCGTCGCCCTGGCGCAGAAGTGTCACGCAAACGACAAAGCATGTGTGGCCGGGTGCGGGACCGATCCAATGCGTGGCGCCGACGGACTCCGGCCGCCGTGGCAATCGCTTCCACGCATGGCGACATTGTCCATGGTCGACTGCAGTGACTACGACGCGAATGCCTCGACCACCCGCTCCAGCCAGCGCCGGTAAGGGGCGAACACGAATTGTACGGAATGGTGACCGGGAGGCACGCACACCGCCCGAAACAGGCCGTTGGCACGATAGACCGGGATTGACTCTCCGGCTATTTCGGCGCGCCAACCGTCGAGATAGATGTCATTGAGCACGACCCATGCGGCCGTACTGGTTTGCACCTCAAGGACTACCGCATTGTTCGAATAGCGCGTGATACCCGCGAGCGTCGCTCGATCGCCACCGCATTTCGCCAACACCTCCATCGGCGCCTCGACATGGACGTACTCCTCGAGATCGATGCCGTTGAGCATGGCAGGCATATACAGTGCCGGCGGCGGCCCCGGGATCGGCTGCCTCGGGCGCAGCACGCGCGGCAGTGCGCGGCTGTTCTCCCAGATCACCCGCCCTTCCAGTTCCGCCACCGGCTGATAGGACGGGCCAAGATCCCGCGCAATGGCGTGTCGCATTGAATCGTCGGCAATGAGGTAGCGCACTCCCAGCAAGTCGTTCACCTTCCCTCGATAGGTGTCGAATGCACCCGTAGCCCTTCGCGGCGTGTGCGGATTGGAGTCCATGCCGGTGAAATCGACGTAATCCTTGAGCACCAGCGGGTTGAGCCCGCCAATCGAGAAAAGGCCGGCGACCTCGGGTAGATTCGCTTCCCCCACGCCAGTGCGCAACTCGATTCGATCGTAGGGACGTTCGCGCAGTCGCCGCGCCACGAAACGGATCGCCGGGTTGCCGTCGGTCGACGTACTCGCGAGATATTGCTCGGCGCGATGTGCGTTCAAGCGATTGCCCACATTGTGAAACTTGAGGTCGACGAAAACGGATAGCACGAGGACCGCCAGCCAGGCGCCCGGTTGCTCTGCCCTCCGGGCCCGCGCAAGACACAGGTAGCCAAACACCAGCATGGCCAGACTGAGCGGAGACACTGTCGTTCCCGACCATGCGGTCGCCCCGAGCGCGCCAACGAGCAGCAGAACAACCGTCACGCCGATTACGCGCAATCGAGCGGTCGGGCCCGCACCCGCTTCCGTCCTCTCGCGCAGCGGATTCATCGAGGCACCGATCAGAACGGCCGCACAGAAAACGGACAGGAAAGCGGCATCGGTCGGGCGTCGAAAACGCTGGACACCGGGAACATAGTCAAACAGCCAGGCAAATGCTGGCGTCGCGTCTCCGAGCGCATAGACGACCGAGACCGCGAGCGCGAGGGTCCAAAACAGCGTCGCATCCGGGCCCAGGCCCTGCCGTCGCCGTCCAAGCCCGCTCAACAGCATCGCCGCGGGAAAGGCACCGAGATAGAAATAGGTTTCCGTGAGATCGTTTGGACCGACGTACGTGCCCCACAGGCTACCGAGGGCATTGGGCGAAACCAGCGTTGCGTAGGCGACTGGAGCAAGCGAATTGGCGGCGGCATCGGAAAACGCGATGGTCGCGCGAGTCGAGTAGGGAAGAATGCCCATTGTCGCCACCAGTTGCGGCGAGACGATCAGTAACGACAATGCTCCCGCCGCGCCCAGGCGGACTGCAATTGCGGCCGCACCACGCCGGCCTTCGGAGAACGCAGTCTTCCAAAGTCCGCCAATCGCGCACGCACCCACGAGCAGCAGCGCAAGGTAGGTGACTTGTGTCAGTTGAAGCGCGCCAAGGCCAAGTGCGAGGCCCAGACCAGCCGCCGCCAGCCAGGACCGTTGGCGCAACAATTCCCGCAGTGCAACGAATATCCACGGCAGGAATGTCCAGGTCACGATCATCGGCGTGTGCTGCAAGCGCGACGAAGCGACACCGCCGAACATGAAAACCATCGCCGCGATGAGCGCCGCGAAGTGGGGCCATCCGTACGAGCGACCCAAGCGCAACATGCCGAACCCGGCGAAGAGCAGGTGCAAGAGGACGACGATGTCGAACCAGACAAAGTCCTGGGAGACGAGCATGGGCAGGACGACGGTCGGGGAAAACGTCATCGCCTGCGGGTCGGCGAACGACGGGTATCCTGAGAAGAGGTACGGATTCCAGAATGGTGCTTCGCCGCGCAACAGACTTCCTACCGTGAACACGACGCCGGGATAAAACTCGTCCTTCGCGTCATAAGGAATCGTCTTGCGCCACGTCAGCCAAGGCATCACCGCGACGACCCACATGGCGACAAGTACGAACGCGGGCTTTGCGCAAAGTGCCCCGAGGCTCCGGCCCAAGCGACTCGACCTGTTCATGCGTTGACCATCGGGCACACGACCGTCGACCTCTGCCACGGCGACGCGAGGATCGTTCGCACATGCCCCCGTGCGACGATCAGCACGATCACGCCGCGCGCCGCATGAGCGCGCCAGCACACCACAGGGACAGCACCATGGGGCCGAGCAGCAGCGCCACGAGCGTGATGACCGTGACGTATGCGGGCAGGATGCGCAGCGCCCGCTTGTGCGTGAACGCCCCGAGGCGGGGCCCGCGTTCCCGCGACGCGGCGACGAATCGCAGCAGGTCGAAGTTGTTCTGCCGGCAGGGGTCGGAGGGCCCGTCGAGCGGGTGCCGGCCGTGCCCTAGGCGCAATCTCACCCCCTCAGGGATGAGAATCCGGAGCGATGCGCACGACCGTGCGACCGCGGACCATGCCCTTGAGATACGGATCGAAATGGGTCGGCAGATCGTCGAAGTCGATGGTTCGGACCTGATCGTGAACCTGGTCGGGCCGCCACTCGACGGCGAGCTTGTTCCACACTTTCTGCCGCAGCGACAGCGGGCAGTTCGCGCTGTCGGCACCGAGCAAAGCGACGCCGCGCAGGATGAATGGCGCCACCGTCGTGTTGAGCTTCATGTCCGCCGCCAGGCCGACCGCACCCACGGTCCCGCCGATCTTCATCGTCGACAGCAGCCACGCGAGGATTTCGCCGCCGAGGTTGTCGACGACCCCCGCCCAGGTCGACTTGTCGAGCGGACGGATCTTGGTCAGATCGATCGCCTGCCGCTGCAGGATCTCCTTCGCGCCCAGCGTCTTGAGGTAATGCGTCTCTTCCGGCTTGCCCGTGATCGCGACGACGTGGTAGCCGATCTTCGCGAGGATCTCGATCGCGACCGACCCCACGCCGCCGGTCGCGCCGGTGACCGCAACGGGCCCGTTCTCCGGCTTCAGCCCGTTGTGCTCCATCAGCATGATCGCCTGCGCAGCGGTGAATCCTGCCGTGCCGAGCGTCATCGCGTCGAATGCAGTCATGCTTTCCGGCCGGCGCACGATCCAGTCGCCGGGAACGCGCACGTACTCGCTGTACCCGCCGTCGTGCGCAACGCCCATGTCGTAGGCGTGGACGATCACCTTGTCGCCGCGTTTCCAGCGCGGGTCGGTCGAGGAATCCACGGTTCCTGCCATGTCGATGCCGGCGTTGCACGGGTACTTCCGCATGATCCGCCCGGCCCCGTTGTACGACAGCGCGTCCTTGTAGTTGATCGTCGAGTACTTGGTCCGGACCACGACGTCGCCCGGATCGAGCTCGTCGAGCGTTATCTCGACGAATCGGCTGGACACGACCTTGTTCTCCTCGAAGGTCCGGTAGGCCTTGAATTTTTGCACGGGCATCTCCTTGCGTTGGCGTTTTCGTTGTTGAAAGCGAGGGCAAAGGCGATGATGCTCGATGCGGCGCCCGGCTAGGCGGGCAAGCCCGCCGCTTCGGCGGCCAGGTGCTGCTGCCCCATGTATTCGTGGGTCTGCATTTCGACGAGCCGGCTCACCGTGCGTGGAAACTCCCGGCTGTTGGGCCCCTCGCGGTAGAGCTCTTCCGGCCGCACCTGGGCCGAGACCAGGAGCTTCACCCGATGATCGTACAGGATGTCGACGAGCCACGTGAAGCGGCGGGCGCGGTCGCCCATGTCCGCGCTCATCCGGGGGACGCCGGACAGGAAGAGCACGGGAAAGGTCCGGGCGAGCTCGAGATAGTCGCGCTGCGAACGGGGACCGTCGCAGAGCGTCGCGAAATCGAACCACACGGCGCTCCCCGCGCACTTTCGCGCGGAGAGCGTGCGGCCCTCGATCGTCAGACGCGGGCTCTCGTCGGGGCCGCTGCGCATCCGCTCGAAGGCAGCGGCCAGCGCCGCCTCGGCGTCGGGGCCGAGCGGCACGTGGTAGCTCGCCACCTGTTCGAGGGCCCGCAGCCGATAGTCGATGCCCCCATCCACCTCGACGACATCGAGCCACTCCTTCATGAGCGCAATGGCCGGCAGGAAGCGCTCGCGCTGCAAACCATTGGGCCACAGCCCGTCGGGCGGATAATTCGACGTCAGCACGAACACCACACCGTGGGCGAATAGCGCGGCGAAGAGACGGCCGAGAATCATCGCGTCGGCGATGTCGGAGACGTGGAACTCGTCGAAGCAGACGAGCCGCCAGCGCTTCGCGATGCGCACGGCCACCGTCGCCAGCGGATCGGCTTCGTCCTTCAGGGTGGCGAGCTCCGCGTGCACGTCGCGCATGAACGCATGGAAATGCACACGCGTCTTGCGGCGAAGGCCCACGGTCGCGAAGAAGGCGTCCATCAGCAGACTCTTGCCGCGGCCTACCCCGCCCCAGAGGTAGACGCCGCGCGGCACGTCGGGGGGCGAAAAGAGCTTCTTCAGGGTCGATGCGCGCGCGGCGCGGAACGCCTCGAGTTCCGCCGCCAGCCACTGGAGTCGGTCCAGCGCTGCGGCCTGGGCATGATCGAGCGTGGTGCCCCGGGCGGCAAGCAGCGGATCGAGATGCGCGATCATCGGGCCGCGCCGGCTGACGACGTTGCTGTCCACCGGGGCCGCCGGCGAGGTGTCGGTCGCGCGCGCTCAACCCTGCTCCATCGCGCGGGGAGACTCGGCAGATCGAAGCGTCGTCCGCACGCGCAGGGCTCGACTGCCTAGCGTGGGTCAGAGGTTCAGCGTCCGCCCGGCAACGGCCAGTGCGGCTTCCCGCGTCGCCTCGGCCAACGACGGATGCGCGTGGCAGATCCGCGCCAGGTCTTCGCTCGACGCGCCGAACTCCATCGCGACCACACCCTCCGCGATCAACTCCGACGCGAACGGGCCGATGATGTGGACGCCGAGGATGCGGTCGGTGCTCGGCATCGGCGAGGATCTTGACAAAGCCATTGGTGTCGCCCAGCGCCCGCGCGCGGCCGTTCGCGCTGAAGGGGAACGTGCCGGCTCGGTACTCGACTCCCTGCGCTTTCAGCTGCTGCTCGGTTCGGCCCACCCACGCGATTTCGGGCGAGGTGTAGATCACCCAGGGAATCGTGTTGAAATCGACATGGCCATGCTGGCCGGCGATGCGTTCGGCAACCGCGACGCCCTCGTCTTCGGCCTTGTGCGCGAGCATCGGGCCGCGCACGACGTCTCCGATCGCCCACACGTTGGCAAGGTTGGTCCGGCACTCGGCATCGACCGCGACGAAGCCGCGCTCGTCGAGCGCGAGTCCGACGGTGCCAGCGGCCAGACCGTCCGTGTGCGGGAGTCGCCCGATCGCCACGATCAAGCGGTCGAAGGCTGCCGACTGCGCCGCCCCGGAGGCGTCGTTGAAGCCGACAACGACTTCATCGGTGCCGACCTCGACCCGCGTGATCGCAACGCCGGTGTGGATGACCAGGCCTTGCCGCCGGAAAAGCTTCTGCGCTTCGCGCGCCACCGCATCGTCCGCGGCTCCGAGGAATGCCGGCAGCGCTTCGAGCACGGTCACCTTGGCGCCGAGCCGCCGCCAGACGCTGCCCATTTCGAGGCCGATAACTCCCGCGCCGACGACGCCGAGCCGCGAGGGCACCTCGGCGATCGCAAGCGCGCCGGCGTTGTCCAGAACCCGCACGTTGTCGAACGCAACGCCCGGGAGCGCGCGCGGCTTCGAGCCCGTGGCGACGATGACATGCTTCGCAACCAGCATGGCCGGCTTCGCACCGTCGACCCGGACGGACCAGCCGGTCGCGGCATCGCCGCCGGCAAACGCGCCAACGCCGTGGAAGAAGGTCACCTTGTTCTTCTTGAACAGATACAGGATGCCGTCGTTGTTCTGGGCGACGACCTTTTCCTTGCGCGCGAGCATGCGGCCGACATCGATCGCGAGTCCCTCGACCTTGATGCCGTGATCGGCGAACGCATGGCCCGCATGCTCGTAGTTCTCGGACGACTGCAACAGCGCCTTCGAGGGGATGCACCCGACGTTGGTGCAGGTGCCGCCCGGGGCGGGCTTGCCGCCCTCGCGCATCCAGTCGTCGATGCACGCCGTCTTCATTCCCAGTTGCGCGCAGCGGATCGCCGCGATGTAGCCACCAGGGCCGGCGCCGACGACGACGACGTCGAATTGCTCGGTCATCGCTCGCTCGGGCGCCCTACAGGTCCAGCAGCATCCGCGCCGGATCCTCCAGCGCTTCCTTGATCGCGACGAGCGACAGCACGGCCTCGCGGCCGTCGATGATCCGGTGATCGTACGATTGCGCGAGATAGTTCATGGGACGCACCACGACCTGACCGTTCTCCACCACGGCGCGGTCCTTCGTGGCATGGATGCCGAGGATCGCCGATTGCGGCGGGTTGATGATCGGCGTGGACAGCATCGAGCCGAACACGCCGCCGTTGGAGATCGTGTAGGTGCCGCCGGTGAGCTCGTCGACCGCGAGCTTCCCTTCCTGTGCGCGCTTGCCGAAGTCGGTGATCTTCACCTCGATCTCGGCGATCGACAGCTGATCGGCGTCGCGCAAGATCGGCACGACCAGGCCGCGGGGGCTCCCCACCGCGATGCCGATGTCGAAGTAGCCGTGATAGACGATGTCGCTGCCGTCGATCGACGCATTGACCACGGGAAAGCGCTTCAACGCGTGCACCGCGGCCTTCACGAAGAAGCCCATGAAGCCGAGCTTCACGCCATGCTCCTTCTCGAAGCGGTCCTTGTAGCGATTGCGCAGCTCGATCACCGGCTGCATGTTGACTTCGTTGAATGTCGTCAGGATCGCGGCGGTCGCCTGCGACGCGACGAGCCGCTCGGCGACACGCTGGCGCAGCCGGGACATGGGAACGCGCTGCTCGGGCCGGTTGCCGAGCGCAGGCGGCGGCACGACCACGGGCGTTGCCGGTTTCGCCGTCGGTTCCGGCGGCGCCCTGGTTGGTGCGACCTTCGTTTCGCCCGCCGCGACGACGTCGGCCTTGGTGATGCGCCCGCCGCGGCCGGTGCCTGGGACCTCGGCATGCGTCAAACCTTGCTCGGCCATCATCTTGCGTGCGGCGGGCAGCGCGGTTGTCTGCGGACCGGCGGTACCCGCGGGCATTCCGGGGGCCGCGGGTAGCGTTCCCGGCGCCGCCTTGACCTCGACCGGTGCCGTCGCGACCGTCGTCGCGGAAGCCTCGGTGTCGATCACGGCGATCACTTCCTGGCCGGACACGGTGGACCCGTCCGGCTTCATGATCTCGGCCAATACTCCCCCGGTGGGCGCGGGCAGCTCGAGCACGACCTTGTCGGTCTCGACGTCGACCAGGTTGTCGTCGCGCTTGATCGCCTCGCCGACTTTCCGGTGCCAGCTGACCAGCGTAGCTTCGGCGACCGATTCCGGCAGCTGCGGAACCTTGACTTCGACGCGCATCGTTACGTCTTCCTCATCAGGTGCCGACGAGCATCTCGCCTTCGGAGAGCTTGGGCGCGAAGGCGTCCTCGACGAGCTTGCGTTGCCGTTCGAGGTGCTTCGACATGTAGCCGACCGCCGTCGATGCGGACACCGGGCGTCCGGCGTACGCGACAACCTGTTTCGGCAACGCGTCGGCGCGCAGATACGCGCGCAACCGATACCACGCACCCTGGTTCTGCGGCTCTTCCTGGCACCAGACCACCTCCTTCGCCTGCGGGAACTTCGCCAGCGCGGCCTTGAAATCGGCGTGCGGAAACGGGTACAGCTGTTCGAGGCGAATGATCGCGACGTCGTGGCTCTTGTGCTCGCGGCGATAGGCGGCGAGCTCGTAGTAGACCTTGCCCGTGCAGACGATCACCCGCCGGATATTCCTGGCCGTGACCTTCTCGACCTCGCCGATCACGTTCTGAAACTGGCCGGCGGCGAGTTCGTCGAGCGTGGAGACGGCCTCCTTGTGCCGCAGCAGGCTCTTTGGGCTCATCACGATCAGCGGCCGGCGGAAGGGCCGGACCATTTGCCGGCGTAGCAGATGGAAGATCTGCGCCGGCGTCGTCGGCACGCACACCTGCATGTTGTGCTCCGCGCAAAGCTGCAGGTAGCGCTCGGGCCGCGCCGACGAGTGTTCGGGGCCCTGTCCCTCGTAGCCGTGCGGCAGCAGCATCACGAGGCCGCAGATGCGTCCCCATTTCGCTTCACCGGACGCGATGAACTGGTCGATGACGACCTGCGCGCCGTTCGCGAAGTCACCGAACTGCGCTTCCCAGATGACGAGCCGCTTCGGATCCGAGGTCGCATACCCGTACTCGAAGGCGAGCACGGCATTTTCGGTCAGGACCGAGTCGATCGCCTCGAAGGCCGGACTGCCTTCGGTCACGCGCTCCAGCGGAATCCAGATCCCGGAATCCCACTTCTCGCGGTTCTGGTCGTGCAGGACGGCATGACGATGGGAAAACGTGCCGCGCCCGACGTCTTCGCCGGACAGACGCACGCCAAAGCCGTCACGTAGCAGCGTGGCGTACGCCAGCGTCTCGCCCATGCCCCAGTCGATCGGCATCCTGCCTTCGCCCATGGCCCGGCGGTCGGCGAGCACGCGCTCGACCCGCGGATGCGGCTTGAAGCCATCGGGGATTTCGGTCATCTTGGCTGCGAGCGTCTTGAGCTCGGGCAGCGGCACGGTCGTATCGCAGGGCTCGGTCCACTTGCGATGCCGATAGGGCGTCCAGTCGATGGTCAGCGGCGCCTTGAAATTCGACAGGATCGTCGTGTTGGTGTGCAGGCCCTTGTCCATCGCCGCACGGTACGTCGCGATCATGGCTTCCGCGTCCTCGGGCTCGATGACGCCCGCCGCGACCAGCCGGTCCGCGTACAGCCTGCGCGTGCCGGGATGCTGCGCGATCCTCTTGTACATGAGCGGCTGCGTGACCATCGGCTCGTCGGCCTCGTTGTGGCCGAGCCTCCGAAAACAGACGAGGTCGATGAAAACGTCGCGGTGGAACTGCTGCCGGTACGCCATCGCCATCTCGACCGCGAGGAGGCACACCTCCGGATCATCCGCGTTCACATGGAAGATCGGCGCTTCCGCCATCTTCGCGATGTCCGTGCAATAGATCGTGCCGCGCGTATCGCGCGGATCGGATGTCGTGAAGCCGATCTGGTTGTTGATGACGATGTGGATCGTGCCGCCCGTGTAGTAGCCCCGCGTCTGGGCCATGTTGAGCACTTCCTGGATGACGCCCTGCCCCGCGACCGCGGCGTCGCCGTGGATCAGCACGGGAAGCACCTGGTCTCCCTTGTCGTCGCGCCGGCGGTGCTGGCGCGCGCGCACCGAGCCTTCGACAACCGGATTCACGGCTTCCAGATGCGACGGGTTGAAAGCGAGCGTGAGGTGCATCGGCCCGCCCGGCGTCACCACGTCGGACGAGAATCCCTGGTGGTACTTGACGTCCCCGGCCAGGAGCTCCTCGGTGTGCTTTCCCTCGAATTCCGAGAAGAGATCCGCCGGCATCTTTCCCAGGGTGTTGACGAGCACGTTGAGGCGGCCGCGATGCGCCATGCCGATCACCGTCTCCTGCACGCCGATGCTGCCGGCGATCTGGATCAGGTGGTCGAGCATCGGAATCATCGTTTCGCCGCCTTCGCCGGAAAAGCGCTTCTGGCCGACGTACTTGGTATGCAGGTAACGCTCCAGCGTCTCGGCGGCGGTGAGCCGCTCGAGGATGTGTCGGCACTGTTCCGGGGGATATGTGGGGCGCGAGCGGATCGGCTCCAGGCGGTTCTGGACGAAGCGCTTGGTCGCCGTGTCGGAGATGTACATGTACTCGGCGCCGAAGGTCCGGCAATAGGTGTCCCGCAGCGCGACGATGAGCTCCTTCAGCCGCATCCGGTCGGCGCCGGCCTTGAACGAGCCGACGTCGAACTCGGTGTCCATGTCGGCCTCGGTGAAGCCGTAGGTGGACAGGTCCAGGTCGGCGAGGTAGGGCTTTTCCTGCCGCTTCAGCGGGTCGAGCTCGGCGTGGAACATCCCGAGCGTACGGAACTTGCCGATCATCGACAGCACGAGCACCTGCTTGTGCATGGTCGACGCATCGACCATCGCGCCGGCAACCCGGCGGCTTCGCGCAACCTGGATGAACGACTCGATGACCGGCGCGTGCGAGACATCGGCGGCCCCGCCCCGCAGCGAGTCGAAATAGGCGCGCCAGTCCGGCGCGACCGCCGCGGGATTCGCGAGGTAGCGATCGTACTGCTCCTCGATGAACGGGACGTTGCCGCCGAAGAGCGTGCTCGTCGACTCGAATTCGCGCATGCTGCCCATGATTGCTCTCGATTTCCTCGCCGGCGCCTCCGTAGACGCGGAGGCGCTTCCTACCGCCGCTTCACCGCTCGCTTATCACCTTGACCTGCCGCCGCGTCGCGCCGCTGAAGAGCTGCCGCGGCCGTCCGATCTTGTACTCGGGATCGGCGATCATCTCGTTCAATTGCGCGATCCAGCCGACGGTGCGCGCCAGCGCGAAGATCGCGGTGAACAGCGGCACCGGGATGCCGATCGCCTTCTGGACGATCCCCGAGTAATAGTCGACGTTGGGATAGAGCTTGCGGCTGACGAAATAATCGTCCTCGACGGCGATCTTCTCGAGCGCCATCGCGAGCTTGAACAGGGGGTCGTCGCCAAGCCCGAGCTCGCCCAGAACCTCGTAGCAGGTTTCGCGCATCAGCTTCGCGCGCGGGTCGTAATTCTTGTACACGCGATGCCCGAAGCCCATCAGCTTGACGTTGCTGTTCTTGTCCTTCACTTTGGCGATGAACTCGCCGATCTTCGCGATACCACCGTTGGCCTGGATGTCGTAGAGCATGTTGAGAGAGGCTTCGTTGGCGCCGCCGTGCGCCGGACCCCACAGGCACGCGACGCCTGCCGCGATCGCCGCGAACGGATTGGTGCCCGAAGACGCGCACAGGCGCACCGTCGACGTCGATGCGTTCTGCTCGTGGTCGGCGTGCAGGATGAAGATGCGGTCCATCGCGCGCACCAGCACGTCGTTGACCTTGTAGTCCTCGCAGGGTGTGGCGAACATCATCCGCATGAAGTTCGCCGCATAGGACAGGTCGTTGCGCGGATACATGTACGGCTGGCCGACGGAGTACTTGTAGGCCATCGCGACCAGCGTCGGCAGCTTCGCGATCAGGCGGATGGCCGAGATGTCGCGCTGGTGCGCATCGTGCAGATTGATCGAGTCGGGGTAGAACGCCGACAGCGCGCTGACCAGGCCCGTAAGCACGGCCATCGGATGCGCATCGCGCCGGAAGCCGCGCAGGAAGAACTGCATCTGCTCGTTGACCATCGTGTGCTTGATCACACGCGACTGGAACGTGCCCTTTTGCGCGACATTCGGCAGGTCGCCGTAGAGCAGCAGGTGGCAAACATCGAGGAAATCGGCCCTGACCGCGAGCTCCTCGATCGGGTAGCCGCGGTAGAGCAGCTCGCCCTTGTCGCCGTCGATGAACGTTATCTTCGAGTTGCACGAGGCCGTGGACAGGAATCCGGGATCGTAGGTGAACTTCCCGGTCTTGCCGTAGAGCGTGCGGATGTCGATGACGTCCGGTCCCACGGTGCCGGCAAGCACCGGAAACGAGATCGACGGCGAGCCGTCGGAAAAGGTGAGCGTGGCGGTGCGGTCGGTCATGATGTCGGCTCCATGCAGAGGTTCCTCCGGCTACGTCGATTCCGATCGAGCGCGCGCCCCGGGGTACGGCCGTCGGATCTTGTACTGCGGTTCGTCATGTCGCATCTGTCTCGCACCGGAGGCGGACGGGTCAGGCTGCCCGCAGCGCCGCGACGAGCGGGCGCAGGGCGGGGTCATCCGGCTCCGCGCGTCCGGAAACGAGGTCCCACAGTTCGTTGTCGCCGAGTTCGAGCAGGCGCTCCAGCGCCGCAATCTCGTCCCCGGTGATCGCCGCTCCCCGCACGTCGAGAAACCGCGCGAGGATCAGGTCGTTCTCCAGCATTCCCCGCCGGCAGTGCCAGCGGAGGCGGGCGAGCGAACGAGCATCCGGATCGAGCGTCGCAGGTGAAGCCGCGCACCCTGGCGCCGCGGCATTGCTCGAGGCAGTGGAAGTCATGGCGATTGCGGTCCGGGCCGGGGGTTGCGTTCACTGTCCCATGTTCATTGTCTGGCCGCGCCATGCCGTCGATTGCGCGCTAGACGACCCGCTTGACCATGATTTCCTTGATCTTGCCGATCGCGTGCGTCGGGTTGAGGTTCTTCGGGCACACATCGACGCAATTCATGATGCTGTGGCAGCGGAAGAGCCGATAGGGGTCTTCCAAGTTGTCGAGCCGCTCGTTGATGGCCTGGTCACGCGAATCGGCGATGAAGCGATAGGCAGCCAGCAGGCCCGCCGGCCCGACGAACTTGTCCGGGTTCCACCAGAACGACGGACAGGCGGTGGAGCAGCAGGCACAAAGAATGCACTCGTAGAGACCGTCGAGCTCCTCGCGCTCCTCGGGCGACTGCAGCCGCTCCTTTTCCGGGGGCGGCGTGTCGTTGACGAGATAGGGCTTGATCGAGTGGTACTGCTTGAAGAACTGGCTCATGTCCACGATCAGGTCGCGGATCACGGGCAGACCGGGCAGCGGGCGCAGCACGACCGGCTCGCTCACCTCCTTCAGGTTGGTGATGCAGGCCAGTCCGTTCTTGCCGTTGATGTTCATCGCGTCCGACCCGCAGACCCCCTCGCGGCAGCTCCGCCGGAACGCGAGCGTGTCGTCGACGGCCTTCAGCCGGATCAGCGCATCGAGCAGCATGCGGTCGTGCCCATCGAGCGCAACATCGTAATCCTGCAGGTACGGCTTGGCATCCTGGTCGGGATCGTACCGGTAGATGCGGAATTTCATTGCTGCTCCGGGAGAGGGATTCGGTCGGCGGGCTCGGGGTCAATACGTCCGCGCCTTCGGCGGAAATGCGTCGACGGACAGCGGCTTCATGTTGACGGACTTGTACGCGAGCCGG
This sequence comes from uncultured beta proteobacterium, assembly GCA_963809965.1. GTDB lineage: Bacteria > Pseudomonadota > Gammaproteobacteria > Burkholderiales > Casimicrobiaceae > CAIWHR01. The sequence continues at coordinate 20,755 of CAWELU010000021.1, forward strand.
TTGCCTTCGCGGTACCACAGCGTGTGCTTGAGCCAGTTGACGTCGTCGCGGTTCGGGTAGTCGCTACGCGCGTGCGCACCGCGCGACTCCTTGCGCGCGGCTGCCGACACGATTGTCGCCTTCGCCGTCTCGATCAGGTTGTCGAGCTCGAAGGCCTCGACGCGGGCGGTATTGAAGATCTTGCTCTTGTCCTTGATCGCGACGCGCTGCACGCGCTCCGCGATCTCCATCACCTTCGTCACGCCGGCATCGAGGAGATCCTGATTCCGATAGACGCCGCAGTGCGTCTGCATTGTCTTGCGCAATGCGTTGCCGACCTCGGCGACCGACTCGCCGGCAGTTGTGGCGTCGATGCGAGCGACGCGGGCGAGTGCACTGTCGCCCGCATCTCTTGGCAGCGGCTTGTGCGATCGCGCACGCAAGTTCTGGCCGACGATGAAATCCCCGGCCGCGCGGCCGAATACGACGATGTCCAGCAACGAGTTCGTGCCGAGGCGGTTCGCGCCATGTACCGAGGCGCAGGCGCACTCGCCGACGGCATAAAGTCCGCCGACCGGGGCGTTGGGGTCGTCGCCGGACGGCGCCACGACCTGGCCGTGGATGTTGGTCGGAATGCCGCCCATCTGATAATGCAGCGTCGGCACCACCGGGATCGGCTCCTTGATCGGGTCGACATTGGCGAACTTGATCGCAATCTCCCGAATTGCCGGCAGCCGCTTCATGATCACGTCGGGGCCGAGGTGGTCGAGCTTCAGCAGCACGTAGTCCTTGTCGGGACCGCAGCCGCGACCTTCCTTGATCTCCTGGTCCATCGACCGCGAGACGACGTCGCGCGAGGCAAGGTCCTTCGCATTGGGCGCGTAGCGCTCCATGAAGCGCTCACCGGCGGAGTTGAGCAGGATCCCGCCTTCGCCCCGCACCCCCTCGGTGATCAGAACGCCGGCGCCCGCCACGCCGGTCGGATGGAACTGCCACATCTCGAGATCCTCGAGCGGGATGCCAGCGCGCGCGACCATGCCGAGGCCATCGCCGGTGTTGATGAAGGCGTTGGTACTCGCCGCGAACACGCGCCCTGCCCCGCCCGTCGCCAGGATGGTTGCTTTCGCCTGCAGGATCATCACCTCGCCGGTTTCCATCTCCATCGCGGCGACGCCGAGCACGTCACCCTCCGCGTCGCGGATCAGGTCGAGCGCCATCCACTCGACGAAGAACTGCGTGCGCGCGCGCACGTTGCGCTGGTAGAGCGTGTGAACGAGCGCGTGGCCGGTGCGATCGGCGGCGGCGCAGGCGCGTTGCACCGGTTTCTCGCCGAAATTCGCCATGTGACCGCCGAACGGCCGCTGGTAGATCGTGCCGTCGGGATTGCGATCGAACGGCATCCCGAAGTGCTCGAGCTCGTAGACGACCTGCGGCGCCATCTTGCACATGTACTCGATCGCGTCCTGGTCGCCGAGCCAGTCGGAGCCCTTGATCGTGTCGTACATGTGCCACAGCCAGTTGTCCTCGGACATGTTGCCGAGCGAGGCGCCAATGCCGCCCTGCGCCGCGACCGTGTGCGAGCGGGTCGGAAACACCTTGGACAGAACTGCGACCGACAGGCCCGCTTCGGCGAGCTGCAGCGACGCGCGCATGCCGGAGCCGCCGGCGCCGATGACGATCGCGTCAAATTTCCGTATGGGCAGACTCACCGGATACCCCACAGGAGCTGGATGGTCCAACCGGTGTACGCGACCAGGACCGTGATCACGCACGCCTGCAGTGCGAGCCGAATTCCCGCCGGCTTGACGTAATCCATCAGGATGTTGCGCACGCCGACCCAGGCGTGCCAGAAGAGTGCCACCATGAACAGGAACGTCGCGAGCTTGAAGGCGTGATTCGCGTAGACGGTCTGCCACGCCGCGTGGTCGAGGCCACCGTGCCACAGCACGATCCCCGCCGCGAGCAGCGTGTAGCCGATCATTACGACCGCCGTGACGCGCTGCACCAGCCAGTCGCGCAGGCCGTAGTGCGCGCCGACCGCATGTTTCTGGGTCAGGTTCACCATAGCCTGACTCCGACGATCGCGGTGAGTGCCAGTGCGGCCACGAACACGACGGTGCTCGACTGCCGGGCGGCCTTGAGTTCGGTGCCGACGTGCAGGTCGAGCGCAAGGTGCCGTACGCCCGCGAGCAGATGGTGCACGTAGGCCCACACGAGGCCCAGAGTGACCAGCTTGGCCAGCGGGTGCGCCAGCACCGCCTCCAGCTCCGCGAACCGCGCGGACGAGGAGATGCTCGCCTCCACCGCCCAAAGCAACGCGGGAATGCCGATCAGGAACATCACCGCCCCGCTGAACCGGTGCAGGAACGACACGAATCCGGGGAAGGGCAGGCGGATCGCGACCAGGTTCAGGTATACCGGACGCGGCTTGGCGACGGGACGGGTCGACCCGGACATGTCAGACCTCGCAAACGGGTGGTGACGCCGCGACAACGGCGGATTGTGCGCAGCAACAGCGAATTATAGCGCGATGCGTGCGCGGCGCGCGAGACGCGTCGGCCTTGCTTGCGCGCTGGCCGCGGGAAGCGGGCGGCGCGTGCCTGCGCGAATGTCGTGCGCGCGACATTGCCCGAGCGCCTTGACATCAGGGGAGCCGGTCGCTGTGTTCCGCTCGGGTTCGCCTCGCCGAGCCGCCAATGCCGCTCCTGGAGACACTTCTCAAGTAGAATTCACGCCAGCGGACGCGGGTGCCCTCAGCCCGGCCCGGGGACTTCCCGGCGTACCAGCCGCGACGCGTCGGCCGTTCGGATTTGCGGACCGGGCGTCTGCCGTCCCTTGCGTCGGAATTGCTCACCCACCTTTCTTTCGAACGCCCGAGGAGCCCGATATGAAGAAGCCCGTCCGTGTAGCTGTCACCGGCGCCGCCGGCCAGATCGGGTATGCGCTGCTGTTCCGCATCGCCTCCGGCCAGATGCTCGGCCCCGACCAGCCCGTCGCGTTGCAGCTCCTCGAGCTGCCGCTCGACAAGGCACAGGCCGCGCTGAAGGGCGTCATGATGGAGCTCGAGGACTGCGCGTTCCCGCTGCTCGCCGGAATGAACGGGACCGCCGATCCCAAGGTCGCCTTCGCAGACGCCGACTATGCGCTTCTCGTCGGCGCCAAGCCCCGCGGCCCCGGGATGGAACGCAAGGATCTGCTCCTCGAGAACGCGAAGATCTTCGTCGAGCAGGGCAAGGCGCTCGACGCGGCCGCCTCGCGCGACGTCCGCGTGCTGGTGGTGGGCAACCCCGCCAACACCAACGCGTACATCGCGATGAAATCCGCGCCGTCGCTCCCGAAGAAGAACTTCACCGCGATGCTGCGCCTCGACCACAACCGCGCCATGTCGCAACTCGCCGCGAAGACCGGCAAGTCGATCGCATCGATCGAGAAGCTCTGCGTGTGGGGCAACCACTCGCCGACCATGTACGCCGATTACCGCTTCGCGACGATCGACGGGCAGCCGGCACCCTCGCTGGTCAATGACGAGAACTGGTACCGCACCGTTTTCCTGCCGAAGGTCGGCAAGCGGGGGGCGGCGATCATCGAGGCGCGGGGCGCCTCGTCCGCGGCCTCGGCCGCGAACGCCGCCATCGACCATATGCGGGACTGGGCCCTCGGCACCGGCGGTCGCTGGGTGACCATGGGCGTGCCCTCGGACGGCAGCTACGGCATACCCCAGGACGTGATGTATGGCGTCCCGGTCACCTGCGCCAATCGAGAGTACACACGCGTGCAGGGATTGGCGATCGACGCGTTCTCGCGCGAAAAAATGGACGCGACGCTGAAGGAGCTCGAGGAGGAGCGCGCCGGCGTCGCCTCGATGCTCGCCTGAGGTGCGGCAGCGGACTTGGGCAAGTCCGGCGCGTCCATGACGGCCCGGCTTTCGCCGCAAGCGGCGCTCTACGGCAGCGAACGCGCTCTCCCGCTGCTGCCGGCCTGCGTCCACTACGCGGGCAGCGAGCGGTTCGTCCGCAAGGCGCTCGCGCTGCAGGCCGAGCGCGGTCCGGTGTTCGATGTCGCCTGCGACTGCGAGGACGGGGCACCGGTCGGGGGCGAACGCGCGCATGCGCGCACCCTCGGCTCCCTGATAGCGAGCGACGCCAATCGCTTCGATCGCGTGGGCGCGCGCATCCACGATGTCCGCCACCCCACGTGGCGCGTCGAACTTCAGATCCTGGTCGGTGAAGCCGGCGATCGCCTGGCGTTCATCACGGTGCCGAAGGTCCAGTCCGCGGCCGATGTCGAGCGGGTCCTGGAGGCGCTGGCCCTCGAAGACGCCAACCTCGGGCTGGGACGCGAGATTCCAGTGAGCGTCCTCGTCGAAACGCACGGCGCGGTCCACGAAGCGTGGGCCATTGCGGCGTTGCCCGGCGTCGTGAGCCTGGATTTCGGCACGCTCGACTTCGTCAGTGCGCACGCCGGCGCGATTTCCGCGGCAGCGATGCAAAGCCCGGGCCAGTTCGACCACCCCCTCGTCCGCCGCGCGAAATGCGAAACCGCGGCTGCGGCGCTTGCCCACGCGGCGCATCCCGGCGCACGGCGTGACCCGTGCGCTCGACGATCCGCAAGCGGTGTTCGAGGACGCCCGCCGCGCCCGCGAAGAGTTCGGCTTCCTGCGGATGTGGAGCATCCACCCGTCGCAGATCGATCCGATCGTGCGGGCAATGCAGCCGCCTCCGGGCGAAGTCGCCGAAGCCGCTGCGGTGCTCGCGGCAGCCCAGGCGATCGATTGGGCGCCGCTTGCGGTGAGCGGTCGGCTTCACGATCGGGCATCCTACCGCTACTGCTGGACGGTGCTGCAACGCGCGCACGCGGTGGGAGCCGCGATCCCCGGACCCGCGCGAGCATTCTTCGCGTCGGCGAAGCCCGATGTCCGGTGACGTCGCACGGTGCGCGCGGCGGGTCGAACGGTTGCGGGCGAATCGAGGCAGTGCGGGACACGGTTCGCCGCGGCGATGCCGGTGCCCGAAATCATCGTTATGATGGCGATCCAGGCGCCGGCCAGTCGACAGGAGCGCGCATGCGTACCCAACTCAGTGCCATCTTCGCCGTTGCACTATCCCTGCTTGTCGGCACGGTCATGGCCCAGGATTTCCCGAAATTGAAGGCCGGCCTGTGGGAGACGACCACGTCGTCGGCGCGTGGCGACGGCAAGGCACCGCAAACGACGACCTTGTGCCTCGACGATTCGGTCCAGCAGGAGATGTACCGGATGTCGACCGGCATGATGGCCGGAATGTGCAGCAAGCACGAGATCAAGACCAGCGGCAGCAAGGTCACGACCGAGGCCGTCTGCGATTTCGGCGGCACCAGGATGCAGTCGAAGGCCGTGATGACGCTGACCGGAAACGCCGCCTACCGGACCGAGGCGCACGCGACCTTCGATCCGCCGTTCATGGGCAACAAGGAATCGACGACCGTGATCGAGGGCCGGCACGTGGGTCCGTGCAAGGCCGGACAGAAACCCGGAGACCTGACACTCCCCGGAGGCAAGACGATGAACATCCGCCAGTTGACCAGGACGAAGAGCTGACGTAAGCAATCCTGGTGCCGCTACCCAAACGATTTGCCACGAGAGAGATCCCATGCCACACAACCTGCACGACACGTTGAAGCAACTCACGCTGCCTTCCGGCGCGACCGGACAGTTCTACTCGCTCCCCGCGCTCGAGCAGGCAGGCATCGGCCGGGTCTCGCGCCTTCCCGTGGCCATCCGGCTCGTGCTCGAGAGCGTGCTGCGCAACTGCGACGGCAAGAAGGTGAGCGAAGAGCACGTTCGGCAACTCGCGAACTGGAAACCGCAGGCGGCTCGGACGGACGAGATCCCCTTTGTCGTCGCGCGCGTCGTGCTTCAGGATTTCACCGGCGTGCCGCTGCTGGCCGATCTCGCGGCGATGCGCAACGTCGCGGCCGACATGGGCAGGAACCCGAAGCTGATCGAGCCGCTGGTGCCGGTCGACCTCGTGGTCGATCACTCGGTGATGATCGACTACTACCGTCGGCCGGACGCCCTGGACCTCAACATGAAGCTCGAGTTCGAGCGCAACGGCGAGCGCTACGAGTTCATGAAATGGGGGATGCAGGCGTTCGACACGTTCAAGGTCGTGCCGCCGGGAATCGGCATCGTCCACCAGGTGAATCTCGAGTACCTGGCGCGCGGCGTGCACCGGAAAGGCGACGTCTACTATCCGGACACGCTCGTCGGCACCGACAGCCACACCACGATGATCAACGGGATCGGCGTTGTCGGCTGGGGTGTGGGCGGCATCGAGGCCGAAGCGGGCATGCTCGGCCAGCCGGTCTATTTCCTTACGCCCGACGTGGTCGGCGTCGAGTTGAAGGGCAGGCTCGCCGAAGGAATCACGGCGACGGATCTCGTGCTCACGGTCACCGAGATGCTGCGCAGGGAGAAGGTCGTCGGCAAGTTCGTCGAGTTCTTCGGCGAGGGCACCGCCTCGCTCGCCGTGCCCGACCGCGCGACGATTGCCAACATGGCGCCCGAGTACGGAGCGACGATGGGCTTCTTTCCGGTCGACGACGCGACGGTCGACTATCTCAAGGCGACAGGACGCATGGCGGCGGAAATCGATGCGTTTGCATCGTATTTCAGGGCCCAGGGACTCTACGGCGTCCCCAAGGCCGGCGACATCGATTACACGAAAGTCCTCACGCTCGATCTCGCCTCGATCAAGGCCTCGGTCGCGGGGCCGAAGCGTCCGCAGGACCGCATCGAGCTCGGAAACCTTAAGAAGACGTTCGGCGAGCTCTTCAGCAAACCGGTGGCCGACAACGGCTTCGCGCAGCCGGCCGAAAAGCTCGCGCGGCGGGTCACCACGGGTGACGGCGTCGAGATTGGCAACGGCGACGTGCTGATCGCCGCGATCACGTCCTGCACGAACACGTCGAACCCCGGCGTGCTGCTCGCCGCCGGCCTTCTGGCCAAGAAGGCGGTCGAGCGCGGCCTCGCGGTCAAGCCGCACATCAAGACCTCGCTCGCACCGGGCTCGCGTGTGGTCACCGATTACCTGACCAAGTCCGGCCTGTTGCCCTATCTGGAGAAGCTCGGCTTCGGCGTCGCTGCCTATGGCTGCACGACATGCATCGGCAATGCCGGCGACCTCAAGCCGGAATTCAACGAAGCGATCACCGGCAACGATCTTGTCTGCGCCGCGGTGCTTTCCGGCAACCGCAATTTCGAGGCGCGGATCCACCCGAACCTGAAGGCGAATTTCCTCGCGTCGCCGCCGCTCGTCGTCGCGTACGCCATCGCCGGCACTGTCTTGAAGGATCTCACGACCGAGCCCGTCGGCATCGGCAGCGACGGCCCGGTGTTCCTCAAGGATCTGTGGCCGACATCGCACGAAATCGCGGCCGTGATGAGCTTCGCCAAGGACCCGGCCATCTATCGCACGCTCTACGGCGATCTCGCCAACGCCAATCCCTTGTGGGGCTCGATCTCGGGCGCGAAGGGCCAGGTCTACAACTGGCCGGCGTCGACGTACATCGCGAAGCCGCCGTTCTTCGACGGCTTCAAGATGACGTCGGGCAAGATCGGCGACATCAAGGGTGCGCGGGCGCTCGGCATCTTCGGCGACTCCGTCACGACCGATCACATCAGCCCCGCCGGGTCGATCAAGCCGACCTCCCCCGCGGGTGCCTACCTGCTCCAGAACAAGGTGGCGGTCGCCGATTTCAACAGCTACGGCTCGCGCCGCGGCAACCACGACGTGATGATGCGCGGCACGTTCGCCAACGTCCGGATCAGGAACCTGATGCTGCCCGCGCGGCCCGACGGCTCCCGCGAGGAGGGAGGGGTCACGCTATTCCAGCCGACGGGCGAGAAGATGTCGATCTACGACGCCGCGATGAAGTACATCCGTGAGAGCACGCCGACGGTGGTGTTCGGTGGCGAGGAGTACGGCACGGGGTCGTCGCGCGACTGGGCGGCGAAGGGGACGCAGCTCCTGGGGGTCAAGGCGGTCGTGGCGAAGAGCTTCGAGCGGATCCACCGATCGAACCTCGTCGGAATGGGCGTATTGCCATGCCAGTTCAAGGGTGGCGACACGATTGCGTCGCTCAACATCTGGGGTGACGAGACGTTCGACATCACGGGCATCGAAGCGGGGCTCCGCCCGCAGATGGACCTGACTATTACGATCCGACGCAAGGACGGCTCCTCGCAGGCGATTGCCGTGCTGCTGCGCATCGACACGCCGATCGAAGTCGACTACTACCTCAACGGAGGCATCTTGCCCTTCGTGCTGCGCGAGCTCATCGCGGCCTGACGCGATCGCCTCGCGACGATGTCCCGGCCGAGGCTGCCGCACGGAGTCGGCGGCCGCACGATGGTCACGCTGATCGGCTGCTACCTCATGCTGCAGCCGGTATCGACGGACCTCTACTTGGCGTCGATGCCCGGACTCACGCGGACATTTTCCGCGTCGATCGCCACGGTGCAGCTCACGCTCACCGTATGGATCGCCGCGTTCGGGACGATGCAACTGTTCGCGGGCCCGGTGTCGGACCGCTACGGACGCTACCCGGTGCTCCTGACCGGACTCGGCGTCTACGTCGCAGCGAGCCTCGGCTGCGCGCTTGCGCCGTCGATCGAAGCGCTCATCGCCGCGCGGTTCGTGCAAGCGATCGGGGCCTGTGCAGTCGTGGTCGTCGCGCGTGCCATCGTGCGGGACGTCTACGATCCGCTCGCGGGCGCGAGGGCGATGGCAACGGCGTCCGCGATACTCGCGATCGGGGCGATCGTCGGACCGGTCGTGGGCAGCCTGCTCGAAGTCCGCTTCGGACACCGCGCGGCATTTCTCGCGCAGACGTTCATCGCGGCGGTGCTGCTCGGCGCGACGCTCGTGCAGCTCACCGAGACGAACCGGACGCCCGACCCGCGCGCGACGGCTGCCCGCGCGCTCGCCGGGAACTACGCGTTCGTGCTGCGCTCGTCGGATTTCCGCGCCTACACCCTTCTCGCGGGCGCATCCTACGGCGGCCTCTTCGCGTTCATTTCGGGATCTTCGTTCGTGCTTATCCGCGTGCTCGGCGTCCCCGCCGAATATTTCGGCTTCGGCTTCGCCTTTTGCGTCAGTGGCTACCTGCTGGGCACGATCGTCTGCCGCCGGCTTCTCGCGCACCGGAGCGTTGCGCGAACGCTCAAGGTCGGTGCGGCGCTATCGCTGGCGAGCGGGATCGCGCTGACGGTGGCGGTCCTGGCCGGCCCGCCGCATTGGCTTGGCGTCGTCGGGCCCGGCTTTGTTTACTTTCTCGCCCACGGCATCAACTTCCCCTGCGGGCAGGCGGGCAGCGTCGCGCCGTTTCCCCATCATGCCGGGGCCGCCGCCGGATTGTTCGGGTTCCTGGCGATGTCGGTCGCGGCACTTACGGGCGTCTGGATCGGCGCATCGCACGACGGGACCGTCTATCCGCTCGCGTTTACCATGGCGGCCTTCGCCCTCGTCGTGTTCGCCACGGCATTCGGATGGATCGGACGTCTGAACTCGCCAACGAGCGCAAGCATCGTGATGGGACCAAACGCGTGAGTTTCCCGACCCGCCGCGGCTGCCGATCAGTCGTGTAAAATAGTTGTCCGCGGCTGCCGGCTCATCGCCCATCAGGTACCCGGCGGTGTGTTGACGCCGCATGCTTTACCCACCAGGAGAAATCGATGAACACTCGCTTGCTTGTCACGCTGACCGCGCTCGTCTGTGCCACCACGCTCGCAGGCTGCGGCCAGGAATCCCAACAGGCGGCCGACGCCGCCAAGAAGGCTGCATCGGAGGCCGCCGACAAGGCCAAGGAAGCGGCGGTCAAGGCCGGCGAGGCCGCGAAGGAAGCCACCAAGGAAGCCGCCGACAAGACCAAGGAGGCCGCTGGCCAGGCCGCAGACGCGACCAAGGAGGCCGCTGGCCAGGCCGCAGACGCGACCAAGGACGCCGCCGCCAAGGCCGTCGATGCGGCGAAGGACACAGCGGCCCCGAAGCAATAGAACTCCGGCCGCCCCCCGGGGCCCGGGAATCACCGGCAACGCGACAGCGCGATCGGCGCTGGCGCGGCACTGTACGTGTACCGACGCGTCAATCGCGCTCGACGACGGCGCGCAATGCCGCGAGGACGTCGGCACCCAGCCGCATGCTGCGCGCGCCGCTCCAGCCGGCTTGCGCGTCGGGCTGATTCGCATTGTCCTTGAACGGCATCTCGAGCGTTAGCGCGAGGCAACCGAATGTGTGCCCGACGTACTTGGAAGCGAGCGACAGGTTCACCTTGGTGTCCTTGTCCGCCGGGTAGCCGTGCACGGTCTGGAAGTCGGGATTCGCCGCGAGAAGCGCCTCTGTGAACCTCCGGTCGCGTTCGTGCTGTGCCGGCGTATAGTTCGGTAGCCGCTCGCAGCCGTCGACGAACACGTACGGCAGCACTTCGTCGCCGTGGATGTCGAGGAAGGCTGCCACGCCGGTCTCGTGCATCGCTTCGCGCACGCACAGGACCTCGGGACTTTTCTGCGCCGACGGGGAGAGCCACTCGCGATTCAGATTCGCGCCCGCCGCGTTTGTGCGGAGATTGCCGCGGACACTGCCATCCGGATTCATGTTGGGGACGACGTGGACCACGGTGCGCTCGAGCAACGCGCGTGCCGTGGCGTCCACCGGGTCGACGAGCCGTGTCAACATGCCCTCGACGAACCACTCGGCCATCGTTTCGCCGGGATGCTGGCGCGCGATCACCCAGACGGGTCGCTTTCCGGGGCCGCCCTCTCCGACCGTCACGACATCAAGATCGCGCCCTTCGACGCTTGTGCCCAGGGCCGAGAGCCGCACCCGTGGCGACGCCTCCAGACGGCCGATGAAATCGAGGTGTCGTTCCCACGAGTACGGCTCGAAATAGGCGTAATAGACGCTGTCGCGCTCCGGCACGTGCGCTACGACCAACTGTTGGCCGTCGTACGTGGTTGCCACGCGGAACCAGTGCCGGCGATCGTACGAAGCGACGGCACGATAATCCTGCCACCCTTCCGGATAAGTGCACCCGCCGGCGTTCGTGAACAGGAGCCGCAGCGGCAACCCCGCCGCGCCCTGGACCCGGAAGTGAAACCACTGGCGGAAATCGGCGTGCGAGTCGGCGCAAAGCCCGAGCCGGATGTCGTCGTGGCGGTCGGCGGCAATCACGTCGATCGCGCCGGAATCGAACTGGGAGGAAACCTTGATGGGCATGGATGCGATCTCGAACGCCGACGTGGGCGGTGGCGGGAGGTGATCGTAGCACTCGGACTGCGCCGGGTAACATGGGCCGCAGTGCGCCGCGGCCGGCAGCCGAAAGGTAGAATGGCCGGCACATCATGGACGACACTGTCCCGCCCACTGCCCCGCCTGCTGCATCCAGCGGGCACGAGGGGAAGCGTCCGGCCGCGCGCCGCGACCCACGGAAGACCGAGTTCGAGGCGAACAAGCTGCGCAAGCGCCTGCGCCGCCAGGTCGGCGAGGCGATCGGCGATTTCTCGCTGATCGAGCCCGGCGATCGCGTGATGGCCTGCCTTTCCGGCGGCAAGGACAGCTACGCGCTGCTCGACATTCTGCTCTCGCTCAAGGACCGGGCTCCCGTCGAATTCGAGATCGTCGCCGTCAATCTCGACCAGAAGCAGCCGGGATTCCCCGCCGACGTCCTGCCGCGCTACCTCGAGGCGCGCGGCGTGCCGTACCGAATCGAGGAACAGGACACCTACAGCGTCGTCAAGCGCGTGATCGGCGAGGGTGCAACGATGTGCTCGCTCTGCTCGCGCTTGCGCCGCGGCGTGCTCTACCGCGTGGCCCAAGAGATCGGTGCGACCAAGATCGCGCTCGGGCACCATCGCGACGACATCCTCGCGACGTTCTTCCTCAATCTCTTCTTCGGCGGAAAGCTCAAGACAATGCCGCCGAAGCTCGTTTCCGACGATGGCCGGCACGTCGTCATTCGTCCGCTTGCCTACGTCCGGGAGCGCGACCTCGCGCGCTACGCCGACCTCATGGGCTTCCCGATCATCCCCTGCAACCTGTGCGGCTCGCAGGAGCATCTGCAGCGCAGGCAGGTGACGGAAATGCTGCACGAATGGGAGCGCAGGCATCCGGGCCGCGTGGAATCCATCTACAACGCACTGGCGAAGGTCGTGCCGTCGCACCTGATGGATCGGGCGCTCTTCGATTTCGCGGCCGTGCGCGCCACCGGCCGCAGCGAGCCCAACGGCGATCTTGCCTTCGATGTCGATCCGCTGCGAGAACGCGCCACCGAATTCGCGGTGACCGGTACGTTCGCGCGGAATCGGGCGGCGAGCGATGACGATGATGAGCATTGATTCCCGCCGAAACGGCGCAGCCCGATCAGGCTGAACACTCGGCGATGGCCGCCATGGGACTCGCGCCAATCATTCGCCGGGGAATCCACGCGCTCGTGTCATTGGGGCTCGCGGCGTTGCTCGGGAGTGTTGCGGCGATGTCGTCGGGGCAGGCGACCGCCGATCGCGCGACGGATTCGGCAACGCCTGCCGCGGCGCTGGCCGGCCCGCTGCTGGCCAAAGCACTGCGCAACGGCGGCTATATCCTCTATTTCCGCCACACCGCGACCGATTTCGGCCAGAACGACGAGCGAATGACCGGCTTCGAGGATTGCGCGACGCAGCGCAATCTCACCGATGCCGGCCGCGCCGATGCGCGCGCTGTTGGTGCAGCCATCCGAACACTCGGCATTTACCTCGAGGAAGGCGAAGCGGCCGTCGTCGAACCGCTGGGCGTGGAAGGCTTTCGCGTCGTCGCCCGGATCCGGAAGGACGGGTGGGCCGATCTCGCGGCGTACTGATGCCACGCGGTCACTGCACGCTCAGAACGTTCCTGGATAGGCGCCGCCGTCGATCAACCAGTTCTGGCCGACGATGTACCCGGCGTGAATGCTGCACAGGAAGGCGCACGCGGCACCGAATTCGTCGATCGTCCCATAACGGCGAGCGGGATTCGCCGCTTGTCCCGCCGCAAACGCGTCCTCGAACGACTTGCCGGCAGCGCTTGCGCGCGCCGCCATCGTCGTGCGCAGCCGGTCGGTATCGAAAGGCCCGGGCAACAGGTTGTTGATCGTCACGTTGTGCCGCGCGACCTGCCGGGCGAGCCCGGCGACGAAGCCTGTCAATCCCGAGCGCGCGCCATTCGACAGGCCGAGGAACTCGATGGGCGCCTTGACCGCGCCCGACGTGATGTTGACGATGCGGCCGTACCGGCGCGCGATCATGCCGTCCACGGTCGCCTTGATCAGCTCGATCGGCGTCAACATGTTGGCGTCCAGCGCCCGGATCCAGGCGGCGCGATCCCAGTCGCGAAAATCGCCGGGCGGCGGGCCGCCTGCGTTGTTGACGAGGATGTCGGGCTCCCCGCACGCGGCCAGTGCCGCGGCCCGCCCCTCGGGCGTCGTGATGTCGCACGCGACGGCGCGCACGGGCCGGCCGCTGCGCGCACCGATCTCGGTCGCTGCCTGGCGCACCGTTTCCTCGGTTCGCGCGACGATGGTGACGTCGCAACCGGCGTCGGCGAGCGCCTGTGCACATCCGCGGCCGAGGCCCTTGCTCGCGGCGCAAACGAGCGCCTTCCGCCCGGCGATTCCGAGGTCCATCGCCCCCCTCAAGGCGTCCGTTCCAGCGCTACCGCACCCTGCGCTGTCGTCGCGCGCCGAGTCTGCACGACAGTGCCGATCGCCAGCAGGAGGCAAGCGGCGACGGCGCCGAACATCTCGCGCGCGAGACCGTGGTCCAGGAGCAGGCCGAACCAGATCGGGCCCAGCGTCGCGCCAAGGTCGAGTCCCGAATAGACGAAGCCGTACACGCGGCCGGCGGCGCCCTTCGGCGTCGCCTTGCGCACGATCAGGTCACGCGAGGGGCCCGTCGCACCGAGGGCGAACCCGACGACGGCGAACAAGGGCAGTACGACGGGCAGCGCGATGCCTGCGGTGACGACGGCAACGAGCAGGACTGCTGCCACGAACAGGCCCATTGCGGCAACCCTGTCGTGGCGCGTGGTCTTCGCGGCGAGAAACCCGCCGGTGAGGATTCCGGCCGTGCCGCCCAACAGGTACGCCGTCAGCGCCGAGGTCGCCAGCGCCAGCGGGACGTCCAGTCCGGCGTAAAGCGCGCTCGGCATGAACGTCTGCAAGCCCACGCCAGCCATCGTCTGGACCACGAAGTACGCGAAACACAGCAGTATCGGCGCCTGCACGAACAACGCAACGCTGCCGGCAAGCGTGTGCAGGTGCGCATCCTCAGCCCGGTGCGAGACGAGCAGCGCGCGCTGCGTGACGATGAACGCGAGCCCGATGACACCGAGCGCGCCCATGGTCAGCAGGGCCGTTCGCCACCCGAATGCGGCACCCAGTGCAAAGCTCACGATCGGCGCCAGCGCATAGCCGAGATTGCCGCCGATGCCGTGCGAGCTGTAGGCATGTCCGAGCCGCTGCGGCGCGACGTTGGCGTTGAGAATCGCGAAATCGGCCGGATGGAACACTCCGTTGCCCACGCCCATCAGCGCGACGACCGGAAACATCCAGCCAATGCCGGGCGCAAGGCTCGCGAGCGCGGTCCCGCCGGCCAGCAACGCCAGCCCCGAGAGGAGAACCGGTCGCGCCCCGAGGCGGTCGACGGCGAAGCCGGACGCGAACTGCGTGATGCCGCTCGCCGCATAGAACACGCCGACCAGCGTGCCGAGCGTCGCGAAGCTCACGCCGAACTCGGCGCGAAGCAACGGGAACAGCGGCGGAAGGGCAAGCTGGAAGAAATGCGAGAGTCCGTGCGCGAGCCCGACCAGGCCGATCACTTTCGCATCATGCCGGAACGAGCCGGTACGGGCGGAATCCAAGTCGGTGACCGGCGTCGAAGATGATGGAGGGATCCGCACCCGGGCGCCCGCGGCACCTTCGTGCGATAGGTTGCTTTACTATACTGCATCCCGCGGCGCGCCCTGCCCCCGGGGTGCAAGGCCGGGATGTCGCGGCGTAAATGTCCGCGACGCTTTTACCGAACGAGGGAACCACCATGGTCGACAAGGTCACGAAGTCGGACGCCGAATGGCGCGCGCAACTCTCGCCGGAACAATACCGGGTGACGCGCAAGAAAGGCACGGAACGCGCCTTTACCGGCAAGGACTGGGACAACCATGCGCCCGGAACCTACCGCTGCGTCTGCTGCGGCATGCCGCTGTTCGACGCGTCGACCAAGTTCGATTCCGGCACCGGCTGGCCGAGCTTCTACACCCCGGTCGACCAGCAGAACGTGCGCAATGTCGAGGACAGCAGCTGGTTCATGCGCCGCACAGAAGTCGTCTGCGCCGCGTGCGACGCCCACCTGGGCCATGTGTTCGAGGATGGTCCGCAGCCCACCGGGCTCCGCTACTGCATGAATTCCGCCTCGCTCGCGTTCGAGCCGAAGAAGTAGTGCCGATGCGCGGCGAGAACGGCCGCCAAGTCTCGAGATGCGTCTCCTCGTTGCCGAAGACGATCCGATGATCGGCGCGGCGATTGCCCGCGGACTGAAGCAGGAAGGCTTCGCCGTGGACTGGGTGCAGGACGGACGCGCGGCCGAGCTGGCGCTCGCCGGGCGCGTGCACGACCTCGTGGTGCTCGACCTCGGGTTGCCGCGCAAGGAGGGGCTCGACGTGCTTCGCGGGATGCGTCGGCGGGCTGACGCGCGGCCCGTCCTGATCGTGACCGCCCGCGACGCGGTAGCCGATCGGGTCGCGGGGCTCGATGCCGGCGCCGACGACTATGTCGTGAAGCCGTTCGAGCTCGTCGGAGCTGGCGGCCCGGATCCGCGCGCTTCTGCGGCGCAGCACGGGACGCGCCGAGCCCGTCATCAGGTACGGCGAGATCGAATTGAATCCGGTTACCCACGAAACGTGGGTGGGCGGCGAGCCGGTGGCACTTTCCGCCCGCGAGTTCGCCCTGCTCGAGGCCCTGCTGGCGCGACCCGGCGCGGTCCTGTCGCGGACGCAGCTCGAGGAGAAGCTGTACGGTTGGAACGAGGAAGTCGGCAGCAATGCGGTCGAAGTCCATCTGCATTCGCTGCGCCGTAAGCTTCCCGCCGAGGCGATTCGCAACGTGCGCGGCGTCGGCTGGATGATCGCGAAGGACGCGGGAAAGCGCCCATGACGCCCGTCGTCCGCTCGATCCGCCGCGAGCTCGTCGTCTGGCTGGCCGCCGGCATGCTGGTCGCGATCGCGATCGCGGCGATCGCAACCTATCTGCGCGCCCGCGACGAGGCCAATGCGATCTTCGACTACCAGTTGCGGCAGATGGCCGCCTCGATCACCGGCATGCCGCTCGCCGGCGCGCCGCTCGGTTCCGCGCCGGGTACCGATGCGCTGGTCATCCAGGTCTGGGATCGCAACGGCGTGCAGCTCTTTGTCTCGCAGCCGCAGCCCCCGCTGCCACGCCACGCGCAGCTCGGCTACAACACCGTAGCCACGAGCAACGGCGAGTGGCGCATCTTCAGCACACTGGCCGGGGGACAGGTCGTGCAGGTCGCGCAGCCACTGTCCGTGCGCCGTGAGCTGGCCGCCAGCATGGCGTTGCGCACGATCGTGCCACTGCTGGCACTCGTTCCCTTTCTGGCGGTGCTGGTCTGGTTCGGCATCGCACGTGGCCTGCGACCGCTCGAACGGGTCGCCACGGCCGTGGGCGAGCGTTCTCCACGGGCGCTCGAGCCGCTGCCCGAGGCCGGGTTGCCGAGCGAGGTGAGACCGCTCGTGCATGCGCTCAATGGCTTGCTGGGAAGGCTGGACCGAGCGCTGGGCTCGCAACGTGCGTTCATCGCCGACGCGGCACACGAGTTGCGCACGCCACTCACTGCCGTGCACCTTCAGGTGCAGCTGGCCGAGCGGGCACAGACCGAATCGGAACGTGCTCGTGCGCTGGCCGAGTTGCGCGCGGGACTGGATCGGGCGACGCATCTGGTCGAGCAGTTGTTGGCGCTCGCGCGCGAGGAGCCCGGCCTCAGCGAGCGGCCCTTCGCCCCGGTCAATCTCACCGAACTCGCCCATCACGTCATCGCCGAATACGCTGCGATCGCAGCCGCGCGCCGCGTGGACCTCGGCATGGCGGACAAAGGGGGCGCTGCGGCCGACGCGGTCGTCATCGGGGATGCGGCCGGTCTGCGCGTCCTCCTGGCAAATCTCGTCGACAACGCGGTGCGCTACGTCCCGGACGAGGGGCGGGTCGATGTCGCGGTTCGCCGCATTGAGGGCGAAGTGACGCTCGAAGTACGCGACAACGGCCCCGGGATTCCCGCTGCCGAGCGGGTACGCGTCTTCGATCGCTTCTACCGTGTCCCGCTGCCCGGCGCGGCGGGGCTGCCGGGCAGCGGACTTGGCCTTGCGATCGCGAAGCGGATCGCCGAGCGTCACGATGCGCAAATAGCGCTTGCATCCGGCATTCCTGGCCCGAGCGGCGAGGGTCTTTGCGTCAGCGTGCGGTTCCCCCCGACACCGCAGACGCAATGACGCCTTAAGTCACGCTTAAGTATTCGCTTCTACCTTGCCGGGTAACCGGGGCCCTCCTCGGCCTCGACGATTTCGTTCAAGGAGAAAGCGATGCAAGCGAACACCTTCAGGCGCAGTCTCATCGCCATCGCGGTCGCTGGCGCCTTCGGCATCGGTGCCGTAACCGCCGAGCGGGCGACGACGATCGGGCCGGCCGTTGCTGCCGTGGAGCCTGCGGCCGCAACCGCAAGCGCAACCGGCGCCAACACGTCGGTGGTGTTGCCCGATTTTGCCGACCTCGTCGCCAAGCACGGTGCAGCCGTGGTTCAGATCAGCGTGACGCACGACCAGCAGAAGACTTCAGGCAGACGATCGCACGGCATGCCGGACATGGACGAGCTGCCTCCCTGGTTCCGCAACTTCCCGCTGCCGATGCCACCGTCCGACGGCCCGTCGCAGGGAACGGGGTCGGGCTTCATCGTTGCCGCGGACGGCGTGGTACTGACCAATGCCCACGTCGTCGCGGACGCGAGCGAGGTGACCGTGCGCCTGACAGACAACCGCGAGTTCAAGGCCAAGGTGCTCGGCAGCGATCGGGCGACCGACGTCGCGGTGCTGAAGATCGATGCGACCGGCCTGCCGGCCGTCAGGATCGGCAGCCCGGACGCGACCCGGGTCGGCGAATGGGTCGTCGCGATCGGCGCACCCTACGGACTCGACAACACGGTGACCTCCGGCATCGTCAGCGCCAAGTCGCGCGCGCTGCCCGGCGATGGGGTGGTGCCGTTCATCCAGACCGATGCCGCGGTGAACCCCGGTAACTCGGGCGGGCCGCTGTTCAACCTGAAGGGCGAGGTGATCGGCATCAACTCGCAGATCTTCAGCCGCACCGGCGGCTTCCAGGGTGTCGCATTCGCGATCCCTATCGACGTCGCCATGAACGTCAAGGACCAGATCCAGCAACACGGCAAGGTGCAGCACGGGCGCCTGGGCGTCACCATCCAGGAAGTGAATCAGGCGCTCGCGGAGAACTTCGGATTGAAACAGCCGGGGGGTGCGCTGGTGAGCTCGGTGGCGAAGGACGGTCCTGCAGCGAACGCGGGTCTCGAACCCGGAGACGTGATCCTCAAGTTCGACGGCAAGGCGATCGCGCGCTCATCCGATCTGCCGCCATTGGTTGCCCAGGTGAAGCCGGGCTCCACGGTCACCCTCGAGGTCTGGCATGGTGGCAAGGCGAAGGAGGTGAAGGCAGCGATCGGCACGCGCGAAGACCGAACCACCCTCGCCGCGACGAATGGCGAAGCCGCTGAGGGCAAGCTCGGTGTCGCCGTACGGCCGCTGTCGCCGGACGAGAAGAAATCGGCCGAGGTTGAAAACGGTGTCGTCGTCGAGGATGTGGCCGGCGCCGCGGCGAAAGCCGGTGTGCGTGCGGGTGACGTGATCGTTGCGGTCAACAACACGCCGGTCAAGAGCCCCGAGCATCTCAAGGAACTCATCGGCAAGGCCGGCAAGACCCTGGCACTCCTGATTCAGCGTGACGACGCGCGGATTTTCGTTCCGGTGACGATCGGCTGACCCCAAGCCGGTGTCTCCTCTGCTGGCGGGCCTTCGGGCCCGCCTTTTTTTCACCCCTACCGAAATCCGGACCGAGCCTGGTCACGGCGGAATTTGGTGTATCGTCGCGTCCACCGACCCGGGGCGCCGTCGCCGACAAGCAAGGCGGCGAACGCAGCATCAACGATCTGCCTGCCGGCATCGTCACCTTCCTGTTCACCGACATCGAGGGCTCGACGCGGCTCATCGAGCGCAGCCCCGAGGCGATGCGGGGGAGGCGCGCGCGCGCCATCATGCGCTGCTGCAACGCGCAGTCGAGCGGCGGCATGGGCACGTCTTCAAGATTGTCGGCGATGCATTCTGCGTCGCTTTCGCCAATGCCGCCGATGCGGTCAGCGCCGCGTTGGATGCCCAGCGCGCGTTGCAGCGATCGTTGCGCTCGCTGGGCGAGTACAAGCTGCGCGGCCTCGCCGAAGTCGAGGCGATCCACGAGCTCGTTGCCGCGGACTTGCCGTCGACGTTCCCGCCGCTGCGCGTTCAGGACATCGAAACCTCGCCGACGACCTCCCTCCGCGAATTGGTGCGCGGCAAGCTGGTCGGTCGCGCGTCCGAACTCCAGCAGCTGAAGCGCCATTGGGACCTCGCCCAGCAGGCCCGCGGACATCTGATCCTGCTGTCCGGCGAGCCGGGGGTTGGCAAGACGCGCCTGGCGCAGGACCTGATCGCCTACGCGCAAGCGGGCGGCGCAACGGTGCTTCGTGGAGGGTGCTACGAATTCGAGGCGGCGACGCCTTACTTGCCGTTCGTCGAAGGTTTTCGCGAGTGGGCGCACTGGCAGGGCAACGATCGCCTGCGAGCGTTGCTGGGGCCGACGGCGCCGGAGATCGCGAAGCTTGCGCCCGAAATCGAAGCGCGACTCGGCGGATTGTCCGCCGGCGCATCGCTTTCCCCCGCCGAGGAGCGCCTCCGGTTGTTCGACAACGTCGCGCGCTTCCTGCAATCGCTCGCCGCGACACAGGGACTCCTCGTGTTCGCGGACGACATCCACTGGGCCGACCAGGGAACCCTGTCGCTGCTGCACTACCTGCTCCGACACCTGAAGGACCATCGCGTTCTGATTCTCGCCGCGTATCGCGAGACCGAGCTCGACCGCGCGCATCCCCTCGCAGCGGCGTTGGTCGAATGGAATCGCGAGCGACTCGCCGACCGCCTCGCGCTCGGCCGCCTTTCCCGCGCCGACACGGGAGCGTTGCTCGCGACGCTGTTCGGCCAGGACTCGGTACCGGATGATTTCGCTGCGGCGCTCTACCGCGAAACCGAGGGCAACCCCTTTTTCATCGAGGAAGTGGTCAAGTCGCTGATCGAGCAGGGTGAAATCGTTCGCGCCGACGGCGAGTGGAATCGCCGGGAGGGGCGCGAGCTCGCGATTCCCCAGAGCGTGAAGGAAGCCATCGGACGACGCCTGACACGGCTCGCGGAACCGACCGTCGACGTGATGCGTACCGCGGCGGCGCTGGGGAAGATCTTCTCGTTCCGTGAACTGGCGGCCGTGTCAGCGGCACGCGAGGACGCGCTGCTCGACGCGCTCGACGAGGCGAGCACCGCGCAGCTCATCCGCACCGATGGTTCGGGACGGCAGACGCGGCTTCCGGGCGACGACGCGTTCGCGTTCACCCACGACAAGATTCGCGAGGTTCTCTACGAGGAGCTCAATCCGATTCGCCGCCGGCGCCTGCACCAGCGCATCGGCGAAGCGCTGGAAAGGCTCCATGGTGTGTCCGACGATGCGCAATCGGGCCGACGACCGGCCGGAGATTCGCACGTCCAGGACCTCGCCCACCATTTCCTGCAGGCCGGCGACCTCGAGCGATCGCTGTTGTACCTGCGCCGCGCGGCGCAGGACGCCGAACGTGTCTTCGCCCACGACGAGGCCCTTCGGTTTCTGGAGCAAGCCCGCGAGTCGGCGCAGGCGCTCGACCGCGCGGAGGACATGATGACGGTCGACGAGGCGATCGGCGACATCCATGTCGCACGCGGCGTGATCCGCCCGGCGGTCGAGCGCTACGAGCGTGCGCTCGAGGCGACGAATGCGACGGAACTCCGTGCCGCGCTCAAGGCGAAGATCGGCAACGCTTATGTCCCGATCGGCGATCCGCGGGGCCTCGCCTATCTCGAAGAAGCGCTCGTCGAACTCGATCCGGCGGCGCAGACCAATGCCCTCGCGCTCGCGACTGCGCTCGTGGGTCGCTACTATCACTATCGCACGGAGCACACCAAGGCGATCGAGTTTCTCGAACGGGCGCGCCGGCTGGCGGAGCCGATCGACGACCCGGCGACACTGACGAACATCTACAGCTTCCTTTGCGGCGCCACGCAGCACCTGGTTCGCTACGCCGAAAGCGATCGCTGGGCACGAACGTGCATCGCGATGGGCGAACGTGCGCGCTATCCCGAAGCGATCGCGGTCGGCTACGAGTTCATGGCCGAGAATGCCTTCGCGCGGGGACGGTGGGACGACA
Organism: uncultured beta proteobacterium; assembly: GCA_963809965.1. Taxonomy (GTDB): domain Bacteria; phylum Pseudomonadota; class Gammaproteobacteria; order Burkholderiales; family Casimicrobiaceae; genus CAIWHR01. The sequence continues at coordinate 42,329 of CAWELU010000021.1, forward strand.
CGCTGGCGTTTGCGGCACAGGACCACGAGTACGCGACTCGGGTCGGCTCGCTCGCACGTGTCGCGTGGAGCGATTTCTGCCGCGTTAACGCACTCTACGGCAAGGGCGAATTGCGCCCGGCGCGAGACATCGCCCTGACGGCGCTGGCCCTGTGCGAGCAAATCGGCGAAGCGAGAGGCTTGCGACCTGGCTCGAACCCGGTCTCGGCATGATCGTCGCCGACCTGGGCGACGCCGACACTGCGCGGATGCATGCCGAGCGAGGTCTGGCGCGCGCCGGCCAGACGCAACAGCTCGTGCTGTCGGCATGGGCCCTCCACGCGCTCGGTCACGCGGCGATGCAACGCGACGATCTCACGGCAGCGATCCATTGGTTCGAGCAACTCGTGGCGCTCGCGCGCGGCACCGAGAATCGCGTTCCCCACAACATGATGATCGCGAGCGCCGCGGAGGCCTACCTCGAGTGCGGTCGCTTCGACGAAGCCCGGCAACTGACGGACGCGGTACGCGCCGTGGCCGAATTGGCCGATTCCCCTCAGTCCCAGGCACGCGCGACGAGCGTGCATGCCAGACTCCTGGCGGCACTTGGGCAGCATGCGTCTGCACGCAAGGCGTTCGACGAAGCCGTCCGGACGTTCACCGGGCTGGGGAGCCGGCTCGAACTCGGGAGGACGCTATACCACCGTGCCGTGTGCCGCCTTCGGCACGGCGAGCACGAACCCGCGCGCGCCGACGCGCTGCGCGCGCGTGATTTGTTTGCCGAGCTGGGTGCCGTGCGGGACCGCGAACGCGTCGAACGCCTGCTATAGAACCTCGGCATCCGCATGGTTCAGTCGGAAGGCGTTGTAGTTGCCGCGACCCGGCGCTCACACGGGGCATTGACTGTAATCATCATATGATTATCATGCGGCCATGCTCAGCACCCAGCGCCGGCCCTCCGCCGTGGACACGATCGCAGGCTGGATCGTCGGTGGACGCTTCGGCCCCGGCGACACCCTCCCGACCGAGCCTGCCATGGGCGACGAACTCGCGGTCAGCCGTACCGTGGTCCGCGAAGCGCTGAAGACGCTGACCGCCAAGGGCTTGGTGGTCACCGGACCCCGCCTCGGAACGCGGGTGCGCCCACGTTCGGCCTGGAACCATTTCGACCCCGACGTCGTGAACTGGCGGCTCGATGCGGGCGTCGATGCAACGTTCGTCCGCGATCTGATGGAGCTTCGCGAGGTGATCGAACCGGCGGCGGCGCGTCTGGCGGCGCGCGCCGCGACCCGGGATGACATCGCTGCCGCCGAAGCGGCCTACCGGTCGATGGTCGACGGTGCGCGCGCCCTCGAGCCCTACCTGCAGGCCGACATGGCCTTCCACGAGTGCCTGCTACGGGCAACCCACAACCAGTTCATCGCCGGACTGGCGCCTGTTTTCTCGGCGCTGCTACGCGTCTCGTTCCGGCTCTCGGTGGTCAATCCCGCGGGCGCCCGCGCCTCGTTGCCGGCGCACCGCCGGCTGCTCGACGCCGTGGCCGCCCGCGAGCCAGACCGGGCGGCGGCCGCGGCGTTTGCGCTGATCGAATTCGCCCGCGCCGACATCGAAGGCAGGATCGGCGGCGGACCGATCAAGGCCGCGGACGTCCACGCATGAACCTGCTCCCGGGTGCACTGGCGCAGGTCGAGGAGCGATTCTTCCGTTTCCTCGAACGGCTGATGGTCTTTCTGCTGTCCGTGATGGTGCTGATGGTGTTCGGCAACGTCGTGCTGCGCTGGACCGTCGACTCCGGCATCGATGTCTCCGAGGAGATGAGTCGCTTCTTCTTCGTCTGGCTGACGTTCATCGGCGCCGTCGTGGTGATGCGCGAGCACCTGCATCTCGGTGTGGACGCCCTCGTCGGCAAGCTCGGTCGCAACGGAAGACTCGGCTGCATGGTGGCCTCGGATGCGCTCATCCTGTTCTGCTGCGCGGTCTTCTTCTGGGGGACCTGGCAGCAAGCCGCCATCAACGCGAGCAATGTCTCTCCCGTCACCGGGCTCTCGATGCTTTGGGTGTTCGGCGTCGGCTTTTTCACCAGCGTCGCCATCGGACTGATGGTCGTGATGCGCATGCTGCGCGCGTTCACCGGCAACGTGACCGAACGCGAACTCGCGGTCTTCGCCGGCACGTTCGAGCAGGACGAGGCGGTGCATATCAAGCGGGCGCTGGATTGACGCGACCCGGAGCCGGCCCAGGATGAAACGACCCTCAGGCTCACTGCGTTCGCGCCCCCCGAGGAGCGGCGTTCGCCCAGCGGCGAGGGGCCCCGCGCTGATCTTGGCGCGTGTATCGACGCCAAGGCGAAGCGCCGCACCGGCCGACACTTCGGCGATGCGCGCGAT
>CAWELU010000022.1:0-9216 GCA_963809965.1 uncultured beta proteobacterium
GTTCGTGCTGCACGCGAACCACGCCGCGAGGCGGGAGCCGCGCGGTCAAGCCGGACCAGAGGGTGGAGGGGCGGGACGCTTGGAGGTGCGTCTCGTGCACGCCCGGAGATTACCCGTTGCGCCGATCGGCGTAGGCCGATTGCTCCCGCAACTGAGAAAGCCTACGCCTTCCACATGGGTATTTCAAGTTGCATGCGTCGCGTAAGCGTTGCGTGCGCCGACGATGCAACCAACAGTTCGTTGAAATAACATTAAGTAACTGTTGTAAAAGTCTAAAAACGCTTGATAAGAGCCCCTTGGCGAACGGATTCGCTGCCGGCACGTCGGGGAACTCCAGGACCCCGACGAGCAAGTCACGCCGACAGATCTTATTCTTCTCGACAGATTCTATTCTCAACTCAACTATCACACTGTCTATGCCGGCGGGCGGTAAGCCAGGCCATATGTCGCATAATTTGTATTATGTCAAATAGCGTTTCCGACGCCGGCACCCGGGACGAATCGTCCATTCCATCCATCCGAATCCTGCCTCAGGCGACGCCGATCGCCTCTGCCCCGGCGCCCTTCCGCTCGAGTCCCGCGATGAAGGCGGCCTGCCGCGCAATGCCGGCCTCGATGTGGGCGACCTGATCCGCGGACAGGTGGCGGTATTTGCCCTGCACCTCGAGGTAGTCGCGCACCGGTAGCGGGTCGCCGATGGGCCGCGTGAGGCGCAGGCCATTGGCGGGATCGAATTCCCAGAGCAGCACGAAATTCGTTTCGACCGCCTTGCGCGCAACCTCGATGTTCTCCTGCGACGGGAAGCGCCAGCCGGTAGTGCACGGCGAATAGATGTGCAGGTAGGCGAATCCGCGTTTGCTCGCGGCGATGGCCTCGTCGAGCTTGGCGTACAGGTCTTCCATGAAGGCCGTCGACGCAGTGGCGACGTATTCGCAGTTGTGCATCATCATGAGGACCGGCAGGTTCTTCGCGTCCTGCGTCTTGCCGCTGCCCCGCTCGCCGACCGGCGTCGTCGACGTCCACGCACCGTAGGGCGTGCAGGACGAGCGTTGCATGCCGGTGTTCATGTAGCCCTCGTTGTCCACGCAGATGAACAGGATCTGCTCGTTGCGCTCGGCCGCTCCGGACAGCGACTGGAAGCCCACATCGGATGCCCCGCCATCACCGGCGAGCGCGACCGCGTTTACCTCGCGCCCAATGCGCTTGTAGCGCCGCTTGACGCCAGCCAGCATCGACGCGGTGTTGGTAAGCAGCGGATGGAACACCGGCACCTTGGTCCCGGTGAGGCCGTTGTATCCCACCGAGCCCATTCCCGGGATGCAGCCCGGCGGGGTCGCGAGGACCGTGTCCGGCCCGATCCTGCGCAGCGTGTGCCGCATGACGAGTTCAGTGTTGCAGCCCTGGCAGCCCGCCAATCCCGGCACGAACAGGTCTTCCAGCTGGCCGACTTCGTTGTAGATGCGTGCGGTGGTGACGTAACGCAGCGCGCCGGTCTTGCAGGCTTTCACGCAAGCGGGATTGCCGCCGCAGAGGTCGCACTTGACAACGCTCGCGGCGCGCGCGTTGTACACGATTCCGCCATAGGCGCAGCCGGCCGTGCAGAGCAGGCAGTTGACGCACTTCGTGCCGTCCCATTCGACGACGCCGCTCGCGCCGTTCTTCGCAAGGGCCGCCGCGGGACAGTTGTCGACGCACTTCGGGTCGCCGCATTGGCGGCAGATGGCAAGCTCGTGGCCGCCGTTGTCGGCGACGATCTGGATCCGCGAGTCGACGACGTCGTCCGAGCCCGCTTTGGCCTGCGCGCATGCGAGCATGCAGGCGTTGCAGCCATCGCAGCGTGCCGCATCGAAGGCGATGGTTGCATAGGCGGTCATTGATGTGTCCCCAACCCTATCGCCACGTCCGAGACATGAGCACCCGCGCCGCGTCCTGCGGCGAGCGCAGAAAACGCTCCCGCACCGGCGCGAGGTCGATGCGCCGCAGGATCAGCTCCCACATCACCCCTGGATCGAAGGCGACGCCGATACCGAAGATCCCGAGGAGCCGGTTGCCGGCGAGCACGATCTTGAGGTAACGCCCGGCGTCGGCATCGACCGACTTCACGATCTCGGCGTCCGGCACGCCATCGCCGTGCACGCCAACCGAAACCGCCTGCTTGCCGAAGAACGTGTAGGTGTTCAGCGGAACGCCCCCCGGATAGTCCCTGAGGCCGGGGTCGCCGGCCATTGCCATTCCGGCGATGCGGCCCTGCTCCACCGCGTCGGGCAGGATGCCGTTCAGCGTCTTGGCGCCGTCGTAGAAGCCGCGCGCCTGCGCGACGTCGCCCGCGGCCCAGATGTTGGCGACGCTGGAGCGCATCGTGTCGTCGACGAGCACGCCGCGATCGAGCTCGACCCCGGAGTCCGCGAGGAAGTCGGTGACCGGGACCACGCCGACCCCCACCACCAGCAGGTCGCAATCGAGCGTGGCGCCGTTGCCGAGTACGATTCGGCAGCCGCGCGTTGCGGGATCGACCCGCACCGCCTGCGTTCCGGTATGGAGCCGCACGCCCGCGGTGGCAAACGCCTGCTCGATCAGCGCGGCAGCCTCGGCATCGAAGTAGCCGGGCAGCACATGCGGCTGCATTTCGACGATCGAGACGCTCGCGCCCGCTTTCGCGAGATTCTCGGCGGCGTGCATGCCGATCAGGCCCGCGCCGAGCACCACCGCGTGATGCGTTGCCGGCAGCGCCCGGCGCAGCGCGAGCGCATCATCGAGCGTGCGCAATACGTGGAACGGCACCGCATCGAGCCCCGGAATCGGCGGCACGATCGGCCGCGCGCCGCTCGCGACGAGGAGCTTGCCATACGCGACTTCCTCGCCGCCGGCGAGCCGAACGGTGCTGCGTTGCGGATCCACTTTCTCGACGGAGGCGCCCCGCCGGTAATCGATCTTCTGTTCGCGGAAATAGTCGTCGTCGCGAAGGAACACGCGCTCGGGGCTCGAGCGGCCGGAGACGATATACGGCAGCACCGTGGGCGAATACGGCAGGCTCGCATCGCGCGTTATCATCGTCACTGCGCCGGCTGGATCGTGCATCCGCAGCGTTTGCAGCGCCGAGAGCGCCGCGTGACTCGCACCAATGATCAGGTAATCGGTTTGCAGCATCGTTTCAGTCATTCTCGTTGAGCCACACGGTCGGCCCGGCGCGACCGTCGCTTGCGAGGTGCGCGACGCGCTCGATCACCGCGCCGAAATGGTCCGTCGTCAGGTCGGCGCCTGCGAGCCCGCCGATGAAGCTCATCGAGGGTATCGGTTTGCCCGCGCGGCCGAGCGCTCCGGCAACGTCCTGGTAGAGCGGGCCGCAGTTCCAGCCGTAGGACACCGAACGATCCACCACCGCTACCGCACCGACACCGGCCAACGACTCGACAATGGCCTCGGTCGGAAACGGACGATAGGTCTTCACCTTCACCAGGCCGACCGGCACGCCGCGGTTGCGGGCTTCATCGATCGCGTCCTTGGCGGCGCCAGTCATCGAGCCGATGGTGACAATCGCCGTTTGCGCGCCATCCGTCCGGTAGCGCTCGACCAACGGCGCATGCTGCCGCCCGGTGTGCCGCGCCCAATCGGCGTGCGCCTCGGCGATCACCGCCAGGGCATTCTGCATACCTGCGCACAAACCCTTGCGATACCGCACGAAGCTCTTCGGACCCGGGCCGCCAGCGCCCCCGGTGAGCGGATCCACGCCCATCGGCCGCAGCGGGTCGAGTGCGGCGTGCCAGTTGACATTCGGCCGGCCCAGGAACGCGTCGACCTCGCCCTGTGCCGGCAGATCGACCCGTGTTGCGCCGAACGACAGGTAATTGCCGTCATGGCAGACGTTGACCGGCAGCATCACGTCACGGTGCTCGGCGATCCGGAAGCCCATGATCACCGTGTCGAGAACTTCCTGCACCGTCTCGCAGTACATCTGGATCCAGCCGACCTCGCGCACCGACATCGCATCCTGGTGCCCGCCCCACACGCTCTGCGGCGTAAGCGTGTCGCGGGTGACGATCGACATCACCATCGGCAGGCGCAGGCCCGGCTGCCGCAGGTACGGTTCGAACATGAACGCGAGGCCCGGCCCACAGGTCGCCGTATACGTTCGTGCTCCCGCAAGCGCGGCGCCCTGCAGCACCGACAGCACCGAGTGCTCCCCTTCCGCATCCACGATTTCGGCGTCGAGCGTTCCGTCGGCCACGAGCTTCGCGAGGTATTCGACAAGCGAGGACTGCGGCGTGATCGGATACACCGCCACCATCTCGACGCGCGCGAGCGCCACCGCCCAGGCCGCCGCCTCGTTGCCGTCGCAGACGATGAACTTGCGCTCGCCGGTCGCGGGCTTAAGCGCGGCATCCATGATCAGGCCGCTCCCATCAGGAACTGTCCGCGCAAGCTCGACACAACGAGCCATCGGGGGCTGGCCGCAATCGTTCTGGCGTCGATCCCCGGCAGGCCGGGGCCCCTCGCCGCGTAACTCATGCGGCCTCCGGAACCATGGCGATGGCGCGCTGCGGGCACTCGCGCGCGCAGATCCCGCAACCCTTGCAGGTCGAATAGTCGAAATCGAACCAGCGCGGCTTCTCGACGACGCACTGCACCGGGCAGTAGAGCCAGCAGACCGCGCACTTGACGCATTTCGCGCGGTCGACGATCGGCTTCATGCTGCGCCATTCGCCGGGCAGCATCGGGTTGGGCCGCACCGCGATGGGACAGAGGTCGTCGGGAACGTCCGTCGCATCGAAGAACGGATACGCCTGCTGCTTCATGCCGCGATCCTTTCCTCCAAACGATAGACGGTCGTCTGCTCGAAGCCGGCCTGCAGGCCCTCGAGATTCTGCCGCAGCCCGGCGTCGCGGAAACTCGATTGCTCGAGCGCGAGGCGCAGGGACTCGAGCGACACGAGACCGGTGGTTTTCGCAAAGGCGCCGAGCATGATCGTGTTGGTGATCGGCCGCTTGAAGATCGCGAGCGCGAGTGCCACCGCGTCGCAGAGCCCGACGCGCACGATGCGTTCCGGAATCGTCAACTCGGCGAGCGGCCGCGCCGCGGTCTGCACCAGTGTTGCGTGCTCGGTCACGCCGTCGAACACGTTCACCGCGCGCGCGACGGTCGGATCGATGCACAGGATGCAATCGGGCCGGTAGATGTTGGTCATCTGCCGGATCGGCGCGTCGTCCACGCGCACGAAACTCGCGACCGGCGCGCCGCGCCGCTCGAACCCGAACGAGGGCACCGCGACGACGTGCTTGCCCTCATACACGAAGGCCGTGGCGAGAATCGAGCCGGCGAGCACCGCGCCCTGACCGCCACGTCCGTGAATCCGGATCTCGTGCACCGCGACCCTCTCCTCCAAACCTGCACCCGACGTCGGGGTGCCATGAGCGCGCTGGGCCGCCCCAAGCGCAAATTGCTCCCTCTCGGAGGGATGGCGCTTCAGCGCCAAGGGTGCCCAATAACCGTGGAGTCTATGCTCTCTCGAGCGGGCACCGGCTTGTGCTAAATCAAGGATTTGGCGAATCCGGGCGGCTTCGTTCCCTCGCGGGAGCGAATTGGCGCCGCCACGACCTCGCATCACCGGCACTCGACGGCGTTGGCCGAGATTCTTCGTGCAGCCGCAAGCGCCGACCGGGCCTCGTTCCGGATCGCCCTGCCCTGCCATCTTATGGGCCCAGGACAACGCCGGTAAGGTTCAAGCAGAGGAGTTGGCGCGCGCAGTCGCCGGCAGCGCGACCACACCCATTGTTCGAAAAGTAGGAAAATGTGAGCCGGTTGGGCGCTGGTTGCCGGACCGCGATCCGGACTCGAAGCACCGGCGGAGAAGGTTGCTGCGCTCGAAGCGCGCGTGGACCGCAGGTGAGCATGTCCGGGAGGCCGCCATGGTTCGATCGTTTTCTTTCCGGGAGGGCGCTTCGCAATACGTGACCCGAGTGCCGGGCAAGAGATTCGCATTGCAGTCACACGCTCCGGCGGTCGTGCGCGCGAAAGCCTTTCCGACCACCCGCCGACACTGGATCGCCGGCACGATCGCACTGCTGATCGCGGGAGTCTTGCCTGCGCGCAACGGCGTGGCGGCCGCTTCGTACACCGCGACGATTGCCGCGATGCACGCCGCCCGCGAGACGGAAATGCAGGTCCATTACCGTTACACCGAGTTCGCACGCAAGGCGAAAGAGGAGGGTTATCGCGGCATCGCCTATCTCTTCATCGCGTATGCGGCATCAGAACGGATCCACGCCGCCAACTTCGGCACCATCCTTTCGCGCCTGAACGTGGAGCTCGTGGCGATACCCAAGCCCGTGGTGCGTGCCGGTTCGACGCGCGAAAACCTGATCACCGCGGTCGACGGTGAGATCGGCTCGATCGAGGATTTCTACCCGAAGCTGCTCGAGCAACTCAAGCCAGAAGGCTACGAGGATGCGATCACGACCGTCCGCTACGCGTGGGCTTCCGAGAAGCAGCACCGGGACCAGATCAAGCAGATCCAGCGCTGGTCCGGGACGTTCTTCGAGCGGGTCGCGAAGACCATCGACGAAAAGACCGGGCAGTACTTTGTCTGCCAGATCTGCGGCTCGACGGTGAATGCGATACCTGCCGACAGTTGCCCCATCTGCAAGAACCCCTCGACGCATTACCGCAAGGTCGAGCTGCCCGTCTGACTGGCGCCGGAAGTCGATACACCGGATGCCCCGTCCGCCGCTGATCGATCGGGAATTGCCATGACGCCAATGACCGCGGCCAGACGCCCCAGTGCGGGTCGCCGATCCGGCGCGCAAGATCGCCGCCACGCTCGATTGACGGATCCTTGCTCCCGGATGGTTGCCCACGCCATGCCCAAGTTCGCCGCCAACCTGTCGATGCTCTACGGCGAGGTCGATTTTCTCGATCGGTTCGAGGCCGCCGCAAAGTCGGGTTTCGCCGGTGTCGAATACCTTTTTCCATACGCTTGGCCGAAGGAGCAGCTGGCCGAGAAACTCGCGAAGCACAAGCTCGTTCAGGTGCTGCATAACCTTCCACCGGGCAACTGGGACGCGGGCGAGCGTGGGATCGCCTGCCATCCCGATCGCGTCGGCGAATTCCAGGAGGACATCGGCAGGGCGATCGAGTATGCGAGCGCGCTCCAGTGCGGGCAGGTCCATTGCATGGCAGGGATCGCACCGAAGAACGTCGACGCCGAAAAGCTGCGTGCGACGTTCGTGGCGAACCTGCGTTTCGCAGCCGACAGGCTCGGCGCAGCAGGCATCAAAGTCCTGATCGAGCCGATCAACACCTACGACATTCCCGGCTACTTCCTGTCGCGCACACAGCAAGCGGTCGAGGTGATCCGCGACACCGGGTCGTCGAATGTCTTTCTGCAGTACGACGTCTATCACATGCAGCGGATGGAGGGCGAGCTCGCCAACACGATCAAAGCCCAGCTCGCGCGCATCGCACACGTGCAGATCGCCGACACCCCGGGCCGCAACGAACCGGGCACCGGCGAGATCAACTATCGCTTCCTGTTCGGGCACCTCGATGCGATCGGCTATGCTGGCTGGATCGGTTGCGAATACAAACCGAAGGGAAAGACCGTCGACGGGCTCGGTTGGCGCGCCGCGCACGGCGTCTAACCCCGAAATTCGCCGTATCGAACACGGAAGCCATGGAGACCGAACGCGCCCTATTGCGCCGGATGTTCGACGCTGCCGTCGACGCGGCGCAGCCGGCGCATTGCCTGCCGGCGCATCTGCCGGCCCCGCCCAAGGGCCGCACGCTCGTCATCGGCGCGGGCAAGGCGTCGGCCGCGATGGCAAGGGCGCTCGAGGACCACTGGCCGCACGAGGCGAGCGGCATCGTCGTCACTCGCTATGGTTACGGAGTGCCGTGCAGGAAGATCGAGATCGTCGAGGCGGCCCACCCGGTCCCCGATGCTGCCGGGCTCGAGGCGGCAAGGCGCATTGCCGCGCTCGTTCGCGGGCTCAGCGCCGACGATCTCGTGATGGCGCTCATCTCGGGAGGCGGCTCCGCACTCCTCACACAGCCGATCGCAGGCCTCACGCTCGACGACAAGCAGGACGTCAATCGTGCGTTGCTCAAGTCCGGCGCGACGATCAGCGAGATGAATTGCGTACGACGCCACCTGTCGGCGATCAAGGGCGGGCGATTGGGCGCGGCGTGCCATCCAGCCGCCATCGTCACGCTGCTGATGTCGGACGTCCCCGGGGACAACGCCATCGACATCGCTTCCGGACCCACGGTCGCGGATCCGACCACCTGCACCGATGCGCTCGAAGTGATCCGGCGCTACGGAATCGACGTGCCGGCCACCGTGCTGCGAGTGCTCGAGTCGGGCGTTGGTGAGACGGTCAAGCCCGGCGATGGGCGGCTCGCTCGCGCAGAAGTACGGATGATCGCGACCCCGCAGCTGGCATTGGAAGCCGCTGCTGCGGTGGCGCGCTCTGCAGGCTACGCTGCCGCGATCCTGGGTGATTCGATCGAAGGCGAGGCACGCGATGTGGGCAAGGTGCTGGCCGGCATCGCGTTGCAGGTTGCGCAGCATGGGCAGCCGATCGCCCCGCCCTGCGTTCTGCTTTCCGGGGGCGAGACGACCGTCACCGTCCGCGGCAGCGGCCGCGGAGGCCGCAACGTCGAATTCCTCCTCTCGTTGGCGATCGCGCTCGACGGCCACCCCGCGATCTGCGCGATTGCCGGTGACACCGACGGGGTCGACGGACAGGAGGAAATCGCCGGCGCGATCATCACGCCCGACACGCTACGGCGCGCCTGGGCCAAGGGCTTGCGCCCGCGCGACAGCCTCGCCAGCAACGACGGGCACGGATTCTTCGAAGCGCTCTGCGATTCGGTGATCACCGGACCCACGCTGACCAATGTCAACGATTTTCGGGCGATCCTGATCGGCGTCGACCGTCATGCCAAGGACGCGGCGACCTTGCGGCCGCCGGGCGCCTGACGCGCGCGGGGCTATGCTAGTACCGAGCAACCATGCAATTCGGAACCGAGTTGATTTGTCAGGCCGACGTCCTCGCGGCGTTCAGCGAGGACGCGCCGCGTGTAACGCGCACCTACCTCTCGCCGCAGCACCGGCAGGCCGGCGAATACCTGATCGGGCTGATGCGCCGTGCCGGTATGACCGCGGAGTTCGACGTGCTCGGCAACATCGTCGGTCGGTACGCCGCCGCCGATCCCGACGCT
>CAWELU010000023.1:0-322136 GCA_963809965.1 uncultured beta proteobacterium
CCTATGAGGGTGCACATCGCTGTACGCCTGAGTCGCGCACACCGAAGCCACGCGCAGGCAGGGAAACCGCTCGATGCGACGCGTCCCTTCCTGTTGACGGCGTCGTCAGCGAGTCGTCTGCTTCAGCACTGCCCGCGCACTAGACTCCGCTTCAGACCGAGGTCGCAAGCGCGATCTGACGAAACCGATAAACAACGCATCGAATCGCAAAAAAATCCGACGAACCGGTTGCGCTGCGCCGTCCCCGAGCCCGCAACGCTCGCGCTTCTCAGCCTTGGTCTCGCCGGTCTCGGCTTCTCGCGCCGCAAGCGGTAACAGGTTCCGCGTCAGCACAGGCCCCGCTCCGGCGGGGCTTGTTGTTTCTGGCGCTACCATCGCGCCATGCCCAACGATCCCAACCCCGCCTCGAGCGTCGCTGAACGGCCACAACCAGCCGTAGCGCCTCGCCCTCTTAAGCCGCCGCTCAACGGCAACCGCTGGACCGGCGATACGCCGCCCACCTTTAGTTTCGGGGCTGGGGGCGTAGTATGGGCGGCCCATCATCCGTCGGCGAGGTGATTCAATAATGGATCGGCGAGCGTTCATCGGCCGTGTTGCGGGCGCCATCCTCGCCGCGCCGCTCGCCACTCGCGCGCAGACCTCGTCGATGCCGGTGATCGGGTTTCTCGGCAGTGCATCGCCTGCACAATGGTCCCCGTTCGTTGCCGCGTTCCGTAAAGGGCTGAACGAAGGCGGCTACATCGAGGGTCAAAATGTGACGATCGAATTTCGTTGGGCCGAGGGACAATACGATCGGCTCCCCGCAATGGCAGCCGAGCTGGCCCAGCGTCGAGTCTCCGTGATCGTGGCGGCCGGTGGAACGGCCGCCACGTTGGCCGCCCGGAATGCCTCCGCGACGATTCCCATCGTCTTTTCCGGCGGCGACGATCCCGTGGCGCAGGGGCTGGTTGCAAGTCTCGGCCGGCCCGGCGGCAACGTCACGGGGGTTACGCTGTTCGGCTCTGAGCTGATGGCGAAGCGAGTGGAGTTGCTGCACGAGTTCCTGCCCAAGACGGGCACGATCGCGCTGCTGGTCAGCGCTGACGCCCCGGCTGACGCGGCTTACGTGAAAGAGGCGCGGAGGGCCGCGCGGGCAACGCGACAACAGGTGGAAATCTTTCGCGTCCGCGCGCCGCGGGACATCGACGCCGCTGTGGCCTCTGTCGCCCAGGCAAAAATTGGGGCGCTCATCGTCGTACCCGACCCGTTCTTCCAGCTCCAGCGCGAACGGCTCGTCGCCCTGACCGCCCGCTACGCGGTGGCCACGCTTTTCGGATTCCGCGAGTATGCGGTGGCCGGTGGCCTGATGAGCTACGGGCCAAGTGTTGCGGACGCGTATCGCAGCGTGGGTATCTACACCGGCAGGATTCTCAATGGGGCCAAACCCGCCGAGTTACCGGTCCTCCAACCAACGAAATTGGAACTGGTGATAAATCTCACGACGGCCAAGGCGCTCGGCCTCACCATACCGCAGTCGATGCTTCTACGGGCGGACGAGGTGATTCAGTGATGGATCGGCGGGCTTTCATCGGCAAGCTGACTGGCAGTCTCCTCGTCGTGCCGTTAGCCACGCGGGCGCAGCGTGAAAGCAAAGTTCATCGAATTGGTTATCTGAACCTCCGAGCGGGTCCGGCCGCGCTAGACGAAGCGTTTCTTCAACGTCTTCGCGAGCTGGGTTATGTCGAAGGCCGCAACCTGCTCATCGACTACCGGTGGGCCGCCGAGAAGGAGGAACGACTGCCCGCTCTCGCCGCGGAGCTGGTTCAACTGAACGTGGAGGTCATCGTCACCAATGCTAATGCGGCGGTTAGCGCAGCGAAGCGCGCCACAAGCACGATTCCCATCGTGATGACGGCTTCGAACGACCCGGTGGGCAGCGGTCTTGTCGCCAGCCTTGGACGCCCGGGCGGCAACGTCACCGGTATGACGCTTTTTGCCACCGAGCTTGCCGGGAAGCGGCTGCAACTGATGCGTGAGCTTCTCCCTCGTGCAAAGCGCGTCGCGGTGCTAGCCGGCAGCAACTTGACGCTGGTCACCGCGATGCAAGCTGCGGCCCCCAGGATGGCTTTCGAACTGATCGTCCAACAGGTGACCAAACCGGAGGAATTGCCGGTCGCGTTCGGGGAGTTCCTAAGACTGGGCGCCCAAGCGCTCATCGTGCAGGTGACACCGTTGACCTTCGACCAGCGAGACAAAATTGCCGAGCTGGCAGCGCAGAACCGCTTGCCAGCGATCTACGACGTGCGGATTTTTGTGGACGCCGGCGGCTTGGTTTCCTACGGGCCGGACGCAGTGGAGATGTATCGCCATGCCGCCATCTACGTCGACAAGATCTTCAAGGGCGCGAAAGCCGGAGATTTGCCCATCTTCCAGCCAACGAAGTTCGAATTCGTCATCAACCTCAAGACCGCCAAGGCGCTGGGTCTTACGATCCCGCAATCGGTACTGGCGCGCGCGGACGAGGTGTTCCAGTGATGGATCGGCGCACGTTCATTGGCGCTGTAGCGGGCATCGTCGTCGCACGGTCTGTTGCCGAGGCGCAGCCGGCGGGCAAGGTCCACCGGATAGGTTATCTGGGGAGTGGTTCGTCCACTTCCGGCTTCCACGAGCAATTCCGGCAGGGGTTGCGCGAGCTCGGCTGGGTCGAAGGGCGGAACATCCTCATCGACTATCGCTTTGCGGACGGCCGGTTCGACCGGCTCCCAGAGCTTGCGGGCGAGCTGGTCCGGCTCAAGGTGGACATCATCGTGGCGCAGCCGACTCCGGCCGCGTTGGCCGCCAAGAACGCCACCCGATCCATCCCCATCGTCATGATCAACGTCGGCGACCCTGTCGGGCTCGGGCTCGTCGCCAGTCTCGCGCGTCCGGCAGGCAATGTTACAGGCACGGCCTTTGACGTCGGCTTGGAAACGTTCGGCAAGGCGCTGGAGTTGTTGAAGGAGGCCATCCCCAAGGCCAACCATGTGGCGGTTCTTTCGAATCCGGCCAACCCCGCCCAGGCGCTCGCGATTAGTCACCTGAAACTCGCGGCGCAGTCGTTGAGACTGAAGCTTCTATTCATCGAAGTCCGTGGCCCCGACGAGTTCGATCGCGCATTCGCGGAGATCGCCAAGGAACGCATCGACGCGCTTTTCGTCGTGGCAGAGTCGCTTTTCCTTCTCCACCGAATACCGCTGGCCGACCTCGCGCTGAAGTACCGGCTGCCGACGATGTATGGCCTCAGGGAGGGTATGATGGCCGGCGGCCTCATGTCGTACGGGCCAAGCCTGGCTCACAATTCCCGGCGCGCCGCCACCTACGTGGACAAGATCTTCAAGGGTACGAAGCCCGGCGATCTGCCCGTCGAGCAGCCGACGAAGTTCGAGCTGGTGATCAACCTCAAGACCGCCAAGGCGCTCGGCATCACGATTCCGCAGTCGGTGCTAGGGCGCGCGGACGAGGTGATCCAGTGATTGCCCTTCGCATCTGGATTACCGTGCATGCGGGGACGTGCTTCCTCGATTCAGTGCCGACCGGCTTCGTTCGCTGACAGGCTGCTTTCGAGCACGGCGAATGGCCGGAGAGGGTCGTTCGCGCCCATCGGGACCGAGGTGCCGGCAGGCGGCTCTACAATCCATTGCTGCCCTTCGCGCCTCGTTGGCGGCTATGCGCAATTCAGCGGCCGCTCAGTCGATTCGCTTCAATGCCGGCGCCCGGCCAACTCCTGCCGTTCAAGCTCGCCACGTCAGTTTCCCGTGAGCAGCCATTGACGAGGTGACTTGCGCCTAGCGATCCCGCGCGGCCATCGCCGCCGACGCCGGAAGTGATGGCGGGGTTCGCGGCGCGCCAGCGCCACAAGCACACGCGGTACCGCGGGGCTAGTCGATCTCGGCGGTGGTGCCGGGCGCCGGCGTGAAGCCCAGGTCGCCGCGGGCGAGTGCCTTCTCGCGGCCACCGAATTGCGCGAGCAGCTCGGCCTGTCGCCACTTTGCGCGCGCGTCGGTGGCTTCCGGATCGAGCGCCGCGCGCAGCAGCCGTTCGCCTTCGGCGAGCGTGGCGGCGAACCGCGGGTCGCTGGCAATGTCGATCAGCTCTTCGGGATCAGCATCGAGGTCGAAGAGCTGCGACGGTGCACCGACGTAGTGGCAGTACTTCCACTTGCCGAAGCGCAGCATGAAGGCGCCCGCGAGGGAGCCGATCGCGTGGTACTCGGCAATGACCGGCCGCAGCGAAATCTCGCCGGTCGCCAGCGCGAACAATGACGCGCCGGGCAGCGCGCGGCCGCCGACGCGCGGCGGCAGGCCGACCGCTTCGAGGATCGTCGGCGCGCAGTCGATGTGCGACACCGGCGCGGCGACGACGCGGCCTGCCGGAACGTCGGGGCCCGCCACGATCAGCGGCACGCCGGCGCTTTCCTCGTACAGCGTGGACTTGCCCCACAAGCCGCGCGCACCGACGTTGTCGCCGTGGTCGCTCGTGTAGATCACGCGCGTGTCCTGCACTAGGCCCGCGTCGCGCAGCGCGCGCAGCACGTAGCCTACGTTCTCGTCCATCGCCGACACGAGGCCGGCATACCCGGCAATCGCCCGCTTGACATCGGCCTCGGACGCGAAGTGTGGATCGTAGTCGACCGTGTGCGCGTAGGTGTCGAGAAACGGATGATGCGGGCGCGCGTCTTTCGCGTACTGCTTGGGCATCGGCAGGTCCTGCTGCCAGTAGCGGTAGAACCACTGCGGCGGCGCGGTGAGCGGAAAATGCGGGCACGCGAACGACACGAACAACACCCACGGTCGGTCACGCCACTTCGGCGCCTCCTCGTGCAGCCAGATCTGCGCGCGCGCCGCGATGTCGCGGTCGTACACGGTGTAAGCCGACTCACCGGGGCCGGCGCGCTTGGCCATCTTGTCGCCGCCCTTGCGCTTCGGGATGTTCTCGCGGACCAAGCCCTTCACGTCGCCGATGCCGTCGACGATGTGCATCGGCACGATCTCTTCGGAGAAGCCGTGGTCGTCGCCCGGACGGCCGCGGAAATGCAGCTTGCCGATCGAGACGACGCGATGCCCGGCGTCGCGCAGTGCATGGTGCCAGCTCGGGATCGCGCCTTCGTAGCCGTCGGCGTTGTCCCAGTAGCCGATGTCGTGCACGTAGCGGCCGACGGCGAATGCCGCCCGCGCCGGTACGCAGATCGGGGAGGTCGTGTACGCTGCCGTGAAGCGCGTGCCGCGGGCGGCAAGCGTATCGAGGTTGGGCGTGTCGATGAACGAATGGCCGGCGGCCCCGAGAAATTTCGGATTGTGCTCGTCGGACATGAGCACGAGCATGTTGGTGGCGCGCATGCGGGAAAGTATCGCACAGCGGCCCGCGCTAGACACCGCCGGTGCGCGGGGGTAACGTTGGCGGCTGCGACGCCGCGAGTGCCTCCAAGGAGGAACCATGAAGCGCCTGAACCGCACGGTCCTGCTGCTCGTGGTGTCCGCGCTTTGCGCGCTGGGTGTGAGCGCGCAGACGTATCCGAACCGTCCGATCAAGCTGATCGTCGCCGATGCCGCCGGTGGCGCGCCCGACCAACTCGGGCGCCTCGTCACGGAGAAGCTTTCGAACAACGTTGGCCAGCCGGTCGTCGTCGACAACCGCCCCGGCGCGGGCGGCGTGCTGGGCGCCGAACTCGTAGCGAAGTCGGCGCCAGACGGCTACACGCTGCTGCTGACGACGACGGCCATCTACGCGATCCTGCCCAACCTGCGCAAGAACCTGCCATACGATCCGGTCAGGGATTTTGTGCCGATCACACGCATCGCGACCGCATCGAACGTCCTCGTCGTGAACAACGAACTTCCGGCGAAAAACATCGCCCAGCTGGTCAAGCTCGCGAAGGAGAAGCCCGGCGCGCTCAACTACGCGTCGGCCGGCGTGGGCACGCCGGCGCACCTGGCCGGCGAGATGCTGAACCTGCTGGCCGACATCAAGGTCGTGCACGTTCCGTACAAAGGTGCGGCGCCGGCGCTGACGGACGTCATCGCCGGCAACGTGCAGTACATCATTACCTCCCCCATCGCCGCGGGCGCGCACATGAACGGCGGCCGTGTGCGCGCGCTGGCGACCACCGGCACCGAGCGCAACCCAGGCCTGCCCGACCTGCCGACGATCGCCGAGACGGTTCCCGGCTACGAGATCACGCAGACGTGGGGCATCGTGGTGCCGGCGGGCACGCCGCCGGAGATCGTGAACAAGCTGAGCGCCGAGATCGTGAAGGTGATGAACCAGCCCGACGTGAAGGAGAAGGTGCTGGCGACCGGCGCGACGCCGGTCGGCGATTCGCCCGTCGAGTTCGAGGCGTTCATGGCGAAGGAGCGGCAGCGGTTGGGCGACGTCATAGCCAAGCGCGGCATCGTTCTTACCGACTGACGACTGCATCGCTTCGTCGAGGGTCGGCTCGACGGCCTCCCGCGTTTCGGCGAACAATTACGGAGCCGCGCCGGCGAGGTACGCGCTCGAGCATCGAATCGGGGGTCGACTCGGACTCGGCGCCGGCGGCTACCCACGGCAGTGAACCGCCCGTGGGCGTAAATCCTCTAATCCCTCATACACCTATTCTGAGTGGATTGAGGCGCCTAGCGCCGCAACTTGAACGGCGGCTTCGATCGGTTTCTGTGACCGGTTAGTAGAAGCATTGCCGACGGCTTCGGGTCGTACCGGGTCATCCGCCCGTTGGCGATGAGCGGCGGCTGTACAGGCGATACCTGACGTACACCGCCGGATGGCCGCAGTAGGCGAAGCCGCCGCCGCTCGCTCGAACCTGTCGAACTGCGGTAGTCGGCCAGCAGCAGACCGTCATCGAGTAGTCACCAAGCAGTCTGTCGCGTCAGGGCACTGTAAACGTGACGCGCTGGTTGCCCGGCCCCAGCGCCTGGCCCAGCCCGGCGCTCTCTTCGATGCGCCCAATTCGCGTGTAGCTGTAGCTGGAACGGAACGTCTCGTAGAACACCACCAGCGTGTCGTTGCCGTACAGCAGCACATCGCCCGTTCGAATCGTGCCTGGCCGCACGGCGTTGGTGGGCAAGCCGCGCGGCAGAGAGGCGTGTTTCTCATTGCCATTCAGCTCGGCCATCTCGAAGGTGGTGGGCAGCAGTTGCACGAACGCGCGCGCGGTTGGGTTGTCTTCCAGTGTCACGGCAAAGCGCTGTGTGCCTATGGTCATCCACATGTGGGGTCGCTCCTGGGATGCGGTGGGCGGGTCGAAGCGGCGTGCGCTGCCGAGTGCCTTCAGCTCGTCGGCGGCGCCGGCGGAAAACGTCAGTGCCAGGCCCAGCAGGGTGGCGCCCATCCGAACGCGGCGTGTGCAGTTGAGCAACGAGCGTGGGCGCATGAATCCCACGTCAGCAGCGCCTGTCGAGCGGGGACGTCCCCTCGGCTCTGAAGGACCGGCTGGGCGCGATGAACCGATGTGAGGGCTCAGACGTGGCCAGGTC
This sequence comes from uncultured beta proteobacterium, assembly GCA_963809965.1. Classification (GTDB taxonomy): domain Bacteria; phylum Pseudomonadota; class Gammaproteobacteria; order Burkholderiales; family Casimicrobiaceae; genus CAIWHR01. The sequence continues at coordinate 7,488 of CAWELU010000023.1, forward strand.
GATGTGCTTGGTCTCGTGCGCGGGGACGCCGCCGACGACGGCGTTGTCCGGCACGTCGCGCGTCACTACAGCGTTTGCCGCCACCACCGCGTTCTCGCCAATGGTCACGCCGGGCATTACCGACACCGCCGCGCCGAGCCACGCGCCCTTCTTGATGACGATGGGCGCGCAATAGGTCGAGCGGCGCGTGGTCGGATCGAGCAGATGGTTCATCGTGACGAGGTTCATCTTCGGGCCGATGAGCACATCGTCCTCGATGGTAATACCGCCCCGATCCATGAACTCGCAGGCGTGGTTGATGAACACGTTGCGCCCGACGCGGATGTTCTTGCCGAAATCGGTGTAGAACGGCGGCAGTAGCCAGAACGATTCGTCCACCGCGTTGCCGGTCAGGCGCCCGAACAGCGCGCGAACCTCACCCGGGTCGCGGTAACCCGGGTTCATCTCCGCGATGATGCGCTGGGCCTCGGTGATCAGCGCAAGGATTTTGGGGTACTCCGGGTCGCTGAGCGGGATCACCTCGCCTGCCAGTTCGCGCTGGAAGATGTCACGGGTAGCCACCAGTATTTCCTCGATCCTGAGGTGCTCGTCTGCTGAGAAGTGCAAGGGAAAAACTCGGCTCAAGTGGCAGCAGGTGTCGCGCGCTGCCCCAAGTGCCGGCTGAAGAACCCCGTCAGCTTGGCCCACGGAATCAGGCTCACGCGGTCGTACAGATCGACGTGGCCCGCCCCAGGAACCCAGTGCAGTTCCTTTGGCTCGGCGGCGCGCTTGTAGGCGTCCTCGCTGAACTCGCGCGAGTGCGCCTCCGTGCCCGCGATGAACAGCATCGGACGCGGAGAGATCGTCTCGATGTCGTTGAACGGGTAGAAGTTCATGAACTTCGCGTTGCTGCTTAGCGTGGGGTGCGTGGTCAGCAGAGGCGATTGGCCCGGAGGCGTGTATTCGCCTCTAGGGGTGCGGTAGAAGTCGTAGAACTCTCGCTCGATCGGATGGGACCTCTCCGTGATCTCGTGCACCGTGCCGCTGGTGTACTTGGTTTCGCCGCCTGTAAACTCGAGGTAACGCTGCTCCGCCGCCGCGGCGATGATGGCTTTGCGTTGCGTTAGCGTCTGCGATTTGTTGAGCGCATCACGATTGGCGGCGCCCATGTCGTACATGCTGACCGTGGCGATGGCCTTCATGCGCGGGTCGATCTTGGCCGCGCTGATGGCAAAGCTGCCGCTGCCGCAAACGCCGATCACGCCGATGCGCTCGCGGTCTACGAAGCGCTGCGTACCCAGGTAATCGACGGCGGCGCTGAACGCTTCCGCATAGAGGTCAGGCGATACCAGGTTGCGCGGGCGGCCTTCACTCTCGCCCCAGAAGGGCAGGTCGATCGATAGCGTCACGAATCCTTGCTCGGCCATCTTCGTGGCGTAGAGGTTGGCGCTCTGCTCCTTCACCGCGCCCATCGGGTGCCCGACGACGATGGCGGCGTGGGCGTTACTGCGGTTCAGGTTGTTCGGTACGAACAGGTTGCCCGCCACGTCCATTTCGTACTGATTCTTGAAGCGGACCTTGCGCGCTGTCACACCGCGGCTTTGATAGAAGTTGTCCGCGTCCTCGGGTTGACGGCCGACTACGGTCGTCGATCGCGCAGGGGATGCGGGCCGCGACTGGGCCGCCGGCGGGCCGCCCGCAAGCGCCAGACTGCCCAGTGCGACCAGGCTGGCGCTCACGCGCTTGATGAAGGTGCGGCGCTGCGGTGCGTGCTCAGCTTCGTCGAGAGCAAGCGCGGGCTGCAAGTTCAGTGAGGCGTGCATGATCGGTGCTCCTAGATGAATGTCCGTGAGGGTATGGCACCGAGTTTGGCAAAGAATCGAGACACTGACTAGTTGATGAATGCTTATCCAGTCTATTAGAATATCTAACTAATAGAGAGGACGATGGCAAGACGCAACCTCAACGACCTGCTGGCCTTCGTGACCGTGGCGCGCGAAGGCAGCTTTACCCGCGCCGCCGCCACGCTGGGGGTCACCCAATCGGCGCTGAGCCAAGCCATTCGCGGGCTGGAAGAACGGCTGCGGATTCGCCTTCTCACGCGTACCACGCGCAGCGTCGCGCCCACGGCGGCCGGCGAGCGATTGGCGCACGCCATCGGCCATCGTTTCGACGAGATCGAAGCCGAGCTCGACGCGCTGACCGAGCTGCGCGACAAGCCGGCGGGCACCGTACGCATCACCTGCGGCGACAACGTGCTACGCACGGTGTTACTGCCCAAGCTCGCGCCGTTGCTGCGCGAGTATCCGGAAATAACGTTCGAGTTCGACATGAGCTACGGATTCCGCGACATCGTGGCCGACCGCTTCGATGCCGGCGTGCGCCTTGGCAATACCATCGACAAGGACATGATTGCGGTGCCAATCGGACCGCCACTGCGAATGGCAGTGGTGTCGTCGCCGACCTACTTCGAGACCCATCCCAAGCCGAAGGCACCGCAGGACCTGACCGCACACCGCTGTATCAACCAGCGCATGCCGAGTTCGGGGGGGCTCTACGTTTGGGACTTCGCGCGCCGCGGCAAGCAAGTGAACGTGCGGGTCGGTGGTCCGCTTATCTTCAACACCTCGCCGCCGCAGGTCGACGCGGCTTTGGCCGGGCTAGGCATTGTCCTGCTGCCTGAGGATGAACTGGCCCCCCATCTGTCCGATGGAAGCCTGGTGCGCGTGCTGGAGGACTGGTGCCCTCCGTTCGCGGGTTATCACCTGTACTACCCCAGTCGCCGGCAGCCATCACCGGCGTTCAGTCTGGTGGTCGAGGCGCTGCGTGTGGATACAGCGGGTCCGCTGTAGCGTCGTGAGGTGAAACGTCAGTGGTCGAGTTATGCGGCGCATGAATGATAATCATCTAACGGGCCTCCTCGCCGCGTGGAAGCGGCGGGGCTAACGTTAAGGTGCGATCCCGCTTTAACCCGAAGGGGCCCAAATGAAGTTTAGCGGAATTGACCTGCACTCGAACAACAGTGTCGTAGTGGTCAGTGACGAGGAAGATCGAGTCGTGTATCAGAAGCGCTTGCCCAACAATCTGGAGCAGATCCTGGCGGCATTGGCGCCGTATCGTGAGGAGTTGGCGGGCGTGGTCGTCGAGTCCACCTACAACTGGTACTTCCTGGTGGATGGGCTGATGGACGCGGGATACGGTGTGCATCTGGCGAACACCACGGCGATCAAGAAATACGAGGGACTGAAGTACAGCGGGGACTTTGCCGATGCAGCCTATCTGGCGCAGCTGCTGCGGCTGGGGTTATTGCCGGAAGGCTACATCTATCCGCGCGCGGAACGTGCGGGGCGCGATCTGGGGCGCAAGCGGATGCAGCTGGTGCGCTGCCAGACGACGCAGATACTCGCGCTCGAGAACATCCTGGCGCGACAGACGGGAGGGCGGATGAGCGGCGAGCAGGTCAAACGCCTGACCACCAAGCAGGTCGAGGGGCTCGGTTTGGTGCCCGATGTGACACTGGCAATGGAGGCCAACCGCGCGGTCAGTGAGTCGCTACAACAGCAGATCGAGGTGCTGGAGAAGCGGCTCAAACAGCGGGTGAAGTTGCGCCCGGAATATCGTTTGTTGAAGACGGTGCCCGGCATCGGTGAAACGCTGGCCACCACGATCATGCTGGAGACGGGGACGATTGCGCGCTTTGCCAGCGTGGGCAACTTCAGCTCCTACTGTCGCTGTGTGGACAGCCGGCGCGAGAGCAATGGCAAGAAGAAGGGCGAAGGCAACGTGAAGAACGGCAACAAGTACCTCGCCTGGGCCTTTGTGGAGGCCGCCAACTTCGCGCTGCGCTATTGCCCGGAGGCCAAGCGCTTCTACGAGCGCAAGAAGCGCAAGACCAACGGCATCGTGGCGATCAAAGCGACCGCGCACAAACTTGCGCGGGCGTGCTACCACATGCTGCGTGAGCAGAAGCCCTTCGATGTGCAGCGCTGTTTCGTGTAATTGGCTTGGCCAAGGGCGGTGAGCCAGGGAGCGGTCTGGTGCACAACCACCTCGAATGATTGGACGCCGTCGTTGTGCCATCCGATGGAGTGCAGATGACTGAGTCGCCCAAGCCGTGAGCCCGTTGCGGACTGGCGTCGCCATCGCGACAGCCACAGAAATGTGACCAACCCTTTGGACACGGCTTGGTACCAACGTTTCTCTGGGGGGCAGAGCGGTCTTTGAGATGTCTCAGGAAGCCGCGCCAGCCTTCCAGATCCTCCTTCTGACCCTCGGCGACACCGAGCATCTGGCGGTGGCCGTCGGTGCCCACGCCGATTGCCACCAGCACCGAGACATTGCGCACCTCACCCGCCCAGCTGCGCTTGAGCACCACCCCATCGAGAAACAGGTACGGGAACTTCCCCTCAATCTTGCGGCTGCGCCACGCCTCGATATGGCGGTAGATCTTCTGGTTGAGCCGCGACACCGTGCCCGAGCTGACCCGGGTACCCCATAGCGCTTCGGTGATGTCTTCCACCCGCCGCACACTCACCCCCGCCAGGTACATCTCGACCAACGCTTCCTCCACCGACGACTCCCGCCGTCGATAGCGCTCGATGATCGCTGTCTCGAACGGCAGCGAGCGCAACTTCGGAATCTTCAGCACCACCGCGCCGGCTTTGGTCTCCAACCTGCGCTCGTAATGTCCCGCCCGCGTATCGACTCGCTCTGGCGAGCATCCGGTCAACGCCGCCAGGGCAGTCGCAGCACATCGCGACATGCTTGAACCTGATGGGTGACTGGCGCGATTCGGTTCGCAGCCAGCAGAGCGAGAAAACGGATGCGGTTAGATTTCTGCAGGAACGCGGATGGCTGGGATTTGTGCTTTGGATATATGAGACGCGACACTTGGGTTGCGAAGAAATGCTATTGCCCCTTGACACGGGCCCGTTAATGGGTGACCGCTTACTCGGGTTGTCATCGGCGGCTTCGGGTCGGTGGCCGTCGCCCCCTTCGTCGGTCGAATGGCTGCATTCAGTCGGCGACCGTCAAGTCCGGCGGTCGCCGACCGGCCCGGCGGGACTACACCTCAGTCTGTTCGGCGATCTCCAGCGCGTCGTCGACCTCGATTCCGAGGTATCTCACGGTGCTTTCAAGTTTCGTATGGCCGAGCAGGAGCTGAACGGCCCGGAGATTCCTGGTGCGGCGATAGATCAAAGTCGGCTTGGCTCGCCGCATTGAATGAGTGCCGTAGGCCGCTGGATCAAGCCCAATCGATCCCGCCCAAGTATGAACGATCCGGGAATACTGCCGAGTCGAAAGGTGAGGCGACGCCGACATACGGCTCGGAAAGAGGAACTGCTCCGGCTTCAGGCGGGCGGCCGCGATCCAGGCACCGACCGCGTCCCGCGTTTGTTCGGTGATCTCGAATTGCACCGGCCGCTGGGTCTTCTTCTGCATGACAATCGCGCGTGGGGCGACATGACTGCCCTGGAACACATCGCGAACGTGCAGCCCCCCGAGGTCGCACCCGCGCAACTTGCTGTCGATGGCGAGATTGAACAACGCGAGTTCGCGGGCTCGATGATCGAGCTGCAGTCGAATCCGGATGGCCCAGATCTCCTTCAGTTTCAGCGGTGGCTTCTGGCCGATCAGCTTCCCTTTGTTGCACGGTACTGTACGCCCTTCAGCCTTGGGGGTGGCGTTGGTAACGGCATACATGAATGGCTCCTTAGTAGTAGGAGAGGAGCCATATGTTGACCGTGGACCAAGGGCGCTTGTCGACCTATTCTGTTGAAAAACTCGTTTGGCGGAGCGGAGCAGCCACCGCGGCAAAATTTGACTTCATAGAACGGCCGCTGTTGAACGCTACGCGTTCGGGTGATGGTTTATGACCCCCAGCAAGACCGCGTTGACCAAGTCTTGAACAGTTTTTCAACAGAATCGACCCGTTGCAGCCGGCCGACGGTCCTTCTAACCCGTCATAGAAATCGATTGAAGGTAAGCGTCAGGGCGAGGCCGTCTTGACGATCAAGGCTTGAACTGGCGCAGAGCGGCGTTGATGTGGTCGAGGCGGAACGCGGTGGGATCGAATTCTCCGCCGCACCAGTCCAGCATCTCGGCGTGGTCCTCGTGGGCGGGATCGCGGATCGCCTCGAGGAACTCGGCGTAGCCCGGCGGTCCGCCCACATCCTCGGGCGGGCACGCATTGGCGCCGGCCAGGCACACCGGTAGCTTCGCCCCGGGCTCCGACGGCAGGATGCTCTCGACCGTGACGCGGTGTTCCCAGCCATCGCCGAAGTCGTAGAGGTAGATGAACGACTTCCCGGTGCCCAGCGCGCCGGCGAGGGTGATGCGGTTCTCCGGTTGCACACGCGGCGGGGTGTCGTCGTAGGGGTCCGGCTCACCGTAATGATCGTGACCGATCACGAACTCGTGCAGGTGGCCCCCTGCCCAGCCCATGGTCCAGAGCAGCGCGACGTGCAGCCGGTGCAGTTTCATCGTCGCCGGGACGAGGAGGCGGCGCCAGATCTTCGGTTTGACGCCGAGCAGTTCGATGCGCAACTGGTAGGCCGAGTCAGCAGCCTTCACGACGCGCAACGGCGTCTTGCGCGGAGCGGCCATCGTCAGGCGCAGCGCTGCGCGGGCGCCTCGATCGTCACGCGCCAGGGCAGCAACTCGTCGATGCGGTTGATCGGATGCTCGGCGATGCGCTCGAGCACGTGGCGCAGGTACAGGTAGGGATCGAGCGCCGTTGAGCAGGGCGGTGCCGATCAGGCTGTAGATGCTGGCCGCGCGCTCGCCACCGGCGTCGGAGCCGGCGAACAGGTAATTGCGCCGACCGAGGACCACCGGCCGAATCGAGCGCTCGGCGCTGTTGTTGTCGATCTCGATGCGGCCGTCGTCGCGATAGCGGGTGAGCGCCGGTCCAGCGGACCAGCGCGTACTTGATCGCCGCGGCGAGGTCGGACTTCGCCGAGACCATCGGCAGCGTCGCGGTGAGCCAGGCGTGCAAGGCGTCGAGCAGCGGCCCGGCGCGCTCCTGGCGCACGCGGGCGCGCTGCGCCGGGAGGCTGCCGCGGATGTCGCGCTCGATCGCGTAGAGCGCGGCGATGCGTTGCAGCGCCTCGGTGGCAATCGGCGAGCGATCCACGACGTAGAGGTCGTAGAACTTGCGCCGCGCGTGCGCCCAGCACGCCGCTTCCACGATCTCGCCCGTCCTCGTAGAGTCGGGCGAAGCCGCTATAGGCATCGGCCTGCAGGATGCCGCGGAAGCCGCGCAGGTGCGCTTGCGGATGTTCGCTCTTACGATCCGGCGAGTACCGATACCACACCGCCGGTGGATCGCGACTGCCGGCCGGACGATCATCGCGCACGTAGGTCCACAATCGACCGGTCTTGGTCTTGCCGCGTCCGGGATCGAGCACCGGCACCGGCGTGTCGTCGGCGTGCACCTTCTCGGCCGCGCGCACGTAGCGACCGAGGGCCGCGACCAGCGGATCGAGCAAGCGCGCCGCCCCGCCGACCCACGCCGCGAGCGTCGCGCGATCGAGCTCGACGCCGGAGCGCCGGTAGATGCCCGCCTGCCGATACAGCGGGCAATGATCGGCGTACTTGGCGACGATGACTTGCGCGAGCAGCCCCGGCGCGGCCATCACCCGATCGAGCGGCCGCGACGGCGCCGGCTCCTGGATCACCCGGGCACAGTGGCCACAGGAGAACTTCGGCCGCACATGCCGGATCACCTTGAAGTAGCTCGGCACCAGGTCGAGCATTTCGGACACGTCCTCGCCGAGCTGGCGCATCGCGCCGCCGCACTCCGGACAGTTGCAGCTCGTCGGCGCGTGCACGACGGTCTCGCGCGGCAGGTGGGCGGGAAACGCCCGCGGGGCGCGGCGGAAGGGCAGCACCTTCCGGTTCGGCGGCGCCTGCGTCGAGTCCTCTGCCGGCAATGATTCCTCGGCGGTTCGGGAGCGCTGGCGGCGCAGCTGGGCAAATCGCCGAGCGCGAGCTGCAATTGCGCGAGCGTTGCGTCGAGCCGTTCCGACGAGCGTCCGAATTGCCAGCGCTTGAGCCGCGCGATCTCGGCGAGCAGCTTCGCGATCAACGCGTCGCGATTGACGAGCAGCTGCTTGAGCGCTTCGATGTCGTCGGGCAGCGGCGTCGGCGTCGGTGATCACGCAACTCACTATAGGACACGAATCGCGATTGCGCCAGGAGCAATTCGTGATCGACGTGCGTGTGTCGGTCGCTCACGCCGCACGCTGCGGTTGCCACGTTCGTGTCGGACGGCGCCAATCGATGCCTTCGAGCAACATCGACAGTTGCGCGGCGGTGAGATGCACCACGCCGCTGCGTTGCCTGCGGCCACACGAAGCGCCCTCGCTCCAAGCGCTTCGCGTACAGAGTTCATGCCATCGCCACTCCACCACAGCAGTTTCAGCAGATCGCCGCGGCGCCCGCGGAAGATGAACACGTCACCCGAGTATGGCCGCTCGCCCAGAGCGGTTTGCACCAGCGCGGCGAGACCGTCCATCCCCTTGCGCATGTCGGTCACACCCGCGGCGATCCACACCCGGGTGCCGAGCGGCAAGCCAATCACGAACGCCGCGCCAGGGTGTCGAGCACCGCCCGCAGCGGGGCCATCTCGGGCGCACCACAGATTCGCACCGTGGCATTGCGGAACACGACCTCAATACACGCAGACGCCGCGATCGCTTCGACCACCGGCGCCTGGATCGGTAGCAACGTCACCGCATTGCTGGGCGCACGGGCCGCTGCCGGAAGCTCAGGGGCGCTCGGCGCCGGCACATGCGCTGGATCGGGTGCTCCGAAATCTCCCGCCCGATACTGGCGCCGCCATTTGAACAACAGGTTGGTGTTGAGGCCGTGCTCGAGCGCGAGCTTCGCCACCGAGACACCTGGCGCGCACGCCGCGGCCGCGAGCTCGCGTTTGAATTCGACGGCACGATTCGGACAGCCCTTGCGCGTCGATCGGCGCGCCCCAATTGCGGCCATAATGGTCCCCACCACTCAATCTGGTGGACACCACTTTGGCTTCCTACCCAGCTCGTGGGAAGACGGCCTCTACATGACGCTTACGGATCGCCAGACGCCGATCGCCTCGTCAGCGGCTGCTTCCCGGCAAATCGAGATGTAAGGGCGACCGTCTGGAACTGGCCGCATCCTGTCACTGCTCATTTCTGCCGCGCCTTGCGCGCGGCGTATTTGGAGTCGCGCGCGGCCTTCTGGTCCTGTTTGAGCGCAGCATCGGCCTCCACTTGGGCAACGCGCTCGGCGTCCTTCCGCGCCTTTTCTTCCGTGACAGCGTGTGCTTGCCTGGCTTTCTCAGCCTCGCGTTGAGCGTCTCTCAGTTCGGCGGTGACCCGGTTCGCGGATTTGTGTTCGGCAGTGCGAATTTTGCGCGCTTCTGCCGTTTCGACCCGTGTGGCCCGCCGCTGGGCGGACTGTGCGTCGTTACCCAGCGCCGTTGCCCGTATCTTTTCCAACTGGGCTTGCTTCGCCTTGACCGCCGTCTGCAGGCGTTCCGCGAAACCTGGTTCTTTACGAGACATGTCTTTGGTTTCTCTTTTAAAAGCATTCGTATAGGCGGTTGATACTGCCCTGTATGTTTGATGGCGATCAGGGAAGTGGACCCGCTTTCTTGATCAGATCTTATGGCGCTGCTGGTTTGAGTGTGCGTCGCGCGAATACATGCAAACTGGCCGCCACTTCGATATACACGCGAGGCTCAATCGAGCAGGAGTTTACGCGCCGCTGCACCGGTCGTGCCGACTAGTTTTCGCTTCTCGGCAGCAGGCAGTCTTTTGATCGCGGCCTCCAGCTTGCCTGCCACCGATTGATTCGGGCAGACGAACTTGGTGAGCAGCCAACGTGGGGGATTCGCGCGCGTGTATCGCGCCCCAGTGCCGGCAAGGTGCCGTGCGTAACGCGCCGCCACGTCAAGCGCGATCCCGGTGTAGATCGCGTTGCTGCGGCAGAGAATCAGGTACACATACCAACGCTTGGCCGCCCGCTCTCGGGCCGCTCGCGACCGGAGTGCTGGGGTCGGCATGACTCGATTGTAGAGCCGTTCACGCAGGACCGTCACCCGCGATTTGGGAATGAATGTCAGCTATCGGAAAACGGCCCGAACGGCCGCTCGTGGCCGGTGGCCGGCATTGGTGAGATTCGACTGAGCGGCCGCTGATTAGCGCACATCGGTCACCGATGCGCGAACGGCCGGGGTCGCTCGCAGTGCCGCCGTTCGGGGCGGCAGAGCGTTTGACCGTGCCCGACCCTTTGGCGACATTGGGCAGCTCCAGAAGCGGACGCTCGACCACGAGGCAGCCGGTGGCCCGAGGCCCGACGCGAAGCGCGGCCCATGGGACATACGCGTTGAACCTCGTCAGGTTGAATACCGCATGTGGAAGAAATACTCGCTCTCGTCCTCCACGCCACAACCCAAGCGTTCGTAGAAACGCCTCGCGGGATTGACCTTCAACACGTCTAGCAGCAATGGTACGCGGCGCGCCGCGGCTTCCCTTTGAAGTGCAGATACGATGGAACAACCAATGCCGCGGCCTTGATGGCTTGGGAGCAAACACAGCATTAGGAGGCGAACCTCGTTGGGCAACCTCTCGACAATCAGAATTCCCGCATCTACCTCGCCAACCACGATCACACTTGCACCAGGGTTGACGCTGTCTTCGGCTGCTTCTCGACGGCGCGGCTCTTCCTCCCAAGCTCCCCCTGCAGCAATGACGTGGACGCGCATGGTTTGCTCTGTGACGTCGTAGAACAGACCGGCATCCGTATTTCGGGAAGCACGCAATGCGGCGGGCAGCGCCATGGATTTCTGCAACCCAACAAAAGTTGGATAACCTAGACGACGGAATACAAGGCGTCAATCGCCCGAATCTCCGATGCCCGGCGCCGCCACTCGTCGAAGTGCCGAACAATGTCCGCTATCGAGGGCAACGCGCTACGACCGCTCGCGGCCGCGAGTTGTCTTCGCCCGCAGTCGACCCGAAGCTGCCGGTCGGCAAGTCCACAAGAGACAGCCGCGAGAGTCCGGCGCGAGCAAGTGCTGCGTTGGTACGCGGCGCTTCAGGCTATGCCCGCCGCGCCGTGACATTGCCACCGTTGCCGGTCTTGGCCAATTACCGACCCATGTCCCCTGGGATGGGAATAAAAACATGGTGGATCTGTTTCTAATGTTACCTGGTTCGCCGTTGTGGCCGACCTTGGGTTACGACGTTCGCGTTGTGGGCTTCTGTTTGCCGCTAGGCTAGGTCAGGCAGGATTGGAGGATGGTGACATGAACATGACGTGTCTTGCTCTGACCTTTGCGGTGGTAACGGGCCTTGGTGGGAGCAGTGCCGCGGTCGCAGCCGGCGACATGACGGAACAAGACCCCGTGGAGGTCAAGGTTCAGCTTGGAGACAAGAACAATGCTTTGCGCTTCTTTCCAGCGAAGCTCGAGCTTGAATCGGGGAAACTCTACAAGTTGGTTCTGCACAACGCCAGCGCGATGGCACATTACTTCAGCTCGGAAGGACTATCGCGCGCGGTCTTCACGCGAAAGGTCCAGGTCGTTAGCGCGGATGGAAAGACACTATCAGAGATCAAAGGCAGTGTTCGAGAAATTGAGGTCTACCCCGGCGCAACCGCGGAATGGTGGTTCGTGCCGGTAAAAGCAGGAAATCTCGACGACCTTAAGTGCACGGTCAAAGGCCACACGGAAGCGGGCATGGTCGGAGCCATCACCATCAAGTAGTGTGGCGACAGAAGTTTTTTGGATTCATAACGAGCTCCAATTGAGTGACCCCTTCTGGCCACGCATGGCAGGCGCGAGTCCGAAAGCGTAGCGGTCCTCACACCCAAGGAAAGGAGATAGCGAACATGAAGAGCGCAATCATCGCGGCTTCTTGCATCGCATTGGCCGCGTCCGCCACCACGCGCCAAGTGTCAGGCCCGTGCCGCGCGGCGGTGGCTCGCATTTGACCCTACCCGGCGGGCCATCAATCAACATCGAGTCAAATACCCCAACCATGGGGCAAATCAACCAATCAAGATCCTGATTCGCGTCGGTGCTCTGCGAGATTCGTGCTTATTCAATGATCGCTATCAATAGCGCAGGTGCCTCGGGCTAGTATGATTCCTGCTGTCAAAAAGTGATTGGACGGCAGCTTATTGGCCTTAGGGAGCAAAGTCCATCCGATTTCCTACTTTCTAAATTCGACGCGGGCGCGTTATGAAAAAAGCAATCCAACTATTTATTACAGCCATCGGCTTGGCACTTTGCGTAATGACCAGCGCCGAGGCGGCAAATTCAATCACCTATACCGTCGGCGGGTTGCAGGTCAAATTGACCGACCTGGGGGTGCTCCCAACCGGGACGGCGTCTGGTGCCTTGGCGATCAACAACCGGAGCGAAATTGCCGGGTCGGCGAACGTCGTTGGCGCGGACAACAATTGGGAATTCGTGTTACCTATTTGGGATGCGAACACTGGGGCGGTCGTCGGCATGGCGGAAACCTCCGGAGCTGCGATTCCCGAGCACCGCAACGATAACGGTGAAATGGTCGGCACAGATTGTGTCGGTACTTGCGGCAGAATGTTCTATGGTTATTACTGGAGTTCTGCTGGCCTGATTTTCAGATTGCCGCCATTGGCCGGAACCGACCCGTTCTATAGCTCTACTCACACCATGGCTCACGGCATCAACAATGTCGGCCAAATTGTCGGCTTGGCCAAGCAAGGCGCCCCAACTTTCGACACTTACGCTGCCCTTTGGCAAGACAAGGACACGCTGGCCCAGTCATTGGGATCATTGGGTAGGAGCATCTATGGCATGATCTCCAGTGTCGCATACGGAATCAATAATCTAACGCACGTGGTTGGCAATAGCACAATTGCTTCGGATTCAGTTATTCGCGCTTTTCTCTGGCGCGATGGCCGTATGATCGACCTCGGCGCTTTGAGCGGTCAGGTCGTAAGCGAAGCCTATGCAATTAATAACAACGGGCTCATTGTCGGCAAAAGCAACTTATACCCGGTCACCTGGAAATACGACGTTGCGAATGCGAGCAGCACCCCGGCGATTCAACAACTGCCGATACCGACAGGATTCTTCACAGCCCAACCGACCGCGGTGAACGATTCCGGCGATGTCGCCGGCTATGCCGGCTCCCCTAATATCGACGCCCATGCGATTCTCTGGCGCAACGGCCAAGCCATCGATCTCGGCGTCTGGCCCGGCGGCCATTACAGTGTTGCAAATGGCATCAACAATCTCGGCCAGATCGTCGGCACCGGCACCGTCGCCGGAGACAACCTGGATCATGCGTTGATGTGGACGGTGGCTCCGGCAGGCGGCGGGACGACCACCCCGCCAACGACCAACAAGACGCCGTCGGCAAGCTTGCAGGCGACCAGCTCGACGTTCATTCGTGTCGGCGGCAGCGTTTCGGTGAAAGCCAGTTTTGCCGATCCCGACAACGGACCCTGGAGCTACAAATTGGATTGGGGCGACGGCAGCGCGACGGCGGGCAATGCTTCGAACGCCGGAACCATCCCCGGTGTCAGCCCGCATGTCTATGCCAGGACCGGCAGCTTTAAAGCGAAACTCACCGTCACCGATGGTAAAGGAGCGGCCGGCAGCTCGACGATCTCGGTCCGAGTGCGCTGAGCGGAGCGGAAATGAATTGGTGCACGAAGGGAGTCAATATTAACGGATAGTAAATCCAACGCCACGACGCGCCGACCGGAGCACCGTAGCACGTGTTGGTGGCGAATTCGCAGTGTGACGCAATTCGCCTGCGGCGGGCAGTCTCGCGCGTAGCTGTGGCGATGGGTACCGTTTGTTACATGCGCAACCTCGTCATCCTCGTGATCCACCCCTCCTCGTGACATTCGCGAAGCTGCTCCGCCCGGGTGGTGTCCGTGTTCTCGCCGCAGAGTCGCTGCTGCTGAAGCACCAGTTGCTCATCAGCAATCGTGCCCGAAAGCGTGCTCGGAATCTCACGCCAGGGGATCGCTTCATACTAGGCCTGACCACGCTGTTCGTGAGGCCGAGCAGGATTGCGAAACTTGGCGCGCTGATCAAGCCAGCAACGCTGTTCAAATTTCACAAGGCGTTGGTCAATCGCAAGTATCGCCTGCTCTTTTCCTCGTCATCGCATCGCCGCAAACCCGGCCCCAAAGGTCCTTCCACGGAACTCATCGCGGCCATCATCGAGATGAAGCGGCGCAATCCCAGATTCGGCTGTGTCCGCATCGCCCAACAGATTGCTCATGCGTTTGGCGTCGACATCGACAAAGATGTGGTGCGCCGCGTACTTGCGAAACACTACCGACCAAGCGACTCCGGAACGGACGGCCCCTCTTGGCTTACATTCATCGGTCACATGAAGGATAGCCTCTGGTGCGTCGACCTGTTCCGCTGCGAATCTATCCTTCTGCATAGTCACTGGGTGCTCTTGGTCATGGACGTATGGACGCGCCGGCTGGTCGGTTTCGATGTCGAGCGCGCCAATATTGACGGGATCTCCGTCTGCCGCATGTTCAATCGCGCGATCGCCGGACAGACGCTACCGAAGCGCGTGAGCACCGATCATGATCCGCTGTTCCGCTTCCATCGGTGGTTGGCCAACTGGCGCGTCCGCGCCATCGAGGAGGTCAAGTCAGTTCCGTACGCGCCGGTTTCGCATCCGTTCATTGAACGGCTGATTGGCACCATCCGCCGCGAATATCTCGATCACGTGTTCTTCTGGAATGCGATTGACCTGACGCGGAAGTTGGACGCGTTCGCGGATTATTACAACGCGCATCGCGTACACCGTTCTCTTCACGGTACCACGCCAGCGCAACGCGCCGGAGCGCCCGCTTGCGCTCCTGCTGCCATTGATCACTACGCTTGGCGGCAGCAATGTGGTGGTCTATTTCAGACTCTCGTCACGGCTTGAACATGAATTCGCCACCGACAGCTGGTAATGTTCATTGACGCCGGGTCCCGGAAGCTATCAGCCGAGTGTCGCGAAGAGTTCGCGCGCATCGCGAAGGTCTGCGCTGTCGAGATCCGGCGGCCACGATCCGATCGCCTGCGACAGCACTGCCCTGGCTTCTCCGATCCTTCCCTGTTGCTGCCAGTGTGAAGCAAGCGCGGTTACGGCACGCAATTCGTACGACTTCGCCTTCTGGCCGCGCGCGACATCGAGCGCCTTGCGAAGGCACGCTTCGGCGTGCGCCGGCGTTGCTTCGCGCATCCGGAGCAGCTGCCCGCGGATACGATGGAGCTCGGCCTCGGCCCAGCGCTCACCGTCTCGCTCGATGCATGTGAGCCCGTCGTCGAGCGCGGCAAGGGCCTCGTCAACGCGCTCGAGAGCGAGTTGCGCGCTCGCGAGATGGGCCAGAATTGGCGTCAAGAGCAGCCCGGAACCCGCCATGCGAAGCGCCTGTATGCCGTTTTGCATCAGCTCGACGCCTTCGTGCGCCCTGCCGAGGAGGACCAGATTCGCTCCCTGGAACGCTGCGACGACCGCATGGAAGTACGTGAACCCCTGCTCGGCGCACACCGCCAGCGCGGCCGGAAGCTCGGTGTCCGGTCCCCGTGGCTCCCGGCTGAACACATGGACGAATCCGACTCCCGCCAATCCCCGCGCGCGCAGGAACGGGTGCGGCGCATCGCGCACGAAGGCGAGCCCTTCATGCGCCCTGGCCAAGGCTTCGTCGGGACGCCCGAGCACCCACAGCGCCATCGCGAGCCAACCCAAGGCGGAGGCCTTGGCATCCTGACCGTAGAGGACGCGGTGCATCGCGCGCACTTCGCCGCCGTAGAGGCGGATGCATTCCTCCAGTTCGGAGCAGCCGGACGCGAAGTCCCCCCGTACGCAGCGAATGATGCCGATCAAGTAATGCGCCTCGATCAGCGCATCCTCGTCGCCCGCCTGCCGGGCAAGAGCGAGACATTGGTCTGCCACTTCGAGCGCCTTGTGCTGGTCGCCGCGTACGAAGTGGAATGCGCCCAGGCCCCACAACGCGCGAAACTGGCTGGGTGTATCGCCGATCTGCCGGCACAATTCGCCAGCCCGACTGAAGGCCCGCGCAGTCTCGAGGGCGCCCCAGCCTCGTAGCGGGATGAGCGAGTAGCCCAAATCGACTTGCAGCGCGAGTTCGGATTGGTCGCGCCGACGCTCATCGGGCAACGATTCCAACACCTGCAAGCCGCTCGCATAGTGCGCAATCGCCTCGGCGTACGAGGCGCGGCGGAAAGCGTGCTGGCCGGCCTTTTGCCACCAGCTGACGGCCGCATTGATGTCGCCCGCGCGGGTACGGTGCAGGGCGACCACTTCGGGATTCGCCTCGGCATCCGTGGCGAACTGTTCGACGAGTATGCTTGCAATCCGTTCATGATATTGCTGTCGTCTGCTCTTGAGCAGTGACTGATAGGCCACCTCCTGGATCAGTGCGTGCTTGAAGAGGTAGACGGCTTCGGACGATATGCCGCGCTGGTGGAGCAATTCGGCGTGGACCAGTTGGGCGAGGGAACGCTGCAGCGTCAGCTCGTCCAAACCCGATACCGCCTGCAACAGCGGGTAAGAGAATTCCCGGCCCAGCGTTGCGCAGAGCTGTGCCAGGGGCTTCGCCGTCGCGAGTCGATCCAGTCGTGCCGCCAACGAATCCTGCAGCGTCGTCGGAATGGCGAGCGGGGGGAGCGAGCCGCGCAGGGCATAGTGATCTTCCCGCGCCTGGACCAGGTCCGACTCGAGCACCATCTTGGTGAGCTCCTCGACGAACAACGGGACTCCATCGGTCTTGGCCACGATCTCATCCACGACCGCGGCGGGAAGCGCCTTGCCGCCGGCAATCCGGTCAACCATCTCCTCGGTCTCGCGCCGCGCGAGGCGCGTCAGCATCAGCGGCGTGACGTAGGATTGAAGTGGCCAGGGCGGCGCGAAATCCAGGCGTGCGGTAAGCAGAACGAACAAGGGCACCGTAGGGACCTGATCGATGAGGAGCGCGAGCAACTGCGTCGAGGTCGGGTCGATCCAATGCAGATCTTCAACCACCATCAGCAGCGGCTTTTCAGCGGCAAAACTGACCACGATCGCGACCAGTATCTGCAGAGTTCGCTGCTTCTGGCGCTCTGGGCTCATCGCCGGCACGGGAAAGCGGTCGGAGGCGGGAAGCGAGAGCAACGAAGCGAGTAGAGGCATAGCCTCGGCGGGCGGCAGGCGATGGCGTGCGCAGAACGCCTCGAGCTTTGCGACTCTGGCGTCGGTCGCATCAGCTCGGCTCCAGCCAAGGACTGTGGGGAGCAAAGCGACGACGGGGTAGAGCGGACTGTTGGCGTAATACCCCGAGCACCGGAACTCCAGGTGGGCGTGAGGTTCCT
This sequence comes from uncultured beta proteobacterium, assembly GCA_963809965.1. GTDB lineage: Bacteria > Pseudomonadota > Gammaproteobacteria > Burkholderiales > Casimicrobiaceae > CAIWHR01. The sequence continues at coordinate 24,847 of CAWELU010000023.1, forward strand.
GCTCCAGCTGCGAAATCAGAGCGTTCACCAAGTGGGACTTGCCGATTCCCGCGTCACCGGATACCAGCACGACCCGGCCGCGACCTTCGCTCACCTGCTCCCAGCATTCGCGAAGCAGGCCCAGTTCCTGCGACCGACCGACCAGGGGCGCCGCCGCGCTAGCGGGGCTTGCAGTCGCGTAATGACCCTGGCTCGAATCATGCGCGCTGAAGCCGCGCGCGGATCGTTCCTCTCCCAGGACCCGCCAGGCGCGCACAGGCGCAGCGAACCCGCGAAGAGGTTGGGCACCTAGATCCCGGCATTCGAACACGGGACCGACAAGGCGTCGGGTGGCCTCGGCGATGACGACGGCGTCCGGATCCGCGGACGCCTGTAGTCGCGCCGCGAGGTTGGGTGTCTCGCCGAGCGCGGTTTGCTCGCGCGCGGCGCCCGCATTCACAAGCTCGCCGACGACCACCAGACCCGTCGCGATGCCGATGCGAACATGCAGAGGCTCCGCAAGCACATGGAGTCCCGCGACGTTGGAGACGAGCACAAGCGCCGCACGCACGGCGCGCTCGGCGTTGTCTTCGTAGGCATGGGGATACCCAAAATAGACAAGCGCTCCGTCACCCATGTACCGCGCCACGAAGCCACCGAAGCGTTCGACGGTGCTGGCGATGCAGCGATGAAACGTGCCGATCACCTCCCGCAGCTCCTCCGGGTCAAGTCGCGAAGACAACGGCGTGGAGCCGACGAGGTCGCAGAACAGGACGGTCAGCTGTCGACGCTCGACCGAATCGAGATTGGGGTCCGCGGAGAATTTGCCGCTCGCCCGCGACGGTGCGGTGGGGACGTCATCGGGCCGGGCCGCGATGAGCCTTGCACCGCACTCGGCGCAGAAGCTGGCATGGGCGAGGTTAGCGAACCCACACGCGGCGCATACGGAGGGTGCCGGTGCGCCGCATTCGATGCAGAATTTGGCCGCCTCGGGAAGGGTAGCCTGGCAGGTCGAACACTGCATTGCCTTCGCGGCTCCGCTGTCGAAAGTCTGGATCGAACGATGGGTGCGACGCCGTTGAGGCTGCGCGGATCAATGGTGAGTTGCGATTACGTTACTCGTGCCTTATGAACTTCACAACACCGACAGCTATGGCGGTATGACCAAACTGCACCCCGCGGAACGTTCGCACGTGACAACGAATGGCGGGGCGTGGGCGCAGCCAAAGGGTCCGTAACCGACGCGGACCCAAATCCCGAGACTACACGGCGCGGACGGATTGCGTCACGCTACGAATTCGCCTCCCACACGTGGATCACGTGACTCGGGTCAGCCTCGCGCTGTTCACCAGACTCTTCGATTGGCGCAATGCGGTGGTCATCGTAGGGCCGTCGACCATCGTTCGCTGGCATCGACTGGGCTGGCGGATCTTCTGACGCCGGAAGTGCAGGGCAGGCCGACCGCCGATTCCGCCAGAACTGCGCACCATCATTCGCAGGATGGCCGCAGAGAATCCGTTATGGGACGAGGAGCGGATTGCCAATGAACTGTTGGTCAAGCGCGGGATCCGGGTCTCGCCGAGAACGGTCGGCAAGTACATGCCGAAACGACCGCCTGGGCAGCCGCGTGGCGATCAGCGCTGGTCCACTTTCTTGAAGAACCATGCCAAGGCGATTCTCGCCTGTGACTTCTTCGTTGCGGTCACTGCGACGTTCCGCATACTGTACGTGTTCGTTGTTATCGAGCATGGGACGCGGCGACTGGCCCATGTGAACGTGACCGTGCATCCGAGCGCGGACTGGACGCTAAAGCAGCTGAGAGAGGTGATCGGAGACAAGGACGGTCGCAACAAGTATCTGATCCACGATCGTGATCGGATCTTCGCCAAGCATCTTGACGATTCGATCCGAACCTTGGGTGTCGAAGCATTGCGATCACCGATTGCGAGTCCCAAAGCAAACTCGATCTGCGAGCGCGTGATCGGGACGATACGACGGGAGTGCCTCGATTGGACGATCCCGATGTCTGAGATACACCTCCGCTCGATTCTGCGAGAGTGGACGACCCATTACAATCATGGGCGTCCGCACAGTGCGTTGGGGCCTGGGGTGCCGGATCCCCCGCAGAAACATGAAGTCGACCCGAAGCTGGAGACCCGCCATCGCTTGGCAACGGGTGCGTTCGTCCTTGTGAAATCGGTCCCTGGTGGCTTGCATCACGAAAATTCGGTTGGAGCAACGCAGTCGAAACGCTTGATTCGTCTGAGAGGCCTGGAGGCAAGCGCGCAATTCGAACATTTGCGGAGGACAGGTATGGCGCACGCGCGCATCAGGATTCTTCGGCATCTCCAGCAGTGGCGGCGCGATTGGCAGCCACGGCTGATTGTCCTCGGTGCGCCACTTCCTTGCCACCAGGTGCAAGATGTGACGAACGACCTCGAGCGTGAGGTATTCGGTAATGCCCTGGATCTTGAAACTTGTCGAGCATCGCAAGCTCGCCGCGCCGATACATCGCATCCAGGCGCCGGCGCATCGTGGGTTTGCCGCTGCGCAGCAGGAAGCCGAGCGGGCTTTGCGGGAAGTCCGCGGTGACGATGATGCTCTTCATCGCGAACGAACCTCTCCTCGATGCCCTTCGTAGCGAAGCCAGCGCACGTTACGGCCGTTGGAGGTCGGGTCGAGCAGGTCGGCAGCCACCGAGACCCGCATCACTGAAACGCCCGCGGCATTCAACCGTGCGCCAACGCCAGCAATGATTTCGATTTCGTTGGAGCCCGCGAGTTTCGCAATGACGATCCACTCGCCGAGCTGTCGCTTGGTGCGCTCTTCCATCAGTGGAGCGTCTTGAAGCTCGGCGATCCGTTCGCCGGAGGCATTGGCTCTGCGTAGCTCAATGTTCACGGGATCGGGCGGGAACAGCGCGGACGCGCGTCAGGATTCCGTGTGCGGGACGACGACGTCGGTCTGGGAGTCGATGTCGTTCAGCGCTTCGTTGAGCATGGACAGTGCTCGCTCGGTATGGCCGGCAGCGATTTCGTCTCTCACGCTGACGATCACTTGGCGCAGCTTCTGCTCGTAAGCCTCGGCCGCTTCGAGTTCGCGCAGCAGTCGGGCAGCTTCGCTCTCGGGCGCTCGTAGTGTGTCATTCTCGGGCATTTGTTCTCCTTCACGAACCGACTCGTTCAGTTTCCGGCACGGCGCTCGCATCCCAGGCCCGGCAATCCGCGCCGCCCGCACCGCCCGCTCTGTGCTGCGCGCTCACCCAATATCCTCGCACGGAACGCGGGTCGATGAAATCACATAGAGGGCGCCGGTCGAGTTCCTCGAGCGTTTCCATGCCATCCCGGGGGCCAATCCCATAACGGCGCAATGGAATGAAAGTTGCTCGATAAGGCAAGGAGGACACGACCTCCTGACCGATCAGTCGTAGCCCAGCACGTACTGCCTCCCGTAGGACGCAGGATCCCGAGCAACACGCGCAGCGTTGTAGTCTTGCCGCGCCGTTGTGACCCATGAAGCCGAATACCTCGCCGTTCCGGACATCGAACGTCACATCAATGACCGCGCGCGTCTCGCCGCACGACTTGGAGAGATGGCGGATTTTCGATTGCGCCGTCACTCGGCATGGTGGCCCTGCGCATTTCCGCATTTGAATGCGGCGACTCGCCGACAGAATTCAGCTCCAACTCATGGGCCGGATCCGATTTAAGCGGTTTGCATGTCGCTGTAGGGCTCGAAAATAACGAGCGCGGATTCTTCGGCGGTTCCCGGGCATGCGAACGCGAACGTGCCTCCCGGCGACAGGGCATTTCCCTCCGACGACACAGAAACGCGCTATGCGGCCTCCAGCGTTTTTTGCGAAGGGCCGACTACCCGGCACTAAGCAGTGCGTAGTTGATGCCTACCATCTTAACGGCGCGCACGCCAGGAGAACAAGCGTACGAAGGATGCAAACATCGCATCGCAATTGTGTGTCTTCATGGAGCTTGAGTTGCGGCGTCGGCTCGCTGACAATCGCCGAACAGTGCATGGGTTTCAATTGAAAGCGGCATTGGCCAACCTCGGGTTGCACCAGGACCCGTCAGCTGCAGTGAGTGCGTCACTTCCCCGCGCTCCAGTTGCCGCGCCGATAGGGTGCGGCCTTGCGATAGGGTGCGTCCTTTTCCTCAAGCGCTTCGATCCGGCGCCGTTGATGTAGAACAAAAGCATCGACATCGCAGATCGGAACGGATCACCTTTTCGCCGGTTGCTTTGCTCGGCTGATTTCTTGAGCGAGCGGGTGATCGCCGCCGGGTCGTCGTCGTGGACCGCAACGAGTATATTCGCGCGTTGCTGTAAATCCGCAATCGACAGATGCGCGTTCGGCCGTCGGCGGGCGCCTGCATCGTTTTTCCGCTAGAGTTTCGCTTTTCGTCGCACCGCTGCATGCCGTGCACTCGGGCGGCGATGGCGTTGGCGCCGACGTCGAGAACTCGTGCACTTTTCGCTGGTGTGAGACGGAATTCGGCGCACTGATTGCCGCCTGGGGTTCCCATGGATGCTGACGTCCTGGGAGCAGGACCCACCGGGCTAATGCTCGCCAACCAACTGTGTCGACGCGGTGTGCGCACGCTGATCGTCGACCGGCATGGCGGGCCCGCGCTACAGACGAGAGCCTTGGGCGTGCAAGCGCGCACGCTCGAGATCTACGCGCACCTCGGCATCGTCGATCGGGCGCTCGAACTCGGCAAGCGTGGGACGGGCGCGAATATCTGGGCGCAAGGCCGGAAGATGGCGCGCGTGCCGTTGGGCGAGGCTGGACGCGAGATGACCCCATATCCGTACATTCTCATCCTCGGTCAGGACGATAACGAACGGATCATGGGCGACAGGCTTCGCGACTGGGGCAAATCGGTCCAGTGGAACACCGAGCTCGTAGGTCTCGCGCAGGAACCCGGTCACGTCACGGCAACGCTCAAGATGCCTGATGGAACGTCCCGGCAGATCGTCGCCGCGTGGGTCGCCGGGTGCGACGGAGCGCACAGCGCGGTGCGCGAGCTCTGCGGCATCACGTTCCCGGGCGCGCCCTATGAACACGTGTTCTACGTCGCCGATACGGAAGCGACTGGGAGCATGGTTCCCGACGAAGTTAACGTCTATCTATGGCGGACCGGCTTCCATCTGCTCTTTCCGATGCGCGGAAAGAATCACTGGCGAATTGTCGGCATCCTGCCTTCTTCGCTGCGCGACAACGAAGAGGCGACGATGGAGTCGGTGCTTCCCTCGCTGCGGCAGGAAGCGGGTGCCGGCTTGTCGATCAAGGCATGCACGTGGTTCTCCACCTACCGTATCCATCACCGCAGCGCCTCACGCTTTCGCGACCGCCGCTGTTTCCTGCTAGGTGACGCAGCGCACATCCACAGCCCTGTCGGCGCCCAGGGCATGAACACCGGCCTGCAGGACGCGTACAAGCTCGGTTGGAAGCTCGCGCTGGTCGTCAAGCGGCAGGCGGAGGGGGCGTTGCTCGATTCATTCGAGGAGGAACGCCTTCCGGTTGCCCGGCGACTGCTGGAGACGACGGACCGGGCGTTCAGGCTCGTCGTATCCGATAACTGGCTCGCGGGCCTGTTCCGTACGCAGATACTCGCCGGAATCGCTGGGTTCGCGATGAGTCTGGGGCCGATCCAACGAATGGCGTTTCGGGTCGTCTCCCAGACGGGCATCCACTACCGGGGAAGCCGCTTGTCGCAATCGCAGGATGAGCGCTATGGCAGCGCGCCGCGCGCGGGCGACCGCTTCCCATGGCTGCGGCTCAGGCTGCGGCCAGGTGGGCCCAGCGAAGACCTGTTCGCCACACTCGATGACACCCATTTCCATTTGATCGTGTTCGGACAGCCCGCGCTGCCAGGCGTGCAGCCAGGGCTTCGCGCGTCGGTGCGGGTTCATGTCGTCGCAGCGGATCCGGCCAATGACGAGGAATTGGCACGCGCGCAGATTCCGCAGTTGGCGAAGGATGAATGCACCGTCGAACAGGCCGCGGCTCACCCCGGCGGCCGTTTGGCATCTCGCGCGCGACTCGGTCTTGGCGTGGCTGGACGATTTCGCGCCGAGCATGGGCGCCGCGATCTCGTATTACACGGTGTTTTCGATCGCGCCGCTGATGCTGATCGTGATCGCCCTGGCCGGGCTGTTCTTGGGCGCCGACGCGGCGTCGGGCCGCGTCTTCTCGGAGCTCAAGGGGTTGATCGGCGCCGAGGGCGCGTCGGCGATCCAGGCACTCGTGAAGAGCGCGAGCAGCAACGAGACCAGCACGTTCGGCACGCTGATCGGGATCGTGACGTTGATGATCGGCGCCACGACGGTCTTCGCCGAGCTGCGTGGCTTGGGATACGCGAGGACCGCCTGCATTGGCCGCATGCTGCCGGTCGGTGAGACAATGGAACCGATTCGCCTGCGCATCTGATATCGCTCGCTTGACTGGCGCGGCGCCCCCCAGCCCAAAACCTGCAATTCGGATGGTAATCTCGTAGGTCTTCTTCGGCATCCTTACTATCTTTCGAAGCCCCAGCGTTCCGGCGGGCGCATACCTGATCCTGGATCAGCCCTTGGAGTTCATCGCCGCACTTAGCGCCTTATTCGCCGACCGGGAGCATTCGGTGCCGCAACGTCGGGCACCCGCCGTCTGAAAGGCACTCGTTGCCCCACGCCGGTCGGCCGGCTGCGGCGTTCGCCAGTCCCGATGAAATCGATCAACCGTTTCCCGCGTGTCGTGGGCGCCTTCGCGTTCTGGCTGCTGTGCACCGTGGCGTTCAGCGCAGGGACGCAGCCGAATAAGGGCAAGATTTGCGATCTGCACCATCTCGCCTTGCTAATTGACGAACGCTATTCGCGTCCGGGCTTGCCGATCGCCACGTATGAAGTGCTCCGTTTCGACGGGTTGGTGACCCCGCCGGACCGCCGGACCTTCGTGGTCATTGCCCAGGGCGTCACGGATCAGGCGTCCTGGGACTACTGGCTCGCGCAGATCGCGCGCAGCTATCCGGAAAACACCGCGAGCCCTGGGGGGCGTGCGCTCGGCAATGTTTCGCCAACGATTACCGGTAACAGCTACGCGAAGGCGATTCTGAGCGCCGCAGGCGCGCCGGAGGCCGTGCCGCCGGGCTCGAATCTCATCCTCGTCGGGCATAGCCTCGGCGGCATGGAGCACCAGAATCTCGTGCGGGCGCTGAAGCAACTCGGCTTCTCGGTGCCCTACGTGGTGACGTTCGGTTCACCCGTTGTGGCTCGTCCTGACCCCGGCACCCGCTATCGGTACGTGAAGGCGGACGGTGATCTCATCGCCGCCGCGGATCGGGTCGTCGCGGGCAATGCGTTGGTGATCCGGATTCCGGGCGGCAGCATCGACCCTTTCGACTTCAAGAACGGCAGTCACCACATCTATGGGAAATCGGCCGCACTCGAGCATCTCGACATCTTCGGCGACCGTAAGACGCTGTCGAGCCCATGCCTGGAGATCGACCTGCTGACGCGGCGCGAGTACGCCGTCCCGGGCCTCGAGACTCGCCCCGGCACGCGAACGGTCCCACGCTAAGGGTAAACCGGTGCCAAGCTCGCCGGTGCGTCCTGTCATGGGGATGCAGGCGGCGCGGTGGCACCGCGGTTCGTCGCGAACGTTCTCTTCGACGCACCGATTGTTCCTTCCAGCGCCGGCCGGCGGGCCATGTTGGCTGCACGGCGCGCCTGCCGCCGCAGAAACATGACGACCAGCCGTTCGGCTTTTCGCGGCGCGCCGGCGATGCTTTCGCCAATGTCCCGGTGCAACGCGCCGCTCCGCCATGCATCGAACACGAGCGGATTGATATACGATTTCCGGCATACGGCCGGCGTATTCCGAAGCTCGGCGGCCACGCTCCTGACCGCCTCGACAATGCAACCCGTGATCGCCCGTTCGCTCGTGGGGTTGGGCAGCGGCGTCGCGTGCATCAGGGCGATGGCGCGCAACGTGGCGCCCCACGTGCGAAAATCCTTCGCCGTGAAGTCGGCGCCCATCGCGTCCTTCAGATATTGGTTGACCTGCCCGGAATCGATCGGTCGGAGGTCCCCTGCGTCGTCGACATACTGGAACAACCGCTGTCCCGGCAATTGATGGCACCGCCGGACCAGCTGCGCCAACCGTCTGTCGTCGACGGCGATCTCGTGATCGGCGCCGCCTTTGCCGCGAAAGCGAAGGACGAGCCCTCCGTCGCCAACGAACCGGACATGACGATTGCGAAGCGTCGTGAGTCCGTAGCTTTCATTGTCGCGCGCGTACTCGGCATTGCCGATGCGCATGCGCGTGGCGTCGAGCAGGCTGACGACAGCAGCCAGAACCTTTTCCCGCGGCAGGCTGGGAAGCGCGAGGTCGCGGCGAAGACGGAGCCGCAGGCGGGGCAGGGCAGCGCCGAATTCCGGCATGCGCTCGAACTTCTCGCCGTCGCGGAAGATCCGCCACTTAGGATGATAGCGGTATTGCTTGCGGCCGCGCGCGTCGCGGCCCGTCGCCTGCAGGTGCCCCTGAGGATGCGCGCAAATCCACACGTTCTCGTAGGCCGGAGGAATCGCGAGTTTCGCGACGCGCCGCAGCTCCGCGATGCCGACCAACCGTCGTCCGTCGGGAAGAACGTAGACGAATCGGTCGCCGCGGCGGAGGCGACGGATACCCGGCATCGCGTCCGAGACGTAGACGAGACCGGCGGGGCCCGCGACCGGCTCCCGTATCGGCGCGCGCTTGCCCGCGCGAACAGGAGAGCACGAGTCTTTGCTGGCGTCGCGCGTCCGCGCAGCCTTGGTCAAGGCATAGCGCTTCCGCTGTCCACCTCCCGCCGAATCGACAATGGCTGCTGGCATCCGACCCTCCGTGGGGACTTTGGCCGCCTTGCTGCGGAGTGAACGGCGCTGTCCGGGTGTGACGCTACAACGCGTCCCGTCGAGGCCGATGTCGGTGCAACCCTGATTCCTACATTCATCGGATCTTGACTCCGCATCAGTCGCGAGAGGGCATCGCACTTCGCGGAAAAGGCGACACGACACAAGTCTCCGTCCCACATCCAAATCAGACTAAATCGCATTACCGCGGTCCGGAAATGGCTCGTACCAGCAGGGGAGGATCCTGGCGTGACGGTTGCTGATCGCGGTGCGGGGCAGGCCTTGCGAAGGAGCCGTGCCAGCCTCGTTTGATTGCAACCCTGGACGGTGCAATGCTTCAAGAGCCCCTGGCGTGCGTACTGGGTCGTGGGTTCGAACGGGTAAACGGAAGGAAGACTGCCATGAAAGATGCTGCCGTGAAGACGATCGGACTCATCGGTGCCGGGCACATCGGAAGCCAGATCGCCCGGCTCGCGGTGAGAAACAACTACAGCGTGGTGATCAGCAATTCGCGCGGGCCGGCGACGTTGTCAGCGCTCATCGCGGAACTCGGACCGAGAGCGCGGGCGGCGACACCTGTCGACGCGGCGAAGGCCGGAGACGTCGTCGTGGTCACGGTGCCGCTGAAGAACTACCGGGCCGTTCCGGTCGAGCCTCTGGCAGGCAAGATCGTGATCGACACGAACAACTACTACCCCGAACGCGACGGCCATATCGCCGAGCTCGACAATGAGTCGACCACGACCTCCGAGCTCCTGCAGGCGCACCTGCCAACCTCGAAGGTCGTCAAGGGCTTTAACCATATCTACGCCGCTGCGCTCACCACCGACGGGCAGCCAGCCGGCACGAAGAATCGCCGTGCGTTGGTCATCGCCGGCGATGACCAGGGAGCCAAGGCTGCGGTCACCCGTCTGCTCGATGAGTTCGGCTTCGATACGGTGGACGCGGGGCCGCTGAAGGAAGGTTGGCGCATCCAGCGCGATACGCCCGGCTACGGTCCGCGTCGCACGGCGGAGCAGTTGCGCAGAGACCTCGCGGCGGCGAAGCAGTACGCGGACCATTAGCACTTTCCGGCGCAGAGCTGGGTGCACAGCTCCGCGTCAATCGGCGCACTCTTTGTAACCGTCTCCGCAAAGCCGGCGCGACGGCAATTATTCTGGCCCTTTCGAGGAGGGGTTCGGGATGCAACTCGTCACGGTAGGATCGCAAAGCCCCTCCGCAATAATTCCATGTGCGATCCGGTATGGCCGACAACAACTCGATTAGCCGCTCGAATGCAATCACTGCCCCAGCGTAGTGAATTTGTAACGCACTGAGGCTAGGCGTGGCTAAGCACCGCTAAACGTGGCTAGACGTGGTGTTAAACAGGCGTCGCAAGTAACTGATATTAAAATTGAATATGCTCGTCACCGGCCCTACGAACCAGGGGGTCGTGGGTTCAAATCCTGCCGGGCGCGCCAAATAATCAAAGGGTTAGGCAATGGGCCTAACCCGTCTTATATGGACTCCCCCGGCAAAGGAAGAGACTGATCGATAGTTGTGGCAAGTCGGATGAGCCTGCAGTCGTATATCCGGCATCTGAATTGGGCTCGTGATGGCCCGTGCCGACATGGAATCTGCGGACCTGGCTGCGCCAATCGTTGCAAGCGGCAAGCGTGAAGCTGCCGGCAGAGTTATCGGCGTCAAGCGAGGCGGGGAGGACCCGGGTTGCCATGGTGGGCGATCAATCTCTACGCAAGGCTCGGGGTGAGGTGAATACGAGGTAGCGGTTTCAGGTCGGCAGCGCGAACGCGGTGCGGGCAACTTTCTTCTGCAGACGAGCGGCGCCGTACGGTTCACCGTCGCGCAGCGTCGCGTAGCAGATGCGCGCCAGCTTGTTGGCGAGGGCACAGGTTGCCTTGTTGTGATTCGAGCGATCCTGTACGGCGAGCGCCCATTGCCGCAGGCCATCGACGGTCTTGCCGGCACGCACCGCCACGCTGGCGGCGCGCAGCACCGCCCGGGCGCCGTGGGTGAGCAGCATGCGCAGGTAGCGGTCGCCGCGTTTGGAGATGCGGCCGAGATGACGGGTGCCACCGGAGGAATGCTCCTTCGGCGTGAGGCCGAACCAAGAGGCGAAGTGTCGGGCATCGCGAAAGTGACTGACCTCGCCGGAAGTGGCTGCCACCATGGCGGTGGCGGTCAGCAAGCCGACCCCGGGAATCGACAGCAGCGTCGTGCAGGCCGGCGATTGGCGGGCCAGCGAGGTCAACTCGCGTTCCAGTTGCGCGATGCGCACTTCGAGCAGGCGGATCTCCTCAACCAGCAACGACATCGAGCGTCGAATCAGCAGCGGCACCGCCGAATGGGGGTCCGCGAGTACCCGGCCGATCTGCTCGACCCCGAGGCGGCTGCCTTGGGCGATGCCGATGCCGAACTCGCGGCAGAACCCGCGCAGCGCGTTGATGCGCGAGGTGCGCGTGGCCATCCACAGGGAACGGGTGCGATGCATCGCCTGCAACGCTTGTTGCTCGACCGACTTCACCCGCACCGGCGTGATGTCAGCGCAGCGCGCCGCTTCGAGCAGGGCGCAGGCGTCGGCGGCATCGGTCTTGTTGCGTTTGACGTAGGCGCGGACGTACGCCGCCGGCAACAGCCGCACCTCGAGCCCCAGGCCATTCAGCCAGCGCGCCCAGTGGTGCGCGGAGCCGCACGCTTCCATCACCACCACGCCCACGGCCCGGTTGGCGAAGAAGCGCTCGAACTGGGTGCGCGTCAGCCGCTGCTGCTCGACCACGTGCCACGAACCATCGGCGACCGCGAGCTGGAACACCGACTTCGCAAGATCCACTCCCACAACCGGCAAAGCAGCGGTAGCATTCATCTCGGACTCTCCTTGGTTGCGCTGACACCCCACACCACATGCGGCCAGCTGGCACGATGATGCCGAAAGATCAGGGGGAGTCCATCCCATCATTCTTACGGAGCTACCAATGGGCTACCGCTTGGCACTTCGACACGCTCGACGACGAAGCCCTGTCGTTCGATCCGCGCGAGGTCGACGCGCTCATTGCTCGCACGATTGCCTACTGCGAGGGAGCGGGGATTGCTCGTCGGCGCCCGAACGGCCGCGGGAGCTCATCGGCGAACGGGGCCGGATGGTTGCCGCCAATGCCCGGCCCGGAAAGCCGCATTAGCGCGTTCTAATGCGGCCTCGCGCGCTCGAAGTCGAGCGCATCGTGGTCGCAGAGGTGGGGGCGCCACATCTAGGCACGAGGTGAAATATGAACCACTACGGCATTAGCGCGATTCACTGGAACGAAAACCTCGGTGAGATCGATGAAGTGCTGCTGCACAAATTCGTCGAGCACGAAGGCACGTTTGTTCTCAAGCACGGCGAGCCGGCTTGGTGCTCTGATGTTGTAAGTCTCATTCGTGGCGGCGACATGGTTTGGGTAATGCTGTCTGCCGGTCGGGACAACTACAAGAACACGGACCACGTCCGCATCAACGTCAAACGGGGCCAGCAGGCGTACCTCTACAGTTGTACGAGGAACGGGACGCCGACCACCGCTTTGACGGACCTGCCGCGTTACGAGAGGCCGGACGATCTGCCCCCTCGGCCGCCCGGCATCGGTAGCTCCGTGCACAGAGCACGTCCCACCTAAGGACGGGGTCGCAGGTTCGATTCGCGCTGGGGCCGAATGCGCCACGCACTAGAGCGCGTTCTACGCGGTCATATTGGCGCGCCCATATTTCCCCAGGGTGTAGCATCGTCAGAGAATGGGCGACTGGAGGGGAAACATGGATCAGCAGACATTCGAGCGCGAAAGCATAAAGGCCTCGACGATGGCGATGGCCGATCCGACGACCGCTAACTATTGGGATGGCTACCGACGCGGCCTGCGCCGGGCGTATTTCGGCCCACGGTTCGGGACCGAATACGAGCATCGCCTTTGGATGAAACTCGCCTCCGAGGCCGATTGCAGCCGGCACGAGCGCGGCCGGGGCTACCAGGCCGGCCTCCGCGCGAAGTAGCCGGGGAAGGGAGGCCACCAATGAACAAGCGCCCGACGAAGCCGGAACCCGATTTCGAAGTGATCGCAAAAGCAGAACGTTACCTCAATCGCGTGCTGGCCTATCAGGCCGCGATCGCCGTGCATCAGCTCAAGGACGACCTCGGCCTCGATGTGGAAGAGCTGACCCTGTCGGTCGCGCCCGTTTCACCCGAGGCGGTCGGCGCCTATCGCGTGATCTGCACGATCGTCCGCGCGAGCGGGCCGGACCCAGTTGTCCTGGAGGTCGTAATCGAGCCCGAGAAAGCGGTCGCACGCAACGATCCAGGCGCACACAACCGTCACGGTGATCGAGGCGGAATTAGCTGATCGCTGCGCCAGGAACGCTCGCAGGCGCACGCTTGCGCGAGTCCGCGCCGAAAAAGACCCCGACCGCGATCGCTGATTCGGCAGCCGGGGAAAAGAAGTGCCGGCCACGTCGCGCTTGACCGCCGGCCCTCCGAAGGGTGGGGTTCGCAGCTACTCAATGCTTAATCGCGAGCGCGCCGTCGATAGCGTCGCGCAGGCGTGCCTCGGCGAACGCGACGGCGCGAGCGAGATACGATCTTGGCCGGATCGCATCATTGGCCTGCAAAATGTGACTAAGTCCCTATTTGGTCGTCCCACCGCACCGCGCGGCAGCGTCGACTGCGATACTAGCGGACGACAGGGGCGACACTGCACCAGCTAGCGCCGAATACTGGTCCATGTGATTCGTAGGATGACCAGGATGATTGCGATCAGCAATCCCGTCAACGCAAAGCCGATGACGAGATACCCGAACGCCACGGCTAGGACTAGCACGGCGATCGCTAGCACGGCGAGGACGATCGTCGCCACCAGCGACGCGAATCGATTCAATACGATACGCTGCTCGGGGCCGTCGCGGCGACGGATCTGAAGTTCGAAGCGGCGCATACCGATCCTACAGTTGTACGGCCGCCACGACTGTGCCACAGACGGTGTGTAAAGTCAGCGACTCGACGGCCGAGACCTCTGCACGCGCCTGGCTTGAGCCCTCCCGCGACACGTGATACGGTTTCGCGTTCTTATCCCTGCCCTCGGGGGGTGTCCATGGGTGTGCTCGATCCCCGTCTACAGAGCTTGCTCGCCACACGGGCGCACCACGAAGAGCGCGTGCGTAAGCGCGAGCTGGCACCCGAAGACGCGCCACAAACCGCCGCGCGCGTCGGAGTACTCGTCAAATACAAAGGCGATGTCGCCGACCTGAAGGCGCTCGGTCTCACGGTGGGATCGGTACTCGGCAATCCGAGCACCGACTTCGAGATCGCGACAGGTACCATCGCACTTGATGCGGTCGAGGCGCTCGCTGCCGTTGATCACGTCGTCAAGGTGGAAATGGGGCGGCCTCTCCACGATGAGCTGGACATCAGCACGGTGGAGATCCGCGCGAAGCCGCTGCGCTCTGGCCCCACGCCGCTCACGGGGAAGCGTGTCGTCGTCGGCGTCATCGACAGCGGTCTCGATTACCGGCACAAAGCTTTCCGCTTTGCGAGCGGGGGCTCACGCATCCTGAACATCTGGGACCAGTCCCTCACTGTCCGCGCCAAGCGGCCCCAGGACCCGTTTCAAGAGGCAGCGCCGCCGGAGTTTCCTACCGTGGGGGTCGAGTACTCGCAGCCGCAGATCGATAAGGCGTTGACCGCGTCGAACCCACTCGATGTCGTCCGTGCGACCGACAACAAGAGAGCGCACGGAACTCACGTAACGGGAATTGCGGCGGGCGATGGCAGCCAGGCGGGCACGCACCCGGGAGATCATTGCACGGGGGCTAACACCTACATCGGCGTGGCGCCGGACGCTGACATCATGTTTGTGCATCACTCGCCGTCAGGAGACCAGATCGGCGAGTCACAAAACCTGGTCGATGCGATCAACTACATCTTCACGCGTGCAGGTCAACTCGACGGCGGCAAGGGACAACCGTGCGTGATCAACATCTCGCAGGGCGACAACCTGGGCCCGCACGATGGTACGAGCCTGGTCGAGCAGGCGATCGATCAAATGTTGGTCTTGAGTACACGGCGCGCGATCGTCAAGTCGGCAGGCAATGAAGGCGTCGCGGATCATCACGCGATGGCGAATGTGACGGCGGCGGGAGGAACGAAGACCTTCACGTTCAGCATGCCGGCCACAGCGAACCGCAGGCAGTTCATGGAGTGCTGGTACGATGGATCGCAGCGGCTGGATGTGCAGCTCTTTGCGCCGGGCACGCCCGCGCCGCAGAGTCCCCTGGTCCATCCGGGCGACCCGGCGAACGTGTGGACGGTGAATCCAGGTGCACCCGCGGCGCAGCGAGTCACGGTGACGATCACGTCAGCGCTGAACGATCCGGACAACCATGACAACCGAGTTTTCCTCGAGTGGGGTGGGGCGGCTGGAGTAACGCCACAGAACGGCACGTGGAGCATCGCGTTCACCTGCACCAGCGCCGGCAATACCCTTCTGCATTGCTGGCTGGAGCGCGGCACGCGCAAGGAAGCGCCGATTTTCACGTCCGACGTCAGCAATACCCACACGATCAGCATTCCGGGAACCTCCGCGAACGTGATCACCGTCGGCTCCTACTCCGCAGAGGAGCTCGAATCCGGCTCCGGTGAGGACACGCAGAAGGGCGCGCTCGATTCGTCGTCGAGCCGCGGGCCTATGCGCACAGGTGCGCGCAAACCCGACATCGCGGCCCCGGGCGTTTCCATTACGTCGGTCAAAGCCGATTCGCATGGCGGTTGCTGCTGCGACTGCTGCTACGACTTCTACGTCGACAAGAGCGGCACTTCCATGGCCGCGCCGCACGTAGCCGGCGTGATCGCGCTGATGTTTCAAAAGAACAAGAACCTCGATCACGTCGCCATTGCGCTCGCGCTGAACAGCACGGCCCGCGACCCGGCGGACGGCTCCCTGCTGCCCGACAATAGCTGGGGCACCGGCAAGGTCGACGCGACCGCTGCGGTGGGCGCGACGCCTGCTCCATCGGCTGCTCTAGGAGGCGGCGGCGGTGGTGGTGGGGGAATGATTTTTCCATTCTGGATGCCTCCGTCGCTGGACATGACGGACCGCCTGCTGTTTAGGAAACTGCAGCGCTTCCAGGATTGGGTGCTCGGTTCTCCTGCGGGCCACCTGTACGCATCACTCGTCAGCCGGCACGTCGACGAAGTGCTGCGCCTCATCAACACGAACCGCAGAGTCGCAACGGTCTGGCATCGCAACGGCGGACCGTCGCTCGTGCGCGCAGCACTGGCAATCGCAGAAAATCCGTCCGTCGCAGAAATTCCTGATGCGGCGAATGGCGAGCTGTTGGCACCGCAACTAGGTCGCATCCTGGATAGCTGGCGACGCTACGCAACGCCGGGCTTCATTGCCGACATCGATCGTTACCGCGCCGACATCCTAGCCCTGCCTGGACGCCCGTTGCACGATGTGCTCGGGGCGCAGAAGTCGGCGGCCTAATGGCAACCAAGGCTGGCACGCTCGAGCTGATCGCGCGTGAGCTGGGCAGCGCGCTGGCCCCGCTCGAACAGCGGTTGCAAGGGGGCGGCGCAGAAGAATTGCTCGCCGCGGTCGGTGTGCGCGTTCCGGCGAGCGTGGCCGGCGCGGCGCCGGTGGTCGGTGCGATCACGACCGCAGTCACGCGCGCGGCCGCACTCGCGCCCAACCTGGCCGCGCTGACCGCCGCCATCAATGCGGATGATGAAGCGCAGATCCTGACGAAGGGCATCGCAGTCATCACGGATGCCGGCAATCTCATCTCCGCGCTGCGCGACCTGAGCACTGCGCTCGACAATGCAACTGCGGCGTCGCCGCTCACCCCGGCCGAGAAGACGGCACTGCAGGCAGCGCTACAGGGCATTCATCGCAAGCTATTCGACTTCATCGTCATCGAGTACATCGAGTCGAAGTCGGTTCCCGCGGTCGAAGCGCTGACCCTGCTCGGCCTCATTGACAAGGCGTTCGTGCCGGGCGATCCGGCGAATCCCATGGCGCCGCCGTTCGAGCGGCGCGAGCTACGCATCGATCGAATTAGCGACCTGTTCTCGAATCCGCTCAATTACCTGAAAGCTACGTACAAGTTTGGCGCGCCGGATTTCGACGGCCGCGCGCTCTTCTTGCGCATACAGGAGTTCCTGGAGCCGTACGAGTATCCGGTTCTCCTGATCGAGCCACCCGGGCGTCCGCCGATTCTGGAAGCGTATCTGCTCAGTCTGGAGCCGCAGCTCACCAACCCGCCGTCGCTCGGGATGAAGTTTCGCTTCAAGGCGACGCAGGATTACGAGCAACAGTATGCGGTGAGCGATCCGTGGAGCTTCCGTGTCGGCGTGAAAGCGCGCTTCGATGCGGGTATCGATGGCACCATCAGCCCACCATTGAACGTGCGGCTCACGCCACCCGCCGCGGGCGCGTCGCTCGAGCTGACGGCGGACATGGTGGCCGAAGACGGCGGCAATCCGATGGTCGTGCTGGGGGAGGCCGGTGGCAGCCGCCTCGAGGCGAAGAAGTTCAGTGCGGGATTCGGCTTCAAGGCCAAGGCGGAGGGCAGCGCGCTCACCGGCGAACCGGTCGTCCGCGCGGAAGTTAAGGGCGGCAGGCTCGTCATCGACATGTCGAAGGGCGACGGCTTCATCAGCTCGATCCTGAGCGGGATACGCGTTGAGTCCGCCTTCGAGTTGGGTGCGCGCTGGGCGCCGAGCGACGGGATACGCTTCGAGGGCGGCGCAGGCATCGAGCTGGTCGTGCCGCTCAACCTGAATCTGGGGCCGGTCGAGTTTCAGACGCTGTACTTCCTGCTCGGTTTTGCCGCCGATCCGCCGCTCAGCATTGGCGTTGCTGCGGCGCTTGGTGTGCAGATCGGCCCGTTCGGCATGTCCGTCGACAAGATCGGTCTCGACGTGCCTATTCGTTTTCCGCCTGAGCGCAACGGCAACCTGGGCGCCCTCGATCTCAGCTTTAATTTCAGGCCACCCACCGGCATTGGCGTCGTCGTCGAAGCAGGTCCCATCAGCGGCGGCGGTTTTCTTTCGATCGATGTGCCGAACGGCCGCTACGCCGGCATTCTGCAGCTCGAAACGCCCATCGTGTCGGTCACTGCGATTGGTTTGCTCGACACGAAGCTGCCAGGCGGCGCGGACGGCTTTTCCTTCCTCATCCTCGTGTCTGTCGATCTGCCGCCGATCCAACTCGGCTTCGGCTTCACGATCAACGGGGTGGGTGGCATGGCGGGCATCCACCGCACGGCGGCCGTGGACGTTCTACGCCAGGGCATCCGCGCGGGCGCGCTCAACAGCATCATGTTCCCGCGCGATCCCGTGCGAAACGCGCCGCAGATCATTGCCGACCTGCGCGCGATCTTCCCGCCCGCGCAGAACCGTTTCCTGTTCGGTCCGTTCATCAAGCTGGGCTGGGGCACACCCAGCCTGATCGTCGGCAACCTCGGCGTCATCCTCGAACTGCCGGATCCGGTGCGCATCCTGATCCTCGGCCAGCTGAAGGTCGCGCTGCCGGTGCCCGAGCTGCCTCTAGTGTCGCTGAACCTGGATGTGCTCGGCATCATCGACTTCGGAGAGCAAATGCTCTCCATCGATGCATCGCTCTACGATTCGCGCGTCACGATCTACAGCGTGTACGGCGACATGGCGCTGAGGCTTTCCTGGGGCGACCAGCCGATCTTTGCACTGTCGATTGGCGGATTGCATCCGCAGTTCCGGCCGCCTCCCAACTTCCCATCGCTTCGCCGCTGCACGATCGAGATCGGCGTGGGCAACAACCCGCGCCTGGCTTGCATGTCGTATTTCGCGCTCACGTCGAACTCCGTGCAGTTCGGCGCGCGCATCGAAGCGTACGCGAAAGCCGCCGGCTTCAGCATTCACGGCTGGCTGGGCTTCGACGCGATCGTGATCTTCATTCCATTCTCCTTCCGCGTCGATATCAGTGGTGGCGTGGAGCTTAAGCGCGGCAACTCGCACATCGCGGGCATTCACCTCAATGCCACGCTGCAAGGTCCCAACCCCTGGCACGCGGAAGGCCGCGCCTGCATCAGCCTTTTTCTGTTCGATGTGTGCGTGCCGTTCAGCGTTACGATCGGGGAAGAGCAAGGTCAGCCGGTACCTTCGATCGATGCCTGGGATCGGTTGCAGGCGGCGCTGCGCGAGGTTCGCAACTGGCAGACCGAGTTGCCTGCGGGCGCGCGCAAGACGATCGGCTACGCGGTGCCGGCCGGCTCGGCGCTCACTCTCGTCGATCCCGCCGGCGGCCTGGCCGTGCAGCAGAAGGTGCTGCCACTGAACAAGCCGCTCGACAAGTTGGGCGAGGCGCGCATTGAGGGCGATAAGCGCTTCGACGTGAGCGACGTGCGCGTGGGTGGACAAGCCGAAGCGCACGTGACGCAGCGCGACTTCTTCGCGGGCGGGCAGTACCAGAACCTGTCCGACGCAGAAAAGCTCTCGCGCGATTCCTACGAGCTAATGGATGCCGGCGTGTCCATCGCTGGCGATGCAGTAAACGTTGGCGATATACGTGAGACGCCACTCACCTACGAAACGATCGTGATCGATGCGCCTGATGCCGGCACGGTCAGCTTCCGCGATTTCATGGTGCGCAAGCTGGGCACCACGGTGCTCACACGCGATGAGTTCTCGCGCATGGCGGAGCGCGCCGCCTCCGAGCTGCACCCACGCACCGGCCTCGAGAAGTTCGCTCCGGCGGTGGGCGCGGCGGCCCGAGTGCGCGTGACGGAGGAGCTGTATGTCGTCGCGAGCACAAGCACGCTGGAAGTGCAGGGCGGCACGCAGAAGCCCATGACCAAGGGTGCCGCCTATGACAAGCTGCGCGAGCTCGTCAACGGGACCCCGACTGAAAAGAATGAGTGGCAGGTGCTGAGCGTGCACGAAGCGAAGGCAGCATGAGTGAGCCCCTTGCCCAGTACGGGTTCCTGTCGTGGCTGCGGCGCGGCGTGTCGACGCGCATTGAACGCCGGGACGGCGAGGGTGGGCCGGCTCCGCGCGCGACGATCTCCGTGCACCTGGGCTTTAACGCCGACTCGAAGTTCGTCGATGTGCCGCTGGAGCTGTTGGGCAGTGGCGAGCTGGGCAGCTTCGACATTCGCTCGGTTGCGCGCACCTGGCCACGCGCTGAATCGCCCGACGCCGAGAGCAACTACTTTCCGCTGATTGAATTCACTGATCCGGATCTGCCATGGCGGCTGACACCGGCCAGCGCGGCAACGTCCGGGAGATTGCATCCGTGGATCGTGCTCATCGTGCTGCGCGATGAGGAAGCGGATTTCCGCTCCGCCACTGCAGGGGGCGCGCTTCCTTCCATCGTCGTGAAGGATACGGCTTACTTACCGGACCTGAGCGCGTCGTGGGCGTGGGCACACGTACAAGTGAGCAACGAAACCGGACTCACGCCAGCGCGCGTGCGCGACCTCGTGAACGCAGGATCGCGACTGGTGACATCGCGGCTCTTGTGTCCGCGCCGACTCGAGCCGCTCACGCGCTACACGGCGTACGTGGTGCCGGCGTTCGAGCGCGGCCGGCTGGCCGGGCAGAAGCAGACGGTGCCTGAAGGCGTGGATGGGCTGGCGCCCGCCTGGACCGCAGGTGCTGCAGGCGTGACGCTACCGGTTTTCTACCAGTGGCGTTTCCACACGGCCGAAGAAGGAGACTTCGAGGCGCTGGTGCGCCGTCTCGTGCCGCGCTTGCTACCACCGGAAGTCGGCATCCGCCCGGTGGATGTTTCTGACCCGCGCGGTGCGCTCGCCGGCGTTGCCGCGAATGACGACCCGCTCGGGCTCGAGGGCGCGCTCAAGACGACGCGCACGCTCACGACTCCGTGGCCGACCACGCCGACCAAAACCCGGTTCATCGATCGGTTGCGTGCGCTTTTGAACGCGCCCGCTGCGTTGCTCACGGGAACCAATCCGACGCGCGCGGTAGCGCCACCGTTGTATGGACGCTGGCATGCCGCGCAGGAAACGCTCGAGCCGGGTGCACGACCGGTCTGGTTCCACGAGTTGAATCAGGATCCGCGCCTGCGGGTCACGTCCGGTCTGGGCACGCAGGTCGTGCAGAAGTTTCAGCGCGAGCTGATGGCGGGTGCCTGGCAGCAGGTGGAAGGCATTCGTGCGTACAACGAAGAGCGGCGTCAGGCACAAGCGGCGCGGGAAGCCGCTCTCAAGTTGTACGCCCGACACCTGGTCCTGGCGCAGGATGAATCGGTCATCGCGTTGACGACCAAGCTGCACGCCAAGGTCAAAGGCAGTCCGGTGACGATACGCGCGCTGCTGCGCGCGAGTCCGATACCGCTGGGTGTCGTGGACACCGCGTTTCGTCGGGTTGCGCGGCCGCGCGGTCCGATGGGCAGGCGACAGGGCCGCAGCGACGCGCCCACCGCACAGGGTTTGTTCGACCGGTTGAACCGCGGGGAGCTCAAGCCCGGCGCACCGCCACCGGTGCCCGCCGATTTGCCGACGATCGGGGGACTCGCTACTGCCGCGACGCCCGTAAACGAGGAGACACTGCCTGCGTGGCTCACGCGCACGCGCCTCTGGCTCATCCTGATTGCAGCGCTTGTTCTGCTCGTGGTGCTGGTCGCTGCGTTCGCCGTCGCGGGCCTGATTGCGTTCGTAGTCGTAGCCGGCGTCACGTACGCTCTGCTACCGGCCGCGGTGCGTGACGCGATACGACGGGCAATCGCCGGTGCGCCGCCACCGCCATCGCCCATTGGTGAGCGCGCCAAGCAAGAGCTCGAGGCCGAAAAGTTCTCACGCGACCTGATCGACGCGGTGCCCGCACGCGCGGATTTCAAGCTGCGCGAGGCGCCGGCACTGGGAACAGCGCCGGCACCACCGGCGCCCGCGAGCGGAGCCGTGACGGAGGGTGTGGATAGCGTGGATGCGCGCGAGTTCCGGGTTGCGGCGGGCGAGTTGATGGCAGATCTGGGTGCGCCGCTGATCGAGCCTCCGCCGCTGCGCATGGTGCGGTTGGCGGAGCTGCGAACCAAGCTGCAGACAGCGATCGATCCGCGGATCACCATCGCCCAGGGAATCCGCAACCGCACGGTCTTCTCGACCGACCTCGTGTGGGAGCCGGAAGACCCGCTCGATGAAATCATGCTCTACCCGAAGTTCCCGCAGCCGATGTACGAATCGCTGCGCGATCTGGGACAGGACTGGCTGCTGCCTGGGCTCGAAATGATCGAAGCGAATACGGTGGCGCTGGTGATCACCAATCAGCGCATGATCGAGGCGTACATGGTGGGCCTCAATCACGAGATGTCGCGGGAGCTGCTCTGGAACGAGTTTCCCACCGACCAGCGCGGCAGCTACTTCCGGCAATTCTGGAACGTGGCCGGCGTGGCGCCCCCGAACAACGACCCGGACAAGCTGCGTGACATCCGGGAGATTCACGCCTGGTTCAAGCGGCTGGCGCTGGGGCACAACAGTGCGCGCCCGCCCATGCCGAGTGGCGAAGAGCGGCTCGTGCTGCTCGTGCGCGGTGATCTGTTTCGCCGTTACCCGAACACCGAAGTGTACGCGCTCAAAGCGCTGGCAGATCCGTCGGGCAAGCGAGCGCTGGGCACGGAACGCGTCGATTACGAGTTCTATGGCAAGCTGCTTCCCGATGTTGCGTTCTTCGGTTTCCCGTTGACGCCAATGCAGGCAGTGGGCGCCGCGGACGCGACCGACGCCAGCGTCGATCAGGGCTGGTTCTTCGTGCTGCAGGAGCAGCCGGCGGAGCCGCGCTTCGGTCTGGATGTGGGCGGCACGTTTGGCGGCGCGATCAGCCAGTGGAGGGATCTCTCGTGGACCCGCCTGGTGGCGAACGCCGGTGAGCTGCACGCGCTCGCCCACATTGACTTGAACCGTTCGCTGCCGGACGTACGCGCGCTGGATACCGGCAGCGAGCCCGCCTGGCACGCGGAGACCGGGCTGGGACGCACGGGCGCGCAGGCCGCGCACCTCGCCTACATCACACTGCAGCAGCCGGTGCGGATCGCCATTCACGGCTCCGACATGCTGCGCGGCGCGCGGTAGTGACTCGGGACACTAAAGCGAAATGAGTAACCCCAATCCACCGGATGCGCTGGCGCGGGACCGCCAGGAACGCGATGCGCTGCGCGCTGAGCTGACGATCCAACAGACCGCGGTTGCCGATGCGGAGCGCGAACTGGCGTCCGCGCGGTCACGCTTTGGCGATGACGACAACCGGACCTTCGAGAGCAAGCGGAGGCTCGATGGAGCGCGGCGTGCCGCGGATGAAACTTCGGGCAGGCTGGGCGCAGCGCACGAGCGGGTGGCTGATGGCATCCGCGCGCGTGTCGATCGGGACATTGGCGATGACTTCACAAAGCTGCACACGGGACTGCCACTCGTGCTGTTGCCGGTTCGCCTGGAGACCCGCTTCGGAACAGGACGTGAGGCGCAGGAGCTGTGGATCCGGGTCTACCCGGACGAAATTCATGCCGACGCGCACGAGCACGAGCTGACCGACAAAGAGATTGCCGCAGGTCAGGCGTACTGGAGCGCGGTGTGGGCCAATGCCAATGCGGCGGCGAGCGCGTGGCAGGTGCTGCTGCAAACAGTTGCGATACCACGCGCGGCCTGGGTGGTCGCGCAACTGGCGCCGACCAATCTCGACGATGACCCGCGGCCGGAAGCGCCCAGCTTTCCGGAGCCACCACGCAAGACGGATAGCTGGACGCGCGCGGCGGAAGCGCGGCTTTTGCCCGACCGCTTTGTGGCGCTCGGATTCAGGCAAGGTGTGGAAGTCGCACGCGCGATCGGGCACGCGATCGTCGAGCCGCTGGCGGTCACGCTCTCCCCGGATGCGAGCGCGGCGCAGCAGTTCGACATCTCGAGCGATGGCCTCGTCGTCGACGATGCCGTGCGCTGGACGATCGACTTCCAGCGTGCAGTAGAAATCGGCATGGCGTTGCAGATGCCGCTGGCGGCCGCCGATGTGCAGAGTGGTTTCGATGAACTCCTCGTGGTTGGCGTAAAAGGCTCGCTACCGCCACAGCAATCCGCAGCCGAGCTGACTCGGCTCTTCGAGGAGCATCACTACGGCCGCGGCCTCGCTTTCGTGCGGCAGGGCACACCCACGAACAACACAGAGCGCGCGCCTTCCGGCTACCCGCCGGAAGACGCGAACGGCGCGCGCAGTCTTGCCATCGAACGCGATGAGGCGCGCAACATTGCCGGGCGCGATGGGGAGCGTTTTGCCGCGGCCCTGGGTATTCCTGCCGCCACGGTGTTGCACGTCGAGCGCAGCGACGCCGACGAGCAGTCTGGCGCCCGCGCAATGTGCGCCGGGCTGTGGCCGGCCACGTTCGGCTACTTGTTCGAGGAGCTTCTGTTCAGCGACGACCAGGATCAGGAGGTCGAGGCGTTTCGGGATTACTTCATCGAGCACGTGCGCGCGCGCGGCCACTACCCGGCCTTCCGCGTGGGCAGCACGCCGTACGGCGTCGTCGTCGCCTCTTCACTCACGCGCTGGGCCAATCGGGGTCGGCTCCGGATGCTGCAGAGTGCGATGCCGGAGGATTTGCGCCGGTTGCGGGAGATCTGGCGCGAGTCTGCCGCGGGCGTGCCGCGCGTGGGCAAAACCACCGATCCCGATCGTGACCTGCTCGATGTGCTCGAAATGGATGCCTCGGCCCGCGAGATTCGCGTGCGCTCGGTGATGGGACCGAACGCGTCGATCAACTTGGGCGTGTTCCTGGGCCTGAACTGGGATGCGGTCCGCGCACGCCAATTCGAGATTGCCTCCCGTCTCGCGCAACGGCTCGGTCGCGTGGGTGTGCCCAACCTCATTTTCGCGCTGATCTTCGGCAAAACGGCGCCGGCGTTTGCCAACGGCTTCGTGGTGCCGAAGCCCAAGCCGGACGCGCCGGAACCGCTCAGCGAAACCGAGACGCTGCCCTTCAACTACATTCGCTGGCTCCGGGAAGCGCCGTCAATCGAGGTCGTGCGTGAGGAAAAGCTGCCGGCGGGCGTGACGTCGCCGAACACGCTGCTCTACCTGCTGCTGCGCCACGCAATGCTGCGCGAGGCGGCGCGCACGGCGGATCGGATCCTGTTGGATGAGAAGCTCGTCACGCGCGCGACGACGAAAGAACGCGAGCTGGTGGGCACGAGCTTCAGCACGCCTGCTGCAGCGGGAGCGCCCGGGACAGCGACGCTGGCAGAGAGCGCCACCGTCTGGGACCGCATGGCGACCTCCGTTCCGCGCGTCAGTGGCAACGTCACGCTCGCCGCGTTCGTGTGGCAGGACGTGGTGGTCCCGCAGAACCGCCGGCTGCGTGAGTTTCGCGATCATCTCAAGACATTGGAGGACCTGCCAACCGCGGAACTGGAACGGCTGCTCACGGAGACGCTCGATGTATGCAGCCATCGCCTGGATGCGTGGATCACATCGATGTACAACGATCGGCTCAGGGCGATGCGTGAGGCGGGAAATGGCGCCAGTGTGATCGGCGCGTTCGGCTGGGTGGTCGACCTGCGCGCCAAGCCATCGGTGGAAACGAAGCCGACCAGACTTCCGCAGCTGACGGATGTGGTGCTGAGACGCCTCAAACTGCAGGCGAATGCAGCGCTCGAGCAGCAGACTTCGACGGGCGGATTCATCCACACGCCATCAATGAGGCAGGCGGCCACTGCTGCCGTTCTACGCAACGGGTTCCTTTCACGCCGGCAGGTCAACGCCCAGCGCTACGGCATCGACCTGTCATCGGAGCGAGTGCGTCGGGCGCGTTTCATTCTCGATGCTGTGCGCTACGGTCAACCGATTGGCGCCGTGCTGGGCTACCAGTTCGAGCGCGGACTTCATGAGGGGCATCGCCCGCTCGAGCTGGATCGCTACGTCGAGCCGTTCCGCCGGGCGTATCCGCTGGTGGCGAGCAAGCTCACGCCGACCGACAGCGCAGAGGGAGAATCGGTGGAGGCGGTGGCCGCGCGCAATGTCGTCGATGGACTCAAGCTGCACGCGGACTGGCAGGCCGATACGATCGCCTGGGGCGTCGATGGAAAACCGAATCGGCCGAGCACGCACTTCGATGCGGTGGACGCGGAGCTGCGCAGACTCGATGAGACGATCGATGCGGTGGCGGATCTGTTGATGGCCGAATCCGTGTACCAGCTCGTCAGCGGCAACACGGCCGGCGCCTCTGCATCGATGGATTCACTCGCGCGCGGCGTGCGCCCGCCCGACGCCGAAGTCGTCAAAACGCCGCGTGGCGGAACTGCCGTGAGCCATCGCGCGGCGCTCATCCTGGGCGGAAACCCTATAGCGCCGGCCGGTTGGGGCGCGATTGCAAAAACGCCCCGCGCGAACGCGGAGCCGCACCTCGACGGTTGGATGGGTTTGTTGATTGGCGATCCCGCGGCGGTACGCTGCGCGGTAGCGTACACCGACACGCTCGGCGTCACCCAGAATGTCGAGGTCACGCTGGCGCAGCTTGGGATGCGTCCGATCGATGTTTTGCACTGCATCACCACCGCGCAGGGCGAAGAGCAACGCACTGCGGCAGATCCGACGGGCAGCGCGCAAGCAGCCGAGCTCGACTCGCGCATTGCCGCGGTCGCGCTGGCGCGCGCGGACGCGGATCCCGACGGTGCACTGCGCATCGACTACGCAGCGACTGATCGCGTCAATACGAAGAGCTTTCCGGAAATCGCCGAGCTGCTCGGTGCAGTCGCTGCCGTGCTCTCCACGGCCCGATCCCTCGAGCCGCAGGATTTGCTGGCTGCCGCACAAATCGATCAATTGCCCGGCGCCGTCATCGATGAAGCAAGCGTGACCACGCGCGCGACTGCTGCGCTGACCGCGTTGACGAACACGCGCGCTGCGATCGTCGCGGCGACATTGCCGCTGGCCGCCGGGCCCACACCCGTGAACACCGACCGCACGACGCTGGTCGACGCGCTGCGCGGGGCAGCGTTGTTTGGCGTTCCCGGCGCATACGTAGCCGTCCCGCATGACGATTCTGCGGTCACGCCCACGGAAGAGGCCGCGCAGCAGGCCCGGACGCGCGAGCTGGTGGTGCGCGCACAGAGTGTCACAGCGGAGCTCACGCGTCGAGTGGATTCGGCGACGACGGAGACCGCAGCGCGCAAGCGCCTGGCGATCGTGTTTGGCGACGCCTTCCGTGTGCTCGTGCCCTTCACGCCGGTAGAGAGTGCGATTTCACAAGCTCTGACCCAGGGCCCGTCACCGGCGCCGAGCGCCGCAGACATCCGCGAATGGTTGCGCGTTGGTGCGTTGGCGCGCGCGCCGCTCGATCGTTACCACCGCCTCACGATGTTGCAGCGTGCGTTCGCCGTTGCTCCCGCCGGTCTCACGGTGACGCAGGTGCCGCACACGCCGAACACACCATGGGTGGCGCTGCCCTTCCCGAACGAAGCGGCGCGACCCGTGTCCGGAACACTCGCCCTGGCGCTGTTCGGCGGGAACCCGCCCCTGCCCGCGGGCAATGCCCAGTGGGCCGGTCTGCTGCTCGATGAATGGACCGAGCTCATACCGAATCGCGAGGAAAGCACTGCATTGGCCTTTCATTACGATGACCCGGGCGCGGAGGCGCCCCAGGCCGTGCTGATCGCGGTGCCGCCCGACAACGCGGAGAATTGGTCGCTCGACACAGTGATTGCCGTGCTACGGGAAACACTCGAGTTGGCCAAACTGCGAGCAGTCGATGGTGATCTGCTCGGGGTGTTGAGCCAGATCCTGCCCGCCACATTCCTGGCGGCAAACTCGAAGCTGGATACGGTGGCCGTGAAGTTCCAGGGGGCACTCCAGAAAGACGCTGTGATTGTGCAGGCTCCTTGATGAAATCGATCACCTATTGGAACCGGCTCGAGCCGCGACCGCGCAGCCGCGAAGTCCTGGAGAGTCTGCAAGCCCGTGTGCGCGACCCACTCTGGTTTCTGACGCGCCAGTATCAAATGGGCGAATTTCAGGGCGAGGATGCCGCTGCACCCGCGTACGTGCAGGTCGCGTACCGCACGTCGCCGTTCAGTGGCTGGTCGCCACGTGGTGCGGCGGTAGAGAGCATCGATCTGTCAACGCCGCTCGAAGAGCTGTCCCAAACCGAAGCCTTCTCCGCCAACCTCGCCTTGCGCGTGGAGTTGGGGCAGTTGGCCGAAGGGCTGCTGAACGAGCACGGGGCCGGCGCGCAAGCAGGAAAAGTGCGCGCGGCCTACCCGATCGACGTTCCGGACGAAGAAGATGTCGCGCAAAACCCGGATCACCCGGAAGCGCGTTTTGCGCGCGTGGTCGGCGGCCGCGCGATTGATGGGGTTGCGCTCTATCGCGATGCGCGGGCAGCCGCCCCGGCTTTGCCCGGACGATTGACGACTGCACCGAATGATGTGGGCGCTGCGGCGCCGGACGTGCTGGCCGCATTGGCGGATCTGGCCGGCTATGTGGAGCGCGTGTACGAAGACATCGGTGATGCTGATGCGCCGGCCTGGCGCGCGGAGCGCCTCGAGTACGACCTCGATGTGCAGGCGCGCGCAGCGAACGGTGACGTTGCGACGTTCGATGCGGAGCCATCGTCTGACGGCACCTTCGATTGGTACGCGTTCGATCTGACCGCGCGCCGCGCGGCCCAGGAGGGCGATGGTCCCGCGGCTGTCATCGCCACGACGTTCTCCGTGATGCCCACGCACGTGCGTTTCCGCGGCATGCCCAACTTCCGCTGGTGGGATTTCGAGTCGGGCCTCACGGATTTCGGCGCCGTCGAGCCCGAGGTGCGCGACTTGGCCCGACTGCTCGTCATCGACTTCATGACAGTGGCAGCCAATGACTGGTTCGTGGCGCCACTCACGATGCCGGTCGGCAGTTTGTGCGAGGTCGATACGCTGATTGTGCACGATGTGTTTGGCGGCCGCACGGTCGTACCGCGAGCGAATGATCTCTCGGGTGATCCGAGTCGAAGGTGGGCGATGTTCGCGTCCGCCAGTTCCGCTGGCGATGCACCCTTCTTCCTGATGCCGCCCGCCGCGGCGACGGCCGTGCTACAGGGCGACAGCATCGAGGAAGTGCGATTCCTGCGCGATGAGATGGCGAACATGGTGTGGGCCATCGAGCACAAGCTGCAGGGCGGAACGGGCGAAGGTCTGGCCGGCCACGACCGCGCGGTCGCGAGTGGCGGGATCGATTCGACGCCCGTGCAGACCGGCGGCCCGCAACTACGCTACCAACTCGAGACGCTGGTGCCGGAGCACTGGATTCCCATGCTGCCTGTGGCGATCGACCCTGTGCAGGGGGACATCGCACTCGAGCGCGGCGTCGTAGTCCGTGCGCGGCCGGATGGAACGATCTTCACACTGCCCCCCCGTGGCCGCGTGCTGAACCCGACAGGCGTCGTGCCCTACCGCGTGCGGGAAGAAGAAGTCACCCGCGCCGGCACGCGCATCACGCGAGTCATCTGCCGTACGCGCTGGCTCGGTGGCGAGACGTACGTGTGGATTGCACGGCGCAAAAGCGCAGGCAGCGGTGAGGGGTCTAGCGGACTGAAATACGATCTCGCGCGGTTCGAGCAGAAGTGAGCGGTTGATGCTGACGCTGAGCGCGCTCTTCTAGCTTCCTTCGGCGGATTGCTCACCGTCGATCCGGATCACGACTCTGCGCAAGCCCAGGTCATCGGCAATTCGGCTTGAATCTCAATGGCCAAGCTGGCGTGGGCCGCGCGCAGTGCGGCTTCGGCAGCTTCCGGTGTAACAGCGCGGGAGAATATGAAACCGAGGTAACCTGAACCTTCCGGCGGCGGAGCCACCATTTGCCCGGGTTGGGCGGTGATCCGGATATCGCTGATGCCCGGCACCGCGCGCGCTGCCATCAGGCCGGCCGCATGGTGAAATATGCCGCGTGCGGGTACCGGAACCATCATGGCCCCGGACGCGTCACTGCTGCCAGATGACGGACCGGGCATGTCGAGTGCATGACGCAGGATCAATTCTTCGAGCGATATGCCGAGCCGGTGATTGAGTGCGCGTCCGCACAGGCCGCCGATGGACCGGGCCGCCACTTCCAGCAGCCAGATGCCTTGGTCATTGACGCGCATCTCCGCGTGCACCGGTCCGCTGGTCAGTCCGGCCAAAGTGCAAGCGCGTTGCACGTCGGCGGCGATTGCCGTTTGCGCGTCCGGAGCCAAGCGCGAGGGTGTCACGTAAATGGTTTCCTCGAAATAGGGGCCGTCGAGCGGATCCGGTTTGTCGAACAGCGCCAGCACGCGTAACGCGCCATTTTCCAGCAAACCTTCGAGCGCAAACTCGGCACCAGGGATGAAGGCTTCGACGATGAGGCCAAGTTCTGCGGCGTCGCGATCGGCGAAGGCCTGGATGCGGTGCACGCGGGCAATCGCCTGGACAAACGACGCCGCGTCATCGGCGCGGACGACGCCCCGGCTGGCGGATAACCGCCGGGCTTTCACTACGACGGGATATCGCAATGACGAGGCGAGAGCCAACGCATCGGCTTTGCTGGCAGCGGCCCGGAACTCCGGACAACTGAGACCGTTCGTCTGCTGCAATCGCCGGAAGGCAAGCTTGTCGCGAGTCGCGCGCACCGCCTGCAACGGATTGCCCGCAAGCCCGAGTTTCGTACGCAGTATAGCGGCGAGTTCCAAACCGTGATCGTCCACCGCCAACACCGCGTCCACGCTTCGCCCCAGGGAAACTAACGCTTGCTCGGCCGCGATTTCCGGCTGGTCGAACGGCAATGAAAGGATGGGACTCATGCCCATGAGCGGCGCGAGCCGGTGGCAATGGTCGGCGGCGGTTATCACGTCCACATCCAGCTGTTGGGCCGCCGACAGAAAAGCCTCGTTGCGATAGCCGGCGGCAGGCAGCAGCAGCAAGACGCGTGGCATGTCAGAACGATTGCAATTGCTGATTGGTGGGCTCGGCGCAGCAGTACCACGGCTCGGACAGGCGCGGGACGGGTTGGCCGGGATCGGCGCCGTCGAGACTCGGCGGCTCGCGGCCGGTTGCGGCATGCGCGAGACGCCAAATCTCGCCGAACGCCTCCGCCCGCGATCCGCCTTCCGTTCGCATGGCGGCGGCCTGCACCTCCCGCTGCAGCGCGTCCACGCGAGCATCGGCATGGCGCCACGGATAACCCAGAAGGTCAGGGTCGAATGGTTCGAGCATCTTCGCGAATCCCGGCAAGTGCAGCAGATACGATCCCTGCGGCACCAACAGTCGGATGGCAAGCTGCACCGGTGGCACCGCCTCCTGCAGATTCAAGCGCGCCAGCTCGCGCAGCAGATCGAGGTAGCCATCCAGCGTCGTCCACGGCGTGAACGGAACAAAGGTGGGCGCGAGCGAAATGCCGTTGGCGCGGCACAACATCAGTGCGCGCTCGAAATCAGCGCGAGTATGGTGCTTGTCGAGATAGCCCAGGATCCGATCGTCCACCGATTCGACGGCCGAGGTGACGAACAGGCAGCCACACTCGCGCAGCATCGGCAACAGCGCGGCGTGGTCGAGCAGGTGCTGAATCTTGATCGTGGCGTCGAACGTCAGCTGCGGAAAGCGCGCGTGCATGGCCTTCATGACCTTGAGCGCGTGAGTCGGCCCGTTGAAAAAATCGGGGTCGCCGAACGAGATATGTGCAGCGCCCATCGCTACTTGCTGCGCGATGTCCGCCAGCACCACGTCCTTGGCCACCGCGCGGAACTTCCCTTGGTAAACCGGGACCACCGGGCAGTGGCGGCACACATGCTTGCAGCCGCGTGTCGTCTCGGCAAAGCCCGTGATCTTGCGGCCGCCACCCGGCAGTACCAGATGAGCGTACCGCCCCAGCTCGGGCAGGCCCGTTCGATCGGGCGTGAGGAAGGTCACGCGCGACAAATTGACAAGCGGCCCACGCTGGGCGCTGTGGTCGCCGTCGCGCAGCCGGCGGGCCAGCGCAACGAGGTCAGGTTCAAATTCGCCGCCCAGAAGCGTTTGAACGCCCAAGCCGCGCAGCAGTTGCTCGTTCATCGCCGCGTACAGGCCGTACATGCAGACATGGGCCGAGGGCGCCAGCGCTCGAATCCTGGGCAGCGCCGCGACGGCAATGCGGGTGGCGGTGTGCATGCCCAGATGGACGGCGACTAGGCCGGCACCGTGCAGGGCGTCGGGATCGAGCTTTTGCAGCGCGAGGTCGACGCAGACGACTTCGAATCCGGCGAATTTCAGGAGTGCGGCGGGGGCGGCCAGGTTAAACGATTGGCGGCCCAGTTCGTAAGGGCTGATCAGAACCGCCTTGAACGCCGGTTCCGGCGGAGCATACGCATCGCGAACGATGCCATGCGGAGCATTCACTGCCGCATCGTCACTTGGATTTCGGGCGCTCCGGCGCGCCGGCCAGAGGTTCGCGCGAAGCGCCTGCCGCCTCCATCCGGCTCACATAACGATCCCAAAGCGCGACATAATTCGCGCCCAGTTCATAGAGGTACTCCCAGGAATAAATCCCGGTGTCGTGCCCATCGGAGAACGTCAGCGTTACCGCATACGAGCCCACCGGTTCGACGCTCTTGATCCCGATGTTCTTCTTGCCGAGCTGCAGGACCTCCTGCCCGGGCCCGTGTCCGCGTACCTCGGCCGACGGTGAATACACCCGCAAGAATTCGTAGGGCAGTTCAAACCGTGCGCCGTCATTGAACGCGATTTCGAGCTTACGGGAAACCTGGTGCAGCTTGATTTCCGTAGGGATGGGCGTGGTTTTATCGAGTCCCGACATGGGGATCACTCAGGAGACCATTCGCCGGCAAAATGCATCACGACGAGCAGTGAGTCAACCCGGGCGCGCGCCGGCACGTCAATGCGCCCTCTCACTTGCTGCCGGGCTTGACATAGCCGGCCGCCACATCGGCGCCGGCGCCAAAGAAATAGGCTTCCATTTGTTCGGCAAGATATTTGCGCGCCGCGGCATCGGCCAGGTTCAGGCGATTTTCGTTCACCAGCATCTTCTGGTGCTCGAGCCACGCTTTCCACGCTTCCTTGGAGACGCTCTCAAATATCCGCTTGCCGAGTGCCCCTGGATACGGCGGGAAATCGAGCCCCTCGGCTTCGCGGCCGAGCTTTGCGCAATTCACTGTTCTGGCCATGTCGTTTTATGCGCCTAAAATGGCTGCGATGCAAACCCTCGCCCGAACCCAACTTTCGCGCCGGCAATCTTCGCCATACGGCAGGATAACCGTGGCCACGTCCTTTACGCCGTGGCTAAGTCCACCGGCTTCAATATGACATTGCTGTGCCAGCGCCGACAGTAGCGTACTTGGGGGTGCGGGCGGATGCTCGGCTACCAGGCAATGCGGTGATCGAGGTGCGGGAACGGCAGCCTAAACCGGCCGATCGCGTCGCCCAAGAGCGGACCGTCGCGCGGTGCGGCTACGGGCGCCGAAACCTTCATCAGAAGTGTGCTACCGACGCGCTAGCTGTGAAGCGTCAAGAGGTTGTTTCTCGAGCGTTTGGGCTTCATCGAGGCAGCCCGCACCACTTCGGGCGTTGGGCTGCGAGTCCTGCCGCACACCCGATGCCAGGCTTCATACGTCCGGAAATGAGTCGACCAGCTCCTTCAACGGCATTTTGGCGTCGTGGAGGATCGACGCCCCGTCGCCAAAGAGCAGCGAATCGAATTTTAGGTCGAGAACTTTGCATACACCGTCGCGCCGGATCATCCATGACCTTCTCGCGCAAGAGCCCGCACCGGCCCGGCGGATTCCCGATCACCGCGTCGCCCACGATCAGAAGTGAGCGCTCCGGCCAACGCAGGGCGACCGCTCCGATTTCGCTATTCCCGAAGTGATCGACCTAATTCTGGGGAGGGTTGGCGCGGATCGCGGTGACGGCGTCAGGCGCCGATTTCGCTTAGCAGCCCTTGTTTGCAACGAAGAGAATTGCTCATCGAACAGAGGCCCCGCCGTGCGGGACGGAGAACTCCACGAGATCAAGTCGCCCATCATCCTGCAGCCGGGGCCTGCGGCGCTAACCGACGGTTTGGATGCATTGCATGCGATCATCGCGCGGTGGACGAGCGCCTCGTACGGACAGCAGCGCTAACCTTCGGACGAAAAGGCAGCCGTGCCGCAGCCGGAATCGGAATCGAAAGGCGCCTGCCGGGGAGGCGCTGAACCGCGGCACTCGCGCTCACTGAACCCGGAGTTGCCCTCATTCGACGCTTGGCTTGCCGCCAACATTTCGAACGCCGATCGGATGAGCTTCACGGCGGAA
This sequence comes from uncultured beta proteobacterium, assembly GCA_963809965.1. Lineage (GTDB taxonomy): Bacteria > Pseudomonadota > Gammaproteobacteria > Burkholderiales > Casimicrobiaceae > CAIWHR01. The sequence goes on from CAWELU010000023.1 coordinate 58,975, forward strand.
ACGCGCAACACTTCAGGCGTTCGGTTAGGAGTCGAGGCTCCTCTTCGGTGCCAGGCTTCACAAGGCCGGAAAGGTAGCGACCAGTTCCTTCAATCGCAATTTGGCGTCGTGGAGGATCGACGCCCCGTCGCCGACGAGTAATGTGTCGAATTCCAGGTCGAGCAGCTTGCGTACGCTTTGCCTCAAGCCCGCCGGATCGTCCATCACCTTCTCGCGCAGCAGTGCGCAATGGCCGGGCGGATTGCCGATCACCGCGTCGCCCAGGATGAGGAGCGAGCGCTCCGGCCAATGGAGCGCAACCTCGCCGGGGGATTTGCCAGGGACGGCGACGATCGTCAGAGGCCCCACCTTCTCACCCACGTTCAAGTCGCCGTCGATTTCGGCGCCCTGCTTCCTGGCGTGCGCGGCGTCGTCCGGATGTATGAGGGTCTTGGCGCCGGTGCGATCGCGCACCGTGTTGGCCGCCCGCGAATGGTTGCGATTGGTGAGCAGGATGCTTGTGACGCCCAGCCGCACGATTTCGGCAAGGTCTGCATCGCCTGGCGGTACCGGATCGATACAAAGGTTGCCCGCGGGGTAACGCACCAGGTGGCCGTTGAAGTTGTACCCGTGCGGTTCGGAAAACCATGCCCAAGTAAGAATATCGGGGACGATTTCGTTCATGGCAAAACCTCCGCTCAACGATCGCCAGTTTGCAACGCGGGCGCCCACATACTGCCGCTGCGAGCGCGTCTTGTAAACGCCGGGGCAGTGTTGCCGATTACCAGGCGCGCCGCAATGACCGTGGGGTTTCCGGCCGATGCCTGACAAGTTGGCAAGCTGATAAGAACGTACCGTGGCGGCGTCAGTCGGCAAGTCCATTGCCGAGCTCAGTGGTACGAGCGGGCAAGCCCCGCAGGAAACGTTCGCTCCCAAGCTACGTTTCTGTCTTTACAACTTGCTTGGGGTTCTCCGATAGTAACGCGCGAGACCGCCCGTGTGTGGCGGCAAGGATTCTGGTTTGTTGCAGTACGTTGGCCGCGTCAGGCCGGAAGGACGCTCCTCACGCGTCGCCCTTTGCCGAGCGATCGGCGCCGAATGCCGATGCCGAAGGCGTGAGCAATCTGCTGGGCGATGCGCACGCAGCCGAACCGTGGATTGCGGCGTTTCAGCTCGACGCTCGCCGCGATGAGTGCTGCCGGCGGACCTTTTGGGCCGGGTTTACGGCGACGGTGGCGGGAGGAAAAGAGCCGACAATACTTCCGATCCACCAAGGCCTTGTGGAACTTGAGCAGCGTTGCCGGCTTGACGAGCGCGCCAAGCTTCGGGAACCGGTGCGGACGCACGAACAACGTGGCCAAGCCGAGGACGAGGCGATCGACGGAAGTGAGATTGGGCGCCCGCTCCGGAGCTCATCAAACTTGGCCGGTTCGACGCTGGTATCGAAGCACTCGACGTCCGTGGCTCGCTGAACGTAGCGATCGAGGCGATCGGGAAATAAGAGGCAGGCACTGAGCGGCGCGGCGGAGAAGGCAATCGCTCCCCTGAGAGGAATGCCCGCCTGTACATAAAGGCCACATTGACCGAATGGAGACTCGGCATGAAGGCGGGAATTCTGGGCCCGCTCTTCCTTCGCTTGCGGGTTGGAGTAACATGCCCTGTAACCAGTTGTCCTGACATGTGGCTCATTCGGTGCAGCCGTCATCGAGCCAATAAGAGACGAACCGGGTCGCGATCGTGCCCCGGACTTGCAGTTCTTCTTGCCGGACAGTCTTTTGCTCCTTCCGGCATTCGCCGTTCGCGCGCGTTCGCGTATTCGCGAACGTTCTCTCCATCATCATCGAGGAGGGCACACCATGACAAAGCGAGCAGCAACGAGGATCAACCCGCGCGCAACCCTGCTGGCCACCACACTCGCGGTCGCGCTCTGTGCCGGCTCATCCGTTTCCGCGGATGAGGGCAACAAATTCGGCAAGAATGTCGTTCAGGTGCCTAAGACCGGCGCCCGCTGCGCCAACGATCCGAGGTGCCACAACCGCTGGCATCCGGCCATTGAGCCAGTAGCCTCTGCAAATTCCGGTGATATTGCGGTATTCGGGACGCGTGACGCCTTCGATCATTCGCTGGACCGCAATTCGACGGCAGCCGACGTCGTCGCGCTAAATCTTAACCTCGTTCATCCGCTGACCGGCCCGCTATTCGTTAGCGATGCCAAGGCGGGCGACGTGCTCGCGGTAACTTTGCTCGACATCGAGCCAGACAAGTTCGGTTACACGATCATCGTGCCGGGCTTTGGATTCTTGCGTGATGTGTTTCCCGAGCCTTTCATCGCGCGTTGGGACCTGTCGCGCGGTGGCGCGACATCGCCGGACATTCCCGGGGTGAAGGTTCGCTTTGACGGTTTCATGGGCACCATCGGTGTCGCGCCCGGTCCTGCAGAGGTCGACACCTATTTTCAGCGAGAGGCAGAATTGGCCGCGGCCGGTGGGTTTGTCCTGCAGCCGCAACCGCTGGATGCGCTGCCGAGTGCGGTGTGCGGACCGGCGGGCAGCGACAGCGGACGGTGCCTTCGCACCATCCCGCCGCGGGAAAATGGCGGCAACATGGATGTCAAGCAGATGCAGGTCGGCACTACCTTGCTCCTCCCCTGCTTCGTCGATGGCTGTCTGCTCTCCATAGGTGACGTTCATTTCGCACAGGGTGACGGTGAGGTGTCCGGCACCGCGATCGAGATGGATGCGACGGTGACGGTAAGAGTGCAAGTCATCAAGGGGCTGGGCTCGCAGGTCAAGCAACCGCAGTTTCACGGGGGCAATCAGCTGAAGCGACTCGCGCCGAATAAGTTCCATGCCACGGTCGGCTACCCGCTCAAGCAAAAAGGGGTCATACCTCCCACTCACGCTTATCTGGATGGTTCAAAGATCGGGCCGCTCAGCAACCTTTCGGAGGATGTAACGTTGGCTGCGCGCGACGCATTGCTGCATATGGTCGATTGGCTCATGATCAACAAGGGCCTGAGTGGCGAACAGGCGTACTGCCTGTCCAGCGTTGCCGTGGACCTGCGCATTAGCAACCTGGTCGACACACCGAACGTTGCGGTGTCGGCAATCCTCGATCTCGGCGTATTCCGCGGTGATGATGACAATGACGACTGAATTGCCCGGTTCGCGCGAAGGCGCTTTCGGCTGATCCGATGAATCGCCGTACGCTTCTTCGACTGACGGCGGCGAGCGCCTCGTGGCTCTTGCTCACCGGGCACTCGCCCTACCGCCAGTGGGAGGTGTACCGTAAGGCCCGGTTGATCGTGCTCGTCAATACCGAGGAGACAGTGTCCGTGCAACTCGGTCTGGCGATCGCCGCGTTGCTGGCGAAACACCTGCCCGAGAGCAGGGCGATGATGGCGCGTGCGCGTGACATCAACGACGTTGTGCGGCTCATCGCGAGCAAACAGCTCGACACTGCGCTGTTCCGTGACGAAGATGCCGCCGCTGCCTTCATGGGCGCCGGCAGGTTTGCCGACAACGGCAAGGTTCCGCTCCGCGCGCTCGCGCAATGCGGCACGTATGTTTTCGCGTGCCGCGACGACATGCCGCGGTCCAACGGCTACCAGATCGCGGAAACCATCGCGGAGAGGTGGAAGGAAATCGACTCCGGGCTGGTGAATGGATCGCCGAACCCGCGGCCGAGTTCGTCGATGCGAATTCCGTTGCACCCTGGAGCGCTCGAATACTACGAGGACCATCCGCAGGCCGGCTGAGGAAGCTCTGCATCCCCGCTCATTGTGAGCGCAGCCTCTTGTTTGATCGCTCGTCTTCGTCCGCTGCCGCACCGAGGTAAATCCTGGGATGGGCAATCTCCCGCGTCCGCAAGCAGCGTCGAGTAGTTTGCGTGCGCGTGGCGATAAGCGCAGCGCATGAACCGGATGGCACGGCGCATCGTCGGACGTTAGAGCGCGTTGAACTCAACCCCGCAAGCTCAAGAACTTCGTCGGTAGTGCCTCAGTCCGGCCCGTCGCCGCTAATATGGGTGTCGTTCGGGTTGGGGCTACCTTTGCGGGTTTCCACAAGCGACTTCAAGCTCATCAGATATATCGCCCACTTGGTACTGCAGTGGTGCATGAATTCGACCGGCTCCTTCCAATCCTGGTGCTTGAAGAGGACGATGGAATGGTCGCCTGCTTGTTTGAGATCAAAACTTATCTTTGTGCCGATCCATTCTTCGGGCCCCTCGACCACTTGCCATAGCACACGCTTGGCGGGCTGAAGCTCAAGAACCTTCATGTCGAAGCCGCCGATCTCGGCGCCCCCGGCGCTAAAGCGGAACTTGAGCACTCCGCCGACCTTGCTTTCCCCTTGCGTGTTGTTCGTCCACCAGGCGGCCAGGCCTTCGCGCGTGGCCAATGCCTTATAGACCTCATCCGGGGACGACTTGATTCCGACTCTATGCAGAATATCCACCATTTGCCATTCTCCTTGCTGGTTGTAGGAAACGACTGTGTTCGTCGCGGTTGCTGGTAATTTAGCGCCGGGGATCCGCATGGCGGGAGTGACAAGTGTGACGGGATTCCTATGGACTCGATGATTACGGCCGCGGCGCGCGCACTCGCGGCGGGTGATCCGCTCGGTGCATTGAAGCGGGTCGCCCTGCGCGATGACGCGCCGGCGCTCGCGCTTCGAGGCATCGCGATGGCGCAGCTCGGCGATCTCGCTCGCGCGAAGATCCTCCTCCGAAGTGCGGCAAGTGCCTTCGGTCTGAGAGAAGCCGTGGCCCGCGCGAGGTGCGTCGTCGCGGAGGCTGAGGTTGCGCTCGCCTCGCGCGACCTGAGCTGGCCTGCGAAGGCGCTCGACGCGGCGCGGGCGACGCTCGAACATCACAGCGACCGGGTGAACGCCGCACATGCGCGGTATCTCGAGGGACGGCGCCTCCTCCTGATCGGGCGCCTTGACGAGGCCGAGCGCGCGCTCGCCGAGCTCGATCCCGCGTCCCTTCCTCCCGCGTCGAAGGTTGCCCACGAGCTCGTCGTTGCGGGGATCGCGATGCGCCGCCTCCGGGCGAAGCCAGCGCGCGCTGCGCTCGCTCGGGCCCAGGACGCCGCGCGCCACGCAGGTATCTCCGCGCTGATGGCGGAGGTCGAAGGCGTATCCCTCGTCCTGAACGCGCCCGCGGCGCGCCTGCTTGCGCATGGCGAGGAGCGACTCCTCGTGCTCGAGGAGGTCGAAGCGTTATTGGCGTCGAGGGCGCTCGTCGTGGACGCCTGCCGTCGTGTCGTGCGTCACGCAGGCACGGTGATCTCGCTCGCGAAGCGTCCGGTGTTGTTCACCCTTGCCCGCGCGCTGGGCGACGCGTGGCCGGGAGATGTTGCGAGGGACACGCTCGTCGCGCGCGCATTCCGGGCGAAGCGCGCCGATGAATCGTATCGCGCGCGGTTGCGAGTCGAAGTCGGGCGGCTTCGCACGATGCTTCGGACGCTGGCCGACGTGAGCGCGACGAAGCGAGGGTTTGCGCTGGCGCCGCGCCGCGCACGCGAGGTCGTCGTGCTGGCGCCGCCCGTCGAAGAGGAGCATGCGGCGGTGCTCGCCTTCCTCGCCGACGGTGAGGCGTGGTCGAGCTCGGCCCTGGCGCTTGCGCTTGGAGCCAGCCAGCGCACCGTGCAGCGGGCACTCGACTCGCTTGCGGCAGCAGACAAGGTGCAGTCGCTTGGTCGCGGGCGAGCTCGTCGCTGGATGACTCCGCCCGTGCCGGGATTCCCGACGACTTTGTTACTCCCCGCTCCGCTGCCGGGTGATTAGAATGGAAGCATGAATCGATCAGCGGCCAAGATCGTCCGTGAATATGGACCCTTTCCGGGCGTTGACAGTGTGCATGGGGTCACGTATGACGGTCGGCAAGTCTGGTTCGCGTCCGGAGACAAGCTGAACGCCCTCGATCCTGCGAGCGGGAAGACGGTGCGCTCGATCGATGTCGCCGCGCATGCAGGAACGGCCTTCGATGGCGAGCACCTGTTTCAGATCGCCGAGGATCGTATCCAGAAGATCGATCCGAAGACCGGTCGTGTGCTCGCCACGATCCCGGCGCCCGGCGGCGGCGGTGACTCGGGGCTCGCGTGGGCCGAAGGGACGCTCTGGGTGGGGCAGTATCGGGATCGCAAGATCCATCAAATCGATCCCAAAACCGGAGCGATTCTGCGCACCATCGAGTCCAACCGTTTCGTCACCGGGGTCAGCTGGGTCGACGGCGAGCTCTGGCACGGCACCTGGGAAGGTGACGAGAGCGATTTGAGGCGCGTCGATCCTCGAACGGGAGAGGTCCTGGAGAAGCTCGAGATGCCGCCCGGAGTGTTCGTGTCGGGGCTCGAGGCCGATGGCGGCGATCGATTCTACTGCGGAGGAGCAACGAGCGGGAAGGTGAGAGCCGTCCGCCGGCCCAAGCGGAGCTCCCCGGGTGGCACCGGCTCCCAGATCCTCGTCGACTCCACGAGCAAGTAATCGAAGCGACCCTCGCGGGCAAGCTGCGATAGCTCGATCTGCAGTTCTAGCCGGCCGGTAGGCTGCCGAAACACAGCGCTAACGTGAACAATGCCATCGCCGCCAATGATGTGGCCGTTCGAACGTGGTTCCAGGCCGTCCAGCGCGAAAGATAGGCGCTCCAAAGTCTTGCGCTCGCTGCGTCACCCGGCACCGCCGCCGGCAGCGCATTGTTTTTCGGTACGTTGAAGACCATGGTCACCAGCAGGGTTCCGACGAGGTAGAGCACAGCGCCGGCGAGCAGGTAGATCGCGCCCGGCTGCTGCCAGCGCTGCAGCGAGACGATTACCAGGAAGGCGCTGGCAATGGCCGTCCCGAAGAACGTCGCCAGGAACCATGAATGCAGTATCGCAACGTTGATCGACTGGGTCGTCGCGTGGACCGTGATTATCGCGGTGGGTGCAGCGGCGACGGTGTGGTTCTAGCGCTACGGGGTCGGCGCGCCCTCGTCCTCGGCCTCCTACGCCACCGAAACCGCATAACAACCTCTTACGGGTTACAGCACGGCGAAAAAGGTCCGCGCAGACCCTCCAAGGTCGGGCTTGTCATCATCGCTCAACTCCGAATATCTGCAAGTGTTTTTGCGCGGTCTCGGCCGCTGGTTGCCTTCGGTGGGCGTCACCCCTAACCGGCCAGTCGGAACTTGGAGACAGCGCATTCTCGGATTTCTCTGAACGGGCAATCGTGGCCATTCGACGCATGCCCGTGCGCACGCCGAGTTCTTGCCGGCGACAAGGCCTTCCGCCAGGGCAAACCCGCTTATCGACGAGTGCGGCCGACCGAAACGTTGCCGGAGCAGGCGGCAGCAGCGCCTTCGTGCCGCCTGCGAAAGTGTCGGCCGAGGTATAAACTCCGGCAGACCGGGGGCGACCGCGTCCGTTGCTTGGCAGCGACGGAGCCGGCACCCTGGTTACACGGGGAGACCAGCTTGAAGGCAGCTAACCGCATGTTCGGATTCACGGGTGCAATCACCATCGCGATGGTCTTGGCAACGGCACCGCTGCGCGCGCAGGACGTCGTCAGGATCGGCTTCGCCTCCCCGCTGACGGGCGGGCAGGCGAGCTATGGCAAAGACAATCAAAACGGTGCGCAGCTCGCAATCGACGAGCTGAACGCTCAGCGTCCGACGATTGGCGGCCGAACGGTGAAGTTCGAGCTGATTGCCGAGGATGATCAGGCCGATCCGAAGATGGGGCCGCTGATTGCGCAGAAGTTGGTCGACGCCCGGGTCGCTGGCGTGGTCGGACATTTCAATTCCGGCGTGACCATCCCGGCCTCCAAAGTGTATAGCGACGCCGGCATTCCGCAACTATCAGTGTCGACCAACGTCAAGTACACGATGCAGGGGTACAAGACCGCGTTTCGATTGATGGCCGATGACGGCAAGCAGGGGAAGGCACTGGGGGAGTACGCGGTGAAGACGCTTAAGTTCAAGCGCCTCGCGGTCATCGATGATGCCACCGCCTACGGCCAGGGACTTGCGGAAGAGTTCGTGCAGGCGGTAAAGGCCGCGGGCGGCGAGGTCGTCCGGCACGAGCACACGAACGACAAAGCGGTGGATTTCGCGCCGCTGCTGACGGCCATCAAGGCGCAGAGCCCCGATGCCATATTCTTTGGCGGTTACGACCAGCAAGCTGGGCCAATGGTGCGCCAGATGAAGACGTTGGGGATGGACGTCAAGCTGATGGGCGGCGAAACAATGAACTCGGCGAAATTCATCGAACTCGCGGGCCCGGCCGCCGAAGGCCAGATTGCCTCGACCCCCGGCGCCGCACTGGAGTCCCGGCCCGCGGGCAAGGCGTTCGCAGACAAGTACAAAGCACGCTACAACCAAGACATTGGTCTGTACGCGCCTTACTTTTACGACGGCGTGATGCTGATTGCGGCGGCGATGAAGGCAGCCAATTCGACCGACCCTGCAAAATATCTGCCGGCGCTTGCGAAGATCAAATATGCAGGCATCACTGCCGACATTGAATTTGATGGCAAGGGCGACCTCACCAACGGGCTCCTTACGATCTTTGAAGTGAAGAATGCCAAGTGGCAGGTGGTCTCGAAGTAGGCGATTCACCCATCAGCGTTTTAAGTCGTTGGTCGAATGGCCACCGCGGCGGTGATGGGCGGTGTGGCGTGAATCGGATTCGCCAGCGTGCGAATGGCCTGCTGCATTCCGTAGCATTATCCAGCGACCGCTACCAGTAATTTCGCCGGATGGCCGCAGTTGGCCGATCTCGGGCGGTCGAGGGTCACTACGATCCGATGGTCGCCAGATCAGGTTTCGGCAACGAAAACTAAGTACCCCGAAGGGGCGCGAACTGCCGCCTTGAAACCAGCGGCACCAAATACAACGAGTGACCTAGCGTCCTCAGTACTGGGCGACAGTACGACGCACGCCGTACCAAGTACGTCGATAGGAATACCATCTGAGAGCGCGGTGCCAGCGGGGCAAGATGATTGGGATCGACGCCGCCGCGAAGCGAGCGCGAAACGGGCTTGAACTGCACCAGCAAAGTTGGGGATGATGTCGTGGCCCGTTGCGGCCGACGCGCGGACGAGATCGGAGCGGCCTTGGCCCAGGACGGGGGATGACGCAATCACGAGTGCGGCGACTGCGGTCGTAGCGCACTTGCGCTCCATTGCAGTCATTGAGCGGTGCCTGTCGGTCTCATCCGGCTGCCGTGCGCGAGGCGCGGGCACGCTGGGGCCGACGAGTCACCCGCACCGTGGGGCAAGAAAGAACGGGTCTGCCGGGATGCCCTATTCACTCATCTCCCCGGTCGCGTCAACTCGTGATAATTTAATCCGCTCGCGCTTGTTGGGGTTGGAATTCCTTCCGATTTCGGGTGTGCCCGGAAGTCACCGAGCGCAATTCGCCGATTGGCCTCGCCAGAAACCCGTGGTACGGACCGCGATCCTGGCCTGGCATTGAAGGTGTCGGAAGCAAGAGGGCGAGCAAGAGGGCGCAGCCATGCCAGCAAAGTATTCGGTAGCGATCCTCGGCGGCGGCGTGGGCGGACTCAGCGCGGCGCATGAGCTGGCCGAACGCGGGTTTGCAGTAACGGTGTACGAGCGCAAGGCTGCGTTCGGCGGCAAGGCTCGCAGCCTGTCGGTCGCCGGCAGCGGCGTCGACGGACGCAAGGATCTTCCTGGAGAGCACGGCTTCCGCTTCTTCCCGGGGTTCTACAAGCACATCACCGATACCATGGGGCGAATCCCATTCGGGGTGCGCGGCGCCAGCTGTCGCGACAATCTTGTGCAAGCCACGCGGATTCTGCTTGCGCGCCAGGGTAAGTGCGACCCGGTTTGGGTCGCCCGATTTCCCGAAACTCTCGATGATTTTCGGACCGCCTTCTTGGCACTGTTCGACAATCTCGACATACCGCATGTCGAGGTGGTGCATTTCGTTACGCGACTGCTGGCGCTCGCGACAAGCTGCGAGGATCGCTACCACGACGAGTACGAACACATCACATTCTGGGATTTCATCGGAGCGGACGCACGGTCCGAGAACTATCGCAAATACCTCGGGCAGGGGATGTCGCGCTCGCTGGTGGCCATGCGCGCCGAAGAGAGCAGCACGCGCAGCGTGGGGCGCATCCTATTACAACTCTTCTACGGCATCCTCGTTCCGGGCCGCGTGTTCGATCGCTTGCTGAGCGGACCGACAAACGACGTATGGATCGATCCATGGCGAAAGCACCTGACGGACCATCTTGGCGCGACGCTGGTGCCGAACGCAACCGTGCGCTCGTTCAACCTGAGCGGCGACCGCATTCGCAGCGTCTCAATCGAGCGCAACGGGCAACTCGAAGAGGTGACCGCCGATTTCCATGTCGCGGCGATGCCCGTGGAGGTGATGCAGGAACTCATCACGCCGGAGCTGGCGCGTGCCGCACCGTCGTTGGCTCGGCTTGGCGAGCTTCGCACGGAGTGGATGAACGGCATCCAGTTCTTTCTCAGGGCCGACCGGCCGCTCACTGATGGTCACACGATCTATCTCGACTCGAACTGGGCACTCACGTCGATATCGCAGCGGCAATTCTGGCACGGCTACGACCTGTCGGCGTACGGCAACGGCCGCGTGGGCGGAATCCTCTCGGTCGATATCTCGAACTGGACAGCACCGGGAAACGTCAACGGGAAGCCCGCGATGGCGGCCGCGTCGCGTGAGGAAATCAAAGATGAAGTCTGGGCGCAGCTGAAGGCGGCGCTCAATGCGGCCGGCCAGCTGCAGATCGAGGATCACAATCTGGTCGACTGGTTCCTCGATCCGGACATAGAGCTCCCCAATCCGGGGACGGTGACAAACGCCGAGCCGCTCCTCATCAATCATGCCGGATCGCTGGCCGCTCGCCCAGAGGCGTACACGGAGGTCGGAAACCTGTTCCTCGCCGCCGACTATGTGCGTACCCACACCGACCTCGCCACGATGGAAGCGGCGAACGAGGCGGCGAGGCGCGCGACGAATGCCATCCTGGCCGTGTCGGGCGTCGCGACGACGCCGTGCGATCTGTGGGAGTTCGATGTTCCCAACGCAATTCGCCACGCCCAACGGCTCGACCAGGTGCGCTTCCGGATGGGCCTGCCCAACCTGTTCCTCGCGTTTGGGTGAGGCTGGAACCGGTGTGGCTCGAAGTCCTTCGTCGGGTCGACGATCTACAACGTAGGGTCGCTGCTCCAGATCAACGCCCGCTCGCGGAGCAGCGTCGTCGACTTCTTCCCCCGCAGAAGGCCCGCGGCGCGGAGGATGAACGCTCCCGTGCAGACGGTCCAGTCAAATTCTTGGGCATTTGGTATCTTGGTGCTTTAGCTTGGGCACACCGGCATCCGCTTTGCAGCGGGCGAAGGGGAAATGATGAGAGTTGAAACCGCGCTGGTCGTCGACGATTCGAAGGTTGTGCAGTTCAAATTGAGGCGAATGCTCGAGGCGCGTGGCTTGGAGGTCGACGTAGTGGGTTCCGGCCACGAGTCGCTCGACTACCTAAAGATCAATCTGCCGGACGTCATCTTCATGGACTTCATGATGGCCGACATGGACGGATACGAGGTCACCGGCATGATCACGGCGAACCCGGAGACGTCGGCAATTCCAGTAATCATATGCACCGGACATGACACGCCTCAGGACCGGGAACGGGCGCGCAACAGCCGCGCGCGAGGCTTTGTGACCAAACCCATCGATGACGCTACGCTGGACGCGCTCCTGGTCCAGTTGCGGCAAGGAGTCGCCGCCATCGCGCCGGTCGCTGCCCCCACGCCGGTGGCCGCCACAACGCCGGTCGCTACCCCCGCCCCGATCCGCGTATCGGAAGTCCCCGCAACCGAGGACATCGCTCGTATCGTGGAGCGTACCGCGCGCGAAGTCGTGGAAAGACTCGTACGTGAAGCAACCGCCGCTCTGTCCGCCGGGTCCGAGCAGGCGTCGCGTCGCGTTGCGCAGGCGGTAGCCAGCGAGGTCATGCACGATGCATTGGCTTCCTGGCGGAAGGAGGTTGCGAACACCAATGAACGTGCCGAGCTCGCAGCCATCACGGCGGCGACAGGTGTCGCCCGCGAGATTGCCCAACAAGCACGCGACGAAACCGATGTAGCGCGTCGGTCCAATGAAAGTGCCTACAACGAGAAACTGCGGGAGACATTGGCCTCAGTCCAGCCGATCGCCGAGCGTGCCGCGCGCGAGACACTGCAATCGGCCAAGGCAGCGATGGAAGAAGCGTCACGCGAGGTTCTGGCGTCGGCAAGCGCCGATCTGCAGGAGGGCGTCCGGATCGCCGCCGAAGCTGCGGCGAAGCCTGCGGCAGAAACGGCGGCGCGCGCGGTGTCGGAACATCTGGTGCGCGTCTCGCTTGCCGCTGCCCGCGAAGACGAAGCGCTAATGCGCAGTGATGTGGCGCAAGCTGCGACCGCGGCCGCGCAGCGGGCTGCGCGCGAGATGGCGGAGCAGGCCATCCGCGAGGCAGAGGTCGCACGCCAGATTGCCGCGGCAGCCGCGGACGAGAAACTTCAGGAGAAATTGGCCACTGTCCAGCCGACCGCCGAACGTGCCGCGCGCGAGGCACTGGAATCGGCTAGGGCGGCGATGGAGGAGGCGTCACGCGACGTCCTGGAGTCGGTCAAGGTGGCGATGGAAGAAGCGTCGCACCAGGTTCTGGCGTCGGCACGCGCCGGTCTCCAGGAGAGCATCCGGATCGCGGCCGAAGCTGCGGCGAGGCCCGCCGCCGAGACGGTGGGACGCGCTGTCGCCGAACAGCTTCTGCAGGTCTCGCTTGCCGCAGCGCGCGAAGACGAAGCCGCCTCGCGCCGCCAGCTGGAAGAGCGCGCCATTGTCGTGGCGGAGCGCGTCGGCCGCGAATTGGTAAAGCTGGCGTTCGATGCTGCCACGGCGAAAGGGCAACCCGCGGCCGGCGAAAGCGAAGTCTCCGAAGGGAAGACGTCCGACCAAACGGCGATGACGGCAAGCGCAACGACGGAGCGGCCGGTGCGCACTGCCTGGGCCGCAACGCCGGGGCTTCTGCCTTGGCTCGCCGCAGTGACGCTGGGTGTGCTCTATCTGTTGATGAGGAATTATTTCTAGCGTGCAACGATCCCGCAGTGTCCAACATTCAGCCGAGGCGTGCGATAGACTGGTGGCATGGGTTCCGCGCCACCTTTGCTGTCGTTTCTGCTGATGATCGCGGCTGGTTGGGTTCATCGCCATCAACTGATCGTCATCGAATTCCTTCAGGCCGAGAATCGGCTACTCAGAGACCGGCTGCGCGGAAAGCGTATCCGGTTCACCGACGCAGAGCGAGCCCTGCTCGCGAAAAGCCAAGGCAGTGGGACGCAAGGCTCTGCTGGAACTGGAGACGAACGTTTCTCCGGATGCTCTGCTGCGCTGGCATCGACGGCTGATCGCCGAGAAGTGGAATTTCGTGCACCGGCGCGGGCCTGGGCAACGCACCCAGCTTCGGGATTCGGCGCGGAGTCGCGAACAACGTGGCCACACCGACGACGAAGCGACAGGGCGACCGCATTATTCAAGCGGGGTCGGGCTGGTTGAAGCGGAGAATCTGCTCCTGCATTTCCTTGTCGCTGCCGAATCGATCGCGGTTGTAACAGCCGAGCGGACCCGTGATCGTCCTGCCCACGCACTTGTTGCAGTGGGTGCAGCGCTTCGCGGGGTCCGGGCCGTTGCGGCCGGCTCGGTACAGATCGAGCAGGTCGAGATTCGCGATCAACGCCCGCGCCATCGACACCATGTCGCAGCGTCCGGAGTCGAGTGCGCCCTCGATGAAGTCCCTGTCCTGGAATCCTCCGTTCGCGATCACCGGCAGCCCGATCGCTTCCTTGAACGTCTCGGCCGCATCGAGGTTGATTCCCTGCTCGTATTTCCAGCCGATGTTGAGCAGCCATCGCCCGAAGGAGGCGGGCACCGCGTTCACCAGTGTGGACCTCACCGCCGCCTTGCGGCTCAAATGCCGCGTGGAATTGAAGAACATCTTGATCTCGTCGAAGGGGAACGGCCCCGGTACGTCGCGCGGGTTCGGAAACCCGTAGCCGGCGACGACGTGCAGATAATCCACGCCGAGCGCGCGGAGCCGCTTCGCGTAGTCGAGCATCTGCTGCTCGTCGTTGCCCGCCCACCGCTCCCGCGTGAGCGGCCAGGGCAGGCGCAACAGCGAAAGCACGGGCGGAGCGTAGTTGAGGTCCGCCGCCGACAGCCGGACGCCGAAAAGGAAATCCGGACCAATCCGTTCGCGGATCGCGTCGACGATTCTCTGCAGGAACAGGAACCGTCGCTCCGCAGTTCCGCCCCACTGGTCGTCGCGACGATTGATGCCGGGATTCAGGAACTGGTGAATCAGGTATCCCTTGGTCGCCGTCACCTCCAATCCGTCTGCACCGGTGTCTCGAACGCGCGCGGCGGCCGACGCGAAGTCGCCGATCGCCTGCTCTATCTCGGCGCCGGACATCATCGTGCGCGTGTTGTTATACCCGAAACCCAAATCAAAACCGGATGAGGAGGACTTGGCGTCCTGGCTCTCCGGAAAAAGACTCGTGTAGGTCGTGTAGCCTGGATCGCCGATCTGCACGATGTACCTGCAGTCCGGCTGGTCCTGCCTGATCCCCGCGATGAACTTCTTGAGATAGGGAACGAATTTCTGCTCCGCGATGGAAGGGTATTGCAGCGGCGACAGGCGATCCTTGTTGACGTGGAACGTCGTCGAGATCACACCGGCGACGCCGGCGTCGGCGAAGCGCTTCTCGAAGTTCTTCCAGACGTCGGTCACGGTGCCGTCGTAGTTCGACATGCGGCCGCCGACCGAGGACCGGAGAATCCGGTTCTTGAACGCGACGTTGTTGATCTTGAACGGCGTGAAGATGATGCTGTCGGTCATGTCAGTTCCGAAGTTTCATCCTGGGCTACCTTTGCGCGGCAGTGCGGATGTCGGCGGTGTCGAAGCCTTCCGTGAACCAGCCGCGGGCTTCGCGCACCAGAGCGTGCGCGAGTTCCGCCTTGCCCTCGCGATCGAGCAGCCGCGCGAGGCTGATCGCCGCCCGCAGCTCGAGCGACTTCGCGGACTGTCGCCGTGCGACCTCGATGGCGCGTTGGAAGCAGGATTCCGCCTCGCGGACGCCGGCAGGAGACGACGAGACCAGGAGCTCGCCTTTCAGGCGAAACAGCTCAGCCTCCCAATGCCGTTCGCCGTTGCGCTCCACGGCCTCGAACGCCCTCCCAAGTGCCCCCATCGCATCCCCGGCACGGCCCATCCGCGTGTGGGCTTCGACCGCGAACGACAACGCCCAGGGCAGTCCCACGCCCGCCTCCTGCGCCTCGAACTCGGCGAACGCGCGGCCGATCTGCTCGAGCCCCGCGTCGCAACGATCACGCGCGATCAGCGCCTGTCCCTGCAGGACACGGGCAACGCTGTCGAGGTAACGCAGCCTGTGCGTGGAGGTGACCGCCATCAACTCGTCGAGCATCGGGCGGACGGCGTCGTGCTGTCCGCACGAGGCTCGCGTGGTGCACGCGAAGAACAGCGCCATCGCCACCGCGAAGGGCTGCGCAAGCTCGCGCGCGGTCTCGAGCGCCTTTTCGCTGGTGGCCACGGCCTGGTCCGGATATCCGAGCAGCCACAACACCCAGCTCAGGTGGCATAGCGCGTTGACCCCGGGATCGATCTGCAGCGCGAGCGTCTTGGCCCGCTGCTCGCTCGGATCGTAGAGCGAATAGGCTTCCTCGAGCTCGCGCCGTGCTGTTGCGAACTCGCCCTGCCAGAATGTGACGCATCCTTGCATCCAGTGCCCGAGCATGCGCGAGCTCGAGTCGTTCATTTGCCGGCCCGCGAGGGCGACCTGCTCGCCTTGGTCGCGCGCGAGCGGAAGCGCCCCGCGCGCGTAGTAGCAGGAAAAAAGTCCGCGGCGCACATCGATCAGGCCTCGCGCGTCCTCGAACTTCAGACACAATTCCTGCGCGCGAAGGAAGCTTCGTTCCGCCTCCGACGAGGCAAACCCGCGGACGGCGCGGGCGGCCGCGCCGCGCAGGACCTCGAGCGCGAGCTCGAGCCGGTCGCGCTCGGGTCCAGGCGCCACGCCGGTCAGATTTTCCAATCCCTTGCTTGCGTGGCCGAGCGCTTCGAGGTCCGCGGAGCGGTCGATCGCCCGGCGCGCCGCCGCCGCCCAGTACTTGGCAGCCGGCAGCGATCGTCCGGCCTCGGTGTAGTGGTGCGCGACAACCTCCGGCTCGACACGAAGCCGCTCGGGATAGCTCGCCTCCAGCGTCCGTGCGATGCGCTCGTGGATCTCCTCGCGCGCGTTGCGGACGAGGCTTGCGTAGGCCGCGTCCCGCACCAGCGCGTGCTTGAACACGAACGCCGTTCCGGGCACCTCGCCGCGGTCGTACAGGATCGCGGAGGACGTCAGCGTCGCGAGAGCGCCGCGCAATGCGGGGCCCTCCAGCGACGAGACGGCGGCGAGCAGGTCGCCTGAGAACTCGTGCCCGATGACAGCGCCGGTCTGCGCGACTTCCTTTGCCGATCCCAATTGATCGAGACGCGCCATCAGGGAATCCTGGAGCGTCGACGGTATGTTCGACCGCGGCTCGCGGGCGGACGCGGCGCTCCGGCGCGGAGACTGCGACGTGTCCAGCGTGCGGGTCAGCTCCTCGATGAACAGCGGCACGCCATCGGTCCTGGCCACGATCGCCTCGAGAAGCTCGCCCGGGATCCGTTTACGCTTGAAGATCTGCCGCACCATGGCCGCGGAGTGGCGGCGATCCAGCCGCTCGAGGTGCAGCGCCATGACGTGCGGCAGGCCTGCCCAGGAGTAGTCCGCCACAGTCCTCGACGTGATGATCATGAGGACCGGCATGCTCCGGATCCGGTCGGCAACGACATCGAGGAACTCCGTCGACGTCGGATCGATCCAGTGTGCATCCTCGAACAGCACGAGCACCGGCGATTGCGCGGCCATCGAGCGCAACCGCGCGAGCAGCGCGTGAAGCGTCTTCTCCTTCTGTCGCTCGGCACTCAATTGCAGGGGCGGATAGCGCGCGCCCGAAGGCACCGAAAGCAGCGCAGCGAGGAGCGACACCGATTCGTTGTCATGAGCCCCGAACTTTGACAGCAGCTTCTCGAGCTTGTCGAGCCTTTGCTCGGACGTGTCGCGGCGCGCGAATTCCGCCGCATGCTCGAGCTGCTGTATGAAGGGGTGCAGCGCGCTGTTGGTGTGATAGGGGGAGCACTGATACATGAGTCGCGCGTGCGGTACGCCGGACAGGCGTTCGCTCAGGCTTTCCGCCACCCGGGACTTGCCGATGCCGGCTTCGCCCGAGAGCAATACGATCCGTCCCTCGCCCGCGCTCGCGCACTGCCAGGCAGTTAGCAGACCTTCGATCTCGGCCTCTCGGCCCACGAACGGCGTCAAACGGCGGCCATGCGCCGCATCGAACCGGCTTTCCGCTCCGCTTGGGCGAAGCACGCGCCATGAGCGGACTGGCTGGCGATAGCCCTTAAGCTTGCGCATGCCTTGATCGGCGTACTCGAACAGGCCGCCGGCCAGGTCGCGCGTGGCCTCCGCGACGACCACGCTGTTCGGCTTGGCCAACGCCTGCAGCCGCGCCGCCACGTTCGGCGTCTCGCCGACGACGGCGGCCTTGTCCACCGATGCCTCGCCGATCATGTCGCCGACGACGACGAGCCCGGTCGCGATCCCGATGCGCACGGAAAGCCGCGTTCCGTGATTTTCGTCGGCTTCCGATTGCTCCAGGGTCCTGACGATCTCAAGACCCGCATCGATCGCGCGCGCCGCATCGTTTTCATGCGCCCGCGGATAGCCGAAATACACAAGCATCCCGTCGCCCAAGTAGCGGGCGACGAAGCCCTCGTAGCGGGCAATCACTTGCGATGTCCATTGCTGGTAGCGGCCGATAATGTCCCGCAGGTCTTCCGGGTCGAGTCGATGCGCGAGGGCCGTCGACCCCACGAGGTCGCAGAACATCACGGTGAGCTGGCGGCGCTCGACACCTCGCACCGCACGCCCGTCGCCGGCGAGCGCCCTGCCGCAGCCGCCGCAGAAACGGTCGAGCGGCGCGTTGACGAAGGCGCATTCGCCGCATTGGACGGGCAGCGGCGCCCCGCACTCGGCGCAATAGCGCCGGCCGTCCCGATTCTCGGTCCGACACCGCGTGCAGTTCATCGAATCGCCGCCATTCACTTGACGGATCGGTCACGTTTTTGTACCAAATCCGATCCCTTGTCAATTCCGCCGCTGCGACGCGCATTTGCGCTCCGGCGGTTGACGGCTTATCTTCTTCTTGTCCGACCGCTCCATGGAGGCGGCCATGTCGTCTGTCCCCGCAGGCACGGCGCCCCCGGAGCGGCGCCGCGAGCTCGTCAATTTCGGCGGCAACGTGACGTGGCAGGCGCGCTGCTACCGCCCGCGCAACGAGGAGGAGGTGCTCCAGATTCTCGGGCGGCATCGCTCGGAGCGCGTGCGTGCGATCGGCTCACTGCACTCGTGGAGCGACATCGCCGTCACGCCGGGCGTCACCCTCGACATGAGCGAGCCTCGACGCCGTGCGGTTCGGCAGGGATGACGGCCGGGCACGTGTCGTGGTCGGTGCCGGGCTGCACGCTCGCCCGACTCCTCGAACCTGGAAGGTGATCGCGTGGCAGCGCGAGACGGTGGCGGGAACGGGAATCGCCAAAACAGCGGATCGCGTATGGTTCCAAAACTCATCCGGTCGTCCACGGTTCCAAGCGATTCGCTGTCACGGTTGACGTTGTGAGGATGAACAGCCAAGATTGGCCTCGATGGCTGCCTCGACAACTCTTCTGCAATTCCTGCTGATGATAGTCGCCGGTTGGTTGCAGCGGCAACAGGCGGCAACGATCGACTATCTGAAAGCGGAGAACCGCATGCTTCGGACTCGCCTTGGTGGACGGCGCATCGTCTTTACTGATGCCGAACGTAGGCAACTGGCTGACAAGGCGAGGGCGCTCGGACGCAAAGCGCTGCACGCGCTTGGTACGAATCGTCACGCCGGAGACGTTGCTTCGCTGGCACCGCGAGCTGGTGGCGCGGAAGTGGACGTTCGTTGAGAGACGCAGCCCTGGTCGGCCTCGTATTCGGCAAGAACTGGTTGCGCTGGTGGTGCGCATGGCAACGGAGAATCGGGGTTCGGGGCACACGCGGATCCAAGGGGCCATGGCGAATCTTGGTCACAAGGTGGGCCGGGAGACGATAGGCAGGATTCTGCAAGCATGGCGGTCGAGGTGTGGAGTTGGTCCGGGTTAGTGACCTGCCATGTGTTGTTCGTCATGGAACTGGCGACGCGGCGGGTCTGCATCGCAGGTATCGCGACGCATCCGGAGGGGCAGTGGATGTTGCAGATGGCGAGACGGCTGACCGATACCGTGGACGGGATTCTCCTCGGCAAACGGTACCTCATCCTGGACCGTGACACGAAGTTCTGCCCGGCGTTCCGCGGCTTCGTGAAGCGAGAAGGCGTCGAAGTGATCCGGCTGCCACCCCGATCTCCTAATCGCAATGCCCACGTCGAAGGATGGGTGAGCGGTGTGCGCGACGAATGCCTATCGAGGTTGATTCCGATCGGGCGGGGGATGTTGTGCCGCGCGCTGGGAGAATATGGTGCGCATTTTCATGAAGAGCGCAATCACCAAGGTCTCTGCAATGTGCTAATCATGCCGGACGCGTCATCGAAGCATCGAGGAGGGCCGGTGATTCGTCGTGCTCGGCGTGGAGATTTGTTCAATTACTACGAACGAGCGGCTGCGTAGCGGGCGGCAGAGTTTTGGAATATTACAGGCTCGCCGAGCAAATGGAGAAGCATTTCTTTGGCGGGGGCGTCGGAGTGCCGACCGGCTACGTGCCGCCGACCAAGTAGCGACTTGACGCCGGAAGCGCGCGCTCGAGAACTCGGCCGGGCGCGGCCGCCTACGGGTCGACGTAGCGAGCGCGGCTCTTGTTCGCGCCGCACCAACAGGCGAGAGTTGGCGAAGGATGAATGCACCGTCGAACAGGCCGCGGCTCACCCCGGCGGCCGTTTGGCATCTCGCGCGCGACTCGGTCTTGGCGTGGCTGGACGATTTCGCGCCGAGCATGGGCGCCGCGATCTCGTATTACACGGTGTTTTCGATCGCGCCGCTGATGCTGATCGTGATCGCCCTGGCCGGGCTGTTCTTGGGCGCCGACGCGGCGTCGGGCCGCGTCTTCTCGGAGCTCAAGGGGTTGATCGGCGCCGAGGGCGCGTCGGCGATCCAGGCACTCGTGAAGAGCGCGAGCAGCAACGAGACCAGCACGTTCGGCACGCTGATCGGGATCGTGACGTTGATGATCGGCGCCACGACGGTCTTCGCCGAGCTGCAATCGGCGCTCGACCGCATCTGGCGCGCGCCGGCGGCAGCCGGGGGCGAAGGCATCATCGTGCTCTTGCGCGCTCGCCTGCTGTCGTTCGGATTGATACTGGCCGTCGGTTTCCTGCTTCTCGTGTCGCTGATCGTCAGCGTTGCGCTCTCCGCATTGGGGAACTGGTGGGCGCCGTACTTCGGCGCTTGGGAAACGCTGCTTCAGGTCGCCAACGTGGCGATGAGCCTCGCCATCGTCACGCTGCTCTTCGCGGCAATCTACAAGTGGCTGCCGCGCGTGAAGATCGGCTGGCGCGACGTCATGATCGGCGCCGCGGTGACCGGCATCCTGTTCACGGTCGGCAAGTTCCTCATCGGCCTTTACATCGGCAAGAGCGGCATCGTCTCAGGCTTCGGCGCCGCGGGGTCGCTCGTCGTCGTGCTGGTCTGGGTCTACTACTCGGCGCAGGTATTCCTGCTCGGCGCGGAGTTCACCTGGATCTACGCCTACCGTTTCGGTTCGCGACGGAACGAGACGGCGCCACCGCCGATCCTGCGTCGGGACGCTCCCGTGTCGCCCTCGTGACGAGCTGGCTCCGCGTCAGCGGCTGTTTCCAAGGCTCCTTGCACGCGAATTCGCGGACGCCCGATTCCCGGCCGCGCGGCGAGCGCCGATGCTGGATGCCGCGCGATTTATGCGCGGAAGGAGAAACGCATGGCTCGATACGGCAAGGCCGCACAGGAGAAGGTCGAGAAGACGATGCACGAGCGCAAGCGCGGGACGCCGCGGTCGGGCTCGGACAAGAAGGTGAGGAGCCGCAAGCAGGCGATCGCCATCGGATTTTCCGAGGCGCGCAAGAAGGGTGCGAAAGTTCCGAAGTAGAAATGAGGACGCGCACGAGCGAAGGGGCCGGTTCGCCACGCGGCGGACCGGCCCCTTCAACACTAACAAGTTGGCTGCGCTACTTGGCGGCGTTGGCGACCGCGGTCAGCAGCAGTGCGGACTTCGCCGTCCTCGCCGTTTTGCGCATCACGATGTCGTGTGGCAGGGCGAATATTTGCTGAATCGGGAGGCCTGCTGTCTTATGGGCCGACGCTCCAAGCTGAGTCGCGCGTGGCAGGCCAGGTTGACAAGATCCTCAAGGGCGCCAAACCCGGCGACCTCTCTATCGAACAGCGTACGAAATTCGAGCTTGTTATCAACCGCAAAACGGCAAAGGCGCTTGGTCTAATGGTCCCGCAGTCGCTGCTGTTACGCGCCGATGAGGTGATCGAATGATGCCTCGTCGTGCGTTGCGCGCAAGGTTCGCGCCGCGCCGCGATCGCACGCTCTAAACTGATTCGTCGAAGCACCTTTTCGGGAATACACGTTGGTTTGGGTCGAATTGAGCCGGTCGATTGATAGACTCTGTTCGGCCCACACCCGGTCATTGCGACGGCCATTTCGCATTCGGACGGAACGGGTCGGTTGCGCACCGGGCGTTGCGCTCTTGGGTTCCGCCAGAGCAACTTGGGCTGCCGATTGGAGGTAGTATCTTTAGCCAAAGTTGGACGCGCATGTTAATGGAGATCGGCGCGCTTTTCTTGGAGCAGGATGGTGAAGGCGAACGTGCCCGAGCAGACGAGTCCGGGACGATGGCGCGCGCTGGCACTTCTCGCAGTTACGCTCGTTCTGTCGATGACGACCTGGTTCTCCGCGTCCGCAGTGATCCCCCAATTGCGTGCGGAATGGGATCTCTCGGCCACTGCAGCCGCATGGCTGACGATCGCAGTTCAATTGGGGTTTGTGTGCGGTGCACTGGTCTCTGGTTTCCTCAACCTTTCCGACATCGTTCCGCCGAAGCACATGATCCTGGGCGGAACGCTTGGTGCTGCCGCGGCAAACGGACTTGTCGAGTTCGTCGGCGCAGCGAGCGTGGGAATCGCCTTGCGCTTCGCGACGGGCTTCTTTCTGGCGGGTGTGTACCCCCCGGCGCTCAAGTTGATGGCCACCTGGTTTCAGAGAGATCGCGGAGTCGCACTCGGAATCCTCGTCGGCGCGATCGTCCTGGGACAAGCGATGCCGCACCTCATCAACGGGCTCGGCGGCCTCGACTGGCGCGTGGTGATCTATACGACCTCCGCCCTAACCCTAGCCGGCGGTTTGCTTACAGAGCTGGCGGTAAGGGAGGGACCGTTCCCGTTCCCGAAAGCGCCTTTCGATCCCACCCAGGCGTGGCGCGTGTTCGCCGACCGGGGTGTCCGCCTGGCTTCGTTCGGATACTTCGGCCATATGTGGGAGTTGTTTGCGATGTATGCGTGGTTCTTACTTTTCTTCTCCGAGGCCCTTCGAGCCCAAGGTGCCATGGTAGGTTCGGCTGCGGCCTATGCGACATTCGCGGTCATTGCCGTCGGGGCACTGGGCTGCTGGGTCGGTGGCCTCCTGGGAGATCGTTGGGGGAGAACCCGTACGACCGCACTTATGATGGGCATATCGGGGAGCTGCTGTCTGCTGGTCGGGTTGCTCTTCGGCTCACCCACCTGGCTGCTCCTCCTTGTCGGCCTGGTATGGGGCTTCACCGTCGTGGCCGACTCGGCGCAGTTCTCGGCGATGGTCACCGAGCTTGCGGATCAATCCTATGTAGGAACCGCATTGACGCTGCAGCTTGCCGGTGGCTTTGTCCTCACCGTTGCGACGATCTGGCTGATTCCGTTGACCGCAGATACCCTAGGGTGGCGGTGGGTGTTCGTGCTCCTGGCCCCAGGACCCGCTCTCGGTGTGGTGGCAATGCTGCGACTGAAATCATTACCCGAGTCCACTCGCCTTGCCGGGGGCGCCGGCTAAGAGCGTCCCGAGCGAGCGAGAACACGATGTGCAAAACATAGCCCAAAACGCGCCACCGCCGATTCCTGCGATCAAGCGGAACGCGCAGTTGGCAGCGTGCAGATGGCGTTGCACGCGAAAGCGAAGGCAGCGCCGGGCTACCGCTTCTACGCGCTGTACGACAAGATCAGCCGCGACGACATTCTGGCGCATGCCTACGCTCAATGCCGCTCGAACCAGGGCGCACGGGCTGTGAATGGTCAGGACTTCGAGGCGGTCGAGGGGTATGGCGTCGAGCGATGGCTCGGCGAGCTGGCGCTTGCGCTCAGAGCGGAGACCTACCGACCGGAGCCTATCCGACGAGTGTTCATCCCGAAGGCCAATGGCAAGTTTCGGCCGCTGGCCATCTCGACCGTGCACTCGCCTCGTGACCAAACCGTCGAATCCCCCTGGCGGCTTAGCTTCCCCGAACGGCATCGGGGCATGCCGCAGGTCCCGCTCGATAGCGGACAGTCGCCCGCGGTTCCGGTCGGAGCGGCCTCGCGCCGACTACTGCGTAAGTCGCTTGGTCGCGCGCTGAACGCAGCGCGATGCTGTGCGCACTGTGCAGTGCCAACCGACGCCGCCTAGCTGAGTCTCGGACGCCACGGACCGGGAACGTGTATTGCGGCCGCCGGTCATCACGCGACAATCGTCATTGCGGCTACCGCGTACGTGCTGCCCCGGGGAAGACCGAGAGAGACGCACACGGAGCGCGGCAGCGCGTCGGTGCAATTGCGAAGCTCGGCGGACAGGTCCCGCAGTGCCGCATAGTCATTCGCATCGAGCGCGTTGAGAAACTTCTCACGCAAGGCGCGCGAGGCTCTTCCGTCGGGAAGAGTCGGTTCATCGTTCATGGCTCAAGCCTACGAGTCGGATCGGCGATGCTCCAGGCTCCGCGTTCAGCGTGCGCCGGGACCGCGGCTTGTTACTCGCGAGGACCTGAAGCGTGATTCCGAGGGCGAGAATGATGGGGGCGACGAAGAGCCACAACACCTGCCAATCGCCGGGGTCCGAATCGATGATCGCAAACACCGGAACCACTATTGACAGGCCGACCAAGAGGCCAGCGATGAAACTACCCAAATCGCGAAAGTTTGCCAGAAACTTCGTCATGATCCACTCCAACCATGACAATGATGGGCCGCAATCCAGAAGGTAGTCGGTGCGTCGTCGCACACAAGCGGAAAATAACTTCGTGCCGGCGAATTCCGTCTGCATCCGCGTAAGCGGTCGGCCCACTGGACCGGACAGTCTCATTTGCAAGAGATCACGCGCACGGAACCGAGATTAGCGATTGGGGTCGGGTGGCGAAACCGCTCAAATATGCGCGAAAGACCGCGTGGGTCAAACTCGGCCGTGAGTCGGACCGGCGCTAAGTGTGTCAGCGAACAGACAACGCGTTCGGGGTCGTCAATAATATTTCCAAGTATCCGTGAATGGTGCTCGCAGCCGAGGCCAGCGAGTACTTTGCGACCGCTGCCTCACATCAAAAGCGCAGCGCCACGCTCGGCGTTAAATGCCCCGCGTTCCCGTTAATATCCTCCGAAGGACATATACATGAAACGAACTCTCTTAAGTACTTCCCTCGCGCTTGCAGTCGCGGGTTTCCTTGGCACAGGTGCGGCACTCGCGCAGTACAATGCGCCGGCTACTACCCCGCCGACGCCTGCTGCAACTCCGGACGCGTCGAAGTCGCCAACCGCAAATCAGGTCGTCGCACCCAGCCGGACTGAAAGCGGGCCGTCCGCATTCGCAAAGCTCGATATGAAGCACCGGGGCTATCTGAATAGTGAAGACGTGTCGCAAGTCCAAGGTTTCAACTTTAGGAATGCAGACAAGAACAGTGATGGGAAGCTGGATGCGACCGAGTTCAACGCCGCCTGGGCACTCTATTCCGCCACGCCTAAGTCCTAAGAGCTTATCCGTAAATAAAGGAGTACACTGTTCTTCCGTCCGCGCCGGTGCGCGGGACGGAGGAAGGCGATGGCGAAAGCAAGGCTGGAGTCATGGGTCGTGTCGGATGCATTTTGGGAGCGGGTCGAGCCGCTGATTCCGCAGCGGCCGAGCCGGCCGGCGCGGCGCAAGTTTGCGCGCAAGCCGGGCGGCGGACGCAAGCCCAAGGAGGCGCGCGTGGTGTTCGAGGCCATCGTGTACGTCTTGCGGACCGGCTGCCAGTGGAAGGCGCTGCCGCGCGAGCGGTTCGGCAGCGCCAGTGCCATCCATAAGCGCTTTCTGGAATGGGAGAAGGCCGGCTTCTTCGTCGCGCTGTGGCAGGCGGGACTGGCCGAGTACGACGAGATGGAGGGGATCGCCTGGCGATGGCAGAGCATCGACGGAGCACTACTGAAGGCGCCGCTGGCACAGGAGTCGGTGGGGCCCAACCCCACCGACCGGGGAAAAAAATGGAAGCAAGCGAATGCTGCTGGTCGACGCCCGTGGCGTCCCGCTGTCGATCATCGTGACCGCGGCTAACCGCAATGACATCACCCAGTTGGTGCCGACGCTGGATGCCGTCGTCGTGCGCGTCCGGCCGTGGCGCCGCGCGCGCGACAGCATCTGTGCGCGGATGCCGGCTTCGTCGGCGCCGCTGCCGAGCAGGACATGCGTCGACCGGGACTACACTCCCCACGTGCGGCCGCGCGGCGAAGAGCGCACGCAACGCGCTCAAGGCAAGCGCCCGCGACGCTGGGTGGTCGAAGTGGCGCACTCGTGGTTCACGCGTTTCCGCAAACTGCTGGTTCGCTACGAGAAGATGCATCGCTCTTACCTGGCCTTGACGATGCTGGCTGCTGCCATCATCAGCTTCCGGCACGTGCCCAGCGAAGATAAACATTATTTACGGATAACTTCTAAGTAATTACCTCCCGCAAATGACCAATTCGCGGTGAGGATTTGATCGCAGTGGGGTCGGCCCGTTAGTCCGGCCCCTTTTTTGCCCATGTTTGGCAGCCGGCACGAGCGGGACCGTGACGTAACGCATGTGGGGGGCTGTGAGCCTCGCTACCATGCGATGCGCTGATCGAATTCGTAGGCTGGTTCGGGCTGAGCGTGCGGGTAGTTCTCGCCCTGGTGATAAAAGTTGCGGCGCCGGTTACTGCGACACGCGACTGTCCGGTTTAGGACAGAGTGAGTGACCGGAGTGGGTCACCTGCCGCAAGTCACTTGTCGTTACTGAATGGCCGCTCCCAATCTGGAACAGACATTCAGCTACGAATCCTCTCTGCCGTACGTACCGAAGAGTCTCGACGAGCAAACTCTCGTGCTGAGTTCCGGCTGAGCACATCGTACTCAGTCAGAAGTCCTGAGTCCGGCGGCCGAAGTACTGCGTACGGCGGGTGCCCCCCGCGCGGTCGTCGTGGGACGCGTTGTACCTAGCGTCGGCAACCGCCTCGGTGCCTGTCTCTTTCGTGTTGGCCATCCCCGGAATAGTTCATCGCCAGAACCACCTGCGGAATATTCCCGCTCCTGTGCCCGACGTGTGGGGGCACGCGGAGATCTGCGGTCGCCGGGGTAGGGCCGCGGCACCTACCCGCGGCGCAAGGTTTCCCGCCGGAACGGCATTCGTGGGCGGTTGCGACAAGGAGCGCGGCACGAATTCCCATGGACGACCTATACTACGCGGTCGGGGGGCGTGGACCGCTGGCCCACGCCAACGGGTGTTGTCGACATGGTTGGGGGAGATAGCGCAATGGGCCGACTGGGGGAAAGGATCGCGATCGTCACGGGTGCCTCGCGCGGGATCGGCCGGGCAATAGCGTTGGAGCTCGCGCGGGAAGGCGCGAAGGTGGCGCTGAACTATCAATCCAACGAGGCAATGGCGGAGGCGGTAGCCGCCGAGATCCGCGCCGGCGGTGGGGAGTGCATGCTGGCGCGGGCGAACGTCGCTGACGCCGGCGCGGCGCGCGGACTTATCAAGACGGTAGTCGACAAATGGGGGCGACTGGATATCCTGGTGAACAACGCCGGCATTACCCGCGACAAGTCGCTGCGCAAGATGACGGACGACGACTGGCTCGCGGTCATCGGCACCAATCTCAATGCGGTTTTCTTCTGCACCACTGCTGCCATGCAGCCGATGACCGCGCAGAAGTATGGCCGCATCATCAACATCAGCTCGATGAACGGCCAGATGGCGGCCTTTGGCCAGGCCAACTACAGCGCGAGCAAGGGCGGGATCATCGCCTTCACCAAGACTGCGGCGCTCGAGCTCGCCAAGTCCGGCATCACGGTCAACGTGATTGCGCCCGGGTTCACGCTGACTGACATGTTGTCCCAGGTGCCCGAGGATGTGCAGAACCAGATCAAGTTGCGCATTCCCATCGGCCGCTTCGGCATGCCCGAGGAAATCGCCAAGGCTGTCACTTTCCTCGCGGCCGACGGCGACTACATCACCGGCCAGCAGATCAATGTTAATGGCGGGGCGTACATGTAAACGCACGCGGTTCGGGCTTTGCGCAAGGACGCCTGTTCGGACTGCATCCGCCGCTGGCGCTACCGGTTGGGGAGGGCATGCGCGCCGGCATCTCCTCGGCGAACCGTGGACCAGCCCATCGCCACCACCTACTCAGTCCAAAGTAAATACTGAATACCCCGTACGAAGACTTCGCATCATCTGCCAGCACCTCGTGCTTCGAGCGCAGGCTCTTCTGCGGCGACGTAACACGTTAGGGCTGACACGGGGAGGGGGACGATGCCACGCCCGTGATGAGCTTGGCGGGTGCAATCCAGCGCCTACTCGATCAGGTCCGTTTCCTAACCCGCCAGCCGAGTCCAAGCAGCCCAGTGCTGAGCAGGAGAAGGGATGCGGGTTCCGGGACAGAGGTCAGAGGGGCTGGGGCTTCGACCACTTCCCCCAGAAGGTTTAGCGTCAGCTGGAGGTTGTTCGTGCGGCTGGCGGCGGCGCCTACGTCCGCATCGGACAAAGTCAGCTGATAGCTGGCGGAGAACAAGCCCAAGCTGTCGGTCAGGAGACTCGCCAAGTAGTTGTTCGACTCCCCGGCGGCAAGGTTAGTAAACAACGTCAGGCCCGATAGAAGTCTGTCCGTGTCACCGCTTCCGGCGAAACTGTCCAGATCCAGACCGACGCGGTCGCCTGCCAAGTTATATAGTTCGAAGCCCAAATTCGCGGTATCACCCAGGAACACGGTACCAAAGTCCAGATTCAGCACGAGCTGGGAGTAAGAATCGTCGAAGGACGGTGCGGCGTGGAGAAGATAGTCGTACGTCGCCGAGAGCTCGCCCGACCAGCCAAGGGTGTAGAGCGTCGATTCGGTGCCGGTGAATTGGTTGGTTGCTTGTGACGCGGTGAGCGTCGGGGCCGTGCGCGTGACCGTGACCGACCCTGCCCCGATGTAGCTGTCCAGATTGCCAGCAGGCACCGCCTCATTGAGGTTCGTGGTTGTTGCGAGGGGCGTCGTTGCGCCATCGTTGCAAGCCCCGAGGCGAAGTCCGGTGCAACTGTCCGACGCTGTGATTGACGAGAACGTGTTGTCCACGCCAGGCGCTTGCAGCCTAACCGTGCTACTTCCGCTTCCGCTGGCGGTCCTCGAATCGTTGACGCCGGTGTTGGGCCCATCGGTTGCCGTTGCCGAGACCGATTGAGTGCGGGTTGATGTTACGTTGATCGTGGCGCCCGTCAGCACACCGAGAGTTTTGTCGAATTGCGGAAGCAAACTCGTCCCCAAGCTTGCACTGGCATTGCTGCTTGACCCGCCTCCCTCTGAATCGGCAACGCTGGCCGAACCCGAGAAGGCAGTTGTTGCAGTGGTCACCTGAATTGGCCCAGCGGTGGCCGCCATCGGTACTGCCAGCCCGAAGGTTCCAAGTGCAAGAGCCGCGACTAATGCGCAATGGGGCGAAGGCTTCAATGCATTCATATGCTTTTCTCGACGAGTCAGAGTAGTTTTCGGATGACGATTACGTTGTGTCGGACAACACCTGGCTCTCATTTCGCTTCGGGCGCGCAACCTCACCTAATTGCCAACCAGGTCTTGTGCTTCGCCCGTCGCATTAGCAAGGGCCATGCCAACGTAGCATCTCCTTGTCGCAATGGATGAAAGGTGTCGTATACGGAGTGCGTGACAGGCACGTGTAAGAATGTACGACGCCGGATCTGAAGATTCCGCACTTCCGCTTCAATGAGACTGATGTCGACAACAACTTGACGCAGTGCCTATAGCAGGATTCCTATTTCGCGCTAACGCGTCTTCTCGCAACGAAATGACTTGACGCTCGGAACCGACTTGCGACGGCCGGCGAGCGAAGCTCTAAAATCGTCGCCCTCGGCTTCGAGCCCAGAACTCACGATGACGAGAACGCCGTCGCACGGCGTTCTGCGCCCGCACCGCTCGAGCTCAGAACGATCCTTCGATTTCCAGTGGTAGTAGGTCGCCGCACTGATTCCGTGCTTGCGCGTCAGCTGCGCTACCGCCAATCCGGCTTCCCCTTTCCTTCAGAATCGCCACAATCTGCGATTCCGTGAATCGCGATTTCTTCATCGGACTTCCCTACAGCACAAAATCCTGCCAGAAAAGTCCAGTTCCTGCTGTACGAGGAGGGGGAGCTTACGACTCCACTGCGCCCTATTAAGCGGGTTGAGCGTATGGGGCTGCGGTCACTCCCATCGGGATCGCAGGCACACGCCCGCAAGTAGCAATGATGTCAGCGCGCAGATGAACGGATTTGCTCCGGCTATGCAACGGTACCATCGACTTCGCTCACACACCCCATACCCACACGGTGTCGTCATAGCACGGCACCCAAAGCCGCCCGTCATTGACAATCGGCGGATTGAACTTCGAAAACGCGTGATGGGGGTCGCTCATCCATAGACGTTGGATCTGCATGTCGCCATCCTGCATGCGTTCGCCAAAGTCCGCAGCATCGAAAGCAAACACACGGCCGAACGTTTGCGCACGGTTCGCATCCTTGTCGGGCACACAGGCCCACACGACACCATCGTTTGCGCCATTGCTCGAGAGACACATCATGCCACCGGGCATGCCGCCCGGCGGCACAGGGCTGTAGGGGCTTGCGACTTCTTCCGAGCGCGCGAGAAATCTCCACACGCCGGAGCCATTCACCTGGCCGACGCGCAGATTGCCGTTCTCGCACCACGTGTACAGCAGCTTCTTCTCCGGCCAGTAGATCGGGCTGCCATGCTGGTGATGCGTCTTGTTGAAGAAGAGTTTGTTGAGATCTTTCGGATTGTCCGGTGCGGCGGAGACACCGAAACCGGGAAAGAAACCGAACCAGATCGGCGGCGTCTTGAGCTTTGCGTAGTTCGCTTGCGGGTTCTGCAGATCCGCGACGCTGGTTCTACCCATGTTGCGCCAATCGAGACTGTAGAGAATCGAGTCCTTGCCGGCGCCCAACACCAACCCGAGCTCCGGGATCACGATCGGCCCACCAGCGGCAAGATCCATGTCGTCCCAACCACCGCCACCGCGATCTTGATCGCGCCAAGGTGACCACCAGTCGACGATGGAGAACGTACCGTCGAAGCGCGCCTTGACTAAGCATTCGCCAAAGTTGCCGTTCGCCGGATCGAAGGAGCCGTTGCCGGTCATCAGCACCAGATACGTACTCTCATGACCATTGCCATCCGGCTCCACGAGCACGGTCGGCGCCTGGCCCGCCATCCACACGCCCGCGCCCGAGCCGTTCTTCGTCAGATTCAACTCATCACTCACGCTCCATGCATCGATATCCACCGCGGTGATGAATCCGTGCGCACCATCCGCCGTTTCCTGAATCGTGCCGAAGGGGACGAAAATCGTGCGTTTGCCGTTGGCCTTCGATGACGCGAGCGAGCCGCGCTGCTTGCGCTGCAACGTGGTACTCGCACCGGGCAGCTGCAGGCGACGCAGGATTTTGCCGTTGCTCAAGCGCACCTCGAGCAGGAAGTGCGCCGCTTTTTCCTTGGTCGCATTCGGGCTGATCCATGCCACCGCATACAGATTGCCATCGACGATCTCCGGGGTGCTCATGATGCCGAAGTTCTGATTCGTGCCCCAAAAGTCGATGCTCTTCGTGCCGAGAACCGGCTTGCCCCCATTCGTCATCCACACTTGCTTGTACGTAGCACAATCGAACGCATAGATGCGGTTGGCCATCGTCGCGCAAAGAATCAAGTCCTTGCGCTTGCCGTTGATCATCAGCCCCGGCGCGAACACCGGCTGTGCATCCATGCCATGCGCATCGCCCGTCATCTTCAACTCGGCGAGCTTGCGCAAGCCGCCGCGCACGACGGCCGGCGTAAGCCGAGTCTCGTGATATGCGCCATAGCGCAGATTGGAGCCTGAGCGAGTGGCGACGAGCTGCACACCCGCCGACGGCGGCGCTGCAACGTGCGCGGCCTCCAGGTGCTCGGTCGGCGCATTCACACCCGCGGGTCGCATGTCGTGATGGGCAGTGTCGTCGTTCACGACGGGATGCTCGACAGGCTGCGCGCGCACCAGCGCCGCCGACGCAAAGACAGGCAAAGCCGAAACGAACTGCCGACGATTCATATTGCTCTCCCGTTTACGCTTGCGCTCGGCGACCGGCGAGTTATTGTGGTCCGCAATGATTCGCGCCGCGTTTGCGTCGGCATCCAGCGCCTGCCAGCCGCCGGCGGCTTCCGGCATGATGAGCGCATGCTGCAGCTTGCGCGAGCGATCGTCGGAGTAGCTTGCCCTGTTCACCAGACTGTTCGATTGGCGCGATACCGTAGCGAATGTGCAGCCGGCAACGATAGTTCGCTGGCACCGGCTGGCCTGGCGGATCTTGCGGCGCTGGAAGTGCAGGGCGGGCTGACCACCGATTCCGTCAGAACTACGGCGCCTGGTTCGCCGGATGGCCGCCGAGAATCCGCTCTGGGGCGATGAGAGAATTGCCAATGAGCTGCTGGTAAAGCTGGGCATTCGGGTCTCGCCGAGAACGGTCGGCAAGTACATGCCGAAGCGACGGCCGGGGCAGCCGCGTGGTGATCAGCGCTGGCCCACCTTCCTGAAGAACCATGCCAAGGCGATCCTCGCCTGCGACTTCTTCGTGGCGGTCACTGCCACGTTTCGGATGCTGTACGTATTCGTTGTCATTGAGCACGGCACACGTCGTTTGGCCCATGTGAACGTGACCGCACACCCGAGTGCAGACTGGACGTTGCAGCAGTTGCGGGCGGTCGTCGGGGACGAAGGCGCGCATAAATATCCGTGACCGCGACCAGATCTTCGCCAGGCATCTTGATGAATCGATCGGCGCGTTCGGTATGAAGGTGCTGCGATCACCGACAGCGAGCCCGAAGGCGAATGCAATTTGTGAACGCGTCATCGGGACAATTCGAAGAGAATGTCTCGACTGGGTGATGTCGCTACCGGAAGCACATCTGGGATCGATTTTGCGATTGTGGGTCGAACATTACAACCACGGTAGACCGCATGGCATGTTAGGTCCTGGCGTACCCGATCCGCCGCAAGGGGCTGTGGTAGTCCAGTCCAAATCCTGGCATCGACTGGCCGCGGGTGCGCTCGTGCTCGCGAAATCGGTCCTGGGCGGCTTGCATCATGAGTACTCCATTGCGACCGTGGGGGCGAGCGCGTGACCGCTCAATAGGGAAGGGCGGAAACAAAGGCGACGCAACTATTTGCGGAGCATAGTTGCCGCGTATGCGCATCACTTGGTTAGGCTTGTTGAATCAGGATCAAGCGCGTCCGTCGCCTCTTGGCCAGACTCGGTCAGACAAGGCGACCTGATACCAATTGCTAGATCAAATCTGGGTTACGACACGTCACTGTGGTTTGCGACAACCTTACACCGGCCAGATCTCGGTCATTGGCAATCGCGCTTCGCTGAACAACGCGGGTGCGATGGTTTCGTTTCTCTCCGGCCGTAATAGTTTGCGATAGCCTTTGCTGCCCGGTTCGCGATAGATCTCGATCGTCCCGCCCTTGAGATCAATGAGCCACACTTCTGCAATTCCATGTCGCGCATACACAGGTAGTTTGATCTCGCGGTCGTATTTGGACGTCGCGTCGGCAACCTCGATGAGGAGCATCACATCTGCCGCCATTGGTAACGCATTGCGGTAGCGATCCGGCCGCGGCTTGAGCAACATGATGTCGGGCTGCGGTTCGCTGTCCGGTGGGAGACTAACGGGATTTTGCGTTGAGACAATGGCTAGATCACCCACTTGACGAGCAAAAGACATTGAAAGCGTGCTCACCACGCTCGCGTGCAAGCTGCCGATCGGAGCCATATCGATCAACTCTCCTTCGACCAGTTCAACTCGGCTGTTCTCTGCCAAAATGCCGGCCCGCCCCATCCGGTGGTAGTCCTCGGCAGATAGCTTGTGACGCGAGAGCGTGGGTAGAGTGCTCATGGAAAAAGTCTAGCAGAAAAGGTCTGGGGCACTTCATCGTCTGGAGGCCGCGCTGGCGCGTAAATCCACGCTTCTGCCGCCTCGGGCTGCGTGACTTCTGCGCAGCTTTTCGCAAGAACGATGTGGAACCGTAGGGACCAAAGCTCGCGAGGGGTGCCGGGCGTTCGCCATTAATTAAATCAATAAGTTAGATACGTTAAATCGCGCTACGAAGCAGGGTCGTGCATTCCAAATCCTACCGGGCGCGTCAAACAATCAAAGACTTAGGCAGAGGAAACCTTGGTTTTCTTCTTTCGGGCTACCACAGGGCTAGCACCAGCCCGACACATCGGCATGAAAAACGGCGACACATAGTTGCCTGAGCCGCGCGAGATCGATGCGCTCATCGCGGGTAGTGCCTGATTTGCCGCTTCGCCATGCCGCAGTACGAACGGGTGGCAAACGCCTTGACGGTCTACCTGCATTGTCGGCAAGGCGTACCGGTGCGCCGCTGCGCATGGGGTGTTCGGGCTTCACCCGCGAGCCGGGTGCCGATGTTGATGCGCAAGTAAGACCGGTCCGCGTGCGCTATCCGATGATCGAAGCCGCGTAGCCACGGCGATCAGTGTGCCGTTCGCGCTGCGCTACGAAACGCCAAGCGACCTTCCCGTATCGGCGCGGGCGATTGAATCGCTTGTAGCGCGTCCCACGAGGCCGGATTCTGGCGCCGGAAGCGAAAACCACCCCGATGGTTCCTCGGAACGGCTGTGGCGCGGGCTCGCCGTGGGGCAGGTCAACATCGTGCTGTGTGGGGCATCGTACAGACTGCGAATTTGCACCGTGGGACACTGCGTCGGCGGAGCGGATTGAAAGCCCCGCTGCCATCGCGGCACACCCGCCTACGTCGATCTGATCGCCAGGACTTGCGCGCGGTCGGCATTGCTGCGACACACCCTTGACCTAGGTTAAGGAGCCGCTGCGGTGATTTGAAAGGGTGCTTGTCGGCGGACTGTTCGGGGTCAACCGAAATGATTCTTCACTTCCCAGTAGCCACCAGCTACATCGGCTTCCTCCCTGCGGACACGCCGAGCGATCTGAACGCAGCGCAGGGAATCGGTGTCGGTGTGCTGCTCGGGGTTGTCGCGTGGATCGCGATTATCGCCGTGGGTGTTGCGGCGATGAGTTGGTTCTAAACCAACAAGGAAGATCCCCCGGCTCTGCCGGGGTGGCAGTAGCAGTTTGACATTTCAGGGAGTCCATCAACGAAACTTCCAACCGTGAGCCGCCAAGCACACGAAAGGGAGTTTCGCGATGGACGAGTACGAAAGCCCAAGCCACACGAAGTGGGAGTGCAAATTTCACGTAGTGTTTATTCCGAAGGGACGCCGCCGCGCGCGGAGCGCAAGCGCAATTTCGTCGGGCAAAGTTTTTTGGGCCCGCGGGTACTTTGTCTCAACGGTGGGTCGGGACGAGACGGTGATGTGCGAGTACATCAGGAATCAAGAGTGGGAGGACACGCGCTTGGATCAGCTGAACCTGTGGCGATGAACGGCCACCGACCAAGTGGCCAACAGGGTTTGGGGCCGCGTTAGCGACCCCGCCATGCCGCTTTGAGCCGGCTCACAATCTAAAGCCCCCGGCTCTGCCGGGGCGATACTTGCTTGGATGCCGAGCTCTCCCCTGCCGTTCTGCGCACACAACAAGCCCGTCGCGGTGACGATCACCAGCGAGAACGATTACCGACCATAACCACTTCTGACTTCCAGTCCCGCTGGCCCCTAGGGTCTTTGTACGCCACATCGAGAGGATAGAGTTGGCGGCGGGTTCCGTATCCGCCGCCTGAGGGCGCTTGCAGGACGACCATTGCGGCAGACCAAGGTGGCAAGGATGCTCGCACACCGAGCGGAATCTTGCCGGTCCACACCAAGGCACGGAGGGGTACGTCCATGCCTAAACTGCTCCTCACCGTTATTGCAATCACCGCTGGTGCTCTTGTCGCGGCGTGCGGAATCCTTCCGCTGAGTCCGGATCAAGCACAAGCGATGTCGAACCGTGAACTCTGTGGGGTGCTTGTCAAACCTGAATGGAGCGACCCTGCGAGGGCACAAGCAGCGCAGGTACTGAGCGCGTGTCAAGGGGAGTGCAAAGGGACTACTGCAGCACTATCGAGGCCCAAGACCCGCGAGACTTACAGGATGCAGCGAGGTCCGATGAATTCGCTGCAAAGGTAGCGGCCGGAGCGAAGTGACACTACCCTCCTGACCTATCCGCGGGCGATTGATCGCTCCTAGCGCATCCTACGCGGTCGGATAATCGAGCGAAGGAGAGAGCCCCACGAGTTATTGCAGCCGCTCGCCCGCGAGCACTGAACCAGGCACGGTGGCATGTCCATTGCTTATACGATCTGAACCAATTGGCACATGGAGCCATGGCATGTTACCGCCCGACCGTATTTACCGCATGCTGCCGTTCGCGTACATCGTGGTCGGCATCATCGTCGCGACCGAGATGGATTCTCTACTCGGCACCGGCTCCGGTGTCCTGCTTGGAATCACCGGCCTGCTTATCTGGAAGATGCGCGTTGACTACCGCCGTGAAATTGATGTCACTGCTGGCCGCATGAAGCGCAGCGCCAATCTTCGGTGATCGGCGTCAGATTCGCTAAACGCTAACCTACCCTGGACCTATCCGGGCGAATTAGAATCGCTCTACGGCCCGATTTTGACGGCGCGATTCGGCGCCGGACAAGAAAACACGGCCCGACGACGTGGACAGATCGCCGGGCCGCCGGGTGCGGGAACGGAGTGGAAGCCCGCGAGCCCGCTACTGTTGGCGCATCTCGCCCAGGCTGATGGCGACGTCGCGCTCGATCTGGGTCGCCATGTCCGGTCCTTCAGCCGTCGCACACCCATGCACTCGATCGCGACGTGAACGACCGGGACTTTGTCGAGGAAGACCGAGGCAGGCTGCAGCAGCAGCGACAGAGGAACGAAATACTCACCCACGGCGACTGTCCTTCCCGAAACTCCGTAGCCCCTGATATTGTCGACTTGGTGGCGCCTTGAAGGCAAGGTTGACCGATTCTGATGATCCCTTCCGGATGAGATCACGAGTTTCGCTGTCGATCGCCGGTCGGCCGGGCTTCCCGGCTCGGCTCAAGCGTGTAATCACCACTACGAACGATTGGCAGCGTGATTGGGCATGAACGGCCGTGCTGTCCATTGACGCGCGACGAGGTTGCGGGAATGACAGGACGACCCGCGCTCAATGCGCCTCGCCAGCCAAATGGCGGGCAATGCGATTGGCGATCGGCAGCCCAGCGCGCCGCTCGTAGTAGCTGAATGCAGGGCTGGGGTTCACCTCGAAACACACATATCGTCCTTCAGGCGTGCGCCTCAAGTCGATGCCAGCAAGCGGAAGGTTCAGGCGTGCCGCGAGTCCGATGCAGAGCGCACGGATGTCCGCGTCGAGCTCACACGCGACAATTTCGGGTTCGACGCCGATGTCACGGGCCGCGTAGCGGTAGTCAGTGGCATCGCTGACAATCGCCGCCACCAGCGCGGTATCCCCCACGACATGCACGCGGATGTCAGTCCCCGCGACGTGGCGCTGGAACTGGGTCGGGCACCAGCGGATCCGGTCGAGACGTGCCAAATCGTGCGGTTCAACGCGTCGTACGATGGAGCGAATGCCGCTCACCGACTTGTAGATCACGCCGCCACCCTCCGACCAGGCGCGCTCGATGAATTCGCGCGCGGCGTGCGAGTCGTTGGTGATCAGGGTCTCCGGGATGTCGAAGCCGGCGGCACGAATCGCCTGCGCCTGAAAAGGCTTCGAGTGATTGGACCCGGAATCGGCAGGCCGATTCAGCACGCGTCCCGGGGCGATATCGGCAAACCGCAGCAGGAGCTCGTGGAAGCGCTGGCAATGGGCACGCTCGGCGGAGTGCGGCGGCAGTCCGGCCATGCCGGGGAGGAACTCGTGATTCATCAGGCGCAGATACATCGCGGTGATGGCACTTAACGGGATGGTCTCGCCGTCGAGAGTCATTGTTCCGCCGATCGCGCCGCCGGCGGCCGCATCCGCAATCTCGAGGGTTAGATTCGCGGCGGCCACGCGCCGCTGATCGAGCAGGCGATGTTCCGCACCACTTGCCTCGAGCGCTTCGGTGACGAGCACGAGTGGGCTCTCGTCCGCAATACCGGCCAGCAGAATCATGCAGCGGCGCTCCGCACCAGCGCGCGAGCGAGGTCTCTGGCCAGCGGCCTGCCACCGATGCGGAAATCAACAGCGCCCGACGCATTGACGAACCGCCAACCGTGCTCGGACGATTGGTGCAGCTCAACCTGCAGCAGGGACACGCCCAGTAATAGCGCGAGTTGGCGGCAGCCGTCCTGCAAGCGGCGCGGCAGCAGTGGCCCGAACAGCCGGCCGTCGAAGACCAGCACCGCGTGGGTCGGTCGCATCGGAAGTGACTGGCCGTCGCCATCGGCCACGCTGGTGCGCCAAACCTGGGTCGGCAAGCCGGCCATCGAGGCGAGATGCACGACGGTCGGCATCGGGAACGTTCCGCGGCCGAGAGCGAAGGGCAGCGGCGGATTGATGACCCGACCGGCGACGCCATTGATCCACGCCAGCAGGAATGCACTCAGCTCGGCTTCAGCATACGCACGGTCCTCTGGTGCCGCCCTCGCGAAGTGTTGGGTGGGCAAGTACTGGACGCGATTGACGAGGCCGGTAATCGCCTCCGGACGCAGTGTCCGCCCATCGGCAAGTACGATGCTGCCTGAGTCGCCGGCGTCACTCAGCCGATAGACGATTCGCCGGCTGAAGACGAGCTGCTCGACGGCGACGAGCTCGACGCCGGAGACGCGAAGATGCTGCATCGTCTCGCCGAGCCATAGCGCCGCCGCATCGCCGGGATGGCACAGGATGACAATCATCGCCTTGGAGGAGAGCGAAGGACCCCGCTCGACAGTGCGCGGCGTCCTCCGCTGTCTCAGGCCTCCGAAAGCTTCTCGGCGTCCTTCAGATCCTTATCGTCCTTGGCGGCTTGGCTACTTCCCTGAAGCGCTGACCGGCTGAGATCGGGCCGCAACTCCGTACCGATGAAGTGTACGAGCTGCTGCACCGTTTGCTCGAGTGCGGCGAGTCGTTGCTGCGTGCCGCCGTCGTCGGCGCCCGATGGCCTGATGCCGATAATGCCATCCGAGAGCTTTCCCTCCACCAGGTCCTTGTCCTTCTCCTTTAATTCCTTGCCTTCCTTGAACTCCTTCGTGTCCTTGCCTTCTTTGAACTCCTTGTCCTTGAGCTCCTTCGTGTCTTTATCCTTGCGCTCCTTCGTGTCCTTGTCTTTCGCGAGCTCCTTGCCCTCTTTTTCCTTGACGAACTCCTTGCCCTCCTTGAACTCCTTGGCCACTTCTTTGGCGAGCTCCTTGCCCTTGCCGAAGGCGCACGCTGCAAAGGCGCGGATATCGGGACGGTTGCCGATGCGCTGGGTAGCCGGGCGGCCCGGTGCATCCTGCTGCAGGGAACCCGTCGAGCGAAGGCAGTTGCGCACTTGCGCCGGAGTCAGAACAGCGCGCCCCCTGGCCTTGGCCATGCCCTGAATGCACGCGATGGCGCCGGTCACGATGGGCGACGCGCTCGAGGTGCCGCTGAAGGTGTCGGTATACCAGAGGTCCTCGTTCGTGCCGCCCTGCAGATCACCGTACCCGCAGGTCGTGACCTCGCGGCCCCAGCCCTGCGCATCGATGAGCGCGCCCCAGTTCGAGAAATCCAGGCGTGACCGGTCAGGTCCGTGATTGCGGCCGTGCGTGCCAGGTGGCGGCGCGCCGGCCCCGACGACGATTGCCCCCGAATCACGGTTCGTTCGCCGGAATGAGTTGCGCCAGCCAGCGGGGAAGCCTGTGGCGGGTGTCTGATACAGCGCATCGTCGAGATCTTCCGCGCCGTTGCCGGCTGCTTCAACGACGATGATGCCCCGGCTAGTGGCATTGAGAATCGCGGCAAAGTCATCGGGCCACCACTCCACGGCGATGTAGCCGCGCTGATCGGCGCGCGACGCGAAACTGAAGCGGGGGCCGGGACGGTGCATCTCGAGCAGGATGATGTCGCCGGCTCTCAGCCGGGAGGCCGCCTGGTTGATGGCCGCGGCGGAGCCGATGGTCCCGTGCGAAACGGCGCTGGCGACGGCTTCGGCGGAGATTCCGACGATGCCAACCGTATTCACGTCGCCGCTGTACTCGCCGAGGACGGCGGTGCCATGATTGCGCCAGTCGACTCCCGCGAACTGGGTGCCGGCGACGACGCCTCCCTGATTCTGCGTGAGGTCTTCATGCGTGAAGCGCCACGCGCCCTCGACGTCGATAATGCGGATGTCACGCCCACGTCCACCGGCCTGCGTCCACGCCCAGCGCGCATCGATGCCGCTCGGCGGCGAATCGAGAAAGATCTGCCGGGCGGTCAAATCCGGCGTCGCCGGCGGCGGCTCCTCCGGTGCGGCGGCCATATCGTTGATCCTGGGCAGCTCGACCGCCGGCTTCACGAAGGCGGCTTCAATAAGCTCGCTTTTCGATAGCTGCGCCCGCAGTTCGTCGACACGCTCACCTGGAACCTCGACCTTGTAGAAAACGGAGAGGTCCTCCATCGGTGCTTGTGCCGCCATGCTTTGCGCCGCCTGGCGTGCCATGATCCGCTCCTCGGTCGGTCCGAAGATCGGCGTCATGGTTGCACCGTGGCGGGCGAGCAATTTCGCGACATCGGACACGTTTTCACCGGCAGCGGACTTGAAGCGCCCGGCCGACGCCCTGAGAGCGGCCTGCGGCCGCATGACGACCACGAGTTCGGGCGGTGCGACCGCAGCGGCAGCCGGCTTGCTCCGCTTGCTCGGTTTGCGCGTGCTTTTTTGTGCCATGAATACCTCCTGCTTCAAGACGCCCCCATCGGAAAATCGAGGGAGGCAGCGTCGCCATTCAGCTAGGGCAGTTCCTCGCCGGGTTTCGCGTACGCCGTTTCGATTCCACCGATACCGCGCAACGCCGCGGCAAGCTTGTCCGCGCGTGCCATGTCGGGCACCGCGATTGTTATCGATACAGAAGGGGTATCGCCGGCGATCTCCCGCGCAGGGGACGCGATCAGCTCGGCATCGTGCTTCGACAACAGCCGCTTGACATCAGGGCGCGTCAAAATGACGTGCTCGCCACGCGTCTGGTGGACACGGTGACTCGGCGCGAGTTGAACGACGACGTAGGCGGACACTCCGGCTCGCTGTATTGGAGGTACAAACGGTCCTTTGCCTCAGATGAATCCTGCGCGAACGATGAGGGATTCTATGCGCCTCCGGAGGTTTACGGAAGACGGAGTCCGGCGCCTTCGTGACGCGATGGGAACCCTCGTCGGCAACGTTAGCGCCAAGACCCTGGGCATCGGTCAGGCGGCGCCCCTCATCGTGAAGGCGTGAAAGAGTGTCCGCCGAGCGCTCGGCGGCGAGCAACGCGAGCAGGCATTCCCGATTGCGCCGCGCTACCCGACGACGACGCGCGGATAACTTCAACCGGACGCCTCATGCACGGAAATGCTTACAGGCCCCAACAATCGATTTCCAGCAGATCACGCTGCCACCTTCAACTCGTCGCCGTACGCCAGTATCGTCCGCAGCTCACGGAAAGCTGGTCACGATATTGAGGTGCGTGGCGATGTCGATCCCTGGGTTCACCGCGATACCCCCGTTGTCTCGGCATGTCGTGCTGTTCTGGGCGCCGTCGGGCTCATGGTGGATGAAGCAGAAAGTGTCGACCGCCTTGAGCTGCAGTAAATACCCGGTCGTGCCTACGCCGGCTGCAGGCATACTGCCGAGCCAGTGGAAGTGGGCATGAGCACCGGGTTCCGGGATGTCGACGCGGCTCACCAGAAACACCGGGTGATCGTCATCCACTTCGTACAGGAACGTTGCTGCGCCGGGCTCGCCATCCATAATCCAGCCCACGGTGCAGGAGTTGGCGCTGCAATCGACGTGTGTTGCCACGGGATAGCCGTCTTTCGTGACAGCCCCGGTGAAGTGAATATAGAAGTACCCGGATAGGCTGCCGTCGTTTTTCCGGCTGGTCTGCTGATGAGTATCAATGTCATTGCCGAACAGGAACGGAAATGGCGCCGCATGGTTGCGCCATGGGTAGAAAGCGGCGGCCGGGCCAGACCCCAACAGCGACAGAAAGAAAGTCGTCAAAGTGATGAGCGCCCTCATGGCACCTCCTTAATGCAGGGAAGGGAATCGAATCGTAGCCCCGGACTCCGTCCGCTTCAACAAGACCTACGTTCCTGCAAGCCGACACTGAATCACACGCATGATCAATTCCGCAGTCCCGCATTTAGGATATGAATATTCGCGGTTCCAATCTCGGAGTTTTCGGCATTGTTCTGGCGATGAAGTCCAGGTTTCCGCTGTAGCATTCAACGGTCAGGTGCCCATCCTATTGCGGGGAAGATCAAGATGAAAACTTCCGAGCAATCCAAAGCGCCTCCGCACGCCAACAAAGCAGCGCTGGCACAGACCCTTCCCGGCGGCACCATCGGAAGGGAGAAGCTCTCGCTCCCTGCGATCATGGCTTGCACGTTTGCGAAATTCGATGTCGCGCTGCGTGCCCGTCTCCTGGGACGCCTGCTCGCTTCGGTCGGCCCGCTGGCGTTGAAGGTCGTCGGCGGCGGAGTTTTTGCCAAATACGTGCCACACGCGCGATCGCGTGCGATCCCGGTATCGTTCGAGGACGCCGCGCGTGCCACTTCGAGCCAGGTGTGCGACCTCGTGCATTACGTCGAGCAGAGCAACCCGAACCTGATCGACAGTTTGACGTACGACGTACTGAGCGCTTCCGAATCTCTACAGCGCACCGGATCCACAGGGAAGGATAGGATCCGGCACGATTAGCCAACGAGATGCGGAAAGGCCTCTGCCGCACCGGGCCGCGGCGAATCCTTCTCACCACTTGCGAGCGGCTCGCGCGTTACTATTGAACGCGGCAGTCCAAGCGGTAGAGTCGAAAACGAATGTTTCGACGCAAGCGTTTTCTGGTGATTTCTGGCTGAATGCCAAATGGCGACCTCACATCAGGTGAGATAACGCGGAGAGACGGAAAACTGGGCGGCCTGCGCGACGCACGGAGTATTCGATGAAATCGCCATGGCGAAGTTATTGGCAACGAGACGCGGCGAGAGCGATCACCCCGACGAAGCACGAACGTGAATATTCGCGTTGCCGGCCGCAGCGCAGCGGCGTAGCTTCTTCACCGGTGCCCCCGAGCAATAGATGATTTCAAGCTGCGCGTTCTTCCGGTGCCCGGTGGGAAGCGCATAGCCGGCACGGCACCAGATCACCGGGGCCACATCGTCGCCTGACCAGCAAGGTGCCAGACGAGCACGACTGTCATGTCCGAATCCTATTGCCCTCGCCTCTCGGAAGCGACGAATCTGTTGCCGCTCCTGCGAATCCACCTCGTTGCCGCGGCGGCCCGCCATTGGCTTCCCGGTGCCGTTTCGCTCGACCTGCTGCCGATTGTCGAGGACGGGCTGTTCGGATACGAGGTCGCACCCGACCGGGAGACGCGTGTCTGTCTGGCCATAGGCTGCAACGGGAACGGCGTACCCATGCTGCGCAGGACGTCGTACAGCGCGGATACTTCCAACGCCGTGCGTCTGGCGGCCGTGGACGGCCAAACGATCAGTCGAAATGCGCCCGGAACGCGCCACGCCCAGCAGCGTGACTCCCTCTTTCCCGACTGGCCATCGGCCGTGGCGGCAGCATGGGCCCAGCTTGCCACCCGGCCGCCAGACCGACCGCGGCGGCGGGTCGAGCTGAACGAGGACGTGCATCGGGCCCTCGACGAAGCGCTGGCCATCGCGCATTCGCATCTGGCCGCTTGGGATCCCTTCATCCGGTTTGTCGGTCTACCCGACGAAGCACAACATGGCTTTGCCTTGCACGGGGCCGCGGGTGAGCATGGCGAGCTGGTATGTCAACGGCCGGACATCTGGATATTGCGCTGGAAGTCTCCCCCGCACGCGATCTACGAAGAATGGTCGGTCGCGCTCCCGGATCGGGATGCGGCCAGCGAAGTGACGCGCGCCTGAATGGCGTTGACCTACGGGTCATCCGGAACGAAACTTGAACTCGGCTCGCGTTCCTGCGGAGCATCGACCAGTGTCACCGTCTCGACGACAGCAATCGGGCCGCGTCAACCGGCCACCCGGAGCGATCGCGTAGCGCGGGCCGGCACAGCGGAGACCGTCATGGCGAAGAAGAAGATCTGCCTGGCCCTTCAGGGCGGGGGTGCGCACGGCGCCTTTACCTGGGGCGTCCTCGATGGCCTGCTGGCCGAGGAGTCACTCGAGATCCAGGCGGTAAGCGGAACGAGCGCGGGGGCGATGAACGGCGCGGTCATGGTCGACGCGCTGAAGAGCGGCGGACGGCAGCACGCACGCGAGCGACTGGAACGGTTCTGGCGCAGCATCTCGGAAGCGGGCAACAACGTTTTCAGGCCGGGGCGCATGCTCTTTCCCGGTCTTCGGCCCCAACTCCGACTGGTCGCCGCTCGCCCTCTGGACGGAAATGCTGTCCCTCGTCTGGTCGCCGTACGACAACCCCTTCTATGCGAACGTGCTGGCCGACGTCATCGGCCGGGAGCTTCCCGATTTCAGCGCGCTCAACGACGACAGGATGCCTCATCTCTTCGTGTGCGCGACGAACGTCAGGACCAACCGGCGGAAGATCTTCGGCCCGGGGGAACTCGGTGCCGGTGCTCTGACGGCATCGGCGTGCCTGCCGACGATCTTCCGGTCGGTCGAGGTGGACGGCGACTTCTATTGGGACGGCGGCTATCTCGGCAATCCTGCGCTGTCTCCATTGCGCAGTCCGGCGCTCGCGCCGGACCTGCTGATCGTCTGGGTCAATCCGCTGAACCAGCCCAACCTGCCGACCAATGCGCGCGACATCCTCGACCGGCTGAACGAGGTTACGTTCAACGCTACGCTGGTGCAGGAGATCGAGGCAATCGATGCAATCAACGAGCTGAAGGCAAACGGGGATGCGCTCGATGCTCCGTACAAGCGAATTCGCCTGCACGAGATCAAGGACGAGCCGGCTCTCGCGCGGTTCGGGCATGCGAGCAAGAGCAATACCGACTGGAATTTCCTTGTTGAGTTGCGGGACCTCGGGCGTCAGGCGGCGAAACGATGGCTGAAGTCCAGCTTCGACGATGTCGGCAAAAAGACAACCGCCGATATGCATCGCATGCTGCGTTGCCTCGAGTCCGCCTGACCACGAAACCCGGTGACGGGGCGCGCCGTCGCCGCTTGCCGGCTCGCGGGGACCCGCGGAAGCGAGGCTGATGCCAGCCGCACTCCGACGTTCTGTGCCCT
This sequence comes from uncultured beta proteobacterium, assembly GCA_963809965.1. Taxonomy (GTDB): domain Bacteria; phylum Pseudomonadota; class Gammaproteobacteria; order Burkholderiales; family Casimicrobiaceae; genus CAIWHR01. The sequence continues at coordinate 103,918 of CAWELU010000023.1, forward strand.
GTTGGCGGCGAATTCGTATTCAAGCGGCGATCGGAATCTGAAGAGGAAGCGCAGGTTGGCGAGCCAGCGGCACGCGCGCAGTGCGGCGTCGTTCCCGAACGTTCTTCTGCTCAACTTGTCGAGGATAACCAGCGCGCCTGGTCCGTGGGCGGGTGCAGCGCGAATCGTGCTTGCCTTGCCGTCGTCAAACGTGGGAAACAGGCTCACGGGACCGCGAGGCAATACGCCGAGCGGCCGACGCCAAATGTGCTGGAGATCGAGTATTCCGAAGAATCGAAAACAACTGCGTGAGCATTCGCAAGAAAAACGAAGTCTGACCGTATGGTGCTATCTCGAGCTGCCGCTGGCGCGATTCTCACGCAAGAGCAGGGAGCGAATCAGAGCAGTGATGCAGCAGCCCGTTACACACCACTCGCAAGAGCCCGCCGCATCGACCCGAAGCGCTTGCGGTACTGCGCCGGCGTGAGGCTCACCTGGCGCCGGAACAACCGGCTGAAGAATCCGGCGTCCTCGTAGCCAACCTCGTTGGCAATGGCCTCGATCGGATGGTCACTTGCCTCGAGCATCTGTTTAGCTTCTTCCAGCCGCAACGTATGCACGTATTCCAGCGGCGACATGCCCGTTGCCTGCTGAAAGCGGCGCTTGAACGAGCGCTCCGCCAGTCCGCTCAGCTGCACCATCGCGGTTACCGGAGACGGCTCGTGGTAATGCTCGGCGATCCACGTCTGGCAGCGTGCGATCACCGCGTCGCTCACCTGGCGCGAGCGAGCGAGCCGCGCGAACGGCTGCTGACCGATGGCGTGCCAGTCGATGAGGTTGATGCGCGCGACCTGCATCGCGGCGTCCACGCCAACGAAGCGTGCGATCAGGTACAGCGCCAGATCCTGCCACGAGGTACCACCGCCAGCCATGACGAGGCGCTGCCCTTCTCCCGACACCACCAGGGCGCGTTCCTTCCGCACTCTCACCGCCGGATAGCGGCTGCGCAGGATGTCGCAGTAGGCCCAGTGGGTCGTGGCCTCCTGACCGTCCAGCAGGCCGGCCTCGGCAAGGAGCACCGCCCCCGAGCACGCCGTGGCGAGCGTCGCGCCCTGTGCGTAGCAGCGCTTGAGCCACTCGATCTCGTCGACGAACCGGCCTGTCAACGGCTCGCCCGGCGGGACCGCCAGTTCGGGAATGCACACGATGCGAGCATCGGTCCGTTCGTCGAGCGTGGCCTGCGGTGCGATCGGCACGCCGTTGGCAGCCGTGAACGCCTCGGCCTGCACGGAGACGATGCACGGGTGGACCAACGCCGGCCCGGGCTGGCCATTGACGACAAAGCCCCAATCGCGCCCGGCGGCCATGAACAGGTCGTACATGCCATAAGTCACCGACGCCGTGGTCTCCGGAAAAGCGAGGATCGCAACGTTTACCGCAGCATGCGAAGTGCTCATGGCCGATCTGTCAGGTTTCTTGCCGAAATGGCTTTAGTGCTCCAGGACTGCTTATCTTACCTTTGCGCCTCCGATGTCGCCAAAGAGTGCACAACCGTGCTACACGCCATTTTTCGGCGGGTCCTTAGCCGGCGAGTTGGCCACCGACGACCGAATGCCATCGCGAGTGGGCAATGTCACTCGCATCGATGATCAAGCAGGAAGGGAAATCGAACCATGAAGACCGATTTGCGTGGCGTTCCCGTAACCGGCGCCGACGCGTTCGCTTTGCGGCGCTACGAAACCGCGCTCGAGCAGTTCCAGACCTACGTCGGCGATCCGATCGCCACGATCGACGAGGCGCTGCAGGCTGCGCCGGCGTTCATCGCCGGCCATATGCTGAAGGCTCTGGCGCTCTACACGCTCGCAGAGCGCAAGTTCGTGCCGATGGTGGCGCAGGCGCTCGATGCGGCTCGGCTGCACGCCGCCGGCGCGAACGATCGCGAGCTTGGCCTGATTTCCGCGGCCGAGCTTCTGGTTGCGGGCCGCTGGGAGAGCGCCTGCACGGCAATCGATCGCGTGCTCGTCGACAGCCCACGCGACGCGCTCGCTCTGCAGGTCGGTCATCTGATGGACTTCTATCGCGGCGATGCGTTGAACCTTCGCAATCGCATCTCGCGCGTGTTGCCCCATTGGGATGCATCGGTGCCGGGGTACTCGTACGTGCTCGGCATGCACGCGTTCGGGCTCGAAGAGATGAATCAGTACCCAGAGGCCGAAGCCACGGCGCTGCAGGCGCTTTCGATGCAGCCAAAAGACGGCTGGGCGGTGCACGCGGCGGTGCATGTCATGGAAATGAAGGGCCGCATCGACGAAGGAATCGAGTTCTTGACGGCACGCGAAAGCGATTGGGCGCCCGACAATGCGTTCGCGTTCCACAACTTCTGGCATCTCGCGCTGTTCCACATGGACGGTGCGCATTACGATCGGGCGCTCGCGCTTTTCGATGACCACATTCATCCCGGGCCGGCGGCCTATGCGCTGTCGCTGGTCGACGCAACGGCGCTCTTGTGGCGCTTGCGGCTCGAAGGCGTCGACATCGCCGACCGCTTCGATCGCGTCGCCGACGACTGGGAGGCGCGACTCGACAACGAACCGGGCTTCTACGCCTTCAACGATGTGCACGCAGCGATGGCGTTCGCCTCGACCGGCCGCGAAACGGCGCTATCGCGTCTGATTCTGCGGATGCGCGAAGGCGCCGCGACGGGAGACACGAATGCAGCGATGACGCGCGAAGTCGGTCTTCCGCTGGTCGAGGGCGTGGCGGCGTTTGCCCGCGGCCGTTACGCCGATTCAATCGCGGCGATCGAACCCGTACGTGACCAGGCCCATCGCTTCGGCGGCAGCCACGCACAGCGCGATGTGATCACGCTGACGCTGATCGAGGCGGCGCTCCGCAGCGGCGACCATGGCCGCGCCCGGCATTACATCGCCGAGCGCCTGGTGCACAAGCGCGAAAGCAGGTGGGGCCAGCGTTTGTGGTCGCGCGCCATGTCCGCAGCGCAGTTCTGCGCGGCAGCGTGACTGGTGATTGTTGTGAGTGCGGTGTCCCGCGATTCGCGCGACGCTGCTTGTTCTGAAACCAGCGGTGGGGCTGGCCGGGATGGCTGTCTGCGTTCTCGGAGCGCGCCGCGAGCGTGTCGTCCCTCGAACGGGAGAAGCAAATGACATCGATGAACAAGACCGTCGAGCTTCCCGATGGCGTCACGCTGCCTTATGTGGAGCAGGGAGACCCGTCGGGCGTTCCCACGCTGCTGCTGCATGGCGTTACGGACTCATGGCATTCGTTCGAACCGGTGCTGCCGTACTTGCCTGCCTCGATTCATGCTTTCGTGCTGACGCAACGAGGTCATGGTGATGCCGATCGTCCAAGCCACGGCTACCGCACCCGCGATTTCGCGGCCGACTTGGTTCGCTTCATGGATGCGGTGGGTCTCGAGGCAGGCATCGTAGTGGGCCACTCGATGGGCGCGACCAATGCGCAACGTTTCGCGATTGACCACCCGGAGCGGACGTTGGGCCTCGTTCTGGCGGGCTCGTTTGCGACCTATCGAGGCAATCCGGTGCTTGTGGAGTTCTGGGAGTCCGCGGTGTCGCGGCTGCAGGATCCGGTCGACCCGGCTTTCGTGCGCGAATTCCAGGCAAGCACGCTCGCACAGGCGATTCCGCAGTCGTTCCTCGACCTTGTTGTGAAAGAAAGCCTGAAGGTGCCGGCCCGCGTTTGGCGCAAGGCGTTCGAGGGCTTCCTGGAGGACGATTTTGCCGACGAGCTCGACGCTATCGAAGGACCAACGCTCATCTTGTGGGGCGACCGCGATGCGCTCGCGCCTCGGCGCGACCAGGACATCATGCTCGCCACTATCCCGGATGCCGCACTCGTCGTGTACGAGGGTACCGGTCATGCCGTTCACTGGGAGCAACCGGAGCGCTTTGCTGCGGACCTTGTCGCCTTCGTGCACGCACACGTCATCGAAAGGCAAAATAGTCGCTCAGCAGTCGCCGCGACGCAGCCATGAGGTAATTGGTCGAGATCCGAGCGGCGGGAGGCCCCTTCGGCCGATTATCCCGGCGAGTGGCGACGTGCAACGCTCCGTGGCCCCTCTCTCTCGGTCGCCAAATGCATACGAGAAAGTGCAACGCAGGTACCAATGCTGGATACGGCCGATTGCCTGCTGTGCCGCCGTGGAACGGTCGCATGCCATCCGCCGCGTACAGCGGCGCTGATCAGCGTGCCCCTCGAACCTTTAGTAACGCAGCGGCGGTATCGATGACTCTTGCCTGATGCGGCTGCAGCTGCTGGCCGCCGAGGGATGCATACCAGCCGAGCATTGGATCGACGACCTCGGTGACTTCGCCGGACAGCACCTCAATGACGGCCAGCCCGCAAAAAGGTGCATAGGTCGGCGAATAACCGCCTTCCTGGCAGACGACAAGGCGGCCGTCGCACAGGGAGCGCGCCAATTGCACCACGGCAGCGGCCATCGCCCGGTAGGTCCCGCTGTGGCACAGCATTCGGCCAAGCGGATCACTGGCCGCTGCATCGTAGCCGGACGCAACGACGACGAGTTCCGGCCGAAACGCCGTGACTGCTGGAATGACGACGCGATCGAATGCGGCCCTGTAGGCGCCGTCTCCGCTGCCTGGAGGCAGCGATATGTTGATATTCGCGCCACGGCCGGCGCCATCGCCAGTCTCCGACAGATCGCCGCTATCCACGGGATAGCAAGCCTCCTGATGCACAGAGATCGTCAGCACATCGGGATCGGCGTAATAGGCGATCTGGGTCCCATTACCATGATGAACATCCCAATCGACGACGGCGATCCGCCGTATGCGATGCACGTGCCGCGCATGTTCCACGGCAAGCACGACATTGCCGAAGATGCAGAAGCCGCGGCCGCAATCCGGTTCGGCATGGTGGCCGCTCGGCCGAACCAGCGCATAGGCGTTCTCGGCCCGCCGCTGCAGAACGGCTTCCACCGCCGCGATGCAGCTTCCTGCGGCCAGCCGCGCGATCTCGAATCCGTTGCGGCCAAAGCGTGCGTTTTCTCCCGCATCGCCGCCCCCCGTCAAAGCCATGCCGCGAATGCGATCGATGTACGCTGCGGTATGGAACCGCAGCAGCTCATCGTCCGTCGCGGGCCGGGCGCGCACCGGCACCAGGCGCTCGGCGAGCCCGCTCGCCTGCAGCAATCCCCAGAGCCTGCGCTTGCTTTCGGGTCGGTCAAGCGCAGGATAAGGTTCGACCCATGGGCTTGTCGACGCCAGTCCGGCATCGAAGGCAAGAGCGACCACGGAGACGGCGAGATCCGGAGCGCGCAGCAGTGGCTGAGCCATCATTTCGCGGTCGCCAATCCCGTGGAGCAGATGATCAAGCGATCGAAGCTCGCCGAACGCACGTTCAAACGGCGCTTCGCGAATGCGACCTGCCTCACCCCGATCGCCTACGTTCAGCGTCTGCGCATCGAAGATGCCAAGCGCCGGCTCGAACGGACGGACGCTTCGATCGATGAGATCAGCTGGAGGTCGGCTACGAAGATGCAGCTTTCTTCCGGCGTCTGTTCAAACGCATTACCGGCCTCGCCCCCGGCGCCTATCGAAAGCGCTTTCGCATCCCCGATTTCGCTCGCCCGTAGCACCAAAGTCGGCGATTCGACGCCAAGTAGGCCGCGCTTCTGACGTGGCGCTCGCACGCGCTTTCGAGCGTCCGGTCGGCAAGCCGCCACGCGTCGCGCGATGCCGTGCGCACGGTGACCACCACCAGACAGAGGACACGCATCCCCGCGTGCACCTACCAGCCGCAGCGGACGGTGAATTGTTCAACCTGGGCTTCGTTGACACCGCTCGAACTTCACCACGGGGCGGCCTCGCCCGAAGCATGCCTCTTGACGGCCGTACTATTTCGATTATCATGAAAATATAGAATGACGCCGATGGCGAGGTTAGCATGGCGGCTGGCAAGGAAAGATTGGATGACGTTCCTCGTTACGCGGACATGTTGTCCGCGATGGGGACCGAACCGCGGTTGCGCATCATGCGGCTGCTGCTTTCGACCTACCCGGAGGGCATGGTCGTGGGCGACATCGGCGCCGAGTTGGGGATACCGAGCTCGACGCTCTCCCACCACCTGGAAAAGCTCAAGAACGAGGACCTGGTCCACGTTCGCCGCGAAGGTACCTTTCTTCGGTATTCGGCCAATGCCGCCGCGTTGCAGGAGTTGCTGCGCTTTCTGTACGCGGAATGCTGCACTCGCAACCGGGCAATCGAACCAGGGAATATTGTCGCTGCCGCCTGACGAAAGGAGCTGTCCATGACTACACCCATCGACGTGAAGGAGGTCGTGCGCCAGAAATACGGGCAAGCGGCGCTACGCCTCAACGCCGGCCAGAACGGCTGCTGCAGCAGTGCGCCGAGCGCCTCGAGTTGTTGCGACCCAATTACCTCCAACCTCTACAGCGCGGGAGAAGCCGATCAGGTGCCGGATGCGGCGCTCAAGGCGTCGCTGGGCTGCGGCAACCCAACGGCGCTCGCGGAATTGAAGCCGGGCGAGACCGTCCTCGACCTGGGGTCGGGAGGCGGCATCGACGTGCTTCTGTCAGCGAAGCGGGTCGGCCCGACCGGTCGAGCCTACGGTCTGGACATGACCGACGAGATGCTCACGCTGGCCGAGGAGAACCGCCGCAAGAGCGGACTGACCAACGTCGAGTTCCTCAAGGGCGAGATCGAGCGCATTCCGTTACCGGACCGTTCGGTCGACGTGATCATCTCGAACTGTGTCATCAATCTTTCAGGCGACAAGGACGAGGTGCTGAAGGAAGCGTTCCGGGTGCTGAGGCCGGGAGGGCGCTTCGCGGTCTCCGACGTGGTCGTGCGGGGGGAGGTGCCGCCGGCCATTCGCAAGGAGCATGGAACTCTGGGTCGGCTGCGTGGCCGGTGCGCTGTCGGAGGCCGATTACCGAATGAAGCTTGCCAAGGCCGGATTCGGCAACATCGACGTAGAGGTGACGCGCGTTTACGGCAGTGACGATGCGCGGGCGTTCCTTGCGGCCGAGGGGTTCGACGGCGAAGCCATCGCCGAGGAGGTGGACGGCAAGTTCGTGAGCGCGTTCATCCGCGCCGTGAAGCCGGAATCCTGTTGTGCGCCGGGGTGCTGTTCGCGCTAGACCAATGGAGGGCGGACGGTGAACACAGGACTTGCAGGAACCGTGGCGGTGGTGGCGGGTGGCACCGGAGGATTGGGTCGCGCCGTGGCGCATAGCGTTTCTCGACGAGGGTGCGATCGTAATCGTGACGTACCGATCGCCGGCAGAATTCGATGCGATAGCGCAGGCGGCAGGGGCCAACCGGACACGGCTCGAAGGCCAGCGGGTCGACGTCACCGACGAGATTCAGGCGCGGGCGCTCGTGGAGGGAACGATCGCGCGGCACGGGCGCTTGGACGCCCTGGTCAACACCGTGGGCGGCTACGCGGGCGGCGTCAAGTTGTGGGAACTCGACGCGAACGTGCTCGACCGCATGTTGGCGCTGAATCTGCGTTCGGGCTTCGCGCTGTCACGAGCGGCGGTGCCCGCCATGCTGAAGCAGGGGCGTGGCTCGATCGTGAACATCGCGGCCAAAGCGGGCGTCGATCACCCTCCAGGCGCGGCCGCTTACGCGGCGTCGAAGGCGGCAGCGCTCGCACTGATGGATTCACTCGCCGCGGAAGTCGCCGGAACCGGCGTTCGGGTGAATTCGGTTCTGCCGAGCATCATCGACACCGAAGCCAACCGCAAAGCAATGCCCAATGCGGAGTTCGCCAAGTGGCCGAAACCCGAGGCCATCGCGCGCGTGATCGTCTTCCTTTGCAGTGCCGATGCCAAGGTCATTCATGGCGCATCGATCCCGGTCTACGGGGATTGAATTCGACGCCGGGTCCATTGCTCTTGCCGTGGACAGGGCTCGGTCGCTATCGCGCCCGGCTCACGAAGGCAGAGCGCCCGGCTCTGCCGGAGAATGCTTGCCCGCGCCGGCTAATAGCGCCCCGATTTGGTTGACATGCTGCTTGCGGGTTGCGCCGACGCCGGCGAGCCACTGGAGCCCGTCGACGAATTGCCGAAGTTCGGCGATGAGTTGCCGACAGACCACTTCCGGAAACTGCTCAGGCCCCAGTTGTCCGGCCACTCGGCAACAATTTCGTCAACGGTGAGTTTTTCGATGCCGGCCCCGGAGCTCCGTCCGACCACGAGGCACGTCTGCGCGTCGAAGATGACCAGCAACTCGCCACGCTCGCGCATCGCGGCGCGCGAACGCGCCCCGGCCGCGCTCAGGTCGACCGGCGTCCACGAGTCGCGGAAGATAACGGTATCGTTTCGATCGATCACTTCGTAGCACGTCACCGCGAGCACGGGCATCGCGGCGCTCAACGTAGCACCCACGATGAGCGCTGGAACCAGGTATCGATTCATGGTTTCCTCCTTCACATCGACGGCCGGATCAAACTCCCGATTCATTATGGGCCCAGCGTCGGCTCCGATGCAACGGTCGCGCCAGACAAACAAGGGCTTGCAGCAATGCGGGCCCGCCTCGGTCGCTCCCGCGCGCATTCGCCTCTTCGCGTTCGCGGCGTTCAGGCGACCTTCCGTCGCGAAGGAAGCTCGATTGGAACAAGGGCATCCGGCTTGCTTATACTGTGGCTATGGCTTTTCCTCTTCGTCCTGCTTAGATGGGGCCTTCCGAGAAGAATCTTGCCGTGATGTTCGCCGACGTCGCGGGCAGCACTCGTCTTTACGAACAAGCGGGTGATGTCGAGGCGCTGGCCACGATCGGGCGCTGCCTCGCGCTGGCGGAGAACGTCGCCCGCGGTTACGGTGGGCGCCTGATCAAGACGATCGGCGACGAGGCGATGATCGTCTTTGCCACGGCCGATCTCGCAACCGAATCCGCAGCCGAGATCCAGGGCAAGATGAGCGGGTTGCCCCCGCACGGAAACGTGCGGGTCTCCTTTCGTGTCGGAATCCATAGCGGTACGGCGATCGAAGTGGATGGCGATGTTTTCGGCGATTCGGTGAACGTCGCCGCACGGATGGTCGCGCTTGCCAAGAGCGGGCAGGTCATCCTCTCCGCCGCGGCCGTCGAAGCGCTTTCGCCATGGCTGCGTCGGCGCCTCCGCGAAGTGGACGTGCTGACCGTCAAGGGCAAGGAAAAGGACATCCGGATCTTCGAATTGCTCTGGCAGGATTCGACGGCCGAGGTGACCACGTTGGCGACGCGCTCCCCGCTGCGCGCGGCCCGGCTCGAGCTCAAGCACGGCGCGCGCGAGATCTACCTGGACGAGCGGACCTTGTCGCTTACGCTGGGACGCGATCCCCAGAGCGATCTGGTCATCGCCGACCGGATGGCGTCGCGGCTGCACGGCAGGATCGAGCGGCGCCGCGACAAGTTCGTGCTCGTCGACCAGAGCTCCAACGGCACCTACGTGACCATCGAGGGCGAGCGCGAGATCCAGTTGCGGCGCGAGGAAATGATGCTGCGCGGACGCGGCCACATGAGTTTCGGCCACCCCTACGCTTCCGACCCGGCCGAAACGCTCGCGTTCGTCTGGGTCGAAGGCGCGGACTGACGCGAACTTGGCGGGCTACCGGCCGATAATCTCTGGGGGCCCCGAAAAGCGCCGCACGGAAACCAGCACGTACTCCGCCGTGACGATCGATCAGATCGTCAGCTTGCGCAACGTTTCCGGATTCTTGACGACCGATCTTTGTCGGCCCGGCGGGGCGCCGTAAAGCCCGGCCGGGAGGATTGGTTTCGAGGCGCGACAATACCGCGGCGTCGGCGCAAAGCTTGTCGAACACGACGTTGACCTGGCTCCCGGCGATGGCGCCGAGACTGAAACAGGCCTGCCCCAGCTTCGCGTTCAGGGGCCTCAAGACACCGCTCGTGACGAGATCGCCCGGCGCGCCGCTCCCGGCGAGCAGCAGATCGAAACTGCGCGGCCCGCCTTGGGCCGGCGGCGTCGCCGCTGATCACTCCGGGCAGTCCGATCAGCTCGCGCCCGAGTGCCTCCTCCGACGCGGCGTCCGGCATTCCCTCGATCACGAGCGTTATCTTCTGGCCCGTCACGCTCGCATGCTGGAGAAAGAAGTCGCGCGAGAACTCGTCGGCGATCTTCGCGCCGATCGCCTTCAGCGCCTCTTCCTCGCTCGCCCAGCTGCCGACGCCCTTGGGCAGCGTGTTGTTGTAGTAGATTTCCTCGCCCGTGTCGCGATCGATGCACTTGACGGTCCACGAGGTCAGCGTGAACTTGGTCACGACGACGCCGGATGCTTCCAGTCGCGCGGAAAGCTTCTTGACCTTCGCCTCGCCGATCACCCCGAAATCGGCGCCCTTGCCGCCGGCCGGGGCGCCTTCCGACCACGTACGAAAACCGAACGTCTTGATCCGCTCCTTGAGGATGTTTTCGGCGATCGGGGAGGGCTGGGGCGCAATGTCCGGCTGGTCGGCGTCGCGCACCGTGATCTGCAACCGAAACCTTCGGATCGCCGTTGGCGCGAATGAGCTCGATGCGCTCGTCGCGCGACATCTGGTTCAGGGATTTCTGGACCGCCTTGACGTTGACCACCGCATCGGTGGTGATCGACACGAGTCCGTCCTTGCCTGTATGCGGCGCGCTCTCGCGCACCACGGTCTTGATGAAGCTGCCGCTTTGGGACAGTAGCCGGTCCCGCAGCAATTCGTAGTTCTTCGCGAGCGAGCCCGTGTCGAGCAACAGACCGAGTGCCTTGGCGACGGCCTGACTGCGTGAATCGGCGCGCAGGTCGCTTTGCAGCAGCTCCTTGTCGTTCTGGTAGCGCGGATCGCTCGGGTCGACGAGTCCTACGGCGGAGATCACCATCGTCCCGGGCTCGGGCGGACGGTGCGCTGGCAACGGCCGCAGGCGCGGGCGACGTCGGTGCAGGTGCGGTTGCTGCCGGCAGCGGCGGCGCTTGTGCGGTCGTGCCTGTCGTCCACGGTCTGCCGCTGGTAGAAGAACCAGGCACCTGCGCCAACCGCGATCGCAGCCACCACGATGACGATCGCGAGCGCCGGGCTCTGTGCCTTGCTTGTCGGCGATCCTGGCGTTGCCGCAGCTGCAGCCCCTGTAGTTGCCGCTGCGGACTTGTCGACGGGCGCGGTTACCTTGGCGGGCGGTTGGTCGGGATGAGCGAGAACCGTCGCTTCCGAACTGGCGAGGACCGGTCGTCTCGGCGGCAGATGTCGTCATTGCGGCCGCCGACGTCCGGATCGCGTCGGCGAACTCCTGCGCAGTCTGGTATCGGTCGTCGGCACGCTTGGCCAATGCCTTGCGAACGACAGCATCCATCGCCGGCAGCACCTGCACATTGAGCATCGACGGCGGCAGCGGATCCTCCTTCAGCACCTTCTGCATCGTCGTGGTCGCCGACCCCGCGAACGGCCGCTCGCCGGTGAGGAACTGGTAGAGGATGACGCCGGCCGAGAACAGATCCGTGCGTCCGTCCACGGGCAGGCCCATGATCTGCTCGGGCGACATGTAGCTCGGCGTGCCCAGCACGGTGCCGACCTGCGTGAGGTTCGACGAGTCGATGTGGGCGATGCCGAAGTCGGCGACCTTCACCGTTCCATCCGGCAGCAGGAAGATGTTGGCTGGCTTGACGTCGCGGTGGATGACGCCCTGGCGATGCGAGTAGTCGAGCGCGTTCAGGATCTGCGTCATGATCCGCACGATATCCGCGATCCGGAAGCGCTCGTTCGCCTCGAACAGTTCCTTGAGCTCGCGCCCGTTGACGTACTCCATCGCGATATACCAGACGGCTCCGTCCTCGCCGTAATCGTAGATGGAGACGATGTTCGGGTGATTGAGCCGTCCGGCCGCCTGCGCTTCGCGGCGAAAGCGCGCGACCACGGCCGCCGACGCCTCGCCGGTCAATGGGTCCGGACGAATGGTCTTGAGCGCGACGACGCGCTTGATCAACGGATCGTAGCCCTCGTAGACCACGCCCATCGCGCCCCGCCCGATCTCGCGCCGGACTTCGTACTTGCCGAGGCTCTCGATATCGGCCATGCGTCGCTCCTCGCCGCGCCCGAAAAAGGCAACGCCGGCTGCGTGGCCGGCGTCGCGATGCCCGACCGTCAGTCGGTCATTTGTACTTGCTGTCGATTTCCCAAACGGATTTCTGAACCAGTCGCTGCACCATCGTATCGAGCGACACGCCGCCCTGCTGTGCCTCGGAGACGCCGAGCACGGAGGTCGATTTGGCGCCGACTTCCATCTTCTCCTCCGTATAACCGGTGGCGACCTGTTCGGTGGTCTCTGCATTGATGATCTTGTAGCGCATACCGATGACCCAGACGCCGGACGATTCACTCGTCTGTACCGAGCCGACGGCGGTGCCGCCCACGGCGCCCGCTCGGGCGCCGCCAAGCGAACCGCTGAACGCGCCCAGCAGCCCCGCCATCTGCCCGAGCGTGCGGCCGTCGAATCCGGATTGGGCGGCGGCGACCTGCTCGGTCTTCAGGATGTCGAACTTGACGACATACTTGGTGCTCTTCAACTTGCCCATGCGCAGGAACTTGCGCGCCTGGTCCGGGTCGCCGAGGTTGTAGGCAAGCTCGAATTCCTTCAACAAGCGGGCCGAGATTGGAGCGCTCCAGCACCGTGAAGTTGGCGCTGGAGAGTTCGACCTCGCCGAAGTCGGCGATGTTGTTGGCCGTGAACTTCTGGAGAAATGTCGCGTTGTTGCTCTTGATCTCGCCGGGAATGACGACCAGTGCCGGGCCTTTCTTGCTCGCATTGGCGTAGGTGACCGGCTGGTAGATCGACTGATCGGCGGCGGCGTTCGCCTTCTGCGAGGTTTCCGAGCCGGCGGTCGGCGACGGGTTGCCCCAGGTGGGCTGCGCCGAGGCGACCGACGTCGCGGCGAGCAGCGCCATGCCTAGCAGGCTTCTCATGCAGTGGGTTTGAACGTGACGGCTCATGGCTGTGCCCTCCTTTCGAGCTTCATTCCGCGATTGGCGCGCGTAGTCTACTTCTGCCCCGATTTCTTTGCACCGGGCATTCCGGCGCTCCGGCAATAATCCGCGTAAAGCGACGCGACAACTTCGTCCGCTTTCTCGTTCACCAGCGTCAACGCCATGCGCGTGACGTCGGCGCCGGCGTAGGAGGCCGAACTCGCCTCGACGTCGGAGATCTGCCGGCCGTTGGCGCCGGAAAGGGTGAATTTCATGTTCACCGACACCTGGTTGACGGCCATCATCGGATTGGGGATCGCCTGGGACGAGATAAGGCCCCGCAGCACGAACGACGCGCCCAGGCGCTTCGAGGCGGCGAGGGCGGCGTCCGGGTCGTTGCGGAAGTATGCATCGATCTCGGCCTGGGCGATCTGCCGGCGGATCTCCTCGGGCGTGTAGGTCCGCAAGCCCAGCGCCCGCAGGCGCGAGTTGATCGATTGGAAATGCGGACCGTAGTTCTGCTGCTGCGCCGCAACGATGCCGTTGGACTGCAGCTCGCCGATCACCACCATGATCTTCTTGTTCTTGAGCTCGGCCCGGCACGGTGTCGAGAGCTGCTCCGCGATGCGGCTCTGGCGCGCCTCCTCCTCGAGGCGATCCGAATCGTCCTGTTGCGAGAACTTGAAACCCTGCTGCGCGAGCGCCGGTCCGGACAGAAGCGGGACCGTCAGCACCAGCAGGGCAAGCACGCGTCGGATTGACATCGCAGTCGATTGGACGTGGGCGGCATCGGTGGGCGATCGTTGGTCACGCAGGGTAGCCCAACGCGGGCCGGAAATCCACAAGCAACGCGCGTCGGCCGCTCCGCGGGCGCAAACAAACGACAATCGGCAATCGCTCCCGCCCGCTGCCGTGTTGCGGGGGTGATGTCACATGGAGATCGCACCCTCCCGGAAATCGGTCCGGTCGAGCCAGACGTTGACCAGCACCACCTTGCCCGAATGGGCGAAGGCGCGTGCCTTCTCGAGCGCGCCGTCGACCTCGGCGTTGTTCCGGACGAGTATCCCCTCGGCGCCAAAGCCCGCCGCAACCGCGTGATAGTCGGTGCGCGCAAGCACCGTCGCCACGTCGTCGCCCAGCATCTTCACCTGCTCGCGCGCGATCTGCGTCCAGCCGGCGTCGTTGCCGACCACCGCGATGACCGGGATGCCGTGGCGCACGAAGGTGTCGATTTCGGCCAGGCCGTAGCCGCAGGCGCCGTCGCCGAAGATGATCCAGACCTCGGCGCCGGGCCGGCAAAGGGCGGCACCGAGCGCGAAGCCGGCGCCGACGCCGAGCGTGCCGAAGGCGCCCGGATCGAGCCAGCCGAGCGGACCGCGCGGGTGCAGGATGTACGAGGCGGTGGCCACGAAATCGCCGCCGTCGGCGACGAGCACGGCGTCGTCGCCGATCGCGCGATCCAGGGCGCGGCAGAACGCGACCGGATTGACGTGCTCACCCGCCGCGTTCGCCTGCGCGTCGATCTCCGCTTCGCGGGCGGCGTCGCGGCCGCGAGCGTGCGCGATCCAGTCGGACCGGCCGGAGGTGGACGCGTCGACACGCTCGGCGAGCGCTTGCAGCAGCATGCCCGCATCGCCGATGGCGGCGATGTCCGGCCGGCGGTTCATCCGCGCGTCCCTGCGGCTGCGGTTCGCCGCGATGAGCGTCGCCGAGCGCCGCACGTGTCGGCCGTAGTCGAGGCGGAAATCGCAGGGCACGCCCGCCAGCAGCACGCAGTCGGCTTCGCGCAGCGCGCTGCGGCGCTGGTGGCGCATTTGCAGCGGATGATCGCGACCGAGCAGGCCGCGCGCCATGCCCGACAGGTAAGTCGGGACGCCGAGTTTGCGTCACCGCTTCCGCGATGCGCGACGCGTCGGCGGCAATCGCAAGCGCCTGGCTGCCGATCACGATCAGCGGCCGCTTGCGCCCGGTTCAGTGCAGCTGCGGCGGCCGCCACGTCCGACGGCGGTGGCGGCGGCGACCGATCGCACGCGGGCGAAGCATCGCTTCGCCGCTGCCGCGCGAACATCTCGCGCGGCGTGGCGATTCAGGTACCAGCGCAGCAGCCGGTCCGCGATCGAGGTGCCCTTGCCTGCGGCGTCCGCGTACCACTGACGGATGGTCGCCTCGTCGTAGAGCAGGTCGACCGGGCACTCGACGAACACCGGGCCCGGGTACGCCATCGCGTGCAACGGCGAACGCCTCCTCGATCGCCGGGCCGAGATCGGCGACGCGGCGCACCTGCTTCACCAGCTTGACGTGCGGGCTCGACCAGCGCGCGCTGGTCGATGTCCTGCAGCGCGCCGCGACCCTGCAGCGCGGTGGGCGCGGCACCGCCGAGCAGCACGATCGGCGACTGCGCGAGCTGCGCGTTCTTGAGCGCCGTGATGGTGTTGGTGAGGCCGGGGCCGGCGGTCACGGCGGCCACGCCCGGCGATGCCGGTGAGACGCGCCACCGCGTCGGCCGCGAACACGGCGGTCGCCTCGTCGCGCATGTCGACGACGCGGATGCCGCGCGCCTTCGACGGCCGTCGAGGATGGGCGAGATGTGACCGCCGCAGAGCGTGAAGAGGAAGCGCACGCCGTGCGCCTGCAGCGCCGCCGCCACGCGATCGCCGCCGTGCTGCGTCGCTTTGTCCATTGGCATCAGTGCTGCGTCCTTGCGGGCTCGCGCGTGCGCACGTGCTCGGCGCACGAGCACGCTTGTAGTCGATCTTGCCCACCCGCGTCCTGGGCAGCTCGGCGCGAAACTCGATCTCCCGCGGGCACGACCACTTGATCAGGCGCTCGCGGCAGTGCTCGATCAGCGCCTGCTCGATGCTGCCGGTCCGCCTGACGCCGGATCCTTGAGCACGACGAAGGCCTTCACGCGCTCGACCTGCGCCGGATCGGGCACGCCGACCACGCAGGCCTCGGCCACCAGCGGGTGCTCGTAGAGCACCGCCTCGACCTGCGCCGGGTAGACGTTGAAGCCCGACGACTTGATCATGCGCTTCAGGCGCACGGTGAAATAGAAGAACCCGTCCGCGTCCATCTTGCCGAGGTCGCCGGTGTGCAGCCAGGTGCGGCCGTCGGCGTGCCGCCGCAGCGCCTGGCGCGTCGCCTCGGGATCGTCGAGGTAGCCCAGCATCACCGCCGGGCCCGCGACGCAGATTTCGCCTTCCTCGCCCGGCGGCAGCCTCGTCGGTCGTGCCCGGCGTGCAGATCTTGCGCCAGCATGTCCGGGAACGGCACGCCGATCGAGCCCTCGCGGTATTCGTCGAGCGGCGTCGCCATGATGCCGGTGACCGCCTCGGTGAGGCCGTAGCCTTCGAGCAGCTTCACGTTGCCGCCGCGCGCGCGCCACGAGTTGCTCGAAGCGCTCCTTCACCGGGCGCGGCAGCGTGTCGGCGCCGCGAGAAGCACGCGGTGCAGGCACGACAGGTCGGCGCGCGCGAGCGACGGATCCGCGTCAGCGCGTCGTAGAGCGTCGGCACGCCGACCAGCACGTTGGGGCGCTTGCGTGCGCAGCAGCTTCGCGACGACCTCGGCGCTGAACATGCGGCACCAGGATCGACTTGCCGCCGGCCATGAACGCCGCGTTCACGCACACGCCGAGTCCGAAGCCGTGGAAGATCGGCAGGATCGCGAGGATCGAATCGCCCTCGCCCATGCCGCCCCAGGCCGCGGCCTGCATGCCCTCGGCGATGAAGTTGCGGTTCGACAGCACGATGCCCTTCGGCAGGCCGGTGGTGCCGCCGGAGAACAGGATCGCCGCCGGGTCGTTCGTGTCGGCGCCGCCGGCGCGGCGGCGGGCGGATGCGGGCCGCGGCCATCAGGTCGGCCCACCAGCGCACGCGCGGATCGGCGGGCACGCGCGGGATCTTGCGACCCTTCGTGAGCCAGAAGCCGAGCCGTCTTCAGCGGCGACAGGTAGTCGGGGATGCGCGCGAGGATGATCGTCTCGAGCGGCGGCTTCGGACTGACGCAAGGCGAAGCGCTCGTAGAACGCGTCGAGCGTGAGCGCGATGCGCGCGCGCGCGTGGCGTCGAGGTAGTGCTCGATCTCCGGCGCCGTCGACAGCGGATGGATCAGCGCGGGCACCGCGCCGAGCTTGTTCGCCGCGTAGAACGCGATCACGCCCTGCGGCGAGGTGGGCATCGAGATCAGGATGCGCTCGCCCGGCGCGAGCCCGAGCGCCGCGAGCGCCGCGGCGCAGAGCGTCGATCGACGCGACCAGTTCGCGGTAGGTCGCGGTCGTGTCGAGGAAGTCCCACGCGATCGCGTCCGGCACGCGCTGCGCGGTCCGCAGCGACCGCCTCGTACAGCGTGACGTGCGGGTAGTCGAGACTCGAAGGAACCTTGCCGTAATACTTGAGCCAGGGGCGCTGATCGTCCATCGTGTCGCGAGCCGCAACCGCGGCACCCTCGTTCTCCTTTTCCTCGAGACGAATCTAGCAGTGGTGGCGGGTGGCGGCAAGCAACGACGACGGGATTCTGGATCGTGTCGATACTGCGGTCGCGAGACCTGCCGCAAGATGCCCAGGCTGAAGTGCGTCCCGGTAAATGGAGCGGCGTCGCACGCAGCTGACGCGCGTTACACTTGGCGACGTGGTTTGCCTCCTACTCGGATGGAATGGGGCATGCCCCGGCCGAACGCACCAACCTATGTACCGGAGGGAATCGATGAGAGCTGCAGGAATCGCGGCCCAGGCCGTGACTGTCGCGTTGTTGCTGGGTCTCGCCATCCCGGCGAGCGTGCGGGCCCATCACGGATGGAGCGGTTACGAGGGCGACAAGCCGTTGCGGCTCGAGGGAACGATCAAGGAAGCGGGGTACGAGCATCCGCACGGGTTTGTTCGGCTCGAGACTCCGGGCAAGACCTGGCTGGTGGTGCTCGCCCCGCCGTCCCGGATGGAGAATCGGGGACTGCCGCGCGAATCGCTGAAGCCCGGCATCCGCGCCTCGGTGGAAGGGTACCCGAGCCGCAGCGACCCCAACGAAATGCGCGCCGAGCGCGTCACGATCGACGGCAAGACGACCGAGCTGCGCTGATGCATCCCGCGGTCGGGCCCGCGTGGCTGGTGTGGCTCGAGACGAGCGGGCTCGCGATGGCGATGCGTCAGTCGGACTGGCTGTACCCGATCGTGGAAATCGTCCACATCCTCGGGCTCGTGTTGTTGGTCGGCAGCGTCGCAATGTTCGACTTGCGCCTGCTCGGCATCTCGCCAATGCTGCCGGTGGCCGGGATGGCCCGGCATCTGCTGCGCTGGTCCATCGGGAGTCTGGTGCTGGTCGTTCCATCCGGTCTCATGATGTTCGCCGCCCATGCGACCGAATTCGTCGACAACCCGGCCTTTCGGGTGAAGCTCGCGCTGCTCACGGCAGCCGCCATCAACGCGATCGTGTTTCACCGCACGATATTCAACTCGGTCGCCGACTGGAATACTGATGCACCAATTCCGGCGGCGGCACGTGCGGCTGCGGGCATCTCGTTGGCGCTGTGGGTCGGTGTGATCTGTTGTGGCCGGCTGATCGCCTATCTGTGACGGGAGTAGAACTCTGCGCCGCGCCTCGCGCGCGGCGCCGGCCCTGCGTGCGCGGCCGGTTCGCTATCGCGCACCGCGCCGTTTGCTTGGGCGCCGGGGGGAATCGACGGGTGTGACCGGGTGCGGCAACCGCCATGGCACGGACGCGAATTTCTCCACGAGGAAATCGATCACCGCGCCGACTTTGGGTGGCCGGTGACGAATCGGCAGATAGACGGCGTGCAACGGCAATGGCTCAGGCTGGTGCACATCGGTAAGAATGGGCACCAGACGTCCGGTGCGGATGGCAGGACCGACGATGATGTCCGAGAGCCGAATGACGCCCAGCCCGAGCAAGGCGAGCTCGAATAAAGTCTCGGCGTTGTTGACGGTCAGATTGCCTTTCACCGCGACGGAATGGGTCCCGTCCGGCCCCTGAAACGGCCACTGCGCCTGCCCCGCGATGCCGGGCAGCGTCAGGCAGTTGTGCTGCGCCAGGTCTTCCGGGGTGCGCGGCACGCCGAATTTGGCGAGGTAGGCGGGGGCGGCGGAAATGACGCGCTCGAGTTCGCCGATGCGCCGCGCGGCGAAATTGGCGTCTCCCAACGGCCCAACCCTGATCGCGAGATCGGCGCCGGCCTCGACGAGATCGATCACGACGTCGGTGACGAGAAGGTCGAGATTGATCTCCGGGTAGCGTTGCATGAACTCGGGTAGCGCCGGGACCAGTGCATAGGTCGCGAACGCCGTGCCGACGCTCATGCGCACGCGGCCCTTCGGCCGCACGCCGAAGCGCATGACTTCGGACTCGGCATCGGCGATTTCACTTACGATGCGCTGCGCGCGATCGAAGTAGATTTCGCCCTCGGCAGTCAAGGCAAGACGTCGCGTCGAGCGCTGCAACAGCCGCACGCCCAGCCGCCGCTCGAGCCGCGTTACAAGCTTCGAAATGGCTGACGGCGTGACGCCGAGGTCGTGCGCGGCGGCAGTAAACCCGTTGTGCTCGACGGCGCGGACGAAAGCCAGCATGGCGAGATTGGATTCCACGATTCCTCGGGCGTCACTGCTCGATAGCGATTGATGCCATTGTGGCACAAATAAAATGCCGTGCAGCCGGATTGTATGGGCGGGTGGCTCCAATTAATCTGCAGGTGCAGTCAGGAAGACCACCCGAACCCACAGGAGCAACCATGGCCCGCTTCGATCCCAACACCTATCCCGATCGCCTCGCGTTCCACGCGTATGCACGGCAGATTCGAGTCCAGGAATTCGATCGCATCACGAGGTCGGCCGTATCCACGCTCCGCAATTCGCTGAGCGCGATTGGACGCCGGATCGCACATCGTTTCGCGACGAGCGCAAGCCGTCATTCGCACGCATGAGTGCGGTGCAACATTCGTGCTCATCGCTACCGACGTGTCACGAGCGGCACGCTCGGTAGCGTAGATTGGCAGGTCGCGAGTCGCCGTTCGGCGTGCGGTCTTAGCAACCATGCACGCGTCAGCACTCGCTCCCTTGCGCTGCTGAGCGCGCCCATGAGCGGCCCGCTCGAAGTATTGCCCCCTTCCGCGTAGTCCGTTGTATTTGCCCGTAACCCGGGCCCCGTACCGCCCACGTCGAGCACGTGCGGCACATGCGTCGTGTCGAATCCTCGCGGCCGCGCGAATGAACATATCGCGCGCCAGCGTCGAACCCTTTTCGTAGCCTGTATCTGGAGCTCTGAGAAACTGGCACGAGTTATGCAGATCGTCGGACGAGGTAATTGAGGTTCGGTGATCAGGCAAGCGCGTTCGAGACCAGTTCGAGCTGTGGTGCTACGCCGGCGCCGACCGCCATCGCCGCCTCATTTCCGCGGCTGGCGCGCTCGCAGGATTGGTGTAGGCATTTCCCAAGAAGATCAAGAAGGCAAGCCGCTCCGGATGCCGGGGGCGGCCGCAACTGCCCTTGATTTCGGCATTTCGCTGAACCGTCAATTGGGAAAATGACAATGACCACGTTGCTCGAAGCGTTTCGCTCGAATTATTCGGCCACGCAGGACGAGGAGCTGGGCCTCGAGGAATTTCTGGAGCTGTGCCAGCGGGAGCCGGGGGCCTATGCGACGGCGGCCGAACGCATGCTGGCGGGGATCGGGGAGGCGGAGCTCATCGACACGCGCAACGAGCCGCGGCTGGCGCGCATTTTCGGCAACCGCGTGATCCGGCGCTACCCGGCCTTCCGCGAGTTCTATGGGATGGAGGAGGCGATCGAGCAGATCGTGGCGTTCTTCAAGCACGCCGCGCAGGGGCTGGAGGAGAAGAAGCAGATTCTCTACCTGCTGGGGCCGGTGGGCGGCGGCAAGTCGTCGATTGCCGAACGGCTGAAGGCGGTGATGGAGGCGCGACCCATCTACGCGCTCAAGGGGTCGCCGGTCAACGAGTCCCCGCTGGGCCTGTTTCCGCCGGAGCGCTATGGGGCCGTGCTGGAAGCGGATTACGGGATTGCGCGCCGTTATCTCAACGGGATCATGTCGCCGTGGGCGCTCAAGCGGCTGGCCGAATTCGGTGGTGATCTGTCGCGCTTCCGGGTGGTCCGGGTGAACCCGTCGGTGCTGCGGCAGGTGGCCATCACCAAGACCGAGCCGGGCGACGAGAACAACCAGGACATCTCCTCGCTGGTCGGCAAGGTCGACATCCGCAAGCTCGAGCAGCTGTCGCAGAACGACCCGGACGCCTACAGCTACTCGGGGGGCCTGTGCCTGGCCAACCAGGGGCTGCTCGAGTTCGTCGAGATGTTCAAGGCGCCGATCAAGATGCTGCATCCGCTGCTGACCGCGACGCAGGAGGGCAACTTCAAGGGCACCGAAGGGTTTTCGGCGATCCCGTTCAACGGCCTCATCCTGGCCCATTCGAACGAGTCCGAGTGGCACAGCTTCCGCAACAACAAGAACAACGAGGCGTTTCTCGACCGGATCTACATCGTCAAGGTGCCGTACTGCGTGCGGGTGTCCGAGGAGGTGAAGATCTACGACAAGCTGCTCGCGAACTCGTCGCTGGCCAAGGCGCCGTGCGCGCCGGGCACGCTGGAGATGATGGCGCAGTTCTCGGTCCTCACCCGCTTGAAGGAGCCGGAGAACTCGAGCCTCTATTCGAAGATGCGGGTCTACGACGGCGAGACGCTGAAGGACGTCGATCCGAAGGCGAAGACGCTGCAGGAGTATCGCGATTACGCCGGTTCCGACGAGGGCATGACGGGGCTGTCGACCCGCTTCGCCTACAAGATCCTGTCGGCGGTGTTCAACCACGACCAGACCGAGATCGCCGCCAATCCGGTGCACCTGATGTACGTGCTGGAACAGCGCCTGGCGCGCGAAGACCTGCCCGACGAGCTGCGCCGCCGCTACGTCGAACACGTCAAGGGTTACCTGGCGCCGCGCTACGCGGAGTTCATCGGCAAGGAGATCCAGACCGCCTACCTCGAGTCGTATGCCGAATACGGGCAGAACATCTTCGACCGCTACGTCACCTTCGCCGACTGCTGGATCCAGGAAGAGGACTACCGCGATCCGGAGACGGGCGAGAGCTTCGACCGCGCGGCGCTCAACGCCGAGCTGGAGAAGATCGAGAAGCCGGCCGGGATCGGCAATCCGAAGGACTTCCGCAACGAGATCGTCAACTTCGTGCTGCGGGCGCGGGCCCACAACAACGGGCACAACCCCACCTGGAGCAGCTACGAGAAGCTGCGCGAGGTGATCGAGAAGAAGATGTTCTCCAACACCGAGGACCTGCTGCCGGTGATCTCGTTCAACGCCAAGGCGTCGGCCGACGAGCGGGAGAAGCACCAGAACTTCGTGGCGCGCATGGTCGCCAAGGGCTACACCGAGAAGCAGGTGCGCCTGCTGGCGGAGTGGTACCTGCGCGTGCACAAGTCGTCCTGACCGGCGCGCCTTGCCCCCGGGACCGACCATGCTCCAGCTCATCGATCGCCGCCAGAACGGCCGCGGCAAGAGCGCGGTCAATCGCGCGCGCTTCCTGCGCCGCTACAAGGCGCAGATCCAGGCCGCGGTGAAGAAGATGGTCGGCGAGCGGCGCATCGCCGACATGGAGCGCGGGGGTGAGGTCCGCGTCCCGCGCAAGGACATTGCCGAGCCGTCGTTCGGCTTCGGTCGCGGCGGCGAGCGCGAGTTCGTGCTGCCGGGCAATCGCGAATTTGTCGCCGGCGACCGCCTCCCCCGGCCGGCCGGCGCGGGCGGCGGCGGCGGCGGCAGTGACGCGGGCGGCGCGGGCGAGACCGAGGACGCGTTCGGGTTCTCGCTCTCGCGCGAGGAGTTCATGCAGATCTTCTTCGACGATCTCGAGCTGCCCCATCTGGCGCGCACGCACCTCGGCCGCACCGAGCGCTACCAGAGCATTCGCGCCGGCTATACCAAGTCCGGGGTGCCCGCGAACCTGGCGGTCATCCGCACGCTGACCCAGTCGCTCGCCCGCCGCATCGCGCTGGGCAGCGGTCTCGCGCGCGAGGCCCAGGCGCTGGAAGCGGCGTTCACCGTGGCGGTGGCGGCGGGGGCGGCCGGGGCGGCCGCGCACACCTACGCCGAGCTCGAGCGGATACTCCGGCGGCGGAGCGCGCTGCCGTTTCTCGACGCGCCGGACCTGCGCTACCGCAACCGGGTCCTGCGGCCGGAACCGATCGCCCGCGCGGTGATGTTCTGCCTGATGGACGTCTCGGCCTCGATGGACGAGGACAAGAAGGACCTCGCCAAGCGCTTCTTCACCCTGTTGTACCTCTTCCTCACCCGCAAGTACGGCGCGGTGGACCTGGTCTTCATCCGCCACACCGACGACGCCGAGGAAGTCGACGAAGACCGCTTCTTCCACGACACGCGCTCCGGCGGCACGGTGGTCTATTCGGCCCTGGAGCTCGCGGACCGGGTCCGTGCCGATCGCTACGCCAGCGACTGGAACGTCTACGTGGCGCAAGCCTCGGATGGCGACGCGTTCGGTGCGGATCCCGCGCGCAGTGCCCGCTTTCTGCGCGAGCGGCTGCTGCCCGCGACCCGCTACTACACCTACCTGGAGCTCGCGGCCCCCGACGGGAGCGACCGCAACTCCTCGCTGTGGGCGGAATACGAGCCGCTGGTCGAGGCGGCGGGCAACTTCGCCATGCGCCGCGCCAGCGCCCGGGAGCAGATCTATCCGGTGTTCCGGGAACTGTTCCGCAAGGAAACGTCATGAGCACCGCCAGCCTGGGGGCCCACCCATGACCCCGCTCTCGCACGGCGCCGATTGGGACTTCGAGCTCATCGAGCGCTACGACGGCGCGATCGCCCGGATTGCCGGCGAGTTCGGGCTCGACACCTATCCCAACCAGATCGAGATCATCACCTCGGAGCAGATGCTCGACGCCTATGCGACCAGCGGCCTGCCGGTGGGCTATCCGCACTGGTCCTACGGCAAGGAGTTCATCCGCAACGAGCAGGCCTACCGGCGCGGGATGCAGGGGCTCGCCTACGAAATCGTGATCAATTCCAGCCCCTGCATCGCCTACCTGATGGAAGAGAACACCATGGCCACCCAGGCGCTGGTCATCGCCCACGCCAGCTACGGCCACAACTCGTTCTTCAAGGGCAATCACCTGTTCCGCCAGTGGACCGCGGCCGACGCCATCCTCGACTACCTGATCTTCGCCCGCCGCTTCGTGCTGGACTGCGAGGAGCGGCACGGCGCCGGCGCCGTCGAGGAGGTGCTCGACGCGGCGCACGCCCTGATGGCGCACGGCGTCGACCGCTACCGGCGTCCCGCGGCGCTGACGCTGAAGGCCGAGACGGCGCGGCTGGCCGCGCGCGAGGCACACCGCGAGCGCCACTTCAACGACCTGTGGCGCACCCTCCCGGAGCGTGCCCGCCCGACGGCGCCCGACACCGCCACGGCCTTCCCGGCCGATCCGCAGGAGAACATCCTCCAGTTCGTCGAGAAACACTCGCCCAAGCTCGAGCCCTGGCAGCGCGAGCTGGTGCGCATCGTGCGCAAGCTCGCGCAATACTTCTATCCGCAGGCCCAGACCAAGGTGATGAACGAGGGCTGGGCGACGTTCTGGCACTACACCATCCTCAACCGGCTGCACGAGCAGGGCCTGGTCGACGACGCCTTCATGCTCGAGTTCCTCAAAAGCCACACCAATGTGATCGCGCAGCCGGCCTTCGACGCCAGAAACTACGGCGGCCTCAACCCTTATGCGCTCGGCTTCGCCATGTTCACCGATCTCCGGCGCATCTGCGAGCGGCCCGCGGCCGAGGACCGCGAATGGTTCCCCGACATCGCCGGCAGCGACTGGCGCACCACCCTCGACTTCGCCATGCGCAACTTCAAGGACGAGTCGTTCATCGCCCAGTACCTCTCGCCGCGCTTGATGCGCGAGTTCCACCTGTTCGCCATCGCCGATCACGCCCACGAGGACACCCTGCGCGTGGACAGCATCCACGACGAGCACGGCTACCGGCGCGTGCGCAAATTGCTCGCCCAGCAGCACGCCCAGGAAATCCGCGTCCCCGACGTGCAGGTCGTTCGCTACGACCGCGACGGCGATCGTTCGCTGACGTTGCGCCACCTCCAGCGCCGCGGGCGGCCGTTGACCGAGGCAGCGAGCCGAGGTCGTCGCGCACTTGCGCCGGTTGTGGGGATTCACCGTCCGGCTGGAAAGCTGGGACAACGACACCCGCGTCGGGGACGTCGTCGTGTGCCCGGCTTGAGGTATTCGCCGCGGTGCATCCGCGCTACTGGCAGACGGTGCCCGGCGTCTGGAATACCTGCCGCGTGATCTGTTTGGTCTGGGTCACCGTCACCGGCGGCGTGCCGAGCGTCACGGTGTAGGAAAGCGATGCGCTGTTGCCGTTGACGAAGCTCAGCGTCGCCGTGCCGACGGGCGTGCGCACGACGTTGGCGGGAAGGAACGGCACCGCGCTGAACGCAGGGCCACGCGTCAGATAGAACGTGCCGGAATACTGGCCCGGACCCGTGTTGCCGGCGGTGACCGAAAGCCACAATGGCGTGCCGTCGAAGCCGTAGGTGAACCAGGTCGCGAAAATCGTATTGCCCTGGTGGGTGAGGTTGATGCCCCAACCGGATTCCGCGCCACCCGGCGCCCACCACAGGTCCTGGTAGTTGGTCGCAGCCGCCAGGTCCTGCTGCACGCCGAATGTGCAGACCGGCAACGGGCCGAAGACCTGGCGGGTGATCGCCTTGGTCTGGCTCACGCCGTTGACGGTGTACGCAAAGCTGGCGTTGTTCGAATCCGCGAAGCTCAGCGTTCCCGTCCCGACCGCGGTCCTGGTCACCAGCGCCGGGTTGAAGGGGATCGCATTGAACGCCGGCCCGCGCGTTTCGTAGAGCGTGCCTGTGTAGGAATTCCACGCAACCTTCGCCGCGGTCATCGACAGCCACCACGCCTTTCCGGTGGTGTCGTAGGTGAACCAGGTCGCGAAGATCGTGTCGCCCTGATGGGCGAAGTTGATCCCCCAGCCCGACTCGGACGCTGCCGGCGAATTCCACCACAGGCCCTGGTAGGCGACAGGCAGATAAGGACGCAGGGCGTTGCGGATGACGCCTTGGCAGACGGGGCAGAAGGGCGCCCCGAGCAAGCGCATTCGGCAGTTGTAGGATGGGCGGAACGCGCCACAGTGGTAGTACCGCGCGCCCGTATAGGCGCCGACATAGCCGGCGGGCTTGGGATTGCCCTGGGGATCGCATTGCGCGCAGTTGGCGTTGTTCGTCGTCGGCAGCGCATCGACAGTGGACGTAAGCAACATCTTCCATTTGATCGTGTTCGTGTTCGTGTCGAGCGTGACGTTGGGCTCGATCGGCTCGCCGCCGACGTAGTTGTTGCGATCCACTTCTCCGCTCGCCGCAACCGGCGTAGTACTCGTACTCGTCGGCGAGTCCGAATGCCGAGTGACCCATCTCGTGCAACGCGATCTCCGCCGCGCTCGCGTGTGTCGAGAACGTCGCAACGCTGCCGCCGGAGCCGCCGTACAGCGGGGAGTTGACGATAACCAAAGTCATATGGACTTCCGGCACCTGCGTTTGCGCGACCGTCCGCGCCAGCGTGTCGTCGCAGGTCAGCAGCCGCCGGATGGTCCCGCCGCCGCAGAACGTCGAGTCGAAGTAGGTCTTCGGCGTCGCGCCCGATCCAGCGCTCAGATCGGCGCAGGTGGCCGGGTCGTCCGCGCCGCTGTCCGTCGAGGCGACGTCGACCCGGTGCACGTTGATGCCGCACCACAGATCGGCGAACGGCGCGGCATTGCGCAGCGTGGTGACGAAGCTCTGCACGTCGGTGTGGTACTTGGCCATCTCGGCCGCGTGGTAACCGTCGCCAACGATGACGATGTTGTACCGCGCGCCATTCGGTCCGTGGTCGACGACCTTGACCGTGCCCGTGACCTGTCCGTCTGCCGCGCTCATGGCGTACCGCCGCCGCGGGGTGTCGACCCTGGATCGGGTGTGGGCGTGCCACCGCGCGGTTTCCGGAGCTCGTCGACGTCGGCGCGGAAGAGCTCGCGCGAGGGCGCCGATTCGGAAAGGGCCCCTTCCGGCGTCCCGAAAAGGAGAAGGGTTTGCGCACCCGGCAAGTCGGGCACCAGCACCTCGAACTGGCCTTCCGGCGCGGCAATCGGGATGCGCGTCATCGTCTGCCGGGAATCGTCGGAGAACGCCTCGATGTCGGAGCGAATCGGGTTCGAGAGCGCGCGATGGTAGAGCAGCTCGCCGGCGGCACCGCGCAGCTCGAACCAGTAGCCGGATTGTCCCGGCAATGGCGCTGCCGTCACCGGTCGCGGCGCGATCATTGCCACTCGTCGGCTGGCGAGGAGCGAGATGTCGCGGCCGCGATAGGCGAACGTAACGCGCAGCGTGACGCCCGGTGGCGCCGTTGACGCGGTCGCAAGTGGATCCGAACTGGTCATGGCAGCCTCCACACGAATTCGATCGGTTTCCCGCGCTCGGGGCCATCGCGCATCGCGGACCGGAAGATTCCGCGGACGACTACGGACGCACGGCGTCCCTGTTCGTCCGTCCGCTCATGATAATCGCTTGGCCGATCGGTATTCCATCCACGCTGACGCGGTCATTGCCGACGCGCATCGGATTTGCCGAAGTGCGTTAGGCTTGCGCAATGAGCGACTCATACGGCGATCATTCCGGCGATGCGATCGCGCCGCCGGAAGTCGAGGTGGTGATCGAGATCCCGCGCGGCAGCTTTCTCAAGCGCGGATCCACCGGCAACGTCGATTTCGTTTCACCGCTGCCCTGTCCGTACAACTACGGCAGCGTTCCGCGGTTCCTGGGGCTCGAAGGCGACCTGCTCGACGCCGTGGTCGTCGGGCCGCGGCTGGCACGCGGGACCCGATTGCGGATCAAGGCATGGGGTGCGGTGACGCTGACCGATCGCGGCATGTCCGACGACAAGCTGATCTGCAGCCACGCGCCGCTGTCTGCGGCCGACCGCGCGCGCGTATTGCGCTTCTTCCGTTTCTACGCGGCATGCAAGGGCTGGCTCAATCGATGGCGCCGACGCCCCGGTCGCAACGCATGCGAAGGCTGGTGTGGTGCAGCGCAGGCGCTCGCCCGCGCACAGCCGCGAGACGAAGCGTGGGTCGGGCCGACGGTCGAGTTCTGACCGGAGGTCGCGACCTAGAACAGATCGCGCTTGATCTTGCAGGTCGCGAGATAGATCCGGAGCGCCTCGTCGTAGAGGTCGTAGTTCTCCGGATGCTGCTTCGCGCGCGACATGAAATACCGCCGGGCCTCGTCCGGTGAAGGCGGGTCGCCTACGTACCAGCCGAACGCCTCCCGGCGCGCCTTTGCGTGCTGCGTGTGACCATCCATCGCGGCCTCCCGGTCGATGCGACCGGCAACGATGCCTGTAATCAGTATAGTCATCTGCGTGCATGGTGAGTGGCCGCTGGGCACCCGGCTGGGCGCGTTGATCGGAGCGTGGGCCTTCGCCGTGCAGTCTCTGCATACTTGCCCGAGCGCTCGTTCGAGCCCGTGACCAATGCCGGGCTCGGCTGGCGGTACGGGGGAAGCGTAATCCGGCTCGTGCAGCCGGCAAACACGATTGCTCCGGTGCCGACCGGCGAGCGCCACGCGTCTTCCGCCGGAAGTGCGCCCGGTCATTCCAATGGCATGGTTCTTGCCATTTGCGATGTGGGCCGATAGCGGGGCCACATGCTATGACCGGGCGCGTTCGACGCAACCGCATCAAATCATTGATGGTACAAGACATCGCCAACCCGAGCCGCCGCAAGGCGAACCCGAACTGGGTTGAGCGCGTCATGGAGACAGCGTTCGGGCGTCTGTTCGTGGCGTCCGGTACCGCGCACGGGCGGAAGCTGCGGACGCCCGAAGCCGGCGCGGACGTCACCGAATGCACGGGTGAGGAAGACGCCCTTACGCTCGCCTACGATCGCGCGGCCGCGGCCCGGGCGACGCTGGTCGACGCGATCGAGAGCCTGACCGAAGCCTTCGCACTGTTCGACGCCGACGACCGGCTGGTGCTGTGCAATAGCCGCTATGCCGAAACCTTCACCGCTTTCCATCGTTTCGAGGACATCGCCGGAATGAGCTTCGAGGAGCTGGTCCGATGCTCGATCGCGAAAGGCGAGGTCATCCCGCGCGAGTACGCGCAAGACGTCGAAGGGTGGATCGCGGCGCGGGTCGAACGTCACCGCAACCCGACGGCCGAGCCCATCGAGCTCGGTCTCGGCGACGGACGTTGGCTGCAGATCACGGAGCGGCACACCAAGTCCGGCGGCATCGTCGGTGTGCGGCAGGACATCACCGAGCGCAAGCAGTTCGAGCAGCGGCAGGCGATGGAGCATGCAGTCACGCGCATGCTCGCCGAAAGCGAATCCGTGACCGACGCGATTCCCGCAGTGATCGAGACGATCTGCGAAACGCTTGGCTGGGATTGCGGTGCGCGTTGGCGCTGGGACCCACAGGGTCGCGTATTGCGCTGCGCCGAAAGATGGAGCGTGGGCACGAAGGCGGTTCGCACGTTTCTCGCGTCGAGCGCGCAGCAGACGTTCGCGCCGGCGGCGGAATCCGGCATGATCGGCAAGGTCTGGAAGACCGGCATGTCCACCTGGATTCCCGACGTTTCCCACGAGCCTGACTTTCTACGCGCACCGGCGGCCGCAAAGGCCGGGTTGCATGGCGCCTTCGCGTTTCCGATTCGCGTCGGCGCCGAGCTCGATGGCGTGCTGGAGTTCTTCATTCGCGACGTCCGTCAGCCCGATGCGGCGCTGCTGCGCGTTCTCGATTCGATCGGCTTGCAGATCGGCCAGTTCATTGCGCGCAAGGCGGCGCAGGAGCAACTCCAGCAGCTTGCCCACTTCGACTACCTGACCGGATTGCCCAACCGCAACCTGTTCAACCAGCTGCTCACCCATGCGCTCGCCAAGGCGAAGCGGCGCTCGTCGCGGCTTGCGATCCTGTTCATCGACCTCGACGGTTTCAAGCAGGTCAACGACAGTCACGGGCACGATGCCGGCGATCACCTGCTGGCCACGTTCGCGGAACGCCTTGGCGTATGCCTCCGCCGCTCGGACATCGTCGCGCGTCCGGTGACGTCGAACACGGCGGCGCGGCTCGGGGGTGACGAGTTTGTCGTGCTGATCGAGGATGTGGGGGAACCATCCGAGCTCGCGATCGTCGCGGAACGCATCCTCGCCGCTGCCGCGAAACCGTTCGACCTCGCCGGGGTACAGGGGCGTGTCAGCGCGAGCATGGGGATCAGTGTTTTCCCCGAGGATGGCGACGAGCCCGAAGCCTTGGTGAAAAAGGCGGACAACGCCATGTATGCCGCCAAGGTGGCGGGCAAGAATACGTATCGCTTCTATGCCGAACCGGTGACGGCGCCCCAACCCGACTGCGTGGCCGGGTAGGCGCGAGTGCACTGTGCCGCGGGCCCACGAGGCGCGGCGGCAGTCTCGAGGTGGTGCAGATTGGCGGCTGCCGAGGACCCCGTGGCGGCTTTCGCGCCGGCGGAGCGTCAACTCCGCCATCCAGATGACACCGCGTTGCCAGCGGCCACGACGGCCCCGGCGTATTAAGATCGCCAACACCGCGCCCGCCGTGCATCATCCACGGCGCGGCAATGGGTTCAACATGGGACCGAGCGCCATTTTCCTGTGAGGCGTCAGATGGGCGTGAGAATCGAAAAGTCCGGACGCGTAACGACGGTGATCCTCGCCCGTCCGGAGCGGCGCAACGCGGTCGACGGCGCCACCGCGAATGCGCTCGCGAGCGCTTTCCGCACTTTCGATGCGGACCCCGACACCGACGTCGCCGTGCTCTGGGGCGAGGGCGGACACTTTTGCGGTGGCGCGGATCTCAAGGCCTTCGCCGGGAATCCGGGACAGATGCGCCTTTCGGCCGAAGGCGATGCGCCGCTCGGCGTATCGCGGATGCTGCTTTCCAAACCGGTCATCGCGGCGGTATCGGGTTACGCGGTGGCGGGCGGTCTCGAGCTCGCGTGCTGGTGCGACCTGCGTGTCGCCGAGGAATCGGCGGTCTTCGGCGTCTTCTGTCGCCGCTTCGGCGTGCCGCTGATCGACGGGGGGACCGTGCGCCTGACGCGCCTGATCGGACACTCCCGGGCGCTGGATCTGATCCTGACCGGGCGCCCGGTTCGAGCCGACGAAGCGATGGCCATGGGCCTCGTCAACCGGGTGGTGGCCGACGGCGGTGCGCGCGACGCAGCGGAAAATCTCGCTGGGGCAATTGCGCGCTCCCCGCAGGAGTGCATGCGCAACGATCGCAGGTCGAGTTACGAGCAGTGGAGCCTCCCGCTCGAAGAAGCGCTGCGCAACGAATTTCGTCACGGCCAGGTGTCGCTTGCGAGCGGCGAAGCACTCGCGGGAGTCGCACGCTTCGATCGCGGTGAAGGCAGGCACGGTTCCGGGACGGACGATGTCTCACCCTGACGGGGTCCGCTGCCGGGACGACATGTTCAAATGCGGCCTTCGAGCTGATGCTGCTCGCGCACGAAAGGTGAATTGAGCATGGACTTCGAGACCCTAAGTGTTGCCTTGGCCGACGGCGTGGCCACGGTCGAGCTGAACCGGCCGGACAAGGCGAACGCCATGAACGAGGCGATGTGGCAGGAGATCCGCTCCGCCTTCCAGTGGGTGGACGAGACACCGGGGGCGCGGGTGGCGGTCCTCGGCGGCCGGGGCAAGTTCTTCACCTCTGGCATTGATCTCGCGATGCTCGCCGGACTGAAGCCCCGGACCACGGGGGCCTGCGACGGCCGCACGCGGGAAAAGCTGCGGCGGCAGATCCTCGACCTGCAGGACACGTTGAGCGCCATCGAGCGCTGCCGCAAGCCGGTCATCGCCGCGATCCACGGGCCCTGCATCGGCGGGGGCATCGATCTCATTACCTGCTGCGACATGCGTTATGCCGCAGCCGAAGCGCATTCTTCGATCAAGGAGATCGACGTCGGCCTGACCGCCGACGTGGGCACGCTGCAGCGCCTGCCGAAGCTGGTGCCGGACGGCATCGCGCGCGAACTCGCCTATACCGGACGCAGATTCGGCGCCACCGAGGCGAAGGAGATCGGCCTGGTAAACCGGGTATACGACTCGGCCGAGAGTCTGCACGCGGGTGTGGCCGAAATCGCCGGCACGATCGCCGGCAAGTCGCCCCTGTCCATCCGCGGCATCAAGGAGATGGTCGTTTACTCGCGCGATCACTCCGTGGCCGACGGCCTCAACTACGTTGCCACCTGGAACGCGGCCATGCTCATGTCCGACGATCTGAGCGAGGCCGTGACCGCGACCATCGAGAAGCGGCCGGCCAAGTTCAGGGATTAGCGCGGGCAGCGCGGACGTCCGGCGATGCATGGATAAGGGACGTCCGCGCGAACGGCGGTGTCGACCTCGGGAGAACGATGCGTGAGTGCAACCGAACAAGATCGTGGGAATGACGATCGTCACGGTCCCGGCGTGGGGAAAGCTGAAGTGTTCGGTGCTCTTCTGGCCGACCGGTGGAGCTGCCGCGCGTTCCTGCGCCGTGCGGTAGACCGGCCGACCATCGAGCAGATCCTGACACTTGCGCAGCGCACGCCCTCATGGTGCAACGCGCAACCGTGGCAGGTGATCGTAACCAGCGGGACGGGTACGGAGCGCTTCCGCGAAGCCATGCTAGGTCATGCGGCGGCGGGCGAACCGCCTAGCCCCGACTTCCCCTTCCCGCGGGAATATCCGGGCGTCTACCTCGATCGACGCCGCGCCTGCGGTTTCCAACTCTACGACAGCGTCGGCATCGCGCGCGGAGACCGGCAGGCCTCGGCGCGGCAGTCGCTGGAAAACTTCCGCCTCTTTGGCGCACCGCATGTGGCGATCGTGACCACGCCGGAGGCTCTCGGCGTCTACGGCGCCATCGATTGCGGCGCCTACGTGAGCAATTTCGTGCTCGCGGCTCGGAGCCTTGGCATCGCGTCGATAGCGCAGGCCGCGTTGGCCGCTTATCCCGACGTTGTGCGCAAGCACTTCGGCCTTACGAACGAACGGTGGGTCGTTTGCGGCATCGCGTTCGGTTATGCGGATGGCGAGCATCCGGTCAACCGCTTCCGCACGGATCGGGCCGCACTCGAGGAGGTGGTCACGTGGGACGAACAATGAGCCGGCTGCGCGCCGCTCGAGCATGACCAAAATGCTCGACAATGCACTCGATGAGACGCAAGCCAAGGGCTCGACCGTCGCGTAGATGAAGCGGGAATGGACGGCGAGTTTCCCGGTCGAGCAGGCACGGTGAGCGAAACGAATCGACGCGGAGATGGCGATGGGTCCACTGCAAGGCATTCACGTCGTCGAGATCGCCGGGCTCGGCCCGGGACCATTCTGCGGAATGCTGCTCGCCGATCTCGGTGCCGATGTCGTGCTGGTCGAGCGCACGGAGGCTTCAAACGCCGTGACGGAAATCGGACCCAAGGCGATCTACAACCGCGGCAAACGCTCGATCGCGATCGATCTCAAGAACGCGCACGGCATTAAGACCGTGCTGCGTTTGATTGAACAGGCCGACGCTCTGATCGAGGGCATGCGGCCCGGCGTCATGGAACGGCTCGGTCTGGGCCCGGATGTCTGTCATGCACGCAATCCGCGCCTAATCTATGGTCGCATGACCGGCTGGGGCCAAAGCGGACCGCTGGCGCAAGCCGCCGGACACGACAACAACTACATCGCGCTCTCCGGCGCACTCTGGTACGCCGGCAATCCGGGCGATCCCCCCGTTGCGCCCCCGACGCTGATCGGGGATCTGGGCGGAGGCGCACTCTATCTTGCCGTGGGCTTGCTCGCCGGCATTCTGCACGCGCGTACGACAGGCGACGGCACGGTCGTCGATGCCGCCATCGTCGATGGCTCCGCACATCTGATGAACCTACCGCTGGCACTCAAGGCCGCGGGACAGATGTCGTTCGAACGTGGCAAGAGCCTGCTCGACGGACCGCATTGGTTCTCGACGTATCGCTGCGCCGATGGCAAGTTCATCACCGTGGGCGCGCTCGAGCGGCAGTTCTATGCGCTGCTGTTGCAGAAGCTCGGGCTGGCCGACGATGCGGCGTTTGCAGACGGCTATGACGCGAGGCGCTGGCCGGAACTGAAGCAGCGCTTCGCCGGATTGTTCGCGACGCGCACGCGCGACGCATGGTGCGAGTTGCTCGAAGGCACCGACGCATGTTTCGCGCCCGTGCTCACACCCGAGGAAGCCCCGCGTCATCCGCACAACGTCGCGCGCGAAATCTTCACCGAGCGGAACGGGATGCTGCAGGCGAACCCCGCGCCGCGCTTCGTCAGTGTCGAAGGCAACGCCTGCGGGCCCGTGCCGAATCGCGGCGAGCATACCGACGACATCCTCCTTGCGGCCGGCTACGCGGCCAGCGAGATCGTCGCACTGCGTGCCGGTGGCGTAGTCAGATAGTCTCGCGCAGCAGGTCACCAGGAGCATGTTGCGTTGCACAACGCCGAGCGCACGACGTGCTCGGCGTCCATTGCTGCGACACTGGCGCGCGATCGCGCGGTAGATGACGCTCGTTTTCTTCAACTTGTATCCAAACTGTAGTACGGTTCCTGGTCGAAGCGGGCCGGTTCGAATGGGGAATTCGAGCCGGCCGCGGTTTCGGTCCCGAATCCCTTCCCCCCCCGCATCGGGTGGGACATCTTGCTGCACGAATCACGTAACGTCTCGATCCATTACGGTCACGACACTATCCGAGGGAGATCGCATGAGCTACGACAGGTCAGGTTATCGCCGTTTGCCCGCGGCACCGCTGCGTCGCGGCGCACTTTGCGTCGCGCTCGCGGCTGCATTCGCCGCGCCAAGTGCGGTGCAGGCGTTCGAGATCCCGACGGGGAACGACGAGCTGGTCCTCCGGTGGGACAACACGGTTCGTTACAACCTCGGCATGCGCGTACAGGAGCAGGACCAGGCGATACTGAAGAACTCCAACTTCGATGACGGCGACCGCAATTTCTCCAAGAACTCGGTGGTCACCAACCGTCTCGACGTGCTGTCGGAGATGGACATTGTCTGGAAGCGGATGTTCGGCGCGCGGGTCAGTGCGGCGGGGTGGGTTGACTGGGCCTACTACGGAGGCCTGGACAACACGTCAAACGCGACGTCAAACACGTTGGTCCAGGGGCTGCCGGTGGCGGGTGCACTGAGCCCTTACACGAAGCGCTATGCCAGGGGTGTGTCGGGCGAATGGCTCGACGCGTTCGTGTTCGCCAACGTCGACGTCGGAGGTATTCCGGTCAACCTCAAGGTCGGTCAGCACACGGTCTACTGGGGCGACAGCCTGCTGTTCGGCGGTGCGGTGCACGGCATTTCCTACGCCCAGAACTCGCTGGACGCGTGGAAGGGGTACGCCACGCCGGGGGTCGAGGCGAAAGAGATCTTTCGACCCCGGGGTGGAGTCACGCTGCAGATCCAGCCGACCAATGACCTGTCGATTGCCGGCCAGTGGTTCTACAACTGGCAGGCGATACGTTACCCGGAATCGGGCAGCTACCTGAGCTTCGCCGACCTTGTGCAATTCGGTGCCGATTCGTTGATCATCGGCGCCAACCCGTTCGCGGCGGCGATTCCCGGCTCCCCGGCTTCGCTCCGGGCTTGGAACGCCCACGCGGTCCCGGATTCGCGGAATAGCGGGAGCCTCGGCGACTGGGGTGTTTCGGCACGATGGAGCCCGCAATGGCTCGATGGCACTCTGGGCTTCTACTATCGCAAAGCGACGGACATTCAACCGCAGCAGGTGTTGACACCGGGCTTTGCCGCTCTGCCGGCCGCGACCTGTACCGCCATCGGCGGCATCGTTGTTGCGCCAGGGGCGTGCATCATCAACAGGAACGCGACCACCCCGGCCGAGTTGACCCAACAGGGGAAATACGGGACCTACAGCCTGACCTATGGCGACGACATCAAGATCATGGGGGTCACGGTATCGAAGAGCATCGCGGGGATATCGGTGGGCGCCGAGCTGTCGTATCGCCAGAACATGCCGTTGGTCAGCAACCTCGTGACGGTGCTGCCGGCGCCACTGGTGAATCCGGCGCTGGGTCAGTACGCGGTGTGCCCGCAGGGATCGAACGTGCCGCTGCCGCCTGGTGTGTCCTGCCTCCCGACCGAGGGTACGCCTGGCGCGTTGGGGGACACCTATCACGGCCTGATCAACGCGCTGGGCGTGTTGCCAAAGACGCCACTGTTCGACACGGCGAGCTATCAGGCCGAATTGACCTGGATGCACTGGGCGAAAGTCACCCAGAACATGGCGGTGTTCAAGGGAAATCCAAATTACCTCAACCCGGACGGCTCGGATCCGATCGACAAGGTTTCCAAGGATTTCATCGGCCTCGCTTTCAACTTCACGCCGACCTGGTTCCAGGTGTTCCCGGGGGTCGACCTCCTGGCGCCGATCTCGTGGGGAGGCGGCGTGTCCGGCAATTCCGCGGTGACGGCGGGTGGCTGGAAGAATGCCGGTTCGTACGCGTTCGGGATCGCCGCCGACATCTACCAAAAGTATCGCGTGGACCTCAAGTACGCGGGCTATTACGGCAACTACACGACGACCGCGGCAACCGGCGCCGTCAACACCTTCAACGGCACCCCTGCCGTACTGTCCGACCGCGGCTGGATTTCGCTGACATTCAAGACCACGTTCTGAGGAGGAGCAGCATCATGTTGCGCAAATCTTTGATGGGCGCGGTGGTCGCGGCGCTATGCACGACTGGAGCTGGGGCGGCAGTTTCGGCGGACGAGGCGAAGCAACTCGGCACCACGCTGACGCCGATCGGTGCGGAAAAGGCGGGCAACAAGGAAGGGACGATTCCCGAATGGACCGGCGGGCTGACGACGATACCGGCAGGCTACCAGAAGGGCAGCGGCATCCGTCCCGACCCGTATGCCAACGACAAGCCGCGGCTCACGATCACCGGCAAGGACATGGCCGCGCATGCAGACAAGCTCACCGCCGGCACTCAGGAGCTTCTCAAGCGCTTTCCGACGATGCGGGTCGACGTCTATCCGACGCATCGGCCGGTCGTCTGGCCCAAGCGGATCTACGACAACACCGCGAAGAACGCGACGGGCACGCGGTCGGTCGACGACGGGCTCGGGATGGAAAACGCGCTGCCCGGAACCCCGTTCCCGATCCCGAAGACCGGCTCCGAAGCGATGTGGAACCACTTGATGCGCTATCAGGGCCAGGCCATCACCATCAAGTACGACAACTGGAACGTCGACTCCGCAGGTGTCGCCACGCTGGCGCTGACGTCCGACGCCTGGCAGGAGTTCCCGATCTACGATCTGAAGAAGAACGAGCCGGCGCAGCCGACAGACGGATACTGGAAGCTCAAGCTCCTTTATACCGGCCCGGCGCGGCGCAACGGCGAAGCGCTGATGGGGCATGATTCGGTGAATCCGCTGGTGCAGCCGCGCCGCGCCTGGAGCTATCTGCCGGGCCAGCGTCGGGTCAAACTCGCGCCGGACATCTCCTACGACACCCCGAATCCCGGCTCGGCGGGTATCGCCACCTACGATGACGCGTTCCTGTTCAACGGCGCGCTCGACCGGTTCGACTGGAAGCTGGTCGGCAAGAAGGAGATGTACGTTCCGTACAACAACTATCGGCTGGCGTACGCGAAGAGTCCGGCGGACATCACCAAGCCCAATCACGTCAATCCCGACTTCATGCGCTGGGAGCTGCATCGCGTGTGGGTCGTCGAGGCGACACTGAAGCCCGGCAAGCGCCACATCTACGCCAAGCGCGTGTACTACCTCGACGAGGACAGCTGGATCGCGCTCGCGTCGGACGAATACGACGCGCGGGGCCAGTTGTTCGTGGCGGGCTTCGACAACATGATCTTCGCCTACGAAAACCAGTCGTGCCTGAACGACACGTACATGTTCTATAACTTCGCCGTGGGCGCCTACACGGTCTCCGGGTTGAGCGGGCATTACTACGGAGTGAAGTACAGCGATCCGCTCCCGGCCTCCCAGTGGTCACCGGAGGCGTTGGCGGGGTCGGGCGTCCGCTGACGTGGCATTGCCGGATCGGGCGCGGACTGCGCGCCCGATCCGGTGTAGCAGGAACGAGGCTCAGCCGCCGCAGCCAGGACAGGCACGGCACGGTCAGACTCCGGGCCCATCGGCGCCGCCAGAGCGCCTGATCCGGGGTCAATGCCTGACCGGAGGAGGACGCGATGAAGGCGATGCGGATGGCGATGGCCGCGCTCGGGGCTGCACTGGCGTGCGGGCAGATTTCACTCGCCGCAAGTGCCGGATTTCAGGACCCGCTCAGCGTGCCCGCCCAGCAATCCGCGCTGGCCAGCAGGAGTCTGCTGCAGGGCATCGCGCGCGCCGGCCCGCGGTTGGTCGCGGTCGGACAACGCGGCCATATCCTCTATTCGACCGACACCGGGACGAGCTGGAAGCAGGCGGACGTGCCAGTGAGCTCGGACCTGACGGCGGTTTTTTTCGTCAACGATCTTAAGGGCTGGGCGGTCGGCCACGATGGCGTGATCCTGCATAGCGCCGATGGCGGCCTAACCTGGACTCTCCAATTGGACGGTCGCATCGCCAACGAGCGTCTCGTCGGGCACATGGAGAGCCGTGTCGAGGCGCAACCGCAGTCCACCGAGACGAAGCAATTGCTGGAGGAAGCGAAGCGGTACAAGGAACAGGGCGCCGACAAGCCGTTTCTGGACGTGTGGTTCGCGGACGAAAACACCGGCTATGTCGTCGGCGCGTACAACCTGATCTACCGCACCCGCGATGGGGGCAAGAATTGGGAGCCCTGGTTCGACCAGACCGACAATCCGAAGCTCCTCAACCTCTACGCGATCCGTCCCGCCGCCGGTGGCCTGTTCATCGCCGGTGAAGGGGGGTTGGTGCTGAAGCTCGATCCGGACGCGCAACGCTTCAAGGCGCTCCCGACGCCGTACACCGGCAGCTACTTCGGCGTCGTGGGCGACCAGAGTGCCGTGTTGGTGTTCGGACTGCGCGGCAACGTCTATCGCAGCGACGATGGCGGCAAGACGTGGATCAAGGTCGAGACCGGACTCCCGGCGACGATTGTCGGCGGGCTATCGACGGCCAACGGGTCGATCCTGTTGGCTGATGTGGGCGGCCGGATTGCCGCGAGCACCGATGGCGGCCGCACATTCACGGCGGTGAAATTGCCGAGCACGACGCCGATCGCGAGTATTGCCGATGCGGGGAACGGACGTCTGGCCCGGGTGGGACCGCGGGGCGTCGCGGCCGTCGTCGAACTTCCGCCACGCTGAGCCGAGAAGGAAAACGATCATGGCTGCCGACTCCGACGATCTCGACCAGATGCCGGTGGTCCGCGAGCTGGCGGGCTTCAACCAGAAATCCGGCAACCTGCTCGAACGTCTGGTGTTCAACAACCGTCTGCTGGTGGTCATCGGCTGTGCGATCGCCACACTGGTCCTGGGTTACTTCGCAGCGACGAGGCTCGTGTTGAACGCAAGCTTCGAGAAGATGATTCCGCAGACCCAGCCCTACATCAAGAACTACCTCACCTACCAAAAGGACCTGCGTGGGCTGGGCAATGCGCTGCGGGTCGTGGTCGAGAATACCGAGGGCGACATCTTCGATCCGCGCTACCTCGAGGCGCTGCGCCAGACCAACGACGAGCTGTTCCTGACGCCGGGTGTCGACCGGGCGTGGGTGAAATCGCTATGGACGCCGGCAGTGCGCTGGACCGAGGCCACCGAGGAGGGCTTCCGCGGCGGGCCGGTGATGCCAGACTCCTACGACGGCTCGCCGAAGACAGTCGAGCAGTTGAAGCAGAACATCGCGCGCTCGGGCATCGTCGGCAGTCTCATCGCCAACAACTTCAAGTCCAGCATGATCTTCGTGCCGCTCCTGGCCAAGGATCCCGCCACCGGCAAGCAGATCGACTACCACGGGCTGTCGAAGGTGATCGAGGAGAAGATCCGGGCCAGGTTCGAGGCGGCGGGCGCCGGCGACGCCAAGGCGGGGGGCAAGCCGCCGCTCAAGCTCAAGGTGCACGTGATCGGCTTCGCCAAGCTGATCGGCGAGCTGATCGACGGCCTCATCAAGGTGATGCTGTTCTTCGGCATCGCGGCAGTGATCGCCACCACCATCATTTACCTTTATACGCGATGCGTGCGCAGCACGGCGCTGGTGATCGCGTGCTCGATCGTGGCCGTGATCTGGCAGCTGGGACTGGTGGCGTTGCTCGGCTTCGAGCTTGATCCCTTTTCCATCCTGGTGCCGTTCCTCGTGTTCGCCATCGGCGTGTCGCACGGCGCGCAGAAGATGAACGGGATCATGCAGGACATCGGCCGCGGCACGCACCGGTTGGTCGCCGCGCGCTATACGTTTCGGCGGTTGTTCCTGGCCGGCCTGACCGCATTGCTGGCCGACGCGGTGGGCTTCGCGGTGCTGATGTTGATCGACATCCCGGTGATCAAGGAGCTGGCGCTGACCGCCAGCATCGGTGTGGCGGTGCTTATCTTCACCAACCTGCTTCTGCTGCCAGTGCTGCTGTCCTACACCGGCGTGAGTGCGCGCGCGGCCGAGCACAGCCTGCGCGAGGAGCGCGAGGAAACCCGCGGCAAGGGACTTGGCAAGCTGTGGATCTTCCTCGTCCGGTTTACCACGCGGCCGTGGGCGCTCGGCGCCATCGGCGTCTCTGCGCTGCTGGCGGTGACCGGTTTCGTCGTGGGACTGAGCCTTGAGATCGGCGACCTCGACCCGGGTGCGCCGGAGCTGCGCCCCGACTCACGCTACAACCGCGACAATGCCTACATCACCGGTAATTACGCGCTTTCTTCGGACCAATTCGCGGTGATCGTCAAGACCGATAAGGAAGGCTGCCTCAAGTACGCGACGCTGGTGGACGCTGACCGGCTCGCCTGGAAGCTGCGCCAGCTGCCCGGAGTGCAGACCACGGTCTCGCTGGCGGACGCGGCGCGGCAGATCACCGCCGGCTCGTACGAGGGCAACCCGAAGTGGCTGACGATCAACCGCAACCAGGACGTGCTCAACTACGCCGCGCAGCAGGCATCCACCAACAATCCCGATCTGTTCAACGTGGATTGCTCGGTGATGCCGGTGATCGCGTACCTTGCCGACCACAAGGCGGAGACGCTCAACCGAGTGGTGAAGGTGGCCGAGGAGTTCGCCAAGGAACACAACGAGAAGGATCGTGTGTTCCTGCTGGCGGCGGGCAGCGCGGGAATCGAGGCCGCCACCAATATCGTGGTGCAGCAGGCCAATCGTACGATGTTGCTGTACGTGTACGGCGCGGTGATCCTGCTGTGCTTCATCACGTTCCGCAGCTGGCGCGCGGTGATCGTGGCCGTGGTGCCGCTGGCCATCACCTCGATCCTGTGCGAGGCGCTGATGGTCGTTCTGGGCATCGGCGTCAAGGTGGCCACGCTGCCGGTGATCGCGCTCGGTGTGGGCATCGGCGTCGACTACGCGCTGTACCTGCTCTCGGTGCAGCTCGCGCAACAGCGCAAGGGCCTGCCGCTGACGGAGGCCTACAAGAAGGCGGTGCAATTCACCGGAAAGGTGGTAGCGCTGGTCGGCATTACGCTGGCGGCGGGCGTCATTACGTGGGCCTGGTCGCCGATCAAGTTCCAGGCCGACATGGGGATCCTGCTCACGTTCATGTTCGTGTGGAACATGCTGGGCGCGCTGATCCTGATCCCGGCGCTGTCGCATTTCCTGCTGCCTACCGAAGTGGTGGCGAAGTCGGCAGCGGCAAGGTTCAAGCGGGCGGCCGCGGCGGCAGCGGCGGCAAAGGCGTAGCCAACCCAACCGCCGGGATCCGGTCCAGGCGGTGCCGGTGTGCTCCGGCCGTCGTATAGTATCGACGACGCACCCGTTCCCACGAGGAGCCGCCGCCATGTTGATGTCCGCCGCCGATTACCGCGAATCGCTGCGCCGCTTCAACCCGGTCGTCTACGTCGATGGGCGACGGATCGAGTCGGTGGCCGACGAGCCGCAGCTCGCACCGGGTGTCAATGCGATCGGCGTCAGCTACGATTTCGCATTGCGCGAGTCGACGCAAAGCCTGATGCGCACCGAGGGCCCGGACTTCGACGGCCCGATCAACCGGATGCTCGCGATCCCGCGGACCAGCGCGGATCTCCTCAACAAGCTCGAGGCCGTGCGTCTCGTCTGCCAGGAGACCGGTTGCGCGCAGCGCTATCTCGCGGGCGATGCGCTCGCCGCGATTCTTCACGGCACTGCCCGCATCGACGCCGAAGAAGGCACCGACTATCACCCGCGCCTGGGTGCCTATCTCGAGCACGTGTACGCGAGCGACCTGACGCTCGCCATCGCCATGACCGATGCCAAAGGCGATCGTTCGCTGCGGCCGGCGCGGCAGCCGAACCCCGACACGTACGTCCATATAGTCGAACGCCGCGCCGACGGCATCGTCATCTCCGGGACCAAGGCGATCGTGACGGCCGCGCCCTATGTGCACGAGCTGCTCGTCATGCCTGGCCGCAACATGAACGAAGCCGACCGGGAGTTCGCGGTGTGTTGTGCCGTCCCGGTCGATGCGCGCGGCCTCACCATCGTCGCCCGGCCCGCGGGGCGCCCGGGCGAAGCGGCGGCGAGCTTCTCGGGGAAATACGGCCAGTCGACCGGCGTATGCATGTTCGATCGCGTATTCGTGCCGTGGGAACGCGTGTTCTGCGCCGGAGAATGGCGGCAGGCCGGCGAAATCCTCTACAACTACACCGCGCAGCATCGGCACACCTGCATCGCCGCGCGCGCGGGATTCGGCGATCTCCTGATCGGCGCGGGCGCACTCGTCACCGAGGCCAACGGCGTCGATCTCGACCGTGCGCACGGCGTCCGCGAGGCGATGATCGAATTGATCAAGATCATCGAAGGCTTTTATGCCTGCGGCGTGGCCGCCTCGGTTTACTGCCAGCCGAGCGATTCCAGCATCGTCACGCCGGATCCCGTATTCGCCAACATCGGCAAGCTCCTGCTCGGCACGCAGATCTACGACATGCACCGGCTCGCGCATCATGTATCCGGCGGCATGATCGTGGCGCTGCCGGGACCGGACGAGGACCACAATCCCGCCACCGCCGGGCGCCTGTCGGAGGTGCTGACGGCGCGCTCCGACATTCCCTACGAAAAGCGCGTCGAGGTCGCGCGGTTTCTCGAGGACCTCACCGCGTCGTATCAGGCTGGCTGGTATTCGCTGATCAGCCTGCACGGTGGGGGCTCGCCCGATGCGATGAAGCTCGAGATCTATCGGAATTATCCCATCGGGAACAAGGTGGACCTGGTCGAGCGGCTGCTCGATCGCGGCGTGCTGGCCGATGCGACGCGAAAGATCACGCGCAACCGGCAGCCCGGCAAGTGCTGCGCCGTAGGCTGCTTCACGCCGGATGCGCCGCAAATGGTCGCACTACCGCGGCCGTCCGCGAAACCTGCGGTGGTCCCAGCGGTCGCCGACGCCGTGCTGTTCGTCGCATCATCACCCCGGACGGCCAGGTGACGAACGACAAGACGGCCGAGTTCCTGCGGAACTACATGACGGAGCTCCATGCGTTCATCGTCAGGATCCTGACTGTGCTGCCCAAGAACCAGTAACGGGTGCGTGCGTCGCATCGCCACAATCTGCCCGAGGCTGCGTCCATGGCGATCAACGTTTGTCTGGCGGGGGCAAGCGGCTGGGCTGGGTCTGAGCTTGCGCGCTCGATGGCGAAGACGGAGGGCCTGGCACTCGTCGCTGCCGTGTCCCGCACGCACGCGGGCCGCCGCTTGGGCGAGGTACTGGGCGAGGCGCGCCTAGCCTGTCGGGTGTACCCCTCGGCCACGGAGGCGCTCGCCAACCCCTGCGACGTCTTCGTCGAATACACCAAACCGGACAGTGCCAGGACCAACATTCTCACGGCGCTGGACCGCGGCGCGCACGTGGTGGTTGGCACTTCGGGTCTTACCGACGGCGATCTAGCGCAGATCGCTTGCCCATACGTCGATGGGGCGCTCCTCGCCATTCGCAAGGTCTCGACGCTGGTCGGCGTCCACCGTGGTCTCGACTCCGTGCTCGATCTCTGAGCGCGCGCGTGCAGCGATTCGTAAACCGTCACCGGCGCCGATACCGCAGTCCCGCCTCGGCCGGATCGCGCGCATAGGTCTTGCGGCGGGAGAGCTTGCGGTAGGCACGGCCGCGGAGGGACTGCGACGATTCGCCCGCGGCGAAGCCGGCGACTTCGGAAGCGCACTATTTTCCGCGCCCAATGCACGGCGCCTCGCGGCACGGCTCGCCCGCCTGCGCGGGGCAGCCATGAAGATCGGGCAGCTGGTCTCGCTGCAGGGCGAGGACGTCCTGCCGTCGGAATTCGCGCAGGCCTTGGCGGTGTTGCGCGCGCAGGCCGCGCCGATGCCCCTGCAACAGCTTCGCGGCGTGCTCGGTCGCGAGTACGGCAAGGGCTGGGAACGCAAGTTTTCCGCGTTCGACTACGAACCGATCGCGGCCGCCTCGATCGGGCAGGTGCACCGCGCCACGACACCGGATGGCCGTGAACTGGCGCTCAAGATCCAGTATCCGGGGGTGGCGCGCTCGATCACGAGCGACATCGACAACGTCGCGGTGCTGCTGCGGCTATTCAACCTGCTGCCGC
Organism: uncultured beta proteobacterium; assembly: GCA_963809965.1. Taxonomy (GTDB): domain Bacteria; phylum Pseudomonadota; class Gammaproteobacteria; order Burkholderiales; family Casimicrobiaceae; genus CAIWHR01. The sequence goes on from CAWELU010000023.1 coordinate 148,569, forward strand.
TCGATCTCGACGTTGCGGGCCTGGCGGCCGAGGCCAAGCGCCAGCTCGCGCAGGAAGCCGATTACGTGAGCGAGGCGCGGCTGCTGGAACGTTACGCGCGACTGGTCGCCGACGAGCCGGGCCTGCTCGTTCCAAGCGTGCACTGGGACCTGACGACGTCCCGGGTGATGGCGATGGATTTCGTGAAGGGCGAGCCGCTCGCCGTGCTCGACCATGCGCCGCAGGCTCGGCGCGATGGGGTCGGATCCCTGCTCGAGCGTTTGCTGTTTCGCGAGCTGTTCGAGTTTCGCGTCATGCAGACGGATCCCAACTTCGCGAATTACCTGTATCAGCCTGGGAACGGGCGGGTGGCGCTTCTCGATTTCGGAGCGACGCAGCGCTTCGGCGCCGCCTTCGTCGCGAACTACGCGCGCATTACCCGTGGCGTCATCGATGGCGACCGCGCCGCTGTCGCCCGAGAGGCCATTCGGATCGGCTACGCGGTGGCCGATGACCCGCCGGAGCGCCTGGACGCGGTGGTCGACGTCATCTTCCTCGTCTGCGAACCGCTTCGACACCGGGGACGCTACGATTTTCGAGCGTCGGACTTGCCGTCGCGCGTGCGCGCGCTCGGATTCGATCTCGCGTTCCGGCGCGGCCTCCTGCGTCCGCCCCCTCCCGAGACCATATTTCTGCACCGTAAGCTCGTCGGCTCGTTCCTGTTGCTGGCCCGCATCGGGGCGCGCGTCGACGCCCGCGCCTTGGTGTTGCCATTCCTGCCGCCAACGTAAGGCGGGGTTACCGCTCGGCGCGACCGGATGGGGAACCCAAGCGGGCCGGGCGCGCGAGCCGCCGCGTTACGGGGCGCCCAGGAGCAGGTACAGGCTCCAACTGCCGGATTCGCCCAGACCGACGCCGAGGTACGCCGGTCCCGCAAAGGTGTCGGCGCCAAGGAAGGCCGAACCGGACCAAAGGGTGCCAGCGGATGGCAGGCCGTCGAAGCGGTCGGTCATCCGTCCCACCTCGAGCGAGCCGCCCGCGTAGACGCCTGAACCCAGCAGGTCCGGCAGCGGAAACCACTGGTAGTAGTACATCAGGCGGCCAAAGCCAAATTCGCGGCCGGCGAACTGGTTGACGCGATAGCCCGACAGGCGCAGCGGTCCGCCCAGGGTGAAGGATTCGTAGGCCGGCATTTCGGAGCCGAGATCGGTGCCGCCGGAAACGGAGAAGTTGAGGGTATGCGGACCCCAACTCCGCACCGCTCGGGCTTGGCCTTCGAGGCGCTGATAGGTGAGGGCCGAGCCGAACGAGGACATGGCGGCGTAAGCCGTGCCGGTGGCGCCAAAGCCCTGCCTCGGAAAAAAGGCATGGTCGGTCTGGTCCACGAACAGCAGCGCCCGCAGCCCCGCCGTCGTTTCCTTGACCGACGGCAGAACGGGCGAGCCCGTATCCACGCGTGCATTCACACGCGACCAGACCGGACCCAGTCGCAGTTGTCCCCACGTTCCGAGCTCCGCCCCGACGTCCAGGCCGACCTGGCCCAAGCCGACGAGATAATCCGCGACCTTGTCGTCGCCATCAAAGACGCCGCGCGTCTGCTGTCCGACCTTGCCGTGAGGCGCCACGAGCCAGATTCCAGACTCTTCCACGGGCTGGATGAACTGGGTGAACAGATGAGTGTTCTGTCCCACCTGGGCCTCGATATCCCACTCCCCGCCGAGACGATTGAGCCAGGTCTTGCGATACTGCACGAGCGCATTGAAGGCGTTGTCGCCCTGAAAATCGCTTGCGAGACCCAGGCCGAAGCGCAGGTAGTCGGGCCCCCACGACTTCTCCCGCGGGGTGATGACCATCGCGCGCGGACCGGTGTCCCCGGTGATGTGGTAGCCGATGCTTTCGAAATCGCGCCGCCCGTAGATGCGACGCAGATCGGCGCCGATTTTCTCCTCGGAGAGCGGCTCGCCCGGCTTGCTCTCGACCAGCGAGCGCAGCACCTCCGGATTGGTGCGCTCCAACCCTTCGAAGCGAATCTCGGCGACGGTGCCGAGCGGCTTGCGCTCCGCGACCTGCGTCGCGCGCAGCGCCGCGTACTGCTCCGGAGGCAGGCTGTAGCGCTTGAGCGATTCGGCCAGCGCGCGGGTCGCTTCTTCGCCGATCTTGATGGCTTCCACGGAGCGTTCGAAACTGCCCGCGGAGATGTCACCCAGATCCGGCGCAATCAGCACGTCCTTGCCGCCGAGGCTCTTCAGCTGATCGTCCACCGTCTGCTTGCCGAGAAAATTGATGAGCTGAGCGGTAACGGTGAGGGCGGAGGTGATTTCGCTGCGCTTCAACGGCGGCGTCGAGATGTTGACCGCGATGATGACGTCGCCGCACAGCTTTCGCGCCTCGTCGATCGGCAGGTTGTTGGCGATGCCGCCGTCGACCAGCAGCTTTCCGCCGATCTCGACCGGTGCGATCGCTCCGGGAACCGACATGCTCGCGCGCATCGCCTGGGCGAGGCTGCCGTGATCGAGCACGATCGATTGGCCGGTCTCGATGTCGGTGGCCATCGCGCGGAACGGAATGGGGAGCTTGTTGAAGTCGCCATCGCTGGGAACCCGGTCGGCCAACACCCGGAAGAAAGCCTCGATCGAGACGCCCGCGATGACTCCTTTGGGCAACGCGAGACTGCCATCCTTCAGCCCGAACTCCGGCGCGAATAGGGTCTTGTAGTCGTCGGCCTTGCGCCGGACCGCAATTTCGTCGCGTGGCGGTTTGTCGCGGAAGACCTCTTCCCAGTTGGCTTCGAGGACGAGCTTCTCGAGCTGCGCCGGTGACGTGCCGGCCGCGAACGTGCCGCCGACGATGGACCCCATGCTGGTGCCGGTCACGCAGTGCACCGGAACGCGCAGTTCCTCCAGCACCTTGAGCACACCGATGTGCGCGATGCCGCGCGCGCCGCCTCCGGAGAGTGCGAGACCGATGCGCGGCGGCCGCGCGGCGCCCGGGGTCGCTCCGGGGGGATCGGCGGCCAGACCCGGCTCGAGAAAAGACAACGACACGAGGCCCAACGCGGCTGCGAGAGCGCGAGCTACGCGGCGCGAAGGGGCTTGCGTTCTCGTCGGAGGCTCCGGCAGGGCGCGCATGTCGTAACGATGCATCGCGTCGAGCCGATCAGGGCGCGCACGCAATCCGGCGATCGAATTTATCAATCTGCTGCCCCGCGCAATGGTCGCGCCCAAGAGAACAACCCTATTGTGTCCGCAGGGCGCATTCTACCGTGCCATGCGAATTCGCCCTCGACGGCAGGCCGTCGACCTGGGCGCAGCGGAGGCGGTTGCGCGGCAACGAGGGATCGGTCGTCCGCGCAACACGCTTACGTCGAGCGCAGATCGTGATGCTTGAGGGGCAGGGAGCGAATGCGCTTGCCGGTGGCGGCAAAGATCGCATTGCACACGGCGGGCGCGAGCGGCAGGATAGCCGGTTCGCCGTGCCCGCCCCAGAAGCCGCCGGTGGGCACGAGCACGGTCTCGACTTTGGGCATCTCGGAGATCCGCGGGAGAGGGAAATCGTGGAAGTTCGATTCCACTATGCGTCCGTTCTTCACGTTGATCTCCTGGTACAGGATGGCGCCGAGTCCGTACACCACGTTGCTTTCGGCCTGCGCGCGGCAGGTGTCCGGATTGACGACGTACCCCGAGTCGATGGCGACGACGATGCGGTGCACCTTGAGCTCCCCCTTCGCGCCCACCGAAACCTCCGCCACCATCGCGGCGTAGCTGCCGAATCCGTCGGCCACCGCGACGCCGCGATGGATGCCTGGCGGCGGTGGGGTTCCCCACCCTGCGGCTTTCGCCACGGCATCGAGCACGAGACGGTTCTTGTCTCCCTCCTTCAACATCGCCCGGCGGTAATCGACCGGGTCCCGCCCCGCGCCGAGGGCCAGTTCGTCGATGAAGCATTCGCGGTAGAACGGGTTTTGCTGGCCCGGCGCGCGCCAGAAGCCCACGGGCACATGGCCATTGCGCATCGCGTAGTCCACTTGCTGGTTCGCGACCGTGTAAGGCATGTCACTGAAGGAGCGCACGGCGGTAAAGTCGATGCCCTCCGCATTGAGTGCGCCTGGCATCAGCACCTTGAGGATCGAGGGACAGGCAATGACCGTATGCATGGCGATGACCTTGCCCTGCGCATCGAGGCCCGCTTTCATCCGGACGATGCTGGCAGGGCGATAAAAGCCGTGCTGCATGTCCTCTTCGCGCGACCACATCAGCTTCACCGGCACCCCAGGCATCGCCTTGGCGATCGCCACTCCCTGGCCGACGAAGTCCTGCGGTCCGCCGCGGCGGCCGAAGCCGCCGCCAAGCATCATCTTGTGCACCTCGACCTTTTCTTGCGGCAGACCCGCCGCTTCGGCGGCGACGGCCATCGACGCCTCTGCGTTCTGCGTGGATGTCCACACTTCGAGGAATCCCTCGGGCCTGAGCCACGCGGTGCACGTCTGCGGCTCCATCGTGGCGTGATTGAGGTAGGGCGAGCTGTATTCGGCCTCGATCACCTTTGCCGCGCCAGCGAGCGCCGCTTGCGAGTCACCCAGCCTTCGCGCCTGGGGCAGATTCGATGCCGCGAGCCCTTCACGCAGCATCGCCGTGACCGTCTCGTTGCTGGCATTGCCGTTGTCGCCGGCATCCCACTCGATTCGGACCTTCTTCAATGCCTCGTTCGCGCGCCACCAACTGTCGGCGACGACGGCGACGAAGCTCTCCGCCTGCACGATCTTCGCCACGCCGCGCAGCTTCTGCGCCTCGCCCGCAGCGATCCTCGCCACCTTGCCGCCGAACACGGGGCATTGCGCGAGCGAGGCGTGCAACATCCCGGGCAGCGTCACATCGACGCCGAAGACCGGCTTCCCGAGCACTTTGTCAGGAATGTCGAGGCGATGGACCGCTTTGCCCGCGATCTTCCAGTCCTTGGGGTCCTTGAGCTTCACGTCCTTCGGTGGCGCCACCCTGGCCGCATCGGCGGCAACCTGCCCGTAACGAAGCGTCTTCCGCGTTGGCGCGTGCGAAATGACGCCGCTCGCGACCGTGCATTCCGACGCGGGAACCTGCCACCTTTGCGCCGCCGCCATGACCAGCATCTCGCGGGCGCTGGCGCCCGCCTTGCGCACGTAATCCTGCGACGAGCGCACGCCCTGGCTGCCGCCCGTGGACATCGAGCCCCAGATGCGGTTTCGTCTGACGTGCTCGTTGGGCGAGGCGAACTCCGTGCCCACCTTGGCCCAGTCGCAGTCGAGCTCCTCGGCGACGAGCTGGGCGAGAGCGGTGAGCGTTCCCTGGCCCATCTCGGATCGCGCGATGCGAATGACGATGCGATCGTCGGGATGGATCACGATCCAGGCGTTCACTTCGACGGCAGCGGCACCGTCGGCGGCCATGCTCGCAACCGGAAACGAGAATGCAATAGCGAGGCCTCCACCGAGCGCAGCGGAGGCCTTGAGAAATTCGCGACGCGATACGGCAATCGTCATGGCGGATCTCCTCAGGAGCTCGTTGTGGCGCTCGCCATGGATGCACCGGCGAGGGCGTGGATCGCCTTCCTCACCCGGGCGTAGGTGCCGCAACGGCACAGGTTGGTCATCGTCGCGTCGATGTCGGCATCCGAAGGCTTGGGATTCTTCGCGAGCAGGGCTGCGGCCGACATGATCATGCCCGTCTGACAGTAGCCGCATTGCGGGACTTCGTGCTCGATCCATGCCTTCTGGACGCGACCGAGACCACCCTTGGACAGCCCCTCGATGGTGACGATCTTTTTCCCGGCCGCAGCCGAGATCGGCAGCGTACAGGAGCGGACCGCCTCGCCCTCCAGGTGAACCGTGCAGGCGCCGCAGACACCAATGCCGCAACCGTATTTGGTTCCAGCGAGGTTGAGGTGGTCGCGCAGCACCCAGAGCACTGGCATCTCCGGTTCGACATCGACGGTGTGGGTGCGACCATTCACGGTCAAATTGAGCATATGCATCTCCTCGAAACGGGAAGCAAAGCAGAACTCGATTCGTCCTGGATGCCTATGTGGAGTCCAGCGTGAACAATTCCTGCGGCCGGGCGACGCCCTTCATCGCGTAGCGGCCAAGGCTCACCAGCAAACGACGCGCTTCGCCGGCCGCGTCCGCGAAGGCAGTCGACACGATGACGGACTGCTCCAACGAGCTGCAAAGCGACTCGATGCGCGCCGCCTCGTTGACGGCCGGACCGAGGACGGTGAAATCGAGTCGTCGCGGGCTGCCCAGATTGCCATAGAGCAACTCGCCCACGTGCAGCGCCACGTGCGTATCGGTTACCGGCAGGCCGTTGGCAGCACGGCGCGCATTGAGCGCTTCGATGCGGAGTCGCTGCTTGGTTGCCGCATCGAGCGCTTGCTTGCACGCCAATATCGTGTCGTCGTGCGGAAAGATGGCGAGAATCGCGTCGCCGATGAACTTCAGGACGTGCCCGCCATGCACCTCGATCTCCTCGACCTGCGCTTCCGCATAGTCGTTCAACAGGGCCAGCACGGTTTCCGCGCTCGTCGTGTCGGAGATCCGGGTGAAGCCGACGAGGTCGCTGTACCAGACGACAGCGTGGATCGGCGCTGCCCGCCCACGAACGATGTTTCCCGCAAGCACCCGGCTGGCGGCGTCGCTCCCCAGGTACGTCGTGAGCAGCGTCCGAGCCGCGCGATTCGTCGTCCGGAGCGTGAATGCCAGCGTGAGCGCCGGCATGATCCCCGCGAGCAACTCGATCTCGGCCTCGGTGAAGCCGTTCGGCGCGTCGGTCGTCCACGAGGCGACAACGCCATCGCCTTCGCCCAGGCGCAAGCTTTCGCCGATTTTGCGGGCGAATGCGACGTAGTCGGTGACGCCCTCGTCCTGGAACCGGTCCAGCAGCGGAAGTTCGCCGCGCCTATGCGACGCGTCCAGTCGCCGGCGCAGCATTGGCAGACCGCTCTCGACCAGCAAGGCGAACGGACTGCTGATCCAGTTTTCATTGACGACGTCGCCGCCCATCCGGACGAACGCCTCCTCGAGCGCGCCCCGGTCCCGCAGCCAGCGCACACCACGCGCGTCGAAGGTCGGGTCGAGCAGGTCGTTGGCGATCGAGGCCCGCACAAGCGAGAGGCCCGCACGATTGATCCGCTCGCAGACGCCGGCGAGGATTTCGATCTCACCGGCGCCCGCCAGCGCGCCGCTGACGATCCATTCGCTGATGTCGATTCGTGAGTGCTGTTCGATCATGGGTCGCGGCCGCATTGACCAGGCCTCGCTCGGTCGCGGCGGATCCGGCGCCTGTTCCGGCGGGCGCTTGTGCCAGACGATGCCCGTCCGTGCTTCGATTGTACCTGCGCGGGTGCCCCGGGAAGCATGGTTCTTCCTTGGGCCTCCCTCCCCCTCGCGAGGGGGCGCACCGCTTCGTCCCGAGCCAGAATGCCTGGGTATCGGCAACGCAGCGCGTCGTGCGCCGGGATAGTGCGATCGGCGCCGTAGCATCCACCGGAATAGACAGTGACTGTGACCTTCACGCTTTGCGGCTGGCCGTCGGCTGTGTACAAGGCAGCCGCCCGTGTCTATCCGTCGCTCGTTCCGACCACCCCGTACTACCCCGCGAGCGAGGCCAACCGCTAGGCTCCTTGCCGGACAACAGCAACGCAAAATGTTCCCCTGTTGCTCGGTGCTCGGTGCTCGCGTTACAGCGCGCGGGGACGCAGCCACCTTATCAAGAAGCGCATTGCGTATGTCGAACGGGTTCCGGCCCTCTGGACGTACAACGTTGCTGTCGCGCGGTGTGCGCTTCGACTTCGGTCTCATCGTGCCGTTCTATGGGCATCTGGTCCAGGATCCGTGGTCGCGCGACGAGTTGCTGCTTGTTGCTGCTCCAGCGTCCGCATCTGCACGCCTGGGTGTGGCGGATGAACCAGCCGTATCTGACGCCGGAAGCGCCGCCGTTTCCCGCCGTCGGCACGCCGCTACCGGCGACGCTGCAACCGATCATCCGCAGCGCGTACTCGCGCAGGCCGACGATGCCGACATGCAACGCCGGGGCTCAGAGCGAGCGCACAACCCGGACGGTTTCGCGGTCGTCGGGGTCGCGCTGCTGCGTGAACCCCAGCTGACGCGCGAATTTCAGCATCCGGATGTTTGTCGCCAGCACGAATCCTTCCATCGTGGCGAGACCCCGGGAGCGCGCAATGTCCATCAAGGCATGCATCAGGATGCCTGCCAACCCGGAACCCTGCCAGGCATCGTCGACGGCAACCGCGAACTCGCAGCCGGTGCCTGCGGGGTCGACGATGTAACGAACGACGCCCACCAGAGCTTCCTGCCCCTTGCTGTCCACGGTCGCCACCAGCGCTACGTGACGGACCTGATCCACGTCGGTCAGGTACTTCAGTTTCGCTTGCGGCAGCTCGCTAAGCGTCAGCATGAACCGTTCGTAGCGAGTCTCATTGGAGAGGTGCTTGACGAAGTCTGCCTCCAGCGACATGTCGTTGGGGCGCATCGGCCGCACCACAACCTGGGTACCGTTGACCAGATGGCTGGTGCAGGGCAGCTGTGCCGGAGGCACCGGTCTTGCGCGCAGCGGCTCGCCGAAAAGCTCCACCTGCCGGGATGCAACGTAGGACACCATTGAATTCAGGCTCGCGAGCCGTCCATAGTCCGATTCCGGGATCTCGATGGACAGCCTGGCGTTGAGGCCGGCGATTACGTTGAGCCAGTCCATCGAATCGAGGTCGATCTGCTGACGCAACGGCTGATCGGGCCGGATCCGCCGCACATCGGCGTCCGGCGCGATCGATTCGATCGTCGCGTATACGGCTCTGCGGATATCCTCGACTTGCATCCGTCTATCTCCATTTCCGCAGGACCCATTCCTCGTCGGCGCCGAGGTTGGTCGAAAGCCAGGACGTCCATCCTACTCATATAGGCACGATCGACGAATCGGCTTCGACACAGATCGTGCACCAAAGTGGCCAGCAACCGTCGCCGACCCGCCACGAGCGCCATAGCACGGTGCACCCCTACCAGGCGTTGAGCGGCGCCTGTCCGCCGATTCTTTCAAATGCGGAATGGATTGAGCGTTGTTGTGGCAGTGTCTGCAATGCGCTCCCGTACCCGAACCTATTCGGTATTGTTATCATTGCCGCCCGCGCCGAGGCGGGGGATCGCAAACGATCTCGCCGCCCGGAGGGCTATGCTTTCTCCGCAAGGCGAGCGCATCGAGACAAGCGAGCCTGGTCGCATTCTTGGAGCCGCTCATGAGATTTCGAAAGACGGCATCGGTCGCTGCGGTTGTCGCGGCGTTCTTCGGCACGACGCAGGTCGGCGCCCAACAGGTCACCGGCACGCTGGGTTCGCCCAGCGCCACCACGACCATCAGCAACAAGCAGCTTCCGGGGCCCGATCCAAAGTTCGGCGGCGTGATCAAGAACGACGCGCTGCAGTCGAAGGCATGGTGGGCGCCGCGTGTGGTGCCGCCGAAGGGCGCGCCGAACGTGCTGCTGATCATCACCGACGACGCCGGCTTCGGCGTGCCCAGCACCTTCGGCGGCGTCATCCCGACGCCGTCCATGGATCGCATTGCGAACGAGGGTCTGCGCTACAACCGGGTCTTCTCCACCGCGCTGTGCTCGCCGACGCGCGCTGCGCTGATCACCGGGCGCAATCACCACTCGGCCGGCTTTGGCGTGATCTCCGAGCAGTCGACCGGATTCCCCGGCTACAACAGCATCATCGACAGGGACAAGGCCACCATCGGCCGCATCCTGCTCGACAACGGCTACTCGACGTCGTGGTTCGGCAAGGACCATAACACGCCGGCGTTCGCGGCCAGCCAGGTTGGGCCGTTCGACCAGTGGCCGACCGGCATGGGCTTCGAGTACTTCTACGGTTTCGTCGGCGGCGACGCCAACCAGTGGGAGCCGAACCTTTTCCGCAACACCACACAGATCTATCCGTTCCTGGGCAAGCCGCCCGGCACCTGGAACCTCGTCACCGCGATGGCCGACGAGGCGATCGACTGGCTTACGCGCATCCACCAGACCGATCCCGGGAAGCCGATCTTCATCAAGTACGCGCCCGGCGCCACGCACGCGCCGCACCACCCGACCAAGGAGTGGGTGGACAAGATCAGCGCGATGCATCTCTTCGACGACGGCTACGAGAAGCTGCGCGAGCGCATCTTCGAGAACCAGAAGAAGCTCGGCGTGATTCCGAAGGAGGCCAAGCTGGCGCCGTGGCCCAACGACATGCTGAAACCGTGGGATCAACTCAACCCGGAGGCGAAGAAGCTCTTCATCCGGCAGGTCGAGGTCTTCGCCGCCTACGCCGCCTACAACGACCACGAGATCGGGCGCGTGATTCAGGCCTTCCAGGACCTGGGCAAGCTCGACAACACGCTCGTCATCTACATCAATGGCGACAACGGCACCAGCGCCGAGGGTGGGCCGCTGGGCACGCCCAACGAGGTCGCGTTCTTCAATGGCATCTCGGAAATGCCCGTCGACGTGCAGATGAAGTGGTACGACGTCTGGGGCACCGAGCAGACCTACAACCACATGTCGGCCGGCTGGTCGTGGGCTTTCGACACGCCGTTCGACTGGTTCAAGCAGAACGCCTCCAGGCTCGGCGGCATCAACCAGAACATGGTGGTGTCGTGGCCGGCGCGCATCAAGGACAAGGGGGCGCTCCGCGAGCAGTTCGTGCACGTCATCGACGTCGTGCCGACGATTCTCGAGGCAGCGGGCATCAAGGCGCCGGAGATGGTTGACGGCATCAAGCAGGCGCCGATCGAAGGCATGAGCTTTGGTTACACCTTCGACGCGGGCAACGCCAAGGCAGCGTCGCGCCACAAGACGCAGTATTTCGAGATGATGGGCCAGTGGGCGCTGTACGACGATGGCTGGCTCCTGAGCACCAAGGTCAACCGTGCTCCCTGGGAGGCGTTCGGCGAGGCCAACCCCGATCCGCTGAACAATCAGGTGTTCCAGCTCTACAACCTGAACAAGGACTTCACCCAGTCCGAGGATATCGCGGCGCAGAACCCGCAGAAAGTGAAGGAGATGCGCCAGAGGTTCGTCGCGGAGGCCGGGAAGTACCAGGTCTTCCCGCTGGACGCCTCGGTGGCGGCCCGCATCGTCGCGCCGCGGCCGAACATCACCGCCGGGCGCAACGAGTTCGTCTACACGCGGCCGATGGTCGGCATGCCGCAGGGCGACTCGCCGTTCCTGCTGAACTCTTCCTACACCATCACCGCCGACATCGACGTGCCGCAAGGCGGTGCGGAAGGCATGATCCTGACCTCCGGTGGGCGGTTCGGGGGCTACGGCTTTTACCTGCTGAAAGGCAAGCCGGTGTTCCTGTGGAACCTGGTCGACCTGAAGCGGGTGAAGTGGGAGGGTCCGGAAGCCCTCGCGCCCGGCAGGCACACGCTGGAGTTCGACTTCAAGTACGAAGGTCTCGGCGTCGGTACCCTCGCGTTCAACAACATGAGCGGCCTCGGTCGACCAGGCACCGGCACGCTCAAGGTGGACGGCAAGGCGGTGCAGAACGTCACCATGCCACGCACGATGCCGATGATCCTGCAATGGGACGAGAGCTTCGACATCGGCTCGGACACGCTCACGGGCGTGAACGACGAGGACTACAAGCCCCCGTTCACGCTGACCGCCAAGCTGAACAAGCTGACGATCAAGGTGGACCGGCCGACGCTGTCGCCGGCGGACATCAAGAAGCTCGAGGGTGCGCAAGCCGAAGCGGTGGATGGCAAGCCGCTGACGCGCGTGCAAGCCGGGCCTCAGTAGCCCGATGCAGGAGGCGGGCGAAGCGCGTCTGAGCCAGACCGGGCGCGACGCGCCGTGTCCGGAAACCGATCAAAGCGCCCCCGCCTGCCGGGGGCGCTTTGTTGGCGACGGTCGATTATCTGCGGGTAGAGCCGAATCGAGGGTGGTGGAACGGCCGTGGACGGACCGGCGAGGTGCGCCTACTCGACCAACTGCTTGATCGATCGCCGGTCGGGATCATTTTATGGATGTCGAAGCGACGCCGGCCTGGCGGCAGGACATCGCAAGCATGGCGTATCATCCGGTCGGCGCAGGCACCGTTTAAGGTGGTGTCGTATGGTTCGAATCGAAGACCTGGTCAAACACATGAAGGGGAACGTCATGAGCAAGCGTTTCTTGGTGATCGGCGTCGCGGCACTGATCGCAGCAGGCGTCGCCTACGCGCAGTATCCGATCATGGACGCGGTCGCCAACAAGGTGGTCCAGAAATACCAGACCGCGACTTGCGAGCAGTTGTGGCAGGAGAAGGCGCAAAAGCAGGGCCAGCCGAAGCCGGAGATGGAACAGCGTGCCATCAAGGCGCTGAAGAGCGGATCCCCAGATGCGCCAGGCGTTCTTCGCCAAGGTCTCGGCGCCGATCGTCAGCAAGATGTTCGAATGCGGGATGATTCCCTGATGTCGCAAGTCGTTCGTTCGCGCGCGAGGAGTTCGCAATGAAATGTCAGTCGGTACGTCGGACGGGCGCTGACGCTCTTTGCGGGGTTCGCGTTCGCGGCGATGGCCAGCGCACAAGCTGCGCCATCCGCCGCCGCGCCTGCGCCCGCCGCCAAGTCCGCAACCGCGGCCAAATCGTCCAAGGCTGCGAAGAAGCCGGCGGCGCAGGAGTTCAAGCTGGTGGTCGAGCCGCGCGCGATGGAGCTCTTGAAGGCGATGAGCGCCAAGCTCGCAGCGGCCAAGACGCTGTCGTTCACGGCGACCGTCGGCTACGAGTATCCGAGCAAGCTCGGACCGCCCATCGTCTACACGACACGCTACGACGTGACGATGCAGCGGCCCGACAAGCTGCGGATCCTGATGCCCGGCGACGGTCCGGCGTCCGAGTTCTACTACGACGGCAAGACGATGATCGCCTACGCACCCGCGGAGAACCTGGCGGCGGTGGCCGACGCGCCGCCGACGATCGACGCGGCACTGACGGCGGCGTACCAGACGGCGGGGATCTTCTATCCGTTCACCGACCTGATCGTCGCGGACCCGTACGCGCCGCTCGCCGCCGGGGCCAAGCTTGCATTCTACGATCGGTCCGTCCGCGATCGTCGGCGGGACGAAGACCGACATGCTCGTGTGGGCCGACGACGACGTGTTCCTGCAGATCTGGCTCGGCGCCGACGACAAGCTGCCGCGTCGCGATTCGCGCCATTTACCGGGCCGACCCGCTGCGCTTGCGGCACGAGCTGGAGTTGTCGAACTGGCAGCTCGACCCTGTGGTTTCGCCGGACACGTTCGTGTCCGCGAAGGCGCAGGCAGCCGGACGGATGGCGTTCGCAGCGCCTGCGCCGCCGCCGAAAGTGAAGCCGCTCGTCCGCGGGCAAGGCCGAGACGGCCAAGGCTGCCCCCAAGGCGAACTGAAAGGAGGTCTGCTCATGAACGACCACGTTGACCACAGCGGTGCTCGTGCTTGCGAGTGCCATGTGGACAGGCCAGGCCCACGGCTGGGCGAGCGCGAATCGCGTACGGCGGCAGCACGAGCCACAGCTACGGCTCGACCAGCCACGAGAACCGCTGGGGCGGCAGCACGTCGCACGAGGCGGGCGAGGGCACGAGTCACTCGAACGTGTACGGCGGCAGCACGTCACACGCGTACGGCGGCGGCACCGAGCACACCAACATGTACGGCGGCAGCACGTACGGCAAGTACGGCGAGGGCGCGTATCACACGTATCCGTCGGGCGCGACCGCCTATCACCCGCCCGGATACCCGGCCTATCCGACGTATCCCGTCTACCACCCGCCCGTCGCGGTGCCGTATTACTCGACGGGCTGCTATGGGTGCGCGGCCGCCGCGGGGGCAGTGGTCGGCATGGCGGCTGGAGCGGCGGCGGCGTCGGCCAATACGGCGGCAGCGACGTCGAGCGCCTACGCTGCGGGTGTTGCGACCGGCAGCGCCAATACGGCCGCCGCCACCGGCGCCGCCTACAGCGCGGGCGTCGCGACCGGCGCTGCGATGGCGAGCGCCCCCGCGTCGGGAACCTATGTGATGGGCATGAGCTACGCAGCCTTGCCGACCGGCTCGATTTCCATCAACAAGAACGGCGCGACGTATTACCTCAACGGCAACACCTGGTTCCAGCCGGCGTACGGCGCGAACGGCGTCTATTATCGCGTCGTGCCGGCGCCCTAGGAATACCCGGCCATCGGCGCCACCGAGTTACGCAGCGAGAAGGGATACGACATGTTCAAGAGCAACGACTCCAAATTGCACCACCGGCGCCTCGTGCGCGCCGCCGTGCTGGCCGCGATGGGATCGGTCTGCGCGCCGGCCCTCGCCGGGGGGATCATCCTGTACGAGGTGGGCAGCGCCGACGTCGGACTCGCGTCCGCCGGCTACGGTGCCCGCGCGCAGGACGCCTCGACGGTGCTGACCAACCCGGCCGGCATGACGCGCCTCGACGGCACGCAGGTCCTTGCGGCCGGGCAGCTGCTGTGGGGCAACGTCAAGTTCTCGGTCGGCAGCGGCACGTCGCCCGCGCTGGGCAGCGGCGACGGCGGCTACACGGTCGGGCAGAACGGCTGGTTCCCGGGTGGCGGGGCGTTCGCGAGCTACAGCGTTTCGCCGGACCTGAAGCTGGGCTTCGCCTTGACCGGCAACTTCGGCATGCCGCTGAACTACGACGACGACTGGGTGGGGCGCTATTACGTGCAGGAGGCGACCATGCTCGGCCTGTCGTTCATGCCGACCGTCGCCTACAAGGTCAGCGACAAGGTGTCGGTGGGCGCGGGGCTCAACGCGATGTACGGCATCTACAAGAACCAGGTGGCGATCAACAACGTCAACCCGGCGCTACGGCGACGGCCAGCTCAAGATGCAGGACGAGACCTGGGGATGGGGCGCCAATGTCGGCGTGCTGTTCGAGCCCGATGCGCGCACCCGGTTCGGCCTCGTGTGGAACTCGCAGGTCGACCTGGACTTCAACGCTCCCGCTCGAATTCTCGAACCTTGCTCCCGGCCTTCAGCAGGTCCTGAGCGACCGCGGGCTGCTCGACGCATCGCTGAAGGTGGGCATCAAGGTGCCGCAGGGGGTGATGCTCAGCGCGTACGCGGAGACGAGCGACCGCTGGGCGCTGCTGGGCAGCGTCGGCTGGCAGCAGTGGTCGAAGTTCGGGCAGGTCCAGCTCGGCATCGACGACGCCAACAATCCGACGAGTGTCACGAAGAACCTCGACTACAAGGACACCTGGCACGTGGCGGTGGGAGCGCAGTACCGGTATTCCGACCGCATGGCTGATCAACTTCGGCATTGCGTACGACTCGGACTTCCAGTCCGGCAACGTGTCGCCGCTGCTGCCGGTCAACTCCGCATGGCGTTTCGGTGCGGGCGCCCAGCAGCAGCTCGACAGGAACGCGTTCTGGGGCTTCGCCGCCGAGTATGCGTACGGTGGCAACCTCGACGTGGCCACCTACGGCAAGCCGGTCGCGCTCGGTGGACGCGGCGACCTCGTCGGCTCGTACAACAACGCCGGGTCCCTCTTCCTCGCCGCGTACTACAACTGGAAGTTCTAGCGTTTTCGTGGCGACGGTGTACACCTGCTGATCCGGCGACTCGCCGACCGGCCCGGTCGATTGGCGGTATTCTCGTACTACAGTCTCGCGCAGATGCTGACGATCGGATATGCGGACGTCACACCCGTGCGCGCTCCCGCGACGACGCTGAGCCTGTTCGGCGCATTGTTCGGGATGTTCTACACTGCCATCGTGGTGTCGCAGTTCGTCAGCCTGGCGCAGTCCCCGAAACGCAAGGGTCACGGCGATAAGTGACGCGCCACACGCGACGCTGACGACCGCAGGCTGGGACGCGAGAAGAACGGCTTTGCATGAGCGCGCAGGGCCGCCCCAAGCGCGAATTGCTCCCTCTCGGAGGGACGGCGCACAGCGCCAAGGGTGCGCTATCAGCGCGCAGGGCGAAGGGTGCCCCAGTGAGCGATAATCCGACCTTCGATCACCGAGGGATGCCATGACGGCCCGACCGAACCTGAACCTCGAAGCACCTGTGGCGGCGACCGTCGAGGCGACCGGCGGGCGCATGCACGCGACGTTCGCCGCGCAGCGTGCCGCCTTTGCGCAGGACATGTACCCGGCGCGCGAGGTGAGAGCGGAGCGGATCGATCGCCTGGCGCGGATGACACGGCAGCACCAGCGCGCCATCGCGGATGCGATTTCGGCCGATTTCGGCCACCGGGCGCGCGAGGAGACCGACCTCGCCGAGATCTTCCTGGTCCTGTCCGCAATCCGCCACACGAAGCGCCATCTGGGGCGTTGGATGAAGCGGCGGCGCGTCGCGACTCCGCTGCACATGCAACCCGCGCAGGAGCGAGATGATCCCGCAGCCGCTCGGCGTCGTCGGCGTGATCAGCCCCTGGAACTATCCGTTCCAGCTCGCCGTTCTGCCGGCTGTCGCCGCGCTGGCTGCGGGCAATCGCGTCATGATCAAACCGACCGAGCTCACTCCCGCCTTCGCCGAATTGCTGCGGCAGATCGTCGGCGAGTTCTTCCCGGCGGAGGAATTGGCCGTGGTGCCGGGCGAGGTCGAGGTCGGCCGCGCGTTCTCGCGGCTGCCGTTCGACCACCTGTTCTTCACGGGCTCGACGGCGGTGGGCCGCCAGGTCGCGCTCGCCGCCGCGGAAAACCTGACGCCCGTCACGCTGGAGCTTGGCGGCAAGTCGCCGGCCATCCTCGATACCGGCTGCGATTTCGACGTTGCGGTACCCCGCATCGCCTACGGCAAGCTGCTCAACGCCGGCCAGACCTGCGTGGCTCCCGACTATGCATTGGTGCCACGCCCGCGCGTCGACGAGTTCGTCGCGGCCATCGGGCACAGCGTGGCGGCCATGTATCCGACGCTTATGGGCAATCCCGATTACACGAGCATCGTCAGCGACCACCATTACCAGCGTTTGAGCCGCCTCGTCGAGGATGCAACCGCGAAGGGTGCCGTCGCCCACCGGATCGATCCGGCCGGGGAGGCGGGCGGCGGTGCAGGACGCAAGTTCCTGCCGACGGTGCTCGTCGGCGTCGACGACGACATGGCGGTGATGCGGGAGGAGATCTTCGGACCCGTGCTGCCGGTCGTGCCCTACGACACGCTCGACGAGGCGATCGCGTACGTCAATCGTCATCCGCGGCCGCTGGCCGCCTACTGGTTCGGTGCCAGCAAGGAGCATCGCGACCGTGTGCTCCACTCCACGATCTCCGGCGGCGTCACGACCAACGACGTTTGCTGGCACGTCGCCCAGGAGAACCTGCCGTTCGGCGGCGTGGGCGCGAGCGGATCGGGCGCCTACCACGGCGAGCAGGGATTTCGCACGTTTTCGAAGGAGAAGCCGGTCCTGCACCAGGCGGCGCTCAACGGTTTCGCCTTGTTCCGCCCGCCGTACGGGCGGACTTTCCACACGCTGATCGCGTTGCTCAAGAGATTCTTCTGACGGCGCGACCGATTCCTCGTTGCCTGGGGACGATACATGCAAGGACTGATGCAGGACCGGCCGCTGCTCATCTCGTCGCTGATCGAGCACGCCAACACGTTCCACCCGGCGGCCGAGATCGTGTCGCGCACCGTCGAGGGGCCGATCCACCGCTGCACCTACGGCGACATCCACCGACGCTCGAAGCAGGCCGCGAAGGCCCTGATCGCGCTGGGCGTGAAGCCGGGCGAGCGCATCGCGACGCTGGCGTGGAACGGCTATCGCCACATGGAGCTGTACTTCGGCGTCTCCGGGATGGGCGCGGTGCTGCACACGATCAATCCGCGCCTGTTTCCCGAGCAGATCGAGTACATCGTCAACCACGCCGAGGACCAGTACCTGTTCTTCGACCTGACCTTCGCGCCGCTGGTCGAGAAGCTCGCGCCCGGCGATGAAGACGGTGAAGGGTTTCGTCGCGATGACCGACCGCGCGCACATGCCGGCGATCAACGTGCCGAACCTGCTCTGCTACGAGGAACTGGTCGGCGCGCAGGACAGCGACTACGAGTGGCCGATGTTCGACGAGAACGCCGCGTCGTCGCTGTGCTACACGTCCGGGCACGACCGGCCATCCGAAGGGCGTGCTCTACTCGCACCGCTCGACGGTGCTGCATTCGTTCGCCGTGTGCATGCTCGACGGCCTGGGGCTCTCGGCCGCCGAATCCGCGCTGCTCGTGGTGCCGATGTTCCACGTCAACGCCTGGGGAACGCCGTATGCCGGCGCGATGTGCGGGGCGAAGCTCGTGCATGCCCGGGCCGGCGCTCGACGGCAAGAGCGTCTACGAGCTGCTGCGCGACGAAAAGGTGACCCTGGCGCTCGGCGTGCCGACGGTCTGGCTGATGCTGTTCAACCACGTCGACGCGGCGCGCGCTCGATCCGAAGCGGGATCTGTGCCTCAAGCGCGCGGTCATCGGCGGCTCGGCGGCGCCGCGCGCGATGTGCGAGCGCTTCGAGAAGCAGTTCGGCACGTTCGTCGTCCACGCATGGGGCATGACCGAGATGTCGCCGCTGGGCACCATCTGCAACCTGCTGCCCAAGCACCAGGCGGCGACGCTGGAGCAACGGCTCGACGTGCAGCGCAAGCAGGGCCGTCCGGTGTACGGCGTCGAGCTCAAGATCACCGACGACGATGGCAAGCGGCTGCCGCACGACGGCGTTGCCTTCGGCCACCTGATGGTGCGCGGGCCGTGGATCACTTCGCGGCTATTTCCGGGGCGAGGGCGGCGAGATCCTCGACGCGGAAGGCTTCTTCGATACCGGCGACGTCGCCACGATCGATGCCGACGGCTACATGCAGATCACCGACCGCTCGAAGGACGTGATCAAGTCGGGCGGCGAATGGATTTCCTCGATCGACCTGGAAAATGCCGCGATGGGTCATCCCGCCGTCGCCGAGGCGGCCGTGATCGGCGTCGCGCACCCGAAGTGGCAGGAGCGCCCGCTGTTGGTCGTTGTCCGGAAGGCCGGACAGGAGATCACGCGCGAGAACGTGCTCGAGTTCCTCGACGGCAAGGTCGCCAAGTGGTGGATGCCCGACGACGTGGCGTTCGTCGACCGAGTTGCCGCACACGGCCACGGGCAAGCTGCAGAAGATGAAGCTGCGCGAGATGTTCAAGGATTACCGATTGCCCGTGAATGCATAGCCGCGGCGCCGGACCGATTCGGCGAACGGGAAGACAGCGCCAGCGTGCCATTCGACGATCGACTGACCTGGTTCGACCTGCTGAAGGACGCCTGGTACGGCGTCACCGACGCGGCGGCGTTTCCGTTCGGCGCCCTGGCGCTCGCCAGAGTCCCCCGCAGCGACGGCCATGCGGTGCTGGTGCTGCCCGGATTCCTCTCGGCCGACCAGCCGACGTGGCTGTTGCGCTCGTACCTCGCGCAGATCGGGTACCGCGTGTTTCCCTGGGAGCTCGGCGTCAACTTCGGGTTCTCGGAGGCGCACCCCTACGACATCGAGGCGCTGATCGAGCACCGGCTGAAGGAGGTCTTCATCGAATCGGGCGATCGCAAGATCAGCCTGGTCGGCTGGAGCCTGGGCGGCGTGTACGCGAAGGCGCTCGCGCGTCGTTACCCGCGGCTCATCCGCGACGTCATCACGCTCGGCTCGCCGATCAGCGGCGACACGCGGAAGGTCAGCATCTGGCGCCTCTACGAATGGGTGACCGGGATGCAGTTCTCGGACCCTGCGTTCGCGCGCAAGCTGCGCGAATTGAGCAAGCCGCTGACGGAGGTGCCGATCACCGCGTTCTACTGCCGCAGGGACGGCGTCGTGCCGTGGCGCAACGCGTGCGAGAAGCCCGGTCCGCTGGTGCAGAACATCGAGGTCAAGGCCTCGCATGTGGGGATGGGATTCGATGCGTTCGTGTACTACCTGATCGGCCATCGGCTCGCGCAATCGTCGGGGCGAACCTGGCAGCCGCTCGACGTCGCCGGCCTCTGGCGCCATTTCCAGCGGCAACGCCTGCCCGTGTAACCGAGTTCCGGCGTGTGCGGCACACCGGTCGATGCGATAATCCTGCGCATGGAACAACTGACCGGGATCCAGAGCCTGTACCTGCAGCTCGAATCCGGCGCGATGCCCATGCACGCGTCGTCGCTCACCATCTACGATCGCTCGACCGCCCATGGCCGGGATATCGATTTCGGCGTGATCCAGCGTTTCATCGCCGAGCGGGCTACCCGCTCGCCGATCTTTCGCCGGCGCCTGGCGACGCTTCCCTTGTCGCTCGCCCGGCCGTACTGGATCGACGATCCCGGCTTCGACGTCGAGTTCCACCTGCGCCACATCGCGCTGCCCAAGCCCGGCGACTGGCGGCAGCTCTGCACGCAGGTGGCACGCCTGCACGCGCGCCCGCTCGATCGCAATCGGCCGCTGTGGGAGTGCTATCTCATCGAGGAGCTCGATCACATCCCAGGCCTGCCGCGCGGCAGCTTCGCGCTGTTCACGAAGGCGCATTGCGCGGCGCTCGGCGAGACACTCTCGGCCCAGCTGTTCGCGGCGCTGCACGAGCTCTCGCCGGACAGCCGCGCTTCGCCACCCAAGGACGCGCGCTATTTCGACAGGATTCCGACCATCGTCGATCTGGCCACGCGCGCCACGGTGGATACGCTGGGTGTGCCGCTGACCTTCGCCCGCTCCCTGCTATCCCAATTGGTGCCCGTGGTTTCCTTCGGCGCAAGAACCGCCGTCGGACTCGTCACCGGTGGATCGCGTCGCGGCTCCGGCGCCGAGCCGCAAACGCCGGTGCCACGCACGCGCTTCAACGGACAGGTGACGCCGCAGCGGGTCATCGACGGTGTCCGCTTCGATCTGGCCGAGGCCGAGCAGATGCGCGCGCAGGTGCCCGGCGGCACGGTCAACGACGTCGCGATCGCCGTCATCGCGGGCGCGCTTCGGCGCTACCTCGAGGCACGGCTCGATCCGCCGCGCGGCGACCTTTTTGCCGAGGCACCGATTGCGAGCCGTTCAGCCACGCGGGTCTTCGGGACCCGGACGTTCGTGGATTCGGCGATCATGCCGATCCATTCGGACATCGAGGATCCGGTCGAGCGTCTGCACGCAATCGTCGCCGAAACGGGGCGGCGCAAGGCGGAAATGAAATCGGCGACGGGCCGGCGCCTTGCGCTCCAAGCGACGGAGCTCGTTCCCACGTTGGTGACTGCGATTGCGAGCGACGTGGCGCAACGCGCCCGGCTGGGCAGCCGGCTCGCGCCGCTCGTCAACACGACCAT
Source organism: uncultured beta proteobacterium (assembly GCA_963809965.1). Lineage (GTDB taxonomy): Bacteria > Pseudomonadota > Gammaproteobacteria > Burkholderiales > Casimicrobiaceae > CAIWHR01. The sequence continues at coordinate 169,819 of CAWELU010000023.1, forward strand.
CTCCAGCATCCGCGGACCCGACGTGCCGCTGTACCTGGCCGGGGCACGCCTCGTGGGCTACTACGGGTTCTCGGTGGTCCACGATCTTGCCGGCCTGGCCCACGTGGTCGGCTATTACGATGGTGCGATGAGCATAGGCGTGACGGCGTGCCGAACCATGCTGCCCGATCCCTGGCGTTATGCGCAGTGCCTGCGCGACGCGTTTGCCGAGCTTGGGGCCGCGCTCGGCGTTGACGACACGCATCCGGCTTCGAAGCAACGAAAAGGAACGTCATGGAGCAGTTATCGGGAACCGACAACTATTTTCTCTATACCGAGCGCGGGTGCGTCTACAACCACGTGGCGGCGCTCGGGATCTACGATCCCTCGAGCGCGCCCGGCGGCAAGGTCCGTTTCAAGGACATCCTGAGCTACTTCGCCCGCCGGCTCGACCAGAACAAGGTCTTCCGGCGCAGGCTGGTCATGGTGCCGCATCAGTTCGATCGCCCGTACTGGATCGACGACGCGGACCCCGACCTCGAGTTCCACATCCGCCACATCGCCCTGCCGGAACCCGGCGACTGGCGCCAATTGATGATCCAGGTCGCACGGATCCACTCGCGCCCACTGGACCGCAGCCGTCCGCTGTGGGAGATCTACGTGATCGAAGGCCTGCATCGGGTCCCGGGCCTCCCGAAGCATTCGTTCGCGCTCTTTCTCAAGTTTCATCACGCGTCGGTCGACGGGCAGGCCGGGGCCGCGCTGCTGAAGGCCGCGCACTCGCTATCGGCAGAACCGGACGACGATGCGCTGTCCCATCCGGCCGTATACGCGGAACGCGATCCGACCTCGGTCGAGCTCTATACGCGGGCGGTCGCGCACGGCGCGGCGCGCACCACCAGCATCGCGAGTCTCTATTTCAAGACGTTGAAGAAGGTGGCCGGATTGACGTTCGACCAGATCGTCCGGCAGTTCCGGCCGGGGGAGCGCGCCTCGGCCGAGGGCGCCGTGCTGCCCGGCTTCGCCAAGGCACCCCCGACGCGTTTCAACCGCCCAGTATCCGCCAACCGCGTCGTCGAGGCCGTTGGCTTTCCACTCGGACAAATGCAACGCGCTCGCGCCAAGCTCGACGGTGCGACGATCAACGATCTGTTTCTGGCCGTGGTCGGCGGCGCGCTGCGCAGGTATCTCGAGAACAAGGACGAGTTGCCCGCGGAATCGCTAGTCGCACTGATGCCGATGAGCGTGCGCGACGAAGGCAGGAGCCGGAACGGGGGCAATGAGGTCGGCGGTGTGCCGGTGCCGCTGCGCACCGACATCGCCGATCCGCTCGAGCGATTGCGGGCGGTACAACGTGACGCGGTTGCCGCCAAGCGCGATTCGGAGATCCTCGGTCGCGCGTTCGTGAAGTCGGTGTTGGACGAGCTGCCGAGCTTTGCGTCCGAGGCGTTCCTGCGCTACGTCGTCTATCCGCAGTTGAACGTCACGGTGTCGAACGTGCGCGGACCCGAGGTGCCGCTGTACGTCGCGGGCGCCCGGCTCGTGCATTTCTATCCGGTGAGCATCGCGACCGATTACATCGGCCTCAATCACACGGGCTTCAGCTACAACGGGATCCTCTGGATCACGGCCGTCGCCTGTCGCAACATGATGCCCGACCCCGCGTTCTATGCCGATTGCCTGCGCCGGAGTTTCGACGAGCTGATGACGGCCATCGACAAATTGCCGTCACCGGCGGCGATGCACCACGCAGCGGCGAAGCCGGCAGTCGGGACGGCCAAGCCGGCGTCCGCGAAACAGAAAGCGCGTGTCGCCGCCGGCGCAACGCGGAAGGCAACAGCTCCGTTGGCCTCGCGGCGGAAGGCGAAATCGCGTCGTCCCGACAGGGCGACGGCATGAACTCGCCGGCGTGGCTCACCCGAATAAACGATTTCGAACTGGGCACTGGTGGGTGAGGAGCCTTATGGCGTCAGCCAGCTCCCGCCCTATGCGCGGTACCTGGCGCCCCGACAGGGCAAGTGGCGGGCTTTCTGGCTCAATTGCTATCTGCGCTTTACCGTCAAACGGCGGATGGGGGCGCACGCGGATGTCACGCAGCTGCGCGCGCAGCAGGCGAAGCTCGATGCCAAGTTTGGCGCGGTCGATCCCGAAACGCGCCGCACTCCGGTCGATTGCAGTGGCGTCGCTGCCGAGTGGATCGAGGTTCGGCAAAGCCGCCCCGAGCGCGTGCTTCTCTATCTTCACGGCGGCGCGTTCATGTTCCGCTTCCCCGCGACGCACGCGGGCATGGTTGCGCGCTGGTGCCGCCGGCTGGGGGCGCGGGCGCTGATGGTCGATTACCGGCTTGCGCCGGAACATCCGTATCCGGCCGCGCCCGACGACTGTTTCACGGCGTATCGTTGGTTGCACTCGCAGGGCGTGGATGCGCGCCAAGTAGTCATCGCCGGCGATTCAGCCGGCGCCAACCTTACGCTCGCCACGCTGCACAGGATCAAGGCTGCTGGCGAACCGCTGCCCGCATGTGCAGTGCTGATGTCGCCATTCGTCGATTTCACGCTTTCCAGCGAGAGCCTGGTGGCGAACGAGCGACGGGACCCGATGTTCACGCTGCCCGGAGTTCTCAAGCTGCGCAAGCTCTATGCACCGCCCGAGCGTTATCTCGACGCGTCGGCCTCGCCGCTGTTCGCCGACTTTCGCGGCCTGCCGCCCATGCTTTTCCAGGTCGGCAGCACGGAAATGCTGCTCGACGATTCGACGCGAACTGCAGCGAAGGCAAGTGCCAGCGGCGTCCCCGTCGAGCTCGAAATCTGGCACGCCATGCCGCACGTTTTCCAGGTGATGCAGACGCTGCCGCAGGCGGCCATGGCCATCGACAGCATCGTGCGGTTCGTAGGTGCGCGGACCGGGTGGGTGTGATCCCGCCCGAGCCGTCTGATGCGACCAGGCATCGGATCGTGATTCCGGACGCGCACGAGTTCGAAGTCCGGTGCAGTCAGCCGTGTCGCGGACGGTGGTCGGCCAACTCGAGCCGCGCGATCTGGTTGCGATGCACTTCGTCGGGGCCGTCGGCAAAGCGCAGCGTACGCGCCTGCGCAAAGAAGAACGCGAGCTGAAAGTCGTCGCACACGCCGGCCGCGCCGTGCGCCTGCATCGCCCAGTCGATCACCTGGCAGGCCATGTTCGGCGCCGCGACCTTGATCATCGCGATTTCCTTCTTCGCCGCCTTGTTGCCCGCCACATCCATCTTCCACGCCGCGTGCAACACCAGCCAGCGCGCCTGGTCGATCAGGATGCGCGCGTTGGCGATGCGCTCCTGCGTCACCGTCTGATCCGCGACGGGGCGCCCGAACGCGACCCGGCTCACCACGCGCCGGCACATCGCCTCGAGCGAGCGTTCCGCCTGGCCGATCAGCCGCATGCAGTGGTGAATGCGCCCCGGCCCGAGCCGGCCCTGCGCGATCTCGAAGCCGCGTCCCTCGCCGAGCAGGATGTTGGCTGCGGGAACGCGAACGTTCTCGAAGTCGAATTCGGCGTGTCCGTGCGGGTGCGTCGTCGTAGCCGAACACGGGCAGCACGCCGAACGAGCCGCACGCCGGGCGTGTCGACGGGAACGAGGATCATCGACTGCTGCCGGTGCCGATCCGGGTTGGCCGCGTCGGTCTTGCCCATGAAGATCAGGATCCTGCAGCGCGGATCGGGTCCGCCGGTGGTCCACCACTTGCGGCCGTTGATCACGTAGTCGTCACCGTCGCGGACGATCGACGCCGCGATGTTGGTCGCGTCGGACGAGGCGACATCGGGCTCGGTCATCGCGAAGGCCGAACGGATCTCGCCCGCGAGCAGCGGCTTCAGCCAGCGCTCCTTCTGCGCAACGCTCCCGTAGCGCACCAGCACTTCCATGTTGCCGGTGTCCGGCGCGTTGCAGTTGAATGCCTCGGGCGCGATCCACGAGCGGCCCATGATCTCGCACGAGCGGCGCGTATTCGAGGTTGGTGAGCCCGGCGCCGAATTCGGAGTCCGGCAGGAAGAGGTTCCACAGCCCCGCGGCGCGCGCCTTCGCCTTCAGGTCGTCCATGACCTTCGTGGGCACCCAGGCGTTGCCGCGGCGCCGGTTCTCCTCCACCTCGGCGGCGAAGACCGGCTCCGCCGGATAGACGTTCTCCTCCATGAAGCGGACGAGCCGCGCCTGCAGATCCTTCACCTTGTCCGAGTAGGCAAAATCCACGTCGTTACTCCCCGGTTTACGATGCGTTGTGCCATGCCCCACGCGACATCGGCGATCAGGCGCGCGCGGCTGCCTTGCTCGACGGCATTGCTGCTCGCCGCGTTGCCCTGCAGCGCGCGCGCGAGCACGCCGTGCAGGATCGCCGCGATGCGGAACATGTTGAAGATCAGGTAGAACTCCCAGTGCGGGATGCCGCTGCGGCCGGTGCGGCGGCAATAGGCCGCGACGTACTCGTCCTCGGTGGGGATCCCCAGCGCCGCGAGATCGCAGCCCTGAAGACCACGGAACTGCCCGGGCGACAGTCGCCACGCCATGACCTGGTAGGCGAAATCCGACAGCGGGTGGCCGAGTGTGGACAGCTCCCAGTCGAGCACCGCGAGGATGCGCGGCTCGGTCGGGATGGAAGATCACGTTGTCGAGGCGGTAGTCGCCGTGGACGATCGCACGTCTCGTCGCCCGGCGGCACATGCCGCGGCAGCCATTCGATCAGCCGGTCCATGGCCGGGATCCGGTCCGCGGCGGCGGCCTGGTACTGCTTCGACCAGCGCGCGACCTGCCGTTCGATGTAATTGCCGGCCTTGCCGAAGTCGCCGAGGCCGACCGCCACGTAATCGACCTGGTGCAGCGCCGCGAGCACGCGATTCAATTCGTCGTAATGCGCGGCGCGCTCGGCAGGCGACATGCCGGGCAGCGTCGGGTCCCACAGCACGCGGCCTTCGACGTATTCCATCACGTAGAACGCGGTGCCGATGACCGCCTCGTCCTCGCACAGCGCATAGGTCTTCGGCACCGGCACGTCCGGTGCCGGCCAGCGCCGACATCACGCGAAACTCGCGATCGACCGCGTGCGCCGACGGCAGCAGCTTGCCGGGCGGCTTGCGCCGCAGGACGTAACGTCGATCGCCCGCGGCAACGCGATACGTCGGGTTCGATTGCCCGCCCTGATACTGCTCGACGACGACGTCGCCGGCAAACGCCGCGACATTCGCGCGCAGATAGGCCGCAAGCGCCGCGGTATCGACCGCATGGATCGGCGCGACCAGCGTCGCCCCGGGATTCGCGGCAGCTGACACCTCAGATCACGGTGCAGCCGCCGTCGACGACGAGCACCTGTCCGGTCACGTGGCGCGACGCCTCCGAAGCGAGAAAGACGACACTGCCTTTCAGGTCCTCGTCGCCGCCGAGCCGGCCGAGCGGGGTCATCGCGAGGATGCTCTGGCCGATGCGATCGAGCGTGACCTTGGTCATCTTCGACGGGAAAGAAGCCCGGACAGATCGCGTTGACGTTGATGTTGTAGCGCGCCCCATTCGGCCGCGAGCGTGCGGGTCATGTTGACGAGCGCGCCCTTGCTCGTGTTGTAGGCCATCGTCTGCATCTCCCACTCGGGCGGATTGCCGTAGAGGCCCGGCGATCGAGGCGATGTTGACGATCTTGCCCGTGCGCTGCGGGATCATCGCGCGCTTGCCTACTTCGCGGGAGAGGAAGAACTGCGCGTCGACGTTGAGGCTCATCACCTTGCGCCAGCCTTCGTCGGGGTAGTCCTCGGCCGGGCGCCGCCCAGTTGCAGCCGGCGTTGTTCACCAGGATGTCGATGCGCTCCCAGCGCGCGAGCACCGCGATCGACCATCGCTGGAATCGCGGCGAATTGCGCAAGGTCGCCCGCGACGGTGAGACACTCGATGCCCTTGCCTTCGAGGTGCGCGCGTGCCTCGTCCAGTTCCGGCTGCTTGCGCGCGGTGAGCGCGACTTTCGCGCCCATCTCGCCCAGTGCTTCGGCCATCTGCAGGCCGATTCCGCGCGAGCCGCCGGTGACGATGGCGACCTTGCCGTCGAGGCTCAACAGATCCCGTAGACTCACATCGCTCTCCCTTTGCTTAGCGTACGCAGTACCCGGACCGGGTGCCGCTCGACTTCGCAGCAGGCGTTACAGGACTTCGAACAACCCCGCCGCGCCCATCCCGCCGCCCACGCACATCGTCACCACCACGTACTTGACGCCGCGGCGCTTGCCCTCGATCAGCGCGTGACCGACGAGCCGGGCGCCGCTCATGCCATACGGGTGCCCGATCGCGATGGCGCCACCATCGACGTTGTACTTCGCCGGATCGATGCCGAGCTTGTCGCGGCAGTAGAGCGCCTGGCAGGCAAAGGCCTCGTTCAGTTCCCACAACCCGATTTCGTCGACCGACCGGCCATGGTGCTTCAGCAGCTTCGGCACGGCGTAGATCGGGCCGATCCCCATTTCCTCGGGCGCGTTGCCGACGACCATCATCCCGCAGTAACGCCCGAGCGGAGCCAATCCGCGCTGCTCGGCAAGCTTCGCTTCCATCATCACGCACGCCGAGGCACCGTCGGATAGCTGGCTGGCATTGCCCGCCGTCACGCTCCCGCCCTCGATCACGGGCGCGAGGGCCCGCAACGATTCGATGGTCGTATCGGCGCGGTTGCCTTCGTCCTTCGCGAGCGTCACGTCCTTGTAGGTGACCTCCTTCGTTTCCTTGTTGATGATCGCCATCGTCGCCGCGATGGGAACGATTTCCGCGTCGAGGCGACCTTCGGCCTGCGCCTTCGCGGTCCGCTGCTGCGAGACGAGCGCGTACTCGTCCTGCGCGTCGCGGCTGATAGCAAACTTGCGGGCGACGTTTTCCGCGGTGAGCAGCATCGGCATGTAGGCGTGCTGGGCGAGGCGCGTCACGTTGGGATCCTTTTCGGCGCCCACCCACTCGAGGTAGCGGTTCTGGACCGCGGAAATGTTGTCCTGGCCGCCGGCGACGATCACCTGCATGCCGTCGACGATGATCTGCTTCGCAGCGGTCGCAATCGCCATCAGGCCCGACGAGCACTGACGGTCGATCGTCTGCGCGCCCGCGGTGACCGGCAAACCGGCGGCGAGGGCGGCATTGCGCGCCACATTCATCCCGGCGGTGCCCGCAGTTAGCACCGAGCCGATGATGACATCCTCGACCTCTGCGCCTTCGACGCGCGCGCGCTCGACGGCGTGGCGGATCGCGTGGCCCATCAGCGTAGGCGACTTGATGTTGTTCAGTGCCCCGCGAAAGGCGCGACCGATCGGCGTGCGAGCGGTGGATACGATGACGGCTTCTCTCATGGACATGCTCCCGTACGCAACACTCTGCGATTCGATCAGCGCCGGCCGCCGCCCCTATCGGACGAGGGTCGCAATGATGCCCGATCGGAATCATGTGCGCCAGTCCCGGTGGTCGCTGGCTCGACGTCGGCAGCGCCCGCGGCGCGCGCGTTCACCATGCCGGGAGCGGAGTTCGCCCATTGGCGCCCGGTGGCGTTGCCGGGTTGATCGGTGTCAATTGAATCTATAATCAACGCCGGCTCGTGCAGCGGCCGGCGCTGCTTTCCACGCCGTTCCCGAGACTGCACGCGTGCGCGCGACAGCATTTCCGCGTCGACCACCTAACGACGGTTCGTCCCATGCCGACTTACGACCTGATCTTCGACGCGACGCTGTTCGCCATCGCAGGACTCGTGCTGGCGGCGGCGACCGTCGCGCTCCGTCGCGACCTGCGCGGGGGCATGGTGCAAATGGCCGGCCTGATGATCGTCGGCCTCGCCGGCCTCGCCGGGCTCGCGCGCTTCGGCGGTGCTCTCGGCGAGGGAACCATCGTCATTGCGCTGCGGGAGATTGCGCTCTTGATCGTCGCGATCGGCGTGACGCGGATCGCGCTGACGTTCGTGTTCAACGCCGTGCTCGGAAAATTCTCGCTCCCGCGGATTCTCAGCGAGCTTTTCGTTGTGATCGTGCTCATCGTGTTCGGGCTCTACCGGATGAACGTGATCGGCGTGAACCTCGCCAGCATCATCACGACGTCCGCGGTGATCACCGGCGTGATTGCCTTCTCGCTGAAGGAAACGCTCGGCAACCTCTGGGGCGGCATCGGCTTGCAGCTCGACAACACGTGCCGGATGGGCGACTGGATCCGGATCGAAGGCGTGATGGGGCAGGTGGTCGGAATTCGCTGGCGCTATTTCGCGCTCGCCACCAACAATGGCGAGACTGTCATCATTCCAAACGGCCATCTGATCACCAACCGCGTCACGGTGCTAGGCCGCCGCGGCGACGAGCGGATTGCCTGGCGCCGTGAAGTGGAGTTCAGTGTTTCCTACGAGACGCCGCCTGCGCGGGTGATCGCCACGATCGACGCGGCACTCGCACGGGCGGAGATCCGCAACATCGCCCGGGAACCTGCGCCCGGCGTGGTCTGCCTGGATTTTGCCGACAACGGCATCCACTACGCCGTCCGTTACTGGCTCAACAATCTCCTTGCCGATGTGTGGACCGACTCGCAGGTGCGGCTGCACGTCGCGGCGACGCTGGCGCGCCATGGAATGCAGATCCCCTATCCGCACCGAGTGCTGATCCGGGGCAAGGCGCTGGACGCTATCGAGGCGCACGAGCGCGAGCTCGCCGCCCGCGTCGCGACGCTGGCGCAGCTTCCACTGTTTGCCGCGCTGACCGATGCCGAGCGGGATGCACTCGCGAACGAACTCGTCGATTGTCCGTACGTCGCGGACGACGTGATCACCCGCCAGGGCGAGGCAGCCGATTCGCTGTTCATCCTCGCGCGTGGTCGGGTTGCCGTGTACGACGACAGCAAGGGCGGAACGGGCGCGCGCGACCGGTTGGCCACGCTCGAAGCGCCGTCGTATTTCGGCGAGATGGGGCTGCTGACCGGGCAGCCGCGTGGCGCGACCATCGTCGCCGAAGGCGAGGTGCTTTGCTACCGGCTCGACAAGGACGGTTTCGATGCCATCCTTCAGGCGCGGCCCGAGTTGGCCGAGCCGATGTCGCAAGTGGTGATCGCGCGGCAGGCGGAAAACGACGCGAAGCTGCAGGCGCTCTCGGCGGAGGCGCTCGCGCGGCCGGACGTCGAGCCTGGCCGCCGACCTCGTCCGGAGGATCAAGGGCTTCTTCTCGATCTCGTGATCCGCAGCGAACGCCCCGGTCCCGGCTCAGCGACCGGCAACCAAGTCTTCGCGCTTGAGCAGGAGCACGCTGTCGGCCGATGTCTCGGTCTCCAGCCACACGAACGGCAGCCGCGGAAAAACGAGCTCGATGGCGGCTCGGTTGTAGCCGACTTCGACCACCAGCGTGCCGCCCGGGTTCAGGAACCGCGGCGCTTCCATGAGGATGGTTCGCACCGCGTCGAGCCCATCGTCGCCGCCGGCCAGCGCGATGGTCGGCTCGTGCCGGTATTCGGGCGGGCAGGTCCGCCATCGCCAGCGCGGTGACGTAGGGCGGATTGCTGATGATGAGGTCGTAGCTCTTGCCGGACAGGTTCGAGAACAGGTCGGAGCGGATCAGGTTGATGCGGTCGGCGAGCGCATAGTCGGCGACGTTGCGCTGGGCGACCGTGAGCGCGTCGGTCGAGATGTCGACCGCGTCGACGTCGGCGTTCGGATATGCGTGCGCGAGCAGGACCGCGAGACAGCCAGACCCCGTGCACAGATCGAGCGCGGCACTCACGGACTCCGCCGGTCCCACGTACGGTGCGAGGCCGTCGGGCACGAGCTCGGCGATGAACGAGCGCGGGATCAGCACGCGCTCGTCGACGTAAAAGCGGAACGAGCCGAGCCAGGCCTCGCGCGTCAGGTACGCCGCCGGCACCCGCTGGTCGATGCGGCGCTCGAGCAGCTGCGCGAGTTGTGCTCGCTCGGCCTGTGTAAGCCGCGCGTCCAGAAATGGCTCCAGCCGGTCGAGCGGGAGGTGCAGGGCATGGAGGAGCAGATAAGCCGCCTCGTCGTAGGCGTTGGTCATCCCGTGCCCGAATGCGAGCTTCGCCTCGCCGAAGCGCGAGACCGCATAGCGCAGCCAGTCGCGCAGCGTGACGAGATCGTGAGCAACCGGGCTCACGAGTGCGCCCCCACGCTTGCGGCTGCTGCCGCTGTCGCGCCGCGGGACGGCCCGGCGACGTTCAAGGACGGCTCCCGTCCCCGAGCAGCCGCGCGAGGATCCCCGCGTAGATCGCGGACAACGCGTCGAGATCGGCGATGCGCACACGCTCGTCGAGCTTGTGGATCGACGCGCCGACGGGCCCAAGCTCGACAACCTCCGGGCAAATCGCGGCGATGAACCTTCCGTCCGAGGTGCCGCCGGTACACGAAAGCTCCGGAACGATTCCGGTGACCGACCGCACCGCGTCGACAACCACGGTCGTCAGCTTGCCGGCGGCCGAAAGGTAAGGCGTCCCGGAGCCGGTCCAGGTCAACTCGAAGTCGAGGGCGTGCTTGATGAGCACCCCCGTCAGCGTCGCTTCGAGCGAATCCCGCGTGCTGGCCGGACCGTACCGAAAATTGAAGGAGACTTCGAGCGTTCCCGGGATGACGTTGGTTGCGCCGGTGCCAGCGTGGATATTCGAGCATTGCCAGCTTGTCGCCGGAAAATGCGTGTCACCGTCGTCCCAGCGAATGGCCGCAAGCTCCGCCAGCGCGGGCGCGGCGAGATGGATCGGATTCCGCGCAAGGTGCGGGTACGCAACGTGTCCCTGCACGCCGCGGACGACGAGCTTCCCCGACAGCGTACCGCGGCGCCCGTTCTTGATCGTGTCGCCGAGGCGATCGACGGATGTTGGCTCGCCGACCACGCAATAGTCGATCGTCTCGCCGCGCGCCGCCAGCCGCTCGACCACCCGGACCGTGCCGTCGACCGACGGGCCTTCCTCGTCGGACGTGAGGAGGAGCGCGATCGAACCCGCCGCGGCGGGATGCGCGGCAACGAACACTTCGATCGCCGTTACGAATGCCGCCAGCGATCCCTTCATGTCGGCCGCACCACGGCCGTGGAGCCACCCGTCGCGCTCGGATGGCGTGAACGGATCGGACTGCCATTCGGCGAGAGGGCCCGTGGGCACGACGTCGGTGTGGCCGGCGAGGCACACCAGCGGGCGATGCTTCCCGCGGCGCAGCCAAAGATTCGTCACGCCGTTCGCGACCAGCGTCTCGGCGGAAAAGCCCAGTGGAGCGAGCCTCGCAGCGATCAGCGCCTGACATCCCGCGTCGTCGGGCGTCAGCGAGCGGCGTTCGATCAGCGCCGAGGCAAGTTCGAGCGTAGCCGAACGCTGCTGCACGCGCGCGGGAGCGGCGTCGAGATCCATGCGTCCAATGGTAGCAAATGGCCGGCAACTCGCCGGCACGCGCGAACAAGCGTTGGCGATGTGCCGCGCGGCCTCTTGCGCGGATGGCGCCCGCGGCGAAGCGATCTAGCTCGCCCGGTCGAGCATCGCCGGTTCGATTCGCAGGGTCGAGAAATCGCCTTGGGCCCGCCGCGCGGCCCGGGCCCCTTCCTCACCCGCCATTGCATCGACGCGCGCCGTCGGCGAGTTCTGGTTGATGAGCCAGGCGAGATTGGTCGGCGAATCGGATGCGGTCATCGCCTCGTCGTAGGAGACGATGTTGTCGAGATACATCCGGCAAAGCGCCTGCTCGAAGGTCTGCGACCCCGGATAGAGCGACTGCTCCATCGCTTCCTTGATCTTCGTGATCTCGCCGGCCTTGATCAGTTCGGCGATGTGCGTAGTGTTGAGCAGGATCTCGACGGCCGGTTGGAGGTCGCCGTCGACGTTACGCACGAGCCGCTGCGAGATGATCGCGCGGAGCCCGATCGACAGATCGTTCAGGAGCCCGGAGCGCGCGTCGTGCGGGAACATGTTGATGATCCGGGACATCGCGTGGTAGCTGTTGTTCGCGTGCAGCGTCGACAGGCACAGGTGGCCCGTCAACGTGTGCACCAGCGCGTGCTGCATCGTCTCCCGGTCGCGAATCTCGCCGATCATGATGAGGTCGGGCGCCTCGCGCAAGGCGTTGGCCAGGGAGTTGTGGTAGCTCTGCGTGTCGACGCCGAGTTCGCGCTGGTTGACGATGCTCTGCTTGTGCGTGAACAGGTATTCGATCGGGTCCTCGATGGTCAGGATGTGGCCCGACTTGTTCGTGTTGCGGTGGTCGATCATCGCCGCGAGCGAGGTCGACTTGCCCGAACCGGTGGCCCCGACGATGAGCACCATGCCGCGCTTTTCCATCACGATATCGAGGAGCACCGGCGGCAGCTTCAGCTGATCGAACTTCGGGATCTCGCTGCGCACGTAGCGGATCACGATCGACACCGTGCCGCGCTGGCGGAAGATGTTGATCCGGAAGTTGCCGACCCCGGCTTCCAGATGGGAGAGGTTCATCTCCATCTCGCTGTCGAACGCGCGTGCCTGCTCCTTCGACATCAGCTCGTAGGCGATGCGCCTTACCGTCTCGACGTCCATCTTCTGCGTCGTGATCGGCGAGACCAGCCCGTTGATCTTGATGTTGATCGGCGCGCCGCAGGAAATGAACAGGTCGGATGCGCGCTTTTCGGCCATCAGCTTGAACAGTCGATCGAGATACATGGCGAGTCGCCTCGGCTACAATGTTGGCGGCTTCCGGCAACGCGCCGGAAAGACGCAATGTGATGATAATGTCATGAAATCACGTGAACTTCCAGCGCTGCCTGCGAAGCGGGCCGGAGGGCAATCCGGGCGCCCCGCCCGGTGCTGCCTCCAGGCGGTGCGCATCCAGCTTCCTTTCCAAACAGCCATTTAAGCAAATTCCGTGCTTGCGATTATTGGCGGCAGCGGCTTGACGCGTCTTTCAACGCTCGCGGTCGCGCATCGCGAAGTGGTCCGCACCCCGTATGGCGAGCCCTCGTCGGCGCTGCTGTTCGGCCAGATCGCCGGGCGCGAGGCGATATTCCTCGCCCGGCATGGGCACGGGCACACCATCCCCCCGCATCGGGTCAACTACCGCGCGAACCTCTGGGCGCTCAAGAACCGGGGCGCGACGGTGATCCTTGCGGTAGCCTCGGTGGGCGCGATTCGCGGCGTTGCTCCAGGGGAGCTGGTCCTCCCGCACCAGCTGATCGACTACACGCACGACCGTGAAACGACGTTTTTCGATGGTGGCGATCAGCGGGTGGTCCATGTCGATTTCACGCACCCCTACAGCCCGGAACTGCGCGCCAAGTGCCTTGCGGCCGGACTTGCCGCAGGAATCCCGATCGTCGATGGCGGTGTCTATGGTGCGGTATCGGGCCCGCGGCTCGAGACCGCGGCGGAGATCGACCGCATGGAGCGCGACGGGGCAACGTTGGTCGGGATGACTGGCATGCCCGAGACGGCGCTGGCGCGCGAGCTCGAGCTCGCCTACGCCGCCATCGCCGTCGTCGTGAACCACGCGGCGGGCCGCGGCGACTCGTCACAACAGATCTCGATGAACGGCATCGCCAAGGTGCTGGAGGGCGCAATGGACCGGGTCCGGGCGCTGCTCGAGCACGCGACCCCGTTGCTGTGAGCGCCGCCGGGCCGTCCCAAGGCGCGAATTGCGCCCCCCCGGGGGGGCGCGCAGCGGCCTTGGCCGCAAGCGTGGGGGCACATCAATGCGCCGCCGGGCCGTCCCAAGGCGCGAATTGCGCTCCCCCGGGGGAGCGTGCAGCGGCCTTGGCCGCAAGCGTGGGGGCACATCAATGCGCCGCCGCGCCGCCCCAACGCACGGCAGGGCGATGGAGACCGACGCGATGATCCGCGACATCCTGCGCATGGGCGATCCGCGACTCCTGGCGCCGTCACGGCCGGTCGAGCGTTTCGCAACGCCGGAGCTCGACGCGCTATTCGAAGACCTTCGCGATACGATGGCCGCGAAGAACGGCGCTGGCCTCGCCGCGCCGCAGATCGGCGTCCCGCTGCAAGCGGTGATCTTCGGCGTCGAACGCAATCCGCGCTATCCGGATGCCGAGCCGGTGCCCTATACGAAGCTCGTCAATCCGGTGCTGACTCCGCTGTCCGACGAGGTGGACGAGGACTGGGAGGGGTGCCTCTCGGTGCCGGGGCTGCGGGGTCTCGTGCCGCGCTATCGCCACCTGCGCTACGAGGGCTTCGACCCGAAGGGACAGGCGATACGCCGGGAGGTCTCCGGTTTCCACGCCCGCGTGGTCCAACACGAATGCGACCACCTGCTGGGGATCCTCTATCCGATGCGCATGCGCGACTTCCGCCAGTTCGGCTACACCGATATCCTGTTTCCCGAGAGTGCCGCGGCGGAGGAATAAAGTCGCTAAAGCCGCAGCTGCTCGTAGAGGTTCGTTTCGAGCTGCAGCAGTGCCTGCTCGTCGTGCAGTCGCGCACCATCGATGAGAAAGACGTCCTCGGCACGCTCGCCCAGCGTGTTGATCTTGGCGCTCACGACATTGATGTTCGCGTGCGCGAGCGTGTAGGCCATCTGCGCCAGCAGTCCCGGCCGGTCGCCCGCAACGATTTCCAGTATGTAATGCGTTCCCTTGTCGTCGGGGAAGATTCGCACTTCGGGGGAGAGCGGAAAATGCTTGAGATGCCGGCTCACCCGGCCGACGCGCGGCGGCTCGAGCGGCCGGTGCTCCTCGAGCACCTCCCTCAGTTCGAACTCGACGAGCTGAATCGTGTCGCGGTACGCCGTAGCGGGATCGGTTGGGTCGTGGACAACGAACGTATCCAGCGCGTAGCCGTGCGTCGTCGTGTGGATCTTGGCCTCGAGGATCGAGAGCCCGCGGCGGCCGAAATAGCCGCAGATGCGCGCGAACAGCTGCGGCTGGTCCGGCAGGTACACGCACACCTGCAGGCCGGCTTCGGCACGCGATAGCCGAGCTCTCACGACGGGCGAGGCGCCGGTGACGCGCCAATGCAGATGCCGCGCCTGCCACGCGATCTCGTCGGCCGTGTGGCGTTGAAAGTAGACGTTGTCGAGGTGCGTCCAGAGCGCACGTTCGGCGCCCTCGGGCACCGCGTATAGCCGCAACAGCCGTCGCGCCTCGGCCTGCCGAGCGAGCAGGCTGTCGGCGAGCGTCGCACTATCCGCCGCGCCGGCTAGCTTGGCCCGCGTCGCGTAGAAGAGCTCCTCGAGCAACTGCGCCTTCCACGCATTCCAGACCCGCGGACTTGTGCCACGGATGTCGGCGACGGTGAGGAGGTACAGCGCGACCAGACGACGCTCGGTACCGATTTTCGCCGCGAACGCGGCGACGACATCGGGATCGGACGTGTCCTGCTTCTGGGCGGTCGCCGACATCAGCAGGTGCTGGGCGACAAGCCATGCGACGAGCTCGGTGTCCTCGGGCGGCAGGGCGTGGGCGCGGCAGAAGCGGCGCGCGTCGGCGGCGCCGAGCGCGGAATGATCGCCGCCGCGGCCCTTCGCGATGTCGTGGAACAGTCCCGCCAGGTAGAGCACTTCCTTGCGCTCGAACTCGGCAATCAGCCGCGAGCACAGCGGGTACTCGTGCGCGTGCTGCGCTTCGGTGAAGCGGCGCAGGTTGCGGATCACCATCAGGATGTGCTCGTCGACCGTATAAACGTGGAACAGATCGTGCTGCATCTGCCCGATGATGCGGCCGAACGGCGGCACGACGTGGCCGAGGATCCCGTACAGGTTCATCCGGCGCAGTTCGTGCGTGATGCCGCGCTTCTCGCGCAGCAGCGTCATGAATCGGGCGCGGTTCTCCGGGTCGCGGCGGAAGCGCGCGTCGACGCGGTGCCGGTTGCGCCACAGCGCCCGCAGCGTCCGCGCGGACATGCCCTTCAGCTCCGGGTGCCGCTGCATGGTCAGGAAAGCGTCGAGCATTGCCGCGGGACGGCGTTCGAACAGGCCCTCGTCGTTGACGTGCAGCAGCTCGTCGATGGCAAGGAAGTCGCGATCGATGCGCACCGGTTCGGTCGGAATCGGGAGGAGCCGGGCGTGGAGGTTCTGCAGCAGGATGACGTTGGCCTGGCGCACGAGCTTGGCCGCACGGTAGTAGCGCTGCATCAGCTGCTCGCTCGCTCGTTTCGCCGGCGTGTCGGCAAGGCCGACCTCGCGCGCGAGCGCGGTCTGCTGGTCGAAGACGAGCCGGTCCTCGCGGCGCCCGGCGAGGTAGTGCAGACGCGCGCGTAGCGCACCGATCAGTCTTTCCTGCCGCGAGATCCCGCGGGCCTCCTGCATCGTGATGAGCCCGGCCTTGGCCAGCTCGCGCCAGGAGCGGCCGAACCCGGCCGCGCGCGCGATCCACAGCACCGTCTGCAAATCGCGCAGCCCACCCGGACTTTCCTTGACGTTAGGCTCGAGGTTGTATGCCGCATCGTGGTATTTCATGTGCCGCTGCTGCTGCTCGAGTGTCTTCGCTTCGTAGAACAAACGCACGTCCATCGCGGCGGTGATCGTGCGTGCGAACACCCGGTAGAGCGCGCGCTTCCCTGCGACGTACCGGTGCTCCAGCAGGCTGGTGCGGGTCGCGATGTCGACCGCCATCTCGGCTTCGCACTCGGCTATCGTGCGCACACTGTGCGCGATCTCGAGCCCGATGTCCCACAGTGTCCCGATGAATCGCTCGACGAAGAGGGTCCCGCCGGCGTCGAGCGCGCGCGGCAGCAGGAGCAGCACGTCGACGTCGGAATGCGGAAACAGCTGACCGCGCCCATAGCCGCCGACGGCGATGAGCGCCGTTTCGTCGGGCGCACCGAGGTCGGTCCAGATGTCGATGAGCACGCGGTCGACGATGCGCGCGTGCGCGCGCAGGAGCTTCGCCGTATCGGGACGCGCGTAGAACGCCGCCCGCAACGCGATGCGCGCGGACCCGAGCTCGTCGCGCCAGCGAACGGCCGCCGGAGTCGCGGTCGAGCGCAACGCGGCGAACGGTCGGGCGGTCATGGCATCGGCGAGCCGGCCCGCGGGGCGGCCATCAGGTCGCGGGCGGGGCTGGCGCATCGCGCGACATCGTGAGCACCTCGTGGCCGTCCGGCGTCACCACGATCATGTGCTCCCACTGCGCGGACAGCGAATGATCCGCGGTGACTATCGTCCACCCGTCGGCCAGCGCCCGGATCGCCGCCCGGCCGGCGTTGATCATCGGCTCGATCGTGAACACCATCCCGGGCTCGAGCTTCAGCCCGGCGCCAGGCCGCCCGTAGTGCAATACCTGCGGTTCCTCGTGGAATTGCCGTCCGATGCCGTGGCCGCAGAACTCGCGGACCACCGAGAAATGATGGCCCTCGGCGAACTTCTGGATCGCATGGCCGATGTCACCCAGGTGGGCGCCCGGCTCGCACGGCCCGGATGCCGCGCCACATCGCTTCGTACGTGACCTCGACCAGACGCTTGGCCTGGATCGACGGAGTGCCGACGTAGAACATCCGACTCGAGTCGCCGTGCCATCCATCCTTGATCACCGTCACGTCGATGTTGAGGATGTCTCCCGGCTTCAATTTCTTGTCGCCCGGGAACGCCGTGGCAGACCACGTGATTCACCGATGTGCAAATCGACGCCGGATACGGGCGATGGCCCGGCGGCGCGTAGTTGAGTGTCGCCGGAACCACGTGCTGCACGTTGAGCTGGTGGTCGAGCGCGATGCGGTCGAGCTCTCCGGTCGTCACGCCGGGCTGCACGTGCGGCGTCAGGTAGTCGAGCAACTCGCCGGCAAGACGCCCGGCGACACGCATTTTCGCGATGTCCTCGGCAGACTTGAGCGCGACCGACATGGTGGATCAGCCTCGTGCGTGGACCGTCGAGCAACGGGCGCGCAACTCGGATTGGAATCGGGCATCAAGGGTTCGAACGGCGAACGACGAACGACGATCTGCCTCCCGGCGCGCGGCGAGTTTCCTCACGTTCGCAGCAGATCGTTGATGCTGGTCTTCGCGCGCGTCTTCGCATCGACTTGCTTGACGATGACCGCGCAATACAGGTGGCAGTTGCCTTCGCCGGACGGGAGGCTTCCGGCGACGACGACCGATCCGGCCGGCACGCGGCCGTAGAGAACCTCCCCGGTCGCGCGGTTGTAGATCCTCGTGCTCTGGCCGATGAACACGCCCATCCCCAGCACCGAATTCTCCTCGACGATCACGCCCTCGACGACTTCCGAGCGGGCGCCGATGAAGCAGTTGTCCTCGATGATCGTCGGATTGGCCTGCAGCGGCTCGAGCACGCCGCCGATGCCCACGCCACCCGACAGGTGCACGTCCTTGCCGATCTGCGCGCAGGAACCGACGGTGGCCCAGGTGTCGACCATGGTTCCCGAATCGACGTAGGCCCCGATGTTCACGTACGAGGGCATGAGGACGACGTTGGCGGCAATGAACGCGCCGCGCCGCGCCACTGCCGGCGGCACGACCCGGACGCCGGCCTCGGCGAAGCGCGCGTTGTCCCAGTCGGCGAATTTGGTGTCCACCTTGTCATAGAACTGAAATGGTTGGCGTTCGTTCCCGGCGGCCCCGAAATCCATCCGGCGGTTGGCGGAAAGGCGGAAAGAAAGCAGCACGGCTTTCTTGATCCACTGATGCGTCACCCACTCGCCGGAAATCTTTTCCGCGACGCGCAGGCGCCCGGCATCCAATTCGTCGAGCACCTTGCCGACGGACTCGCGCAAAGCGCGGGACGAGGTGGCGGGCGAGAGGGTGCCACGCTCTTCCCAAGCGCTATCGATCGTCGACTGGAGGGCATGCATCGCGGCGGCCTTCGAAAAAGGCGCTATTCTAGCCTAGCGCGACTCGGCGCCGCGCCTCGTGCGGCGGCGCGACGCCGGCGACCGGCGGAGTCTTGCCCGCGCTTCAGCCGCGGCGCGCGAAGGCCACGATACGCGCGATCCCTTCCGCGCATTCGGCGGGTTCGGCGACCAGCGCAATGCGAACGTAGCCGCGACCCGGATTTCCGGCCGCCGTGTCGCGCGCGAAATAGCTTCCCGGCAGCACCGTTACGTGCTCTTCCGCAAACAGGCGACGCGCGAAGTCCGCGTCGTCGCCCGGCACTTGCGCCCACAGGTAGAACGCCGCATCGGGCATCGTGCAGGGGAGCGCCGCCGCAAGCCGAGGCTGCAGCGCAGCGAATTTCGCGGCGTACACGGCGCGGTTTTCGCGCACGTGCGTTTCGTCGCTCCACGCTGCAATCGAGGCGTGCGCGACCGCCGGGGACATCGCCGAGCCATGGTAGGTCCGATAGAGGAGGAATGCCTTGACCAACGCCGGCATCGCCGGCGACGTAGCCCGAGCGCAGGCCCGGCGCGTTCGAGCGCTTCGACAGGCTCCCGAACACGATGAGACGCGGAAATGCCGATCGCCCCTCCGCCTGTGCTGCCGCGAGCGCGCCCAAGGGTGGGTTCGCCTCGTCGAAATAGATCTCCGAATAGCACTCGTCGGACGCGATCGACGAAGCCGTGGCGGTCCGAAAGCGCGAACAGCCGTCGCCAGTCGTCGCGCGTGAGCACGCGGCCGGTCGGGTTGTCGGGCGAGCAGATATAGAGCAGCTGCGTGCGCGCCCACACCGCATCGGGCACCGCGTCGAAGTCGTGCGCGAAGGCGCGCGCGGCGATGGCGTTGACGCAATACGGCTCGGCACCTGCGAGCAGGGCGGCGCCTTCGTAGATCTGATAGAACGGGTTCGGCATCACGACCGTCGCGCCCGGCCGGCTGCCGTCGATGACGGTCTGCGCGAACGCGAACAGCGCTTCCCGGCTCCCGAGCACGGGGAGGACCTGCGTCGCGGCGTCGAGTCGGGCGAGGCCATGGCGGCGCGCCAGCCATCCGGCGATCGCCTCGCGCAACGCGGGCGCGCCGATCGTCGTGGGATAATTCGCAAGACCCTTGGCGCCCGCCGCGAGCGCATCGAGCACCAGCGCCGGCGTCGGATGCCGTGGTTCGCCGATCGACAGGTTGATCGGTGCGAGCGAAGCGTTGGGCGCGACCTCGGCAAGCAACTGCCGCAGCCGCTCGAACGGATACGGCTGCAGACGGGAGAGACGGGGGTTCACGATGGATCTTGCGGGGCCGGCGAGGGCGAGAGTATACGGGACGATGCATCGTGTCCCGAGGGTCAAGGACGGTCGGCGGCGCAAGCGGAATTCCGGCCACCGTCGATGAACGGGCCGATCGCCGAACCGATCGTCGTGACGCGCGATGTTCCCTTGCCATGGCGCGCGGCGGCGTGGCTCGCTACCGGCGGCGGCCCTGGCCGTGCTTGCGTTGGTCGCCGTCCACTGGGGCTGGCGCTGGATCTGCTCCCGCGCCCGCCGTCATGCCCGTTCCAACGCTGTCGGAGCGCTGGACTCCCGCAATCGTGGCGACTCCGATGTTCGGGCGAATCGCCGCGCCCGCCGCGGGCGATGCCGGCTCCGGCAAGCCGGCCGCGACCACGTTGCAGGGAGACACCCGGTTGCTCGGTGTGTTCGCGCAAAAGGAGGGGGCGGGCTACGCGCTTGTTCCGCCTCCCCGATCGCGGCGCCGTCCTGGTCGAAGCCGGCCAGGAGATCGCGGACGGCGTGACGCTCGTATCCGTGTACCCGGACGGCGTACGCATACGCGACCACGGTGTCGATCGCGACCTGCGCCTGCGTGCTGATCTGCCGGCGCTGCGGCCTGCGACGGTAGCGCCGGCCGCACGCGCGCGGAGCAGCGACCAACGCATCGCGCGCCGCGTGCGCGGTGCCGCCCGGATTCAAGGGTCGGGTGTACCGCCTCAATGCGGAGCTGCTGACCGGCATCGCATCGCAGCCGGAAAGCTGGACGGCGGTCCTCGCGCCGGTGCCCGGCGGGCTAGCCGTTCGCGATCAGAGCGGCTTCACGTCGATGCTGGGCATGAAGTCGGCCGATCGGATCGCGCAGGCGAACGGCATCGCGCTGGCGGGCGTGGACGACGTGCTCGTTGCGTTCGTCAAGCCGCTGATCGCGAACCAGGCAGTGCACGTCACGGGCGTGCGCGAGGGCAAGCCGGCGGAGTGGCTGTTCGTGAACGCCGGCGCGTGTCCCGGTAGACGCGTCACGTGTCGCATCGCCCGGGCGCAGCGGGCAGCCAGGCGAGCAGCGTCCGCGCGGGTCGGCGACCATGCCGTCCGCCGGCCACGTCGTCCGGAACGTCGTCGCGGCTCGATGTAGCCGTAGCGCGCGACGATCGTGCGCATCCCGGCGGCCACGCCGGCGGTGATGTCGCGCTCGGCATCGCCGACGTAGACGCAGCGCAAGGGATCGATGCCGAGTTGCTCCGCCGCGGCGAGCAGCGGCGCCGGATGCGGCTTCGCGAACGGCGTGGTGTCGCCGCACACGACAGCCCCGGCCCGGCCCGCGAGCCCCAGCGATTCGAGCAGCGGCAGCGTGTAGCGCGTTGCCTTGTTGGTGACGATGCCCCACGCAAGCGTGCGGGCCTCGATGGCTCCGAGCACGACGTCGACGTCGGTGAACAGTGTCGTCTCGACGCACAGCGCCGCCTCGTACTCGACGCAGAAAGTCGTCCCGCAGCGCCGCGTACTCCGGATGGTCCGGCGAGACGCCCATCCCCGCGCCGAGCAACCCGCGCGCACCGTGCGACGCGTACGGGCGCAGCCGAGCGAGCGGAACCGGCTCGAGGCCGCGCGCCCGGCGCACGCGATTGAGTGCCGCGGCGAGATCCGGCGCCGTGTCGGCGAGCGTGCCGTCGAGGTCGAACAGAATCGCATCGACCGGCAAGGCGCGGGGCGACGATGCGCCAGCCGGCGACTTCGGGCGCTCAGCCACCGGCGGGACGGGAGAGCGCCATCAGGTAGTTGACGTCCGTGTCGGCGCTGAGCCGAAACGTCTTGCCGAACGGGTTGTAGGTCACGCCGGTGATGGCGGTGCTGACCAGGCCCGCGCGCCGCCCGAAGCGCGCGATCTCCGCCGGCGTCAGGAACTTGGCGTAATCGTGCGTGCCGCGCGGCAGCAGGCCGAGCACGTACTCGGCCGCGACGACCGCCAGCGCATAGGCCTTCGGATTGCGGTTGATCGTGGAAACGACGACGACGCCGCCGGGCCGGACGAGCGCTGCGCAGGCAGTGACGATGGCGCCGGGATCGGGCACGTGCTCCAGCAACTCGATGCAGGTGACGACGTCGAACGCCGCGGGCTGCTCGGCGGCGAGCGTCTCGGCGGCGACGAGCCGGTAATCGACGTCGCTGCCCGATTCGAGCTTGTGCAGCTTCGCGACGCCGAGCGCCTTGTCACCCACGTCGATGCCGAGCACGCGCGCGCCGCGCGCGGCCATCGACTCGGACAGGATGCCGCCACCGCAGCCGACGTCGACGATGCGCTTGCCCGCGAGTCCGCCGCACACCTCGTCGATCCAGGCGAGGCGCAGCGGATTCATCCGGTGCAACGGCCCGAACATCACGCTTTCGGGGTCCCACCAGTGATGGGCCAGCGCCGCGAATTTCGCCAGCTCGCCCGCATCGACGTTGGCGGCCGGCGGCGGCGCAGGGGTCTGCGTGCCAAAGCGTTCATTGGAGCCGCTCCTGCCAGCTGCGTGCTCGCGCAAGGATCTCCGCCTCGTCGGCAGTCGTGAGCGCGCGGGAATCGACCACGCGCTGGCCCGCGACCCAGACGTCGGTCACCGCCTCGCGGCCCACCGCGTGGACGAGGTGCGATACCGGATCGTAGCAGGGCGTGGCGTCGAGCGCCGAGAGGTCGACGGCCACGATGTCGGCTTGCTTCCCCGGAACCAACGAGCCGATCTCGTGGTCGAGGCCCAGCGCCCGCGCTCCCGCCAGGGTCGCCGCGTGGAGCGCCTGCTGCGCCGGCAGTACCGACGGGTCGCCGGTTGCCACCTTGGCGAGCAATGCGGCGAGGCGCATTTCGCCGAAAAGATCGAGGCGGTTGTTCGACGCCGCGCCGTCGGTGCCGAGCGCGACGTTGACCCCGCGCGCCAGCAGCGCGGCGACCGGCGCGATGCCGCTGCCGAGCTTCATGTTCGACGCCGGACAGTGCACGACGTGGCAGCCGTGCGATCGCGAGCAGGTCGATTTCGTCCGGCGCGAGGTGAACGCCGTGGATCGCGATGAACCGGGACCGGTGGCGCCCAGCCGGTGCAGGCGCGCGAGCGGCGGCTGCCCGTGCGCCGCGCTGCTTTCGCGCGACCTCGGCGGCCGTTTCGGCAAGATGCGTCTGGATCGGCAGGTCGAGCTGGCGCGCGTAGACGACGATCTTCTCCCAGGTCGCGTCGCCCACCGTGTACGGCGCATGCGGCGACAGCGAGAACGCGAGCCGCGATTCGTGCTTCAGCTCGTCGCGGACGGCGAGCCCCGCTTGCAGGTAGCCGTCCGGCGTCGGCCGCGTAGGGCGTCGGGAAATCGAGCACCGGCAGCCCGAGCATCGCGCGCATGCCGAGTCTCGAGGAGGGCCCGTGCGGTGGCGTCGGGAAAGAAGTACATGTCGTTGCAGCAGGTGACGCCGCCGCGCAGCATTTCGGCCGCGGCGAGCCGGGCGCCGTCGTAGACGAAGTCCGGCGCGGCGAACTGCCCCTCGCGCGGCCAGATGTGCTGCTCGAGCCAGACGCCGCAGCGGAACGTCGTCGGCGATTCCGCGGAACAGGCTCATCGCCGCGTGCGTGTGCGCGTTGACGAGCCCGGGCAGCAGCACGTGGTGCGGCAGCGCGACGTGCTCGCGCGCCGAGAATTCGCGATCGGCGTCCGCCGTCGGCAGCGAGCGCGACGATGCGGCCGCCGTCGACGAGCAGCGCGTGCCCGGCCAGCGCGCCGGCGGGCTCGATCGGCACGATCCAGCCGGCATCGAGGCGAAGATCGACGGCTTGCATCCGGCGAGCGTAGCGCGAATCGGGCGGAACCAAAGCCCGCCAAGCGGCGGGCCTCGGGCGAAAAAAAGCCCCGCGCGAACGCGGGGCTTTTCTGCGAAGCCGCGGGCGTTACCTCTTGATCGCTTCGCCCTTGACTTCGACTTCGACGCGGCGGTTCGGCGCGAGGCAGGCGATCAGTTCCTTCATCGCCTTCATCGTCGCACCTCACGCCCGGAACCGGCTGCGTCTTGCCCATGCCCAGGGTCTCGATCTTGTCCTTGGCGACACCCTTCGACACCAGGTAGTCGCGGACCGAGTCGGCACGGCGCTCGGACAGCTTCTGGTTGTACTGCTGCGTGCCGATCCGGTCGGTGTGACCGGTGACCAGCACCAGCTCGAGCTTCTGGACGTCCCTCAGCTTGGCGATGATCTCGCTGTCGATCGCGGCCTTGCCTTCGGGCTTCAGCACGGCCTTGTCGAAATCGAACAGCGCCTTCGACGCCAGCGTGATCTTCTGCACCTGCGGCGCAGGCGCCGGGGCGCGGCGCAGGCGGCGGCGGCGGCGGCGGCGGCGGTGCTACTGCAGGCGGCGGGGCAGGAGCCGGCTTCGGAACGAGATCCGGGTCGCATTCGACGATCGCCATGGCCGGCGCCCAATAGCCGGTGCGCCAGCAGAGGTTGCCGATCTTGGGGTCGTCGAAGTTGCTGTTGCGCCAGACGTTGGCGTCCGGGGTGCCGTACCCGAACAGCCAGTAACCAGCTGTTGGTCGGGTTCGCCTGTGCCGCGGCACCGGCGGCGAAGACCGAGGCCAGCGCGCCGACGAGGGCACCGGTAACGAGACGACGAGTCATTGTTTCACCCCTTTGACTTTGGTTTTGGACAAGTTTTTGCGGAACCCGCAGATCCGCGCGCCGGTGGAAAACTGGCTAAACCACTGACGCGCCTAATTCTTTGCTTCGCAGGAAAATATAGCACACGGGCCCTGACGCGTGCAAAAGAAAGTGGGATTTCGGCAACATGTCGACGCCAAGCTGTCGCGGCGGCGCAACGACATGATAAAATTTCGCAATTTCAAGGCTCTTCGAAGCCTTCGGCCGGACCGCGGCGCTCCGCCGGCATGGCGATCGCGTGCCGGCGTCGGGCGGCACGCCGCGCCGGCCAACGGATGCGCGCGGCTGACGCCGCCGGAACGACGCCCGGAACGTCGGACGAACCGCACGCTAACGCCACTTCAGGAAGAAATCCCTGCCCATGGAGCAGTTTGCCAAAGAAACCGTACCCGTAAGCCTCGAAGGCGAAATGCGGCATTCGTACCTCGATTACGCGATGAGCGTGATCGTGGGACGCGCGCTGCCCGGACGTCCGCGACGGCTTGAAGCCGGTGCACCGGCGCGTGCTGTTCGCGATGCACGAGGCGAACAACGTCTGGAACCGGCCGTACGTGAAGTGCGCGCGCGTGGTCGGCGACGTGCTCGGCAAGTACCACCCGCACGGCGATTCGGCGACCTACGAGGCGCTGGTCCGGATGGTGCAGGAGTTCTCGCTGCGCTACCCGCTGATCGACGGCCAGGGCAACTTCGGCTCGGTCGACGGTGACGGCGCCGCTGCCTACCGCTATACGGAGTGCCGGCTGCAGAAGATCGCGGCCGAGATGCTGGCCGACATCGACAAGGAAACCGTCGACTTCGCGCCCGAACTACGACGGCAAGGAGATGGAGCCGACGGTCCTGCCGACGCGGCTGCCCAACCTGCTGGTCAACGGGTCGTCCGGCATCGCCGTCGGGATGGCGACCAACATTCCGCCGCACAACCTGACCGAGGTTGCGAACGCGTGCCTCGCGCTGCTCGCCAACCGCGAAATCACCGTCGACGAGCTGATCGACATCGTGCCAGCGCCGGATTTCCCGACTGCCGGGATCATCTACGGCCTCGACGGGGTGCGCGAGGGCTACCGCACCGGTCGCGGCCGCGTCGTCATCCGCGCGCGCACGCACATCGAGGACCTGGAGAAGGGCAACCGGCAGGCGATCGTCGTCGACGAGATCCCCTACCAGGTCAACAAGGCGAACCTGCTCGGCCGCATCGGCGAGCTCGTCCGCGAAAAGAAGCTCGAAGGGATCTCGGACCTGCGCGACGAGTCGGACAAGTCCGGCATGCGCGTCGTCATCGAGCTCAAGCGCGGCGAGATCGCGGAGATCGTCCTCAACAACCTCTACAAGCTCACGCAGCTGCAGGACAGCTTCGGGATGAACATGGTCGCGCTGGTCGACAACCAGCCGCGGCTCCTCAATCTCAAGCAGTTCCTCGAATACTTCCTCCAGCACCGGCGCGAGGTCGTCGTCCGCCGCACGCGCTTCGAGCTGCGCAAGGCGCGCGATCGCGGGCACATCCTGGAAGGCCTCGCCGTCGCGCTGTCGAACGTCGACGAGATCATCGCGCTGATCAAGGCCGCCGCGACGCCGCCGGAAGCGAAGGCGGCGCTGATGGGCCGCGTCTGGCGCTCGCCGCTGGTCGAGGAGATGCTCGCCCGCGCGGCCGCCGACGCCGCACGCCCGGAAGGCCTGCCGCTCGAGTTCGGCTGGCAGAGCGCCGCCGCGCCACCCGGCTATCGGCTGTCCGACGTGCAGGCGCAGGCTATCCTCGAGCTGCGGCTGCAGCGGCTCACGGGGCTCGAGCAGGACAAGATCTACGGGGAGTACCGCGAAGTCATGGCGCAGATCGTCGATCTCCTCGACGTCCTCGGGAAACCCGCGCGCGTTACCGCGATCGTCGGCAGCGAGCTCACCGCGATCCGCGATCAGTTCGGCGACGCGCGCCGTTCCGAGATCGTCGCGCAGAGCGTCGACCTGTCGATGGAAGACCTGATCGCGCCCGCCGACATGGTCGTCACGCTCTCGCATGGCGGCTACATGAAGGCGCAGCCGGTGGCCGAATACCGCGCGCAGAAGCGCGGCGGACGCGGCAGGCAGGCGACGGCGACCAAGGAAGACGATTTCATCGACTGCCTCTTCATCGCCAACACGCACGATTACATCCTCTGCTTCTCCAATCGCGGCCGCGTGTACTGGCTCAAGGTGTACAGCGTTCCGCAAGGCACGCGGATCGCACGGGGGAAGCCGATCGTGAACCTGGTCCCGCTGACGGAGAGCGAGAAGATCACGGCGATCCTGCCGGTCAAGGAATTCGCCGAAGGGCGCTACGTCTTCATGGCGACCAGCATGGGCACGGTCAAGAAGACGCCGCTGTCCGAGTTCTCGCGGCCGCGCCCGTCGGGGATCATCGCCGTGGACCTCACCGACGGGGACTCGCTGATCGGCGCCGCGCTCACCGACGGCGCGCACGACGTGATGCTGTTCAGCTCGGCCGGCAAGGCGGTGCGCTTCGACGAGAACGACGTGCGCCCCATGGGCCGCAATGCCCACGGCGTGCGCGGCATGATGCTCGGCAAGAACCAGCGGGTGATCTCGATGCTGGTCGCCGAGGACGAGCAGCAGTCCGTGCTCGACGGCCACCGAGAACGGCTACGGCAAGCGCACGCCGATCGTCGAGTACACGCGGCACGGCCGCGGCACCAAGGGAATGATCGCGATCCAGCAAACCGCGCGCAACGGCACGGTCGTCGCGGCGGCGTTGGTGCGCCCCGACGACGAGGTGATGCTGATCTCGACCGGCGGCGTGCTGATTCGCACCAAGGTGAAGTCGATCCGCGAGATGAGCCGGTCGACGCAGGGCGTCACGCTCATCCATTTGAGCGATGGCGAGAAGCTCGCCGGTCTCGAGCGCGTGGTCGAGCGCGACGACGACGGCGAGGAGTGATCCGCCTCGCGCTGCGCCGCCGCCGACATGCCACCGACCGACGACCGCGACGCCGAGCTTGCCCGCCATCGGGCGGCGATCGACGCGCTCGACCGCGAAATTCTGGCGCGCCTTTACGCCCGTGCGGCGCACGCCAAGGCGATCGGCGCGCTGAAGGCCGGCAGCGCGGCCTACCGTCCGGAGCGCGAGGCGCAGGTGCTCGCGCGGCTCCAGGCGGAAAATCCGGGTCCGCTTCCGAACGAGGCGGTGACCAGCGTGTTCCGGCAGGTGATGGCAGCCTGTCTCGCGCTGGAGCAGACCCTGGCGATCGCGTACCTCGGGCCGGCCGGGACGTTTTCGCACGATGCCGTCGGCAAGCATTTCGGTCCGTTCGTCCGCACGGAAAGCTGCGCGACGATCGACGAAGTCTTTCGCGCGACGGAAGCGGGTCGCACCGACTACGCCGTCGTGCCGGTCGAGAACTCGACCGAAGGCGCGGTGGGCCGGACGCTCGACCTCATGTGCCAGACGCCGCTGTCGATCTGCGGCGAGATCCGGCTGCGAATCCGGCAGAACCTGCTGGCGACCGTGGACGACCTCGACGCGGCTGCAAAAGGTCTACGCGCACGCGCAATCGCTCGGGCAGTGCGCACAATGGCTCGCGACGCATCTGCCCAATGCCGCGCGCGTCGCCGTGGCCAGCAACGCCGAGGCGGCGCGCCTCGCCGCTGGCGACCCGGCTGCGGCCGCGATCGCCGGCGAGAACGCCGCGGCGATCTATGGGCTCACCGTCGTCGTTCCGCACATCGAGGACGACCCGAACAACACGACCCGTTTCTGGGTGCTGGGCAAGCATCCGGTGCCCCCGTCCGGGCCGCGACGAGACCTCGCTGGTGATGTCGGCCCCCAACCGTCCCGGCGCGGTCTACAGCCTGCTCGAGCCGCTGGCAAAGCACGCGGTCAGCATGTCGCGGCTGGAATCGCGACCGGCGCGCACCGGACTCTGGGAGTACCTGTTCTTCGTCGATCTCGAGGGCCATCAGACCGACCCGCCGGTGGCGACGGCGCTCGCGGAGCTGAAGCAAAAAGCACCTATGCTCAAAGTCTTGGGATCGTATCCTGCAGCTGTTTATTAGGATCGCAATGAACGCCGAGGCCCACGCTCCCCACCACCACGACCCTTCGCTCGTCGCGCCGGAGTACGTGCGCAGGATCGCGCCCTATCTGCCCGGCAAGCCGATCGCGGAACTCGCACGCGAGTTCGGGCTCGCCGAGCGCGATATCGTCAAGCTTGCGTCGAACGAGAACCCGCGCGGGCCGAGCCCGGCGGTGCGGGCTGCGCTGGCGGCGGCCACCGAGGAGTTGTCCCGGTATCCCGACGGCAACGGTTTCGAGTTGAAGGCGGCACTGGCGGCGCGATACGCGATCGCCACCGAGCCAGATCGTGCTGGGCAACGGCTCGAACGACGTGCTCGAGCTCGTGACGCAGGCGTTCCTCCGGCCCGGCGACCACGCGGTCTATTCGCGGCACGCGTTTGCGGTGTATCCGCTCGCCACGCAGGCGCGGGGCGCGATCGGCATCGAGGTGCCGGCCGTCGACTTCGGCCACGACCTTGCCGGCATGCGCGCGGCGATCACGCCCGCGACGCGCGTCGTGTTCGTCGCCAATCCGAACAATCCGACCGGCACGTGGCTCGCACCGGACGCGCTCGAGCGCTTCATCGCGTCGGTCCCCGACGACGTGCTCGTGGTCCTCGACGAGGCCTACAACGAGTACCTGGAGCCGGCGCAACAGGCGGCCAGCGCGGCCTGGGTCGCCCGCTATCCGAACCTGATCGTCTCGCGGACCTTTTCCAAGGCGTACGGGCTCGCGGCGCTGCGCGTCGGCTACGGCGTCATGGAGCCGAAGGTGGCGGACATGCTGAACCGGGTGCGGCAGCCGTTCAATGTCAATGCGCTCGCCCAGGCCGCGGCGCTCGCCGCGCTGGCCGACACCGCCTACGTCGAGGAAAGCCGGCGCCTGAACCGCGAAGGAATGCGGCAGCTCGAAGCGGGATTGCGCAGCCTCGGACTCGACTGGGTCGCGTCGCACGCGAACTTCCTGCTGGTGAAGGTGGGCGACGCGGGGAGCGTCTATATGCGGCTGCTGAAGCGCGGGGTGATCGTGCGGCCGGTCGCCAACTACGCGCTGCCGGAATGGTTGCGCGTCACGATCGGATTGCCTGCGGAGAACGAGCGCTTCCTCGTTGCCTTGACGAGCGCTGCTTGCCGGTTGATGCCGCCGCGCCGGAGCATCGCTGCCGTGACCGCAGGCGTGCCGCCGCTGTCCAAGATCGTCGTCGTCGGCGTGGGGCTCATCGGGGGATCCTTTGCGCTCGCGCAGAAGGCCGCGGGCCAGAAGGCGAACGATCGTCGGCGTCGGTCGTGGTCGGTCGAATCTCGACGATGCACTGCGCCTTTCGATCGTCGATCGCGCGGTGACGGTGGATGTCGATTGGCCCGCCGAAACCACGGATGCGGATCTCGTGCTGCTCGCGGCGCCCGTCGCGCAGTTTCCGGCGCTCTTCGCCGCGCTGGCGGGGCGCCTCGGTCCGCAGACGGTTGTCACGGATGCCGGCAGCACCAAGCAGGATGTGATCGCCGCGGCGCGCGCGCATCTCGGTGCGGCATTGCCGCGATTCGTGCCCGGGCACCCGATTGCGGGAACCGAGCACACGGGGGCGCGGGCGGCCTTCGCGACGCTGTTCGATGGCCGCAATGTCGTGTTGACGCCGACCGCGGCGACGGACCCCGAAGCCGTCCGGCGCGTGGCCGAGTTGTGGCGCGGCTGTGGCGCGCAGGTACGCGAGCTCGATCGCCGGCGCGCACGACCGGATTTTTGCGGCCGTATCGCATCTGCCGCACCTGCTTGCGTTCGCGCTGGTGGAGGCACTTGCGACGCGACCCGATGCCGAGGACATTTTCCGCTATGCGGCGAGCGGATTCCGCGACTTCACGCGCATCGCCGCCGGATCGCCCGAAATGTGGCGCGACATCTCGCTTGCCAACCGCGACGCGCTGCTCGCCGAAGTGACGGCATTTCGCGCGCAGCTCGACCGGATAGCGGCGATGGTCGCCGCTGGCGATGCCGTCGCGCTCGAGGCGGTATTCGCGCGCGCGAGCGCGGCCCGCCGGGCGTGGGGCGCGCAGCATGCGACCGGCGCAGAGCGTCCCGGCCGACGGGCCGCGCGAAACGTAGGCGTCGCGGGGCGCTCGACTTGGCCGCAGCGAACGTGCACGGACCGGCTTACCTCGATCTTGCACCCGGCGGCCCACGCCCGGGGCAAGGTCGTGCTGCCCGGATCGAAGAGCATCTCCAATCGGACGCTGCTCCTCGCGGCGCTGGCCGATGGCGCCACGACGTTGCGCGGCTTGCTCGACGCCGACGATGTCGACCGGATGCTGGACGCACTTGTCGCGCTCGGTATCCGCGTCGAGCGCGTCGCGGGAACGCGCGATGTCGTTGTGTACGGGACAGGCGGCACGATTCCGGCACCTTCCGCAGAGGCTCTTCCTCGGCAATGCCGGCACCGCGTTTCGTCCGCTGACCGCGGTGCTCGCGTTGGCGGGCGGCTCGTATGAGCTCACCGGTGTGCCGCGGATGAACGAGCGGCCGATCGGCGATCTCGTCGACGCGTTGCGGATGCTCGGCGCGGACATTCGATATCTCGGCCAGGAAGGGTTTCCGCCGCTCGCGATCGGACCAGGCCGCGCCGGCGCCGCGAACGGACCGGACCGCGTGACGGTGCGCGGCGATGTGTCGAGCCAGTTCGTCTCCGCACTGCTGATGGCGTTGCCGCTATTGACCGGACGCACGGGCCGCACGGTCACGGTCGAGGTCGCGGGCGATCTCATCTCGCGACCCTATGTCGCGATCACGACGAACCTGATGGGTCGCTTCGGTGTCGCGGTCGCGGAGGAAGGCGGGCGCGTGTTCCGCGTTCCCGCACACTCGCGGTACACGAATCCCGGGCACCTCAACGTCGAAGGTGACGCGTCGGCGGCGTCCTATTTCCTGGCCGCCGGTGCGATCGGCGGCGGCCCGGTGCGGGTCGTCGGCGTGGGCCGGCACTCGATCCAAGGCGACGTCGCGTTCGCCGACGTGCTCGCCCGGATGGGCGCCGTGATCCATTCCGGCGACGACTGGATCGAGGCATCCGCAGGACGATCGCTTTCTGGGCTCCGCGTGGACTGTGTCGGAATACCCGACGCGGCGATGACGCTCGCCATCGTCGCGCTGTTCGCCGAGGGACCAACGACGCTCGAGGGAATCGCGAGCTGGCGCGTCAAGGAAACGGATCGCGTCGCGGCAATGGCGGCGGAATTGCACAAGCTCGGCGCCACCGTCGAAGCGGGCGAAGAACCACCTTACCGTCCAGCCGACCGGGCAAGCTCGTGCCCGCGACGATCGATACCTACGACGATCATCGGATCGCGATGTGCTTTTCGCTCGCGGCGCTCGGTGGCGTCGCCGTCCGGATCAACGATCCCGATTGCGTGCGCAAGACGTTCCCCGATTATTTCGCGGCCTTCCGCGCGATCACCGAGTCGTGACCACAGCAAATGTCCGGTGATCGCCATCGACGGGCCCGCCGCGTCAGGCAAGGGCACGATCGCCGAGGGCGTCGCCCGCGCGTTGGGATTTCACCTGCTCGACAGCGGATCGTTGTACCGGCTCGTCGCGCTGGCAGCGCTGGAGACCGGGGTCGCCCCGGACGACGAGGCCGCACTTGCGCAGACGGCAAGGGGTCTTGACGCCACGTTCGTCGGCGGCAGGATCCTTTGCGGAGGTCGCGATGTCGGCGAGGCGATCCGCAGCGAGGCGGTCAGTGCCACTGCCTCGCGGGTGGCGGTGCACCCCGCGGTCCGCGCCGCGCTGATCGAGCGGCAGCGGGCGTTTCGCCGTGCGCCGGGACTCGTCGCCGACGGCCGCGACATGGGCACCGTGGTCTTTCCGGACGCCCGACTCAAGGTGTTCCTGACGGCAAGCGCCGAGGAGCGCGCAAGGCGGCGTCATAAGCAGTTGATCGAAAAAGGAATCTCCAGTACAATTCAAAGTCTTTTGCGTGATATCCGGGAGCGCGATGCGCGCGATGCCGGGCGGGTGGCAGCGCCACTCAAGCCGGCAGCGGACGCCGTGGTCCTGGATACGACCGACATGACGATCGCCGCCGCGATCGATTTCGTGCTCGACCGGTACCGGGAACGCCGGACCGCGGGCGACGGAACCGAGGCGGGGGCGAGCGGAGCGTAGGTGGGCCGGCAGCTGCGGCCCCACAGGCAGAAGGGCCTCCGGGCGCGCGCTGGCCGGCGCGGCACGGAAGGATTCGACAACCAGCCCGCCGCGCGAGAAAAAGGGTTCTCGCACCCCGGCGGCCTTGACAGGTGAAGGAACCAACCCCCATGGCTACCGCCATTTCCAGCATTGCCCCCGCCAACCCCGCCGCTCCGATGGAAAACTTCGCCGCGCTGTTCGAGGAATCGCTCACCCGGCAGGAGATGCGCCAGGGCGAACTGATCACCGCCGAGGTCGTCCGCGTCGACTTCAACGTCGTCGTCGTCAACGCGGGCCTCAAGTCCGAAAGCTTCATCCCGATCGAGGAATTCAAGAACGACAAGGGCGAGATCGAGGTCAAGGCCGGCGATTTCGTCACCGTGGCCATCGAGAGTCTCGAGGACGGCTACGGGGAGACCAAGCTGTCGCGCGACAAGGCCAAGCGCCTCAAGGCCTGGCACGACCTCGAGGCCGCGATGGAGCAGGGGAGCGTCGTCTCGGGGCTCGTCACCGGCAAGGTGAAGGGCGGCCTCACCGTGATGGTCAACGGCATCCGCGCGTTCCTCCCTGGCTCGCTGGTCGACATCCGGCCGGTGAAGGACACCTCGCCCTACGAGAACAAGGCCCTCGAGTTCAAGGTCATCAAGCTCGACCGCAAGCGCAACAACGTGGTGGTCTCGCGGCGCGCCGTGCTCGAAGCGAGCCTGGGCGAGGAGCGCGAGAAGCTCCTGTCGACGCTTTCCGAGGGCGCGACCGTCAAGGGCATCGTCAAGAACATCACCGATTACGGTGCGTTCGTCGACCTCGGCGGCATCGATGGTTTGCTGCACATCACCGACCTCGCCTGGCGCCGCGTCAAGCACCCGTCGGAAGTGCTGTCCGTCGGCGACGAGGTCACGGCGAAGGTCCTGAAGTTCGACCAGGAAAAGAACCGCGTGTCGCTCGGCATGAAGCAGCTGGGCGAGGATCCGTGGGTCGGCCTATCGCGCCGCTACCCGACGGGCACGCGCCTGTTCGGCAAGGTCACCAACATCACCGACTACGGCGCGTTCGTCGAGATCGAGGCGGGGATCGAGGGGCTCGTGCACGTCTCCGAGATGGACTGGACCAACAAGAACATCCACCCGACCAAGGTCCTGCAGCTGGGGGACGAGGTCGAGGTGATGATCCTCGAGATCGACGAGGACCGGCGCCGGATCTCGCTCGGGATGAAGCAGTGCATGCCGAACCCCTGGGACGATTTCGCGATGAATCACAAGAAGGGGGATCGCGTAAAGGGCCAGATCAAGTCGATCACCGACTTCGGCGTATTCGTCGGCCTGCCTGGCGGCATCGATGGGCTCGTGCACCTGTCCGACCTGTCCTGGTCGCTCCCCGGCGAGGCCGCCGTCCGCGACTACAAGAAGGGTGCCGAGGTCGAGGCGGTGGTGCTGGCGATCGACGTCGAGCGCGAGCGCATCTCGCTCGGCATCAAGCAGCTCGATGGCGATCCTTTCTCCAACTACGTCGCGACCCACGACAAGGGCAACGTCGTCAAGGGGACCGTGAAATCGCTGGACGGCAAGGGTGCGGTGATCGCGCTCGACGGCGACGTCGAGGGATACCTGCGCGCTTCCGAAGTCGCGCGCGACCGGGTCGAGGACATCCGCACGCACCTGAAGGAAGGCGACCCCGTCACCGCGATGATCATCAACATCGACCGCAAGAACCGCAGCATCAACCTCTCGATCAAGGCGAAGGACCATGCCGAGGAGACGGAGGCGATGCAGACCATCAAGGCCGACTCCGCGGGGACGACTTCGGGAACGACGAATCTCGGTGCGCTGCTGCGTGCCAAGATGGACAACAAGCCCAACGAATAAGCGGGTCGCGTGATGACCAAATCGGAGCTGATCGACCGCCTTGCGGCGCAGTTCCCGCAGCTGGTCGCGAAGGACGCCGAGCTCGCGGTCAAGATGATCCTCGACGCGATGGCGGAGAGCCTCGCCAAGGGGGAGCGCATCGAGATCCGCGGGTTCGGCAGTTTCGGTCTGAATTACCGGCCGCCGCGAACCGGGCGCAATCCGAAGTCCGGGGAGAAAGTCCAGGTGCCGGAGAAGCACGTTCCGCACTTCAAGGCCGGCAAGGAGCTGCGCGAGCGGGTCGATTTCAAGAATCCGGGATGAGCCGAGGCGGGCAGCGGGCTTACCGGCGGGCTAGCGTTCCTGCCGCTGGCTCGGCTGCCCGTTTGCGTTGCTGACGGAGAAGCGGATGCGAATCGTGCGCTGGGTTGTCGGCGCCACGCTGTTCCTGGCGCTCCTGTTCCTGTCGCTGCAGAACTCGGAGCTCGTAACGCTCAAGTTCTACCACTGGTGGAGCTGGCAGGCGCCGCTCATCTTCGTGGTCCTCGCGGCGTTTGTCGCCGGCGTCGCGGCCGGGCTCCTCGCCGGTGCGGCGCGCTCGGCGCGGTTGTCGCGACAGTTGCATCGCCTTCGCCGCGAGGTGCGCCAGCGCGATACCACGCCCCATGCCGACTGGGCGCGAACCGGCACGGTGCCGGGAACGACACCGGCGTCCGGACCCGGGTTCGAACGGGTGGACCGCGCCCTCGACGGGGGTTGATTCTCCCTTCCGCCCGCGTCCATGGAATTCGAGCTGTGGTGGCTGCTGCCGATCCCGGTGATCTTTTTCGCGCTGGGCTGGATCGCCGCGCGCATCGACATCAAGCACCTGCTGCGCGAGTCCCGCGCGCTGCCGCTGTCGTATTTTCGGGGCCTCAATTTCCTGCTGAACGAGCAGCCCGACAAGGCGATCGAGTCGTTCATCGAGGTGGTCAAGGTCGATCCGCAGACCGTCGATCTGCACTTCGCTCTGGGCAGCCTCTTCCGGCGCCAGGGCGAGATCGACCGGGCGATCCGGATGCACCAGAACCTGCTCGACCGCTCGGATCTGCCGGCGGAAAAGCGCAAGGCCGCGATCTTCGAGCTGGCGCAGGATTTCCACCGGGCCGGGCTTCTCGATCGCGCGGAGGAAATGTTCACCAAGCTCGACGGCTCGCCGTTCGAGCACCCCTCGCTCGGATTTCTCATCTCCATCTACGAGCAGGAGAAGGACTGGCCGAAGGCGATCGCCGTGACGCGACGCATGGAAGCCATCGCGAAGCAGCCTTATTTCAAGGAGATCGCGCACTATCACTGCGAGCTCGCGCAGGCGGCGCTCGTGAAGTCGGATCTCGCCACGGCACGCAGTGAACTCGACCACGCGCTGGCCGAATACAGGGCCTGTGCGCGCGCCACGATGCTCAAGGGCGATCTCGAAGCGCAGCAAGGGAACCTCGCCGCCGCGATCGACGCATGGCAGCACATCGAATCACAGAACCCGGCGTTCCTTTCGCTCGTCGCGGAACGGCTGGCCGACGCCTATCGCCGGCAGGGTCGGGCTGCGCAGGGGCTGCGCGCGCTGAATGCGTATCAGCAGCAGTATCCGTCGCTCGACCTTCTCAACACGGTGTTCACGCTGACCCTCGCCGAAGCGGGACCCGATGCGGCGGCCGACCTGATCAAGGACGAGTTGGCGCGCAACCCGACGCTGGTCGGCCTCGACCGGCTGCTGGAGGCGCAGCTGGTCGCGTCCCCGGTCGAGCGGCGGCACGACCTCGAGCTCGTCAAGCAGCTGGTCGGCCAGCACATCAAGCGGCTCGGGATGTACAAGTGCGACCAGTGCGGCTTTCGCGCGAAGCAGTATTACTGGCGCTGCCCGGGATGCGGCAAATGGGAGACGTACTCTCCCCGCCGAACGGAGACGCCGGATGGTTATGTCTGACGAGGTCCATTTTTCTGCGACGGAATCGAACCGTGATTAGCGTCGATCCTCGCGTCATCGTCGCGCTCGATTTCGCCAATCCGATGCATGCGCTGGCGCTCGTCGATCGGCTCGACCCGGCCGCCTGTGCCCTCAAGGTCGGCAAGGAGATGTTCGTTGTCGCCGGTCCCGAGCCCGTCCGCTGGATGGTCGAGCGCGGCTTCAACGTCTTTCTCGATCTCAAATTCCACGACATTCCGAACACGGTCGCGCAGGCGTGTGCGGCGGCAACTCGCCTCGGGGTGTGGATGCTGAATGTCCACGCCGCCGGAGGGGCTGCGATGCTCGCCGCGGCGCGTGACGCGGTGGCGAAGACCGCCGCCGAAGAGGGAAGGGCGCGGCCGCTGTTGATCGCGGTGACCGTGTTGACGAGCCTCAATGATGCCGATCTCGCCGCCACAGGGGTCCTCGATTCCGCGGCGCGGCAGGCCGAGAGGCTCGCGCGGCTTGCCGCGGCCAACGGTCTGGATGGCGTCGTGTGCTCGGCGGTCGAAGCGCCTGCGCTGCGAGCGGCGCTGCCGGTTCCATTCAGGCTCGTCACCCCGGGAATCCGGCCCGTCGGAAGCGTAAGGGACGATCAGGCGCGAGTCATCACGCCCGAAGCAGCCATCGCGAACGGCGCCGACTATCTCGTCGTTGGCCGTCCGATCACGCAGGCGGCCGATCCGGTCGCCGCACTCGCTGCGATCAATGCATCGCTTGCCAATGTCGGAGTCAAGAACGCATGAAGATCACGATGATCGGCACCGGCTATGTCGGTCTCGTCACCGGAACCTGCCTCGCCGAAGTCGGCAACGACGTGCTTTGCCTCGACGTCGATGCGCGCAAGATCGCCACGCTGAACCAAGGCGGCGTGCCGATCCACGAGCCCGGGCTCGAGGCGATGAT
This sequence comes from uncultured beta proteobacterium, assembly GCA_963809965.1. Lineage (GTDB taxonomy): Bacteria > Pseudomonadota > Gammaproteobacteria > Burkholderiales > Casimicrobiaceae > CAIWHR01. The sequence continues at coordinate 207,420 of CAWELU010000023.1, forward strand.
CCGACGCAATGTGGCGTCGGGACAGGCTCAACTTCACCACCGACGCCGATGCCGCCGTCGCGCATGGCGCGCTGCAATTCATCGCGGTCGGAACCCCGCCCGACGAAGATGGCTCCGCCGACATGCAGTACGTGCTCGCCGCTGCGCGCAACATCGGACGCCGGATGACGGAGTTCACGATCATCGTCGACAAGTCGACGGTGCCCGTCGGCACGGCCGACCGGGTGCGCTCGTCGATCGCGGACGAACTCGCCGCGCGAGGAGTGAACACTCCGTTCGCCGTCGTCTCGAATCCCGAGTTCCTGAAGGAGGGGGCCGCCGTCGAGGATTTCATGAAGCCCGACCGCGTCGTCATCGGCGCCGACGACGAGCGCGCCATCGCGGCGATGCGCGCCGTGTACGCGCCCTTCATGCGCAATCACGAGCGGCTGCTCGTGATGGATCCGCGTTCGGCGGAACTGACGAAGTATGCCGCCAATGCGATGCTCGCGACCCGGATCTCGTTCATGAACGAGCTCGCGAACCTCGCCGACGAGCTCGGTGCCGACATCGAGCACGTGCGCCAGGGGATCGGCTCCGATCCGCGCATCGGCTACCAGTTCCTGTATCCGGGCGCCGGCTACGGCGGCAGCTGCTTTCCGAAGGACGTGAAGGCGCTTCGGCACACGGCGGCGCAGCACGGCCGGCCGCTGCAGGTTCTCGGTGCGGTCGAGGCCGTCAACGACGCGCAGAAGCTGCGGCTGGTCGAGAAGATCGAGCGCCGCATGGGTGCCGATCTCACCGGGCGCTGTTTCGCGCTGTGGGGCCTGGCGTTCAAGCCCAACACCGACGACATGCGCGAGGCGCCGGCTCGCGAGATCATCGCGGCGCTCGCGCAACGCGGTGCGCGGATCGTCGCGTACGATCCCGCTGCCATGCCCGAGGCGAAGCGGATCTTCGGCGACGCGCCATGGCTCGGCTACGCGAACTCGCCCATGGCGGCGCTCGCCGGGGCCGACGCGCTCGTCGTTGTCACCGAGTGGAAGGAGTTCCGCAGCCCCGATTTCGGGGCGATTCGCGCTGCGCTTGCCTCACCGTTCGTGTTCGATGGCCGCAACCTCTACGACCCGTCGCTGGTGCGCGCGGCCGGGCTCGAGTATTTCGCGATCGGGCGCCGCTGACATGGCGAAATTCTCCGATTACCGCGAGCGCGTGACGCGTACACGCGTGCTGATCGTCGGCGACGTGATGCTCGACCGCTATTGGTTCGGCGAGGTCGACCGGATCTCGCCGGAGGCGCCCGTTCCCGTGGTGAAAGTGGCGCGCAGCGAAGAGCGCCCCGGCGGGGCGGCGAACGTCGCGCGCAACGTCGCGGCGCTCGGGGCGAAGGTGACGCTCTTGTCGGTGATCGGCACGGACGAGCCCGGGGCCACGCTCGAACGGCTGCTTGCCGCGGACCGCGTGCAGACGTCGTTCCATCGGGATCCGTCGCTGCCGACGACGGTGAAGCTGCGGGTCATCGGCCGGCAGCAGCAACTGTTGCGCATCGACTTCGAGACGGCGCCGTCGCACGAGGTGCTCGCCACCAAGCTTGCGGACTACGAGCGGCTCGTCGCCGATGCGGATCTCGTGATCCTGTCCGACTACGGCAAGGGCGGGCTCGCCCACATTGCGACGATGATCGAGCGTGCCCGTGCGGAGGGCAAGCAGGTGCTGGTCGACCCCAAGGGCGAGGACTGGATGAAGTACCGTGGGGCGACCGTGATGACGCCCAACCGGGCCGAGTTCCGGCAGGTGGTCGGGCGCTGGCGCGACGAGGACGAAATGACGGTGAAGGCGCAGACGCTGCGCGCCGAACTCGACGTCGCCGCCCTTCTCGTCACACGATCGGAGGAGGGGATGAGCCTGTACACTGATGCGGGCGCGGACAGCATCCCCGCGGTCGCGCGCGAGGTGTACGACGTTTCCGGCGCGGGCGACACGGTGATCGCGACGCTGGCCACCTTGATGGGCGCGGGCGCCGACCTGGCATCCGCGGTGCGCATCGCGAACCAGGCGGCAGGCGTCGTCGTCGGGAAGCTCGGGACCGCGGTCGTCACGCCGGACGAGCTGAACTAAGGGCCGCGGGACCCTTCGACGAAGGGTGTCGTTTTCCGGCGTGCGCCGGGGCGATGAAGCCTTCTCGCGCGGCCAGACAATCCCCATCATGGGCAAGCCGAAAACCGTCTACAGCTGCACCGAATGCGGGGGCCAATGCCCGAAGTGGCAAGGCCAGTGCCCCCACTGCGAGGCGTGGAACACGCTCGTCGAAACGATCGCGACGCCCGAGCCGAAGCGCTTCCAGACCGTCAGCGGGAAATCCGCCGCGGTGCGCACGCTCGCGAGCGTCGACGCGCGCTCGAGTCCGCGCTTCCCGACGGGGGTCGAGGAATTCGACCGCGTGCTGGGCGGAGGGCTCGTCCACGGGGGGGTCATCCTGCTGGGCGGGGATCCCGGCATAGGCAAGTCGACGCTGTTGCTGCAGGCGATGGCGGCGATCGGTGCCGCGCGCAAGGCACTCTACGTTACGGGCGAGGAATCGGTCGAGCAGGTCGCGCTGCGGGCCCAGCGACTGGGATTGATCAACGCGCCGGTGTCGCTGCTCGCGGAAGTCCAGCTCGAGGCGATTGCGGCGACGATCGCGACCGAAGCGCCCGAAGTGGTGGTCATCGACTCGATCCAGACGGCGTACACCGAGGCACTCACCTCGGCCCCCGGAAGCGTCGCGCAGGTGCGCGAATGCGCGGCGCAGTTGACACGCCTTGCGAAACAGCGTGGCATCGTCGTGATTTTTGTGGGTCACGTGACCAAGGAAGGGGCGATCGCCGGCCCGCGTGTGCTCGAGCACATCGTCGACACCGTGCTCTATTTCGAGGGCGACACGCATTCGAGCTTCCGGCTCGTGCGGGCGATCAAGAACCGCTTCGGCGCGGCGAACGAGCTGGGCGTGTTCGCCATGACCGAGCGCGGACTCAAGGGTGTGGCCAACCCGTCCGCACTGTTCCTGTCGCAGCACGCATCGCCGGTGCCGGGCTCGGCCATCGTCGCGACGCTCGAAGGCTCGCGGCCGCTGCTGGTCGAAATCCAGGCGCTCGTGGACCCAGTGCAGGGCGGCATGCCGAAGCGGCTGTCGGTGGGCCTCGATCCGCAACGGCTGGCGCTGCTGCTCGCGGTCCTGCACCGGCACGGCGGAATCGAGACCGGCGGCTACGACGTCTTCGTCAATGCCGTGAGCGGCGTCCGCATCACCGAGCCGGCCGCCGACCTGGCGATCCTGCTCGCGGTCCATTCGTCGCTCACCGGACGGCCGTTGCCGGCGAAAACGCTGGTGTTCGGCGAAGTGGGACTCGCCGGCGAGATCCGGCCGGTGCAGCGTGGGCAGGAGCGCATTCGCGAGGCCGCCAAGCTCGGGTTCCGCCAAGTGTTAATCCCGACTCTCAACAAGCCAAAACAAAGGATTGATGGTATTAATATAATTTCTGCAGATCGCGTCGATCAGGCGCTCGGATTGCTTCGTGATTGAGGCATTGGCGCCGGGGCGCTCAGCGCGTCGCGTTCGGCGTTCGCAGGGATACGAATCGAACTCCTGCGTCCCGTCCGAAACTGATCCGCCATCGCTTCGTAAGCCGATTCGAGTGCGCGCGTGAACTCGGCCGCATCGAACAAGGGACTCGCACGGCCGGGCCCTTCGAGAAACGCGCGCAATGCGGCTCGGCGCGCCGGTTCACGGGCCAGACCAATCCCCGCGGCGACGTAGGCATCGCAGTCCGTCGCGACGAGCTCGGGCAGGCCGACCGCGCGCAGCAGGCTCGCGGCAACCCTTCCCGCGAAGGTGGCCCCGCGCCGGGTCAGGACCGGACAGCCCTGCCACAAGGCGTCGCTTGCCGTCGTGTGCGCGTTGTAGGGCCAGGTATCCAGAAACAGGTCGGCATGCCGGTACAGGCCGAGGTACTCGGGTTGCGGGCGATGCGTCGCGAAGATCACGCGCTCAGATACGATGCCACGCGCGTTGGCCTCGCGGCGCAGGTTGTCGATCGCGGGGTCGTCTTCGCCGCGCGCGAGCAACCAGAGCACCGCGTCGGGAACAGCCGCGAGAATTTGTGCCCAGGCATCAAATACCTGCGGATTGATCTTATAGCTGTTGTTGAAGCAGCACAGCACCACCGCATCGGCCGGAAGGCCGCACGCCGCGCGGGGAGGGGGAGCGGTCGCGACGCGGGAGCGGTCGTTGCACTGGTACGACCACGGAAGCGTCACCAGCGATTCCGTGTAGTCGGCCTCCTCCTCGGGCGGCGTCACGACCGGATCGCCGATCAGGTAGTCGACGAACGGCGCGCCCAGCGTGCCCGGGTAGCCCAGCCAGTGCACCTGGATGGCCGCCGGACGAAGTGCCAATACCTCCATCGGCGCGCCGGCAGTGTGGCCCTTCAGATCGACCAGCACGTCGATGCGCTCGTCCCGGATGCGGCCGGCGATGATCTCCGGGGCCACGCCACGCAAGTCCACGAATCGATCGCAGGCTGCGGCGACGCGCGTACGCAAGGCGCTCCGATCGTCCGGGCCGGTCGAATAGCCGACGATCTCGAAGCGGGAACGGTCGTGCGCTTCGAGAACGCCGGCGAGGAGCACCGCGGTCGGATGGTCGTAGAAATCGCCGGACAGGTAGCCGATCCGCAGTCGCCCGAGGTGCAGGCGACGTCGGATAGGCACCGTGGAATGCACGAGCGGGGCGGTCCAGTTTTCGGCGCACGCGCGTTGTTCCGCTCGCGTTGAAGGATCGCTCAGGAACGAAAACGGGGTGAGGAACGACCATCGCTTCCCGACTCCTTCCCGAAACCGCGCTTGGAGTGCATCCAGATCCCGCCAATCGCCCAGCCGCTTGCGCAGAAACAGCAACTGCGAGAGCACCTGCCCGCTATCCGGCTGCAAGCGAAGCGCGCGCTCGTACGCGTCACCGGCGGCCCGCAGGTCGCCCTGGCGCTCTGCGATCTCGGCGAGCTGGGCGTGCAGCGGCGCCGCCATTGGCACGCGGATTAGGGCGGCATCGAGCGTCCGGCGCGCCAAGTCGAACTGCCCCAGCGCCGCCTGCAGTTGCGCCTTGACGCCGGCCGGGGTGACCTCGCCGGGGGCGAGAGCAACGGCACGGCTCGCGGCATCGAGCGCCTCGAGCAGCCGGCCCTGGGGTTCGAGGACCAGCGCGAGGGTGCACCACGCAGCGGCGTCGCGGGAGTCGGCGGCGATCGCCGCGCGGACCGAGCGCTCGGCATCCGAGTACCGGCCCAGTGCCAATTGCAGCGCCGCGAGATTGGTCCAGATCTGCGGATCATTCGGAGCGCGCCGGGCGGCTTCCGTCAGTGCGTTGACCGCGGGTTCTCGTCGGCCGAGAGCATCGAGGGCAAGCGCGAGGTTGGACCAAGGTTCGGCGGGCGCCGGATCGATGGCGATCGACTGGCGGATGCGCTCGACGGCGCCCGCGTGATCGCCGGACTGATGCAGCGCGACCCCCGAAAGATGCAGCGCGCCCGCGTGGCTCGGATCGGCCGCTAGGATCGTCGCGTAACGCTCGAGTGCCTCGCGCAGCTTGCCTTGGCGGTGGTATTGGAGCGCCTGTTCAAGCGCGATCTGTTGGGGACTCAAGGTAGCGACCGATGGCTCACCGCGCGGAGTCTAGCGTATCGGGATTGTGAGTTCGGCTCTTGATGGTTGGAAATAAGATGTGTCTCACACGCCCTAGGGAACGTACAAGATTCGAAATTCTGCAACGGTTGTCGGGGTCGGGGAAAAACGGGTCGGATGGCTGACAGGACGGCGAAATCTCGAAACCGAGATCGGTCGAGGCGAAGCGTGGCGTCGGCATTACAACGAGCATCGACCGCACAGCGCACTTGGCCACCTGACCCCAAGTAAGTACGCCGGCCGCCAAAGCACCGATTCCCAGCTCTAGACTGCACAGAAACGGGGCCAACTTCAGGCTCGGCGAGACTCCAGTTTAGAACTGTTACTTGACGGGGGAGCTTACGAGTAGATCTCCTTGTCGCCACGTAACGGCCGCTCCGCCAGATTTCCCCTCGGGCCGTAGCGTTCCTTATCGCCGCGTCCAGCGACACCTCGAAATCTGGCTCGCCCAAGGCGACGGGCTGTTTGACGCAGGGCAAAGCGCGATCTGCAGTCGTGGAATAACGTAAATGCTGACCCGGGGCACAGACGGCGGTAACAGAATCGGCGTCCTCAGGAAGGTCTGCGACGCAAATCAGCTCAGGGGTGAGATGACGACAATGGAATGTCGCGCCAACCCCCGGCGGCAAGCTTCGGTGACGACCTTCAGGGTGGCGATCGTTGCCGGCCCTGCATGAGAAAGCTCGGACTCCCCCTGATTCTCGCGGCGCTTGTGGTCGCGGCGCCGGCGCACGGCCAGTTCCTTCCAGGCCCGCACCACCGGTGGGCGCTGCACGAGTTCCAGGAACTCGCGCCCGCTCCTGGCGACAGCCGCATCGTGGCGCAAGCGGGCGCAATGGCGCAGGAGAGCGCGGAGAAAGCGACGAGCCCGCCGGCACCCGGCGGCTACACGCCCGAGCAGATCGCGGAAATGATCAACAACCCGCTCGGACACCTTTGGCTGCTCAACGTGCAGAGCACGATCACGTGGTTCTCCGGCGCGCTAGTCGACAGGGCCAAACCGCTTGGCAGCGCTCAGAGCTCGACGCTGATCCAGCCGGTGCTGTCGATGCAGCTGACGCCGGACATCCGCTGGCTCTCGCGGCCGATCATCCCGATCAACAGCTTCGAGCTCCCGAACAATTACACCAGGCTGACCGACCAGTACGAGCCGGCCATGGGGACGATCACGTTCGGCCGGACCACGGGTCTCGGCGACATCCAGTGGATGAACTATTTCGCCACCAACGAGGGGGTGAAGCCGCCCGACATCTTCGGCATCGGCGTCGGACTGATGATGAAGACCGCGACGAGCGAGGTGCTGGGCACTGGCAAGTGGGCCGCGGGACCAGCGGCGGTCGCCGTGCACCTCGACGAAAAGTGGGTTTACGGCGTCATTGCGCAGCAGTTCTGGTCATTCGCCGGCGACGCCAATCGCAACGACATCAACATCACCAGCCTCCAGCCGATCTTCCGATACGCGTTGAACCAGGAGAGCGGCATCGGCGTCATGCCCAACTGGAACTACAACTGGGAGACGCGCCGGTGGACGCAACTCTTCGTCGGCCTCGGCTTCGACACGATGATCAACCTCGGTCCGGTGCCCGCACAGGTCGGCATTGAATTCCATTACAACCTGGTCCAGAACGATCTGCTGAATCCGCAGTGGCAGGTGCGCGTGGTGCTCACGCCCGTCGTTCCGGCACCTGCCTGGGCAGGCCGTGCGCTGTTCGGGAACTGACGCGTGACCCCCGGTGTGCCGGCGGCAATGGCAGACGGGCACATCTCGGGAATTGGGGGTGCCGGCCACCGTGCTCTCGCCCGTTTCGGGTGGCAAGTGCGAAGGGCGCGATATGGGATTGCTTTGGCGCGAGATCCTGGCGCCATGCCTGGCGCTCAATAGTCTGGCGCGCCTATTCGTTTGCAGTGGGCATGGCGCCAACCAATCAGTGCCCCGGAGGTGGCGTATGGCGAAAATGCTCAGGGTTAACGACTTTCCCAAGAGGTTGCGCGGCGTGACGCTGGCGCTAACGGTGACTGCAGCAAGCGCGGTCGCAACGCATGGGGTCGTGGCGAATGCCGCTGGCCAAGCGTCCGCGCCCACGCTCGACGGCAGGCCGCCGCTGGTGGTCGCACACCGGGGCGCCTCGGGCTATCTTCCCGAGGAGACCTTGGAGGCCTACCAACTGGCCATCGATCAGGGCGCCGATGTGATCGAGTTCGACTTGATCTCGACCAAGGATGGCGTGTTGATCGCGCGGCATGATGCCGAGCTCACCGTCAGCACCGATGTCGCCACCCGGCCCGAATTCGCTGGTCGCAGGCGCGTGGACTGGTTGGTGGATGGCGAGAAGCAGACCGGCTGGTTTGCCCACGACTTTACGCTGGCGGAAATCAAGACGTTGTATGCGACTGTCACGGATCCGGAGCGGCCCCAGCAGAACAACGGCAAGTTCAGGATTGTGACGCTGCAGGAGATCATCGATTTCGCCAAGGCGCAGAGCGCGAAGCTGGGACGCAGCATCGCGATCTACCCCGAGACCAAGAACCCCAGTTACCATCGCGACCTCGGTCTTCCGCTCGAAGACAAGTTGATCGCGGCGCTCGACGCCGCAGGCTGGAACAGTCGGTCGGCCCCGGTCTTTGTCCAGAGCTTCGAGCCGGGCAGCCTCAAGGAGATGCGCGCCAAGGGCTTGCGGAACCGAATGGTGCAGCTTATCGACGGAGATGATATCGACCTGAAGACCGGCAAGATCACGTACGCGATGCCGCTCGACCGGCCCTACGATTGGGCCAAGGCAGGCGACTCCCGGCTCTTTGCCGCGATGGTCACCCCCGCGGGCTTGGCCGAAATCAAGACCTATGCCGATGGGATTGGACCGTGGAAGCCGTACATCGTGCCGGTGAAGGGCCGACTCGATGCGGCCGGGCGTCTGGTCGATGTCAACGGCGACGGAAAGATCGACCTGCGGGATGCCTCGACTCAGCCAGCGACGACGTTGGTGGCCGACGCGCACAAGGCCGGCCTCTTCGTGCACCCCTTTACGTTCCGCAATGAGAAACGCCGCCTGGCGTTTGACTATCGGGGAGACCCTCAGGCGGAGTACCTGCAGTTCTTCCGACTGGGGGTTGATGGCGTATTCGCCGATTTTCCCGATACGGCAGGTGCGGCACGCGCTGTGCTGCTCCGAGAAGCCGCTCTGAACGGCGGCGTTCGCACGCGAAGGGTTGGCCAAAACCCGGTCGCGGGCACGAAAGAGGGGCCCTCTCCGTGAGGGCCCTTGATGTGACGCACGGTCGCGTTGCCTCGGTCGCGGCCACGCGAGCCATCCGCGCGGTCAGCCCCTGCGGGACGGGGAGCCAAAGTCAGCACCCAAGCAGCGTCAACGACACGGAGAAAGGACGAAAGTCCTGTTGCCATTCACCCTGCATCGTGATCGCTGGTTGTCAGTCGCTTAACCTCTCCCGCGTCAGTCGGGTGATGAAACGGCGCTGCTCACTCGGCGTGAGGGCAGTGAAGTGTTTATAGGACTTTATCGCGAATGCGCCTGGCGCCATGAAGTAATACTGTGCACTGATCTCGCTCGCGGATTCCCATCCGGCCACTTTCCGGTAGTTTTCGAGAACCTCTTTCCGCACCCCGTCCGGGAGCACCATAAGTTGAACGACGCCCGCGATGTATTCCCCCGCAGTTAGGTGCGGAACACCGGTAGCAAGGTACGCGTCGGTGACGGCATGCGCGATCTCGTGCGCGATGTAGCTGCGCCAGAGATCCCGGGTCATGGGCACGCCGAACGCAGGTGGTTCTTCGACCGACGCTTTGAGCGCTGCGTCGAAGGGCAGCATGTGAATCTCCTTGGTTCGGGCATCGTAGCGCCCGAGCCGGTGCGTGTTAGTAATGACGCCTTGATCGTCGAGTGGACGTACGGTCACGCTTTCCGAGAGCGTCAGTTCCATCGTGCGAAGCCAGGTTAGTGAATCCCGCACCACGGAGCACACCTGCAAAGCATCTTCGCGCGTCCACCCGATCGCCGTCACAGGCAGGTCCCCGCACACCGTTTCCCCAACTGCATTCGAGGCCAGTGCGTCGAAGGCCACTAGGATGAGAAGGAGCGCAGTAAACCGCATGCCACCTCTGATAACCGGCCCTATGAGCCCCCGCGACTAGTGGCCGCCCTCCGATGGGAGGCGCCCAGGTTTCCCGAGCCCCTTGCTCGCCGTGAGCGCCAACCGGCCCTTGATTCCAAGATCAACTACTGCGTCCTCCCACGCATCGACGCCGGCGTGCCTGGCAGTTTGAGCAGCATCCCCGTGTTGGTGACGGTGTCGCCGTCCACACGCAGCACGGAGATGTCGGAGTCCATGAAATTGCCGACGTACAGCCACTTCCCGTCCGGGCTGAATACCGCACCCTCCGGCAGGCTGCGCACCTCGACTTCGCCGACCTTGCTGACTCTCTTGCCGTCGATCTTCAGGACGGCGATGCTGCCGTTGCGGTTGTAGAACCAATCGGTCCTCGCACTGTTCGCGCCGCGCAGCAGCACGGCGACGGCGAGCCTACCGGTCGGGCTGATCGCGAAGCCCTCGGGGCCGTCGCCGACGACGACCTTGTCGATCACCCGCGGCGGGCTCGCTTCGAGGTCGATGACCGACACGGTATCCACATTGCCGTCGGAAAAGCCCGCGGCGCCGTTGTCCGCGGTGAGGGCGAGCCTGCCGTCGGGCGTGATGTCGAGGTTGTAGGGCCAGAGTCCGACGGCGAGGTCGCGCTTCGTGTAGGCGACCTTCTGGCCATCGACTTCGAGCAGCGCAACCTTGTGGCCGGGGAACTTCACCGCGAGTGCGCGTTTGCCGTCCGGCGTGAACGCGATGTGCGCGACCTGCTCGCCGATCGTCACCGTGTCGACGAGCTTCACCTGCTTGCCCTGGATCGAGAGCACGCTGATGGAGTTGTCGGCGCGGTTCGCGACGAGCGCAAGATTGCCGGCGCGGTTGATCGCCATGCCCGAGGGCTGCTTGCCGACCGCGACCGTGTCGATGCGCGTAGGCGGATTGGTCGTCAGGTCGATGACATAGAGCTTGTTGTCGGGCGAACCCTTCCAACCGGGCCCGTCAGCGGCCCAGTCCATCGAGTTCGCCACCAGCGCGAGCTGCCCATTTGGCGTGATCGCAAGGTTCGTCGGCGGGCCGAAGACCGAGTTCATCAACGGGAGGTTGGTGACAATCTTCGGATTCGCCGGATCGGTACCGATGTCGACGATCGTCACCGCGTCCTTGCCAGGCGCAAGGTTCTGCACCTTGCCGTCGTCTCCCCAGGTAACCTTATTGTCGATGCCGACCACCATGTACTCGGGCTTGCCTGGGACGGTTTGCCCGGCGGTCATGCATCCGGCCACCGCCAGCAATGCGGCTGCGATCAACCCTGAAGTGGTAATGCGTTTGTTCATGGTCTACCCCCTTTGTTGAAGGACCGACGATAGTTCGTGCTGCACGCGAACCACGCCGCGAGGCGGGAGCCGCGCGGTCAAGCCGGACCAGAGGGTGGAGGGGCGGGACGCTTGGAGGTGCGTCTCGTGCACGCCCGGAGATTCGCTAAGGAACCCGTTGCGCCGATCGGCGTAGGCCGATTGCTCCCGCAACTGAGAAAGCCTACGCCTTCCACATGGGTATTTCAAGTTGCATGCGTCGCGTAAGCGTTGCGTGCGCCGACGATTCCGTCGGTCAACGCTGGCCTGAATGCACTATCGACAGTCCGCTTTCAGGCGGGCTTACCGCTGTCGTGGCAGATCAGAACCATCCGTCCGCTTTGCTTCCCCGCGACAGGCAACAACGGGTCGAGAGCCGGGATACGTTCTTGTCGGTCCAGGCAAGAACAGAAGATGGCGCCAGTTCCGGATGCCTGACATTCAGAGCTGTTCGCGTGGCAACCAGCCGTTCGTTGAAGTAACATTAGATAACGACATTAGGTAACGGTTGCAATAGTCTGAAAACGCTTGATAAGAGTCCATTAGCGAACCGATTCGCGGCCGGCACGTCGGGGAACTCCAGGACCCCGAGGAGCAAGGGGGACTCCGTATGACGGTGGGCGGCAAGTCAGGCCATATGTCGCATAATTTGTATTATGTCAAATGGTATCGATGTCATTCAGCGAACCGTGCCCTTACGCATTTCCTGCCGTGATCGGACTGCCACAACGCCCGCGCGCGGCGCGCGCTCCAAACCCTGCGGAGCTGACAGCTTCCGCTCAAATGGCTCGGACCGGGCGCGCCTGGTGCACACAGGATGTGCAAATGTCTATTCGAGCTGACTTAGTTCCACGTCCGACTGCGCCCGCCAGAATGACAGCTCCATTTCGCGAAACATCGCTATCGCGGTAGTGAGGTGCTCGCGTGCGTGCTTGCGCTCGCCCGTGCATCGGTAGAGCTTCCCGAGCCCGACGTGACAGTGGGCAACAAGGGGGCGCATCCCGAGCTCCTTGGCCAGCGCGAGGGCCTCTTGGAAGCGGCCCTCGGCCATCCTCCCGTCGGGAGTATCGCGGGACGCCTCAATCTCGCCGAGAAGCTGAAGAGCCCTCGGCTCGCAGATGCGGTGGTTGAACTCGCGTGTCAGCCCAAGAGCCCGCTCCACAACCGAGCGCGCATCGTCGTACCGGTTCGCGAGCAAGAGTGCCTCGCCTAGCCAAATGACGTTCAGCGAATGCCAGACGCCTCTCCCGAACGTCTGTTCATGGGTCGTCACGGCTTCCTGCAGCAGCCCGACGCCGTCGTCCACGCGCCCGGACCTCGCGCGCACGAGTCCGAGGAGACCGGAGACGAGAGCGCCGATGAGCGGAAGGTTCCACTCGCGGCACAGGCTCGCAGCACGCTCCAGCACGCGCGCCGCCTCGGCGAGGTCCCCCGCATGACGTGCGGCAACGCGAGACCCCAGCACACGTAGGCCAAGCTGTACGCGTGGTGCGCCGCGTCGGCGATATCGACGCCCTCCCGCCCGCGGGCAATGGCCTCGTCGAAGTTGCCGCGTTCTGCGAGGGCCCAGGCCAAGTAGCTGCGGGCGATCGCCGCAGGGAACCCGTGGAGCCCGAAGCGCTCGCGGACCAGATCGACCTTCGAGCAACTGGACGGTTCTTCCGAGATGCTCTTCGGCCTGGCGGAGTTCACCTACGCCAAGACAGGCCGCCCCGAGGTAGAGATTCACGGTGACCTGTAGAGGAAGATTGCCAAGCGTTGCGGAGATGTCGAAGGCGCGCTGACCGCACCTGCGAGCTTCTGCCGCATTGCCGGTCACCAGGAAGTGGTGGCTGGTCGCAATTGACACACGCGCGAGCCGCAATTGATCGCCAAGCGCAGACGCCAGTTTCTCGGCGTCGCGGAGATGCCCGAAGACCGCCTCGATTTCGCCCAGTGGGACGAGCGAGTTGCGGAGGCCGAGCCGAAGATCGACGGCCTGCTCGCGCGTCTCGCGCGTCGCGGGGAGATGCGCCAGCGCCGCCAGCGCTTGCTCGAAGTAGGATGCCGCTTCGCGGTGGGCCGACCGGTCCAACGCCCGCGCTCCGGCCTGGTAAAGATACCGCACCGCCCTCTCCCAAACCTCGCCGCGGATCGCGTGATGGGCCAGTCGCTCCACTTGCTCGGTCAGACGGTCGGGATACAGCGCTTCGATGACGCCGACGATCCGCGCGTGCAGCGCTCGTCGCCGCTCGTGGAGCAGGCTCCCATAAGCCACCTCGTAGGTGAGCCCATGCTTGAAGGTGTACTCCACGTCGGGAAACAGGCGAGTCTGATACAGGAACTCTGCCGCCTGCAGATGCGCGAGTCCCCGCTGCAAGGCCTCGTCCGTTTGCTCCGCGATCGCTTCGAGCAGCGAGAAAGGCACGTCCACGCCGATGACCGCGGCAGCCTGGAGCAGACGCTTTTCCTCGGGCGGTAGCCGGTCGATGCGCGCCGCGAGAATGGCTTGGACGGTGGCCGGCACCTGGATGCCCGCGAGGGGTTTGTCCAGCCGATAGGCGCCCCGTTCACCGACCAGGACGTGGGTCTCGGCGAGGGTCCGGATGCTCTCCTCGAGGAAGAAGGGATTTCCCTGGGTCTGACTGATCAGGGTCCGCTTGAGAGCCCGGAGACTCTCGTGGGCTCCAAGAAGCCCAAGCAACAAGTCCTCGCAGGTTTCGGGTGGTAGTGGACCGATGTTCAACTGGGTGTAGTAGCTCTTCCCGCCCCACGCATGCTGGTACTCGGGTCGGTAGTTCACGAGGAGCAGCAACGAGGCCGTCGGCATGCTCTCGATCAGGCTGTCGAGCAGCCCTTGGGTCTCGGAATCGATCCAGTGAAGGTCCTCCAGGGCCAGGCCGAGGGGCTGGACCTGGCTCTCTCGGAGCAGCAGGTGCTTGAGCGCATTCAACGTGCGCTGGCGGCGCGTGGGCGGATCGAGGGCTTGCCACTGCGGATCGTCGACCGGCACGTCCAGCAGCGTCAGGTAGGCGGGCAGGCCGGGCTCGAGTGCCCGGTCCAGAGAGAAGATCTTGCCCGTGACCTTCTCCCGGATCCTGCGTGGCTCGTCACGCGGCTCGATCTGAAAGTAACCCTTGAGGAGATCGATCACCGGCAGGAAGACGGTGGACCTGCCGTAGGAGGCAGTGCCGCCCTCGAGGACGAGCCAGCCGTGGGTCCGATGCGAGTGAATGAACTCCCAGAACAGTCGCGACTTGCCCACGCCGGGCTCTCCCACGAGAGCCACCACCTGACCGTGGCCGGCACGGGCCTTGTCGAGAGCCCGGTTGAGAGTCTCGAGCTCGACCTCGCGGCCCACGAACCGGGCGAGCCCTCGTGCCGCGGCCGCTTCTATGCGCGAGCGTACCGTCCCCGCTCCCGTCACCTCGAAAGCTTCGAGAGGGAGGTCCAGACCCTTGACCTTCATGGCCCCCAGGGGCTTGACCTGAACGTAACCCTCGGCCATCGCGAGGGTATCGGCGGAAATCAGGATCGACCCAGGCACCGCCATCTGTTCCATGCGCGCGGCCACGTTCGTGGTCTGACCGACGACGGTGTAGTCCATCCGCAGGTCGCTCCCGATCGAGCGCACGACGACCTCCCCCGAATTGAGGCCGACACGGATCTGGATCGGGATTCCCTCGCTTTGACGAACGCCTTCGGCGTAGCGCTTCACCGTGTCCTGCATCCGGAGCGCGGCGTAGCAGGCGCGGACCGCGGCATCTTCGTGGGCAATCGGCGCCCCGAACAGAGCCACGATCCCGTCGCCCAGTACGTGAATGACGGTACCCTCGAATCGGTGAACGGCCTCCATCATGTGGTCGAGAACCGGATCGAGGAGCTTCCTGACCTCCTCGGGGTCACGGTCGGCGAATAGCTCCATCGAGCCCTTCAGGTCGGCAAAAAGTACGGTGACCTGCTTGCGCTCGCCTTCGAGCGCTGCCCTCGAGGTCAGGATCTTCTCGGCGAGGTGCTTGGGGGTGTAGGCCTCCGGCGCACCGAAGCGCGCCGACGAGGGCGATATCGACGCGGCGGCTGGCCGGCCGGATGGCCGCACTCGGAGCAGAACTTGGAGGTCGACGGTACCTGGGCTCCGCAGTTGCCACGCACCGCCACCAGTGGGCACCGCACTCCGAGCAGAACTTCGCCCCGTCGTGATTTTCGTGCCCGCACTTCGAACACTTCATGAGAAGCCCCGGGGTGGCGAGGGAGCGCAAGCGCGAGTAGCGTAGCGCCCCGCCCCACCGGCAACAAGGCATTTATCCGCATTGCCTGGGCTGCGGCACCAAGCAGTTCTTGATGCGGGCGATCGATGACCCGCCGACCATGTCGCGGCCCGGGTTCCCGCTTTAACCGCTGGTGCCCGACAAAGGCCGCCGAACATCCACGGGGCCGGCCCGACCGCGATGCGGACGGCAATTGAACCCGGCATCTTTCGATGCGGCGGGATCACGTCGCGATTACGGGAGCAAGCCGTCGGCCTTTCGGACCCGTGTCGAAACCGCCCTCAAGCGACACGCGCCGGGGGTGCCACCGCGCCCTTTCGCTCGAGTCCGCGGATGAACGCCACTTGACGCGTTACTTCCCGCTCGATGTGCGCGACCTGCTCGGCGGACAGGTGGCGATACTTGCCCTTGCACTTCGAGGTAGTCGCGGACCGGCAGCGGTCGCTCGATCGGATCGCGTAAGGCGCAGGCCGTTGGCCGGATCGAACTCCCACAGCAGCACGAAGTTCGTCTCGACCGCCTTGCGCGCGACCTCGATGTTCTCCTGCGACGGGAAGCGCCAGCCGGTCGTGCACGGCGAGTAGATGTGCAGGTAGGCGAAGCCGCGCTTGCTCGCGGCGATCGCCTGGTCGAGCTTCGCGTAGAGGTCCTCCATGAACGCGGTCGACGCGGTCGCGACGTACTCGCAGTTGTGCATCATCATGATCACCGGCAGGTTCTTCGCGTCCTGCGTCTTGCCGTGGCCGCGCTCGCCGACCGGCGTGGTCGACGTCCACGCGCCGTACGGCGTGCACGCTGGAGCGCTGCATGCCGGTGTTCATGTAGCCTTCGTTGTCCACGCAGATGAACAGGATCTGCTCGTTGCGCTCGGCCGCGCCGGAGAGCGACTGGAAGCCGACGTCGGACGCGCCGCCGTCGCCCGCGAGCGCCACCGCGTTCACGTCGCGGCCGATGCGCTTGTAGCGGCGCTTGACGCCGGCCAGCATCGACGCGGTGTTGGTCAGCAGCGGATGAAAGACCGGCACCTTGGTTCCGGTCAGGCCGTTGTAGCCGACCGATCCCATGCCCGGGATGCAGCCCGGGCGGCGTCGCGAGCACCGTGTCCGGCCCGATCCGGCGCAGCGTGTGGCGCATGACGAGCTCGGTGTTGCAGCCCTGGCAGCCCGCGAGGCCCGGCACGAACAGGTCTTCGAGCTGGCCGACTTCGTTGTAGATGCGCGCCGTGGTGACGTACTGCAGCGCGCCGGACGTGCAGGCCTTCACGCACGCCGGGTCGCCGCCGCACAGGTCGCACTTGACGACGTGGCCGGCGCGCGCGTTGTACACGATGCCGCCATAGGCGCAGCCGGCCGTGCACAGCAGGCAGTTGACGCACTTCGTGCCGTCCCAGTCGATCACGCCGTTCGCGCCGTTCTTGGCCAGCGCGGCCGCCGGGCAGTTGTCCACACACTTCGGATCGCCGCACTGCCGGCAGATGCGCGAGCTCGTGGCCGCCGTCGTCGGCGACGATCTGGATGCGCGAGTCGACGAGGTCGTCCGATCCCGCCTTCGCCTGCGCGCAGGCGAGCATGCAGGCATTGCAGCCGTCGCAGCGGCGGCGTCGAAGGCAGGGTGCTGTAGGCGCATGCCCATGGCCATGCCTATCTCCACGTCCGCGACATCAGCACCCGCGCCGCATCCTGCGGCGAGCGCAGGAAGCGCTCGCGCACCGGCGCGCAGATCGATGCGGCGCAGGATCAGCTCCCACATCACGCCCGGATCGAAGGCAACGTCGATGCCGAAGATGCCGAGGAGCCGGTCGTCGGCGAGCACGATCTTGAGGTAGCGACCCGCGTCGGCGTCGACCGTCTTGACGACCTCGACGCCCGGCGACGCCGTCGCCGTGCACGCCGACCGACACCGCCTGCTTGCCGAAGAACGTGTAGGTGTTGAGCGGAACGCCGCCCGGATAGGTCTTGACGCCCGGGTCGCCGGCCATCGCCATGCCGGCGATGCGGCCCTGCTCGACCGCGTCGGGCAGGATGCCGTTCAGCGTCTTGCGCGCCATCGTAGAAGCCGCGCGCCTGCGCGACGTCGCCCGCGGCCCAGATGTTGGCGACGCTCGAGCGCATCGTATCGTCGACCAGCACGCCGCGGTCGAGCTCGACGCCCGACCCGGCGAGGAAATCGGTGACCGGCGCTGACGCCGACGCCCACCACCAGCAGGTCGCAGTCGATCGTCTCGCCGTTGGCGAGCGCGATCGCGGCAGCCTCGCGCTGCGGGTTCGACGCGCACGGCCTGCGTTCCCGTCATGCAGCGCACGCCCGCCGCGGCAAAGGCCTGCTCGATGATCGCCGCGGCCTCGGCGTCGAAGTAGCCCGGCAGCACGTGCGGCTGCATCTCGACGATCGTGACGCTCGCGCCCGGCCTTGGCGAGGTTCTCGGCGGCGTGCATGCCGATCAGGCCGGCGCCCGAGCACGACGCGCGTGGTGCGTTGCCGGCAGCGCCTGCGCGCAGCGCGATCGCGTCGTCGAGCGTGCGCAGCACGTGAAACGGCACCGCGGTCGAGCCCCGGAATCGGCGGCACGATCGGCCGCGCGCCGCTGGCGACGAGGAGCTTGCCGTACGCCGATTTCCTCGCCGTCGGCCAGGCGCACGGTCGCTGCGCTCGGGATCCACCTTCTCGACGGCGGCGCCACGCCGGTAATCGACCTTCTGTTCGCGGAAATAGTCGTCGTCGCGAAGGAACACGCGCTCGGGCTGCGAGCGGCCCGAGACGACGTACGGCAGCACCGTCGGCGAATACGGCAGGCTCGCGTCGCGCGTCACCATCGTCACGGCGCCGGCGGCGTCGTGCATCCGCAGCGTTTGCAGCGCCGAGAGCGCCGCGTGGCTCGCGCCGATGATCAGGTAGTCGGTTTGCATGCATCGTTCAGTCGTTCTCGTTGAGCCAGACGGTCGGCCCGGCGCGACCGTCGCCTGCGAGCTGCGCGACGCGCTCGATCACCGCGCCGAAATGCTCCGTCGTGAGGTCGGCGCCGGCCAGCCCGCCGATGAAGCTCATCGACGGCATCTGTTTGCCGGCGCGGCCGAGCGCCCCGGCGACGTCCTGGTAGAGCGGGCCGCAGTTCCAGCCGAAGCGACACCGAGCGATCGACCACGCCGACCGCACTTCACGCCGGCCAGCGCCTCGACGATCGCCTCGGTCGGGAACGGCCGGTAGGTCTTCACCTTCACGAGCCCGACCGCGCACGCCGCGATCGCGCGCCTCGTCGATCGCGTCCTTGGCGGCGCCGGTCATCGAGCCGATGGTGACGAGGGCGAGTCTCGGCGTCGTCCATCCGATAGCGCTCGACCAGCGGCGCGTGCTGCCGGCCGGTGTGCCGCGCCCAGTCGGCGTGCGCCTCGGTGATCACCGCGAGCGCGTTCTGCATGCCGGCGCACAGGCCCTTGCGGTAGCGGACGAAGCTCTTCGGTCCCGGCCCCGCCTGCCCCGCCGGTCAGCGGATCCACGCCCATCGGCCGCAGCGGGTCGAGCGCGGCGTGCCAGTTGACGTTGGGTCGACCGAGGAAGGCGTCGACCTCGCTCTGGCGCCGGCAGGTCGACGCGCGTCGCGCCGAAGGACAGGTAATTGCCGTCGTGGCAGACATTGACCGGCAGCATCACGTCGCGGTGCTCGGCGATCCGGAAGCCCATCACCACGGTGTCGAGCACTTCCTGCACCGTCTCGCAGTACATCTGGATCCAGCCGACCTCGCGCACCGACATCGCGTCCTGGTGCCCGCCCCAGACGCTCTGCGGCGTCAGCGTGTCGCGCGTGACGATCGACATCACCATCGGCAGGCGCAGGCCCGGCTGGCGCAGGTACGGCTCGAACATGAAGGCCAGCCCCGGCCCGCAGGTTGCCGTGTAGGTGCGCGCGCCGGCGAGCGCCGCGCCCTGCAGCACCGACAGCACCGAGTGCTCGCCTTCGGCATCGACGATCTCGGCGTCGAGCGTGCCGTCGGCGACCAGCTTCGCGAGGTATTCGACCAGCGAGGATTGCGGCGTGATCGGATACACCGCCACCATCTCGACCCGCGCGAGCGCGACCGCCCAGGCCGCCGCCTCGTTGCCGTCGCAGACGATGAATCGGCGCTCGTCGCGTTCGGCTGATGGCGGATCTCATGCGGCCTCCGGAACCATGACGATCGCGCGCTGCGGGCATTCGTGCGCGCAGATGCCGCAGCCCTTGCAGGTCGCGTAGTCGAAATCGAACCAGCGCGGCTTCTCGACCACGCACTGCACCGGGCAGTAGAGCCAGCACACCGCGCACTTGACGCACTTCGCGCGGTCGACGATCGGCTTCATGCTGCGCCACTCGCCGGGCAGCATCGGGTTGGGCCGCACCGCGATCGGACAGAGGTCGTCGGGGACGCTCGGTCGTGTCGAAGAACGGATAGCGCCTGCCGCTTCATGCCGCGGCCCTTCGGCATCGCTGCCCCAGATCGATGAACGCTCCGTCTGCTCGAAGCCGGCTCTGTCCAGGCCGTCGAGATTCTGCCGCAGCCCGGCGTCGCGGAAACTCGATTGCTCGAGCGCGATGCGCAGCGACTCGAGCGACACGAGACCGGTCGTTTTCGCGAACGCGCCGAGCATGATCGTGTTGGTGATCGGCCGCTTGAAGATCGCGAGCGCGAGCGCCACCGCGTCGCAGAGCCCGACGCGCGCGATGCGATCCGGAATCGTCAGCTCGGCCAGCGGCCGCGCCGTGGTCTGCACCAGCGTTGCGTGTTCGGTCACGCCGTCGAACACGTTCACCGCGCGCGCGACGGTCGGATCGATGCACAGGATGCAATCGGGCCGGTAGATGTTGGTCATCTGCCGGATCGGCGCGTCGTCCACGCGCAGGAAGCTCGCGACCGGCGCGCCGCGCCGCTCGAAGCCGAACGAGGGCACCGCGACGACGTGCTTGCCCTCATGCACGAAGGCCGTGGCGAGGATCGAGCCGGCGAGCACCGCGCCCTGACCGCCACGTCCGTGAATCCGGATTTCGTGCACCGCGACCCTCTCCTCCAAACCGGCACCCGACGTCGGGGTGCCATGAGTGCGCTGGGCCGCCCCATGCGCGAATCGCTCCCTCTCGGAGGGACGGCGCTTTAGCGCCAAGGGTGCCCCAATAAACGTGGAGTCTATGCTTTCTCGAGCAGGCACCGGCTTGTGCTAAATCAAGGATTTGCCGAATCCGGGCGGCTTCGGTCCCTCGCGGGAGCGGATTGGCGCCGCCACGACCTCGCATCACGGGCACTCGACGGCGTTGGCCGAGATTCTTCGTGCAGCCGCAAGCACCGACCAGACCGCGTTCGGGATCGCCCTGCCCCACCATTTGATTGATCTAGAACAACGCCGGCAAGGGTCAAGCAGAGGGTGTGGCGCGCGCAGTCGCTGGCAGCGCGACCACACCTATCATTCGAAAAGTAGGAAAATGCGAGCCGGTTGTGCGCTGATTGCCGAACCGGGATCAGGACTCGAAGCACCAGCGGAGAAGGCTGCTGCGCTCGAAGCGTGCGTGGACCGCAGGTGAGCATGGCCGGGAGGCCGCCATGATTCGATCGTTTTCTTTCCAGAAGGGCGCTTCGCATTGCGTGACCCGAGTGCCGGGCAAGAGATTCGCAATGCAGTCACGCGCCCCGGCGGTTGTGCGCGCGAAAGCCTTTCCGACCACCCGCCGACATTGGATTGCCGGCACGATCGCGCTGCTGATCGCGGGAGTCTTGCCTGCGCGCAACGGCGTGCGGGCCGCTTCGTACACTGCGACGATTGCCGCGATGCACGCCGCCCGCGAGACGGAAATGCAGGTCTATTACCGTTACACCGAGTTCGCGCGCAAGGCGAAAGAGGAGGGTTATCACGGCATCGCCTATCTCTTCACCGCGTATGCGGCATCCGAACGGATCCACGCCGCCAACTTCGGCAACATCCTGGCGCGCCTGAACGTGGAGCTCGTGGCGATCCCCAAGCCCGTCGTGCGAGCCGGTTCGACGCGCGAAAACCTGATCACCGCGGTCGACGGCGAGATCGACTCGATCGAGGATTTCTACCCGAAGCTGCTCGAGCAACTCAAGCCCGAAGGCTACGAGGATGCGATCACGACCGTCCGCTACGCGTGGGCTTCCGAGAAGCAGCACCGGGACCAGATCAAGCAGATCCAGCGCTGGTCCGGGACGTTCTTCGAGCGGGTCGCGAAGACCATCGACGAGAAGACGGGGCAATACTTTGTCTGCCAGATCTGCGGCTCGACGGTCAATGCGATACCTGCCGACACTTGCCCCATCTGCAAGAACCCCTCGACGCATTACCGCAAGGTCGAGCCGCCCGTCTGACCGGCGCCGGAAGTCCATGCACCGGATGCCCCGTCCACCAGTGACCGATCCACGCCATGCCCAAGTTCGCCGCCAACCTGTCGATGCTCTACGGCGAGGTCGATTTTCTCGATCGGTTCGAGGCCGCTGCGAAGTCGGGCTTCGCCGGTGTCGAATTCCTTTTCCCGTATGCCTGGCCGAAGGAGCAGCTGGCCGAGAAGCTCGCGCAGCACAAGCTCGTTCAGGTGCTGCATAACCTTCCACCGGGCAACTGGGACGCGGGCGAGCGCGGGATCGCCTGCCATCCCGATCGCGTCGGCGAATTCCAGGAGGACGTCGGCAGGGCGATCGAGTATGCGAGCGCGCTCAAGTGCGGGCAGGTCCATTGCATGGCAGGGATCGCACCGAGGAACGTCGACACCGAAAAGCTGCGTGCGACATTCGTGGCGAACCTGCGTTTCGCGGCCGACAGGCTTGGCGCGGCAGGCATCAAAGTCCTGATCGAGCCGCTCAACACCTACGACATTCCCGGCTACTTCCTGTCGCGCACACAGCAGGCGCTCGACGTCATCCGCGACACCGGGTCGTCGAATGTCTACCTGCAGTACGACGTCTATCACATGCAGCGGATGGAGGGCGAGCTCGCCAACACGATCAAAGCCCAGCTCGCGCGCATCGCGCACGTGCAGATCGCCGACACCCCGGGCCGCAACGAACCGGGCACCGGCGAGATCAACTATCGCTTCCTGTTCGGGCACCTCGATGCGATCGGCTATGCTGGCTGGATCGGTTGCGAGTACAAACCGAAGGGAAAGACCGTCGATGGGCTCGGCTGGCGCGCCGCGCACGGCGTCTGAATTCGCGAATCCGACACGGAATCCATGGAGACCGAACGCGCCCTCTTGCGCCGGATGTTCGACGCTGCCATCGACGCGGCGCAGCCGGCGCATTGCCTGCCGGCGCATCTGCCGGCCCCGCCCAAGGGCCGCACGCTCGTCATCGGCGCGGGCAAGGCGTCGGCCGCGATGGCAAAGGCGTTCGAGGACCACTGGCCGCATGAGGCGAGCGGCCTCGTCGTCACACGCTATGGATACGGAGTGCCGTGCAAGAGGATCGAGATCGTCGAGGCGGCCCACCCGGTCCCCGATGCGGCCGGGCTCGAGGCGGCAAGGCGCATTGCCGCGCTCGTTCGCGGGCTCAGCGCCGACGATCTCGCGATAGCGCTCATCTCGGGAGGCGGCTCCGCACTCCTCACGCAGCCGCTCGCAGGCCTCACGCTCGACGACAAGCAGGAGGTCAATCGTGCGTTGCTCAAGTCCGGCGCGACGATCAGCGAGATGAACTGCGTACGGCGCCACCTGTCGGCGATCAAGGGCGGACGATTGGGCGCGGCGTGCCATCCGGCGCGCCATCGTCACGCTGCTGATGTCGGACGTTCCCGGGGACAACGCCATCGACATCGCTTCCGGACCCACGGTCGCGGATCCGACCACCTGCGCCGATGCGCTCGATGTGATCCGGCGCTACGGAATCGACGTGCCGGCCACCGTGCTGCGAGTGCTCGAGTCCGGCGCTGGCGAGACGGTCAAGCCCGGCGATGCGCGGCTCGCTCGCGCGGAAGTGCGGATGATCGCGACCCCGCAGCTGGCATTGGAGGCCGCGGCAGCGGTGGCGCGCTCTGCAGGCTACGCTGCCGCGATCCTGGGTGATTCGATCGAAGGCGAGGCGCGCGATGTCGGCAAGGTGCTGGCCGGCATCGCGCTGCAGGTTGCGCAGCATGGGCAGCCGATCGCCCCGCCCTGCGTTCTGCTTTCCGGGGGCGAGACGACCGTCACCGTCCGCGGCAACGGCCGCGGAGGCCGCAACGTCGAGTTCCTGCTCTCGCTGGCGATCGCGCTCGACGGCCACCCCGCGATCTGCGCGATTGCCGGTGACACCGACGGGGTCGACGGACAGGAGGAAATCGCCGGCGCGATCGTCACGCCCGACACGCTACGGCGCGCCTGGGCCAAGGGCATGCGCCCGCGCGACAGCCTCGCCAGCAACGACGGGCACGGATTCTTCGAAGCGCTCTGCGATTCGGTGATCACCGGACCCGACGCTGACCAACGTCAACGATTTTCGGGCGATCCTGATCGGCGTCGACCGTCATGCCAAGGACGCGGCGACCTTGCGGCCGCCGGGCGCCTGACGCGCGCGGAGCCATGCGAGTACCGAGCAACCATGCGATTCGGAACCGAGTTGATGCGCCAGGCCGACGTCCTCGCAGCGTTCAGCGAGGACGCGCCGCGTGTAACGCGCACCTACCTCTCCCCGCAGCACCGGCAGGCCGGCGAATACCTGATCGGGCTGATGCGCCGTGCCGGCATGACCGCGGAGTTCGACGTGCTCGGCAACATCGTCGGTCGGTACGCCGCCGCCGATCCGGACGCTGCCGTGGTGATGACCGGTTCGCACCAGGACAGCGTGCGCAATGCGGGCAAGTACGATGGCCTGTTCGGCATCATCTCCGCCATCGCCTGCGTGAAGGACCTCCACGATCGCGGCAAGCGCCTGCCGTACACGCTCGAGATCGTGGGCTTCGGCGACGAGGAAGGCGTGCGCTTCGGCGCCACGCTGATCGGCAGCAGGGCCATGGCGGGGAGCTTCGACCCTGCATGGCTCGATGCGTCCGACGACCGGGGAATCACGATGCGGCAAGCGCTTACCGATTTCGGCGGCGCGCCGGACGCCTGGAACCAGATCGACCGTCGCGGCAAACGGGTGGTGGCCTATGTCGAATCGCACATCGAGCAGGGACCGGTCCTCTTGCACGAGGGTTTCCCGGTCGGCGTCGTCACCGCGATCGCCGGCACCTCACGGATGCACGTTCAGGTCACCGGATTGGCGGGTCACGCCGGCACTGTGCCGATGGGCAGCCGCCAGGACGCGTTGACGGCGGCCGCGGAAATGGTGCTCTTCGTCGAGGCGTATTGCGAGGCAAGAAAGGGACTTGTCGGCACGGTGGGCAAGATCGCCGCGTCGCCGGGAGCGATCAACGTGATCCCGCAGACCGCCGAGTTCACGATCGACGTACGCTCGGCAGACAACGCGCTGCGCCACGAGGCGGTTAATGCCTTCCAGGCGGGCTTCGACGCGATCGCGCGGCGGCGCAACGTCATGGTGACCGCCGCGCCTTTCTATGCGGCGGACGCGGCGCACTGCGATCCACGGCTGCAGAGGCAGTTCGCCGTCGCGATTGCTGCGCACGGAATCCCGGTGCGTCACCTGCCCAGCGGTGCCGGCCATGACGCGATGGTCTTTCCGGCGGTGGCGCCGACCGCGATGCTGTTCGTCCGCTGCGGCAACAACGGCATCAGTCACCACCCCGACGAGACGATCACGGCCGAGGACGCCGAAATCGGCACGTCGGTGCTGCTGCACTTCTTCGAGCATTTCGACCCGGCAGCCTTCGCAAGGGGCGGATAGAACATCCACAACGACGACCGCCCCCGCGCCGGCGGCAATCGTGAGCATAATGAATCCCGAGCCCCAGGACACCGCCCGCCCCTATGCCGAGCTCGACCGCTGGATCGACGCCCATCATGCCGGGCAGGTCGAATTCCTGCGCGAGATCGTCCGGGTGCCGTCGGACACGCCGCCCGGCGACAACGCGCCCGCCGCCGAGAAAGCCGCCGAGCTCCTGACCGGCCTCGGATTCGACGTCGAGCGTTACCCCGTCCCGGCGGATTTCCTGCGCGAGTACGGAATGAAGAGCGTGACCAACCTGATCGTGCGCCATCGCTTCGGAACGGATGGCCCGGTGATCGCGCTCAACGCCCATGGCGACGTCGTGCCGCCGGGGGATGGCTGGACCAAACCGCCGTACGAGGGCGTGGTCGAGAACGGTCGCATGTACGGCACGTGGCGTGGCGGTGTCGAAGTCCGACATCGCGACCTACACCTATGCGTTGGCGGCATTGCGCTCGCTTGCGGAGTCCGGGGCCGTCCTCCACGGCAGCGTCGAGCTTCATTTCACCTACGACGAGGAACTCGGGGGACTCGCCGGGCCGGGCTTCCTGCTCGACCGCAAGCTGACCAAGCCGGACTACGCGATCGCAGCGAGCTTCAGCTATGCGGTGGTCACCGCCCATAACGGCTGCCTGCAGCTCGAGGTGAACGTGCACGGCCGATCGGGCCACGGCGCGATGCCCGAGACCGGTCGCGACGCGTTCCGCGCGGGCGTCGCGGTCCTCACTGCCCTCTACGCGGAGGCAGACGCATTGCGGGCGAAGAAATCGAACGTCAAGGGGATCGACCATCCGACCATGATCGTCGGGCTCGTCTCGGGCGGCATCAACACCAACGTCGTGCCGGACCGGCTCACCTTCCGCCTCGACCGTCGCATGACACCGGAGGAGGATCCGGCAACCGTCGAAGCACGCTTGCGCGGCCTGATCGCCGACGCCATCGCGGCGCACGAGGGCATCCGCGTCGAGGTGCGGCGCCTGCTGCTCGCCCATGCGTTGAAGCCGCTGGCGGGACACGAAAAGCTCGTCGCGGCGATCCAGCGGCATGGCGCACGCATCTTCGGCGAGGACATCCCGGCCGTCGGCGTTCCGCTCTACGCCGACGCGCGCTTGTACGGCGAGCATGGCGTCCCGATCGTCATGTATGGCGCGGGCCCACGGACCATCGCCGAGTCCAACGCCAAGCGACCCGACGAGAATCTGCGCCTCGAGGACCTGCGGCGCGCCACCAAGGTCGTCGCCGCCGCTGTTTACGACGTGCTGTGCGGCCGGTAACCTGACGCCATGCGCCGTCAACGCAACGCCAAGGTCGTCGCCACGCTCGGACCGGCAAGCTCGACGCCGGAGGTCATCAGCAACCTCTTCCACGCCGGTGTCGACGTGTTCCGGCTCAACTTCAGCCACGGCACGCATGCCGAGCACCGGAAGCGGATGCGGGCGATCCGGGCCGTCGAGAAACAGGTGGGACGCCCGATCGGCGTGCTGATCGACCTGCAGGGTCCGAAGCTGCGGATCGGCACTTTCGCGGACGGGCCGATCGAGCTCGAACCGGGTGCCGAATTCCGTCTCGATCTCGGTCCCGCGCCAGGCAATGTGAAGCGGGTGTCCCTGCCGCACCCGGAGATCTTCGCGGTCATGACGCCGGGCCTCGAGCTGCTGCTCGACGACGGGAAGCTGCGTCTGGTCGTCGAGCATTGCGGGCTCGGCCACGCGCTGACGCGGGTCGCCGTCGGCGGCAAGCTCTCCGAGCGCAAGGGCGTGAACATTCCCGACGCGATCATCCCGCTGTCGCCGCTCACCGCGAAGGATTGGCGCGATCTCGAGTTCGGTCTCAAGCTCGGCGCCGACTGGGTCGGCCTGTCCTTCGTCCAGCGCCCCGAGGACATCGACGAGGCGCGCACGATGATCGACGGTCGCGCGGCGATCGTGGCCAAGCTCGAGAAGCCGCTGGCGATCAAGGCGCTCGATGCGATCGTCGACAAAGCGGACGGGATCATGGTCGCGCGCGGCGATCTCGGCGTCGAGATGCGTCCGGAACAGGTCCCGACGGTGCAGCGCCGCATCCTGCGCGCCTGCCGGCGCGCGGGCAAGCCGGTGATCGTCGCCACCCAGATGCTCGAATCGATGATCGCCTCGCCGGTGCCCACGCGGGCGGAAGCCTCGGACGTCGCAACGGCGGTCTACGAAGGCGCCGACGCGGTCATGCTGTCCGCCGAATCCGCTTCGGGTCAGTACCCGGTCGAGGCGGTGGAGATGATGGACCGGATCATCCGCGAGGTCGAACAGGACCAGTATTACCGGACGCTCACCGACGCCCAGTATTCGGAACCGCGCAAGACGGCCGCCGACGCGATCTCGCACTCGATGCGCGAGGCCGCACACATCGTGTCGGCGAAGGCGACCGTCATCTACACGCATTCGGGTTTCTCGAGCATCCGCGCGTCGCGCGAACGGCCCGAGGCGCCAATCCTCTCGCTCACCCCGAAGATCGCGACCGCCAGGCGCCTCGCATTGGTGTGGGGCGTCCATTCGGTTCTCACGCACCAGACCACCGACATCAATACGATGACCGACCTCGCCTGCCGGACGGCGCTGGACGAGGGCTTTGCCGCCGCCGGCGACAGCGTCGTGATCGCGGCCGGCGTCCCGTTTGGCAAGGCCGGAACGACGAACCTGCTGCGGATCGCAACGGTCACGTCGGGAACCGTGCGCCGCCCCGCCAAGAAGGCCTGACTTTCCGTCGCAACGCCGCGTCGGCGGCTAGCGCGTCCGGACAGGCGCGAACTACGCCTGCGCGAGCAGCCTTCGCGCGAGGCGATTGTGCCGCTCGACATGAGGCTGGACATCCAGCGTCGCGAGCTCTCCACCGCGCACGATGATGCGGCCGTCGATGACGGAGTATCCGACGGGTGCCGGGTCGCAAAAAACCAGCGCCGCCACCGGATCGTCGACGGCCCCGGCGTGCGGCAGGCCGCCGACGTCGAAGGCGACGAAGTCGGCCGCCATCCCGACCGCGAGATGGCCGATGTCGTCGCGCCCGAGCACCGTCGCGCCGCCGCGAGTCGCCATCTCCAGTACGGCGCGCGCCGAAAGCGCACCGGGGTCTCCGGAAAGCCGTGCGAGCAGCAACGCCTGTCGCGCTTCGCCCAGCATCTGACCACCGTCGTTGGATGCGCTGCCGTCGACTCCCAGGCCGACGTTGACACCGGCATCACGCATTCGACGCACCGGTGCGATGCCGGACCCCAGGCGCATGTTCGAGCAAGGGCAATGGGCCACCCCGGTGCCGGTGAGCGCAAACAGCGCGATCCCCGGCGCATCGAGCTGCACACAATGCGCGTGCCACACGTCGGTGCCGATCCAGCCGAGCGTCTCGGCATACTCGGCCGGCGTCTTGCCGTACTTCTCGCGGCTGTACGCGACGTCGTTCACGCTCTCGGCCAGGTGGGTGTGCAGGCCGACGCGGTAACTGCGTGCCAGCACCGCCGCCTCGCGCATCAGGCTCTCGGTGACGCTGAACGGCGAGCACGGCGCGACCCCGACCCGCAGCATCGCGTACCGCGCCGGGTCGTGGAAAGCCTCGATCACGCGCCGCGCATCCCGCAGGATTGCATCCTCGTCCTCGGTCAATGCGTCGGGCGGCAGGCCACCGCGCGATTCTCCGAGACTCATCGCGCCGCGCGTGGCATGGAAGCGCAGGCCGATCTCCCCCGCCGCCTCGATCGTGTCGTCGAGCCGGCACCCGTTCGGATACGTGTACAGGTGGTCGCTCGACGTCGTGCAGCCTGACAGGATCAGCTCGGCCATCGCCGTCGTCGCCGAGACGCGGATCATCTCCGGCGTCAAGCCGCGCCCAGATCGGATAGAGCGCTTTCAGCCACCCGAAGAGCTCGCTGTCCTGCGCGGCATGCACCGCACGCGTCAGCGTTTGAGCCATGTGGTGATGCGTATTGACGAGTCCGGGCAGCACCACATGACCGGCGAGCTCGATCACCTCGTCTGCGGTTGCCGGCAGATCGCGGGTCGCGCCGACCGCTTCGATCCGGTTGCCGCGCACGAACAGCGCGCCGTCGCGTATCTCGCGCCGCGTCGCATCCATCGTTACCAGCACGTCGGCGTGGCGCGCGAGGAGCGTCCGTTCCCCTTCCGTCTCCGTCGCCGTGACCATCATTGGCGGGCACGCGTCCAAGCCGGCCGACCGAGAATATGCGTCGCGTACACGGCACGGTCATCGCCCAGCATGATCAAGGCGAAAAGCTTTTCGGCGAGCGTATCGGTGCGCGCAAGCCGCCGCTCCAGCAACGGCGTCGCGGCCGGGTCCAGGACCACGAAATCCGCCTCCTTGCCCGCGTCGAAGTTGCCGATCCGGTCGTCGAGGTAGAGCGATGCGGCGCCGCCGAGCGTCGCGAGATAGAACGCGCGCAGCGGTGACAGGGGGTGTCCGGCGAGCTGGCAGACCTTGTACGCCTCGTCGAGCGTGCGCAGCATCGAGAAGCTGGTGCCGCCGCCGACATCGGTGCCGATGCCGACGCGCGCGCCGGCCTCGTACGCCGCGTGTGCATCGAACGTTCCGCTGCCCAGGAAAAGGTTCGATGTCGGGCAGAACGACATCGCCGCGCCGGATGCGGCCATCCGCTGCCGGTTCGTTGCGTCGAGATGAATGCAGTGCGCGTAGACCGCGCGCTCGCGCAGCAAGCCGGTAGCGATCGTAGACATCGAGATAGCTGCGGCTCCACGGAAAGAGCTCCGCCACCCACGCCACTTCGCCGCGGCTTTCCGCGACGTGCGATTGGAGGAAAACGCCGGGGTGCTCGTCCAGAAGCCGCCCGCACAGCTCGAGCTGTCGCTCGGTCGAGGTCGGTGCGAAACGCGGGGTCACCGCGTAGGAGAGCCGGTTGTGGTCGTGCCACTTGGCGATCAGCGCCGCGCTGTCCGCGTAGCCTTTTTCGGCCGTATCGCGCACGGACTCCGGAACGTTGCGGTCGGTGAGCACCTTGCCGGCAACCAGGCGCATCGATTCGGCCTCGGCGGCCTCGAAGATCGCGTCCACCGACGACGCATGAGTCGTCGCGAACACCATCGCGGTGGTCGTTCCGTTGCGCAACAGTTCCCGCACGAAGAAGCCCGCCACCTCCGCGGCGTGGGTCGGGTCGGCGAAACGCGCCTCTGCGGGAAACGTGTATCGCTCGAGCCATTCCAGCAGCTGCGCACCGTGGGATGCGATGATGTCCGTCTGCGCGTAGTGAACGTGAGTGTCGACGAAGCCCGGAACGATCAGCTTGCCGCGGTAGTCGGTCACCGGCACCTGCGAGGCCAGCGTCGGCAATATCGTGGCCGCGGGTCCCAGCGCGACGACCTTGCCGTCGCGGACGAGCAGCAGACCGTCCGCCTGATGGCGAAGCGCCGCATCGCCGAGCGGTTGCCGGATCGCCGGCGAAATCGACGATCTCGCCGCGAAAGGCGAAGGTCGCTCCGGGGTTGGCGGGCTTGTCGACCGGCATCAAGCACTCTTCTGCGCGGATCAGCGCTTTGCGCCCTGTGCGTACCAGGCCGCGACGAGCGCGCGTTCGTCGTCGGTCATCCGCGGTCAGGTTGCCGATGGGCATGTAGCGGTTGCCGACGGTTTCGGCGATCTTCGCCGCGTGCTGCGCGATCTGCTCGGGAGTCTCGAGCAGCACGCCCTTCGGCGGCTGCGCGAAACCCGCCTGCGTCGGTGTCGCGGCATGGCAGGAGACGCAGCGCTCGACGAGCACCGTCCGTCACCTGCGCGAACGCGACCTCGCCGCTTGGCGGCCACGGTAGGCTTGGGGGCGATGACCACTGCCAGGCCGACGAGCAACACGACGGCGATCGCCGGCAGCGCCGGTCGCACGGTCCCCTTGTGCCGCAGCACGAAGAACTGCCGGATCAGCACGCCGGCCAGCATGATCGACACCGAGCACGGCCCAGCCGTACGGATGGCTGTAGGTCATCGGGTAGTGGTTGCTGATCATCACGAACAGCACCGGCAGCGTGAAATAGGTGTTGTGCACCGAGCGTTGCTTGCCGATGATCCCCGGCGCGGGGTCGGGCTCCCGGCCGGCGCGGATGTCGGCGACCATCCGCTTCTGCCCGGGGATGATGTGGAAGAAGACGTTGGCCACCATGATCGTGCCGATCATCGCGCCGACGTGGACGTAGGCGGCGCGCGCGCCGAAGACGTGGAACAGCGCCCACGTCGCCGCCATCACCAGCACCAGCACCAGCGCCGCGAGCAGATTTTCGCGCCGCGCGAGGATCCGGCAGAGCAGGTCGTAGACCAGCCAGCCGCCGGCGAGAAACGCGATGCTGATGGCGATCGCCGCGGCCGGCGACAGCGGCAGCACGCTGCTGTCGATGAGGTACGAGCTGGCGCCATACCAGTAGATGAGCGCCATGAGCCCCATTCCCGACAGCCAGGTCGTGTACGCCTCCCATTTCGACCAGTGGAGATTGTCGGGCAGCGGCTCGCCCTTCGGTCCGGTCAGGAACTTCTGGCTGCAGTAGAAGCCGCCGCCGTGCACCGCCCAGAGCTCGCCGAACACACCGCGCCGCTTGTCCTCCGGCTTCGCCGGGGGCAAGAGCGAATTGTCGAGCATCACGAAGTAGAACGACGCACCGATCCACGCAATGCCGGTGACGAGATGCAGCCACCGGACGAGCAGGTTGAGCCAGTCGACGATGTAGGCTTCCATGCGAGACCTTGGCGATCAGAGGCGGCCGTGTTCCCCCGTGCCGCCCCGGCGGACGACGGGAGACCTCCTGCGACCGACGACCCGGCCGCGGGGGGAGCGCTCCGGATCGGCGACTATTTCTTCGGGAGCTTGCTGGCCACGCCTTCGACGTAGTAGTCCATCTTGCCCAGCTCGTCGTCGGTCATCGTCTTGCCCGCCGGCACGCGGATCTTGCCGTCCTGGTCGACGACCGGGCCCGCGAACGGATGGAACGTACCGGCCTTGAGCTCGCCTTCGAGCTTCGCGACCTGCGCCTTCACGTCCGCGGGAATCGCCGGGTTCAACGGTGCGAGCTTGATCATGCCGTCCTTCATCCCGCCCCAGACGTTGGTCGTCTTCCACATGCCGCCGATCGCGTCGCCGACCGACTTCGCGTAGAAGTCGCCCCAGACGTGCGTCGTCGCCGTCAGGTGCGCCTTCGGGCCGTATTTCGACATGTCGGAGTGGTAGCCGAACGCGTACTTGCCCTTTTCCTCGGCGGCCTGGACGACGGCGGTCGAGTCGGTGTGATGCGTGATGACGTCGGCGCCCTGCGAGAGCAGCGTGTTGGCGGCCTCGCGTTCCTTGCCCGGGTCGTACCAGGAGTTGACCCAGATCACGCGCACTTCGGCCTTCGGATTGACGCTGCGCGCGCCGCGCGTGAACGCATTGATGCCCTGGAGCACTTCGGGGATCGGAAACGCGGCGACGTAGCCCAGGACGTTCGACTTGGTCATCTTGCCGGCGATCACGCCGTTGAGATACCGGCCCTCGTAGAAGCGCGCGTTGTAGATGCCGAAGTTCGGGCCGGTCTTGTAGCCCGTCGCATGCATGAAGATGACCTTCGGGAACTGCTTGGAGACCTTTTCCATGTAGTTCATGTAGCCGAAGGAGGTCGCGAAGACGACGCTGCAGCCGCTCTGCGCGAGCTCGCGGATCACGCGCTCGGCATCCGCGCCTTCCGCGACGTTTTCGACGTACTTCGTCTTCACCTTGCCCGCAAGCGCCTTCTCCATGTCCCTGCCGGCCCAGGTCGTGCTGGTACGTCCAGCCCGCGTCCCCGATCGGGCTCACGTACACATAGCAGATGCTTGCCGGATCGGCGGCGGCCGCGGTGGTCGCGAGTGCTGCGGCACCCGTCAACGCGGCCAGTACCCTGATGATGCTTCGCCATTGCAACATTTGCTGCCTCCTCTCGATGAAGTCCCGTGACCGGAAATCGCCGGTCCTGCCTGCTGCTACCTGATTCCATCCCTCCGCGGGGTCACGTTCGCGGGCGCGGCCATCTCATCTATGCATCCGGCCGGTACGGCTGCCCGAGCGACGCCGGCGAGTTCAAGCGAATCGTGTTCACGTTGCGCGAGATCGCGACCAGCACGATGATCGTCGCCCAATACGGGAGCGAGGACAGGAATTGCGACGGAATCTCGAGCTGCGCACCCGAACCCTGCACGAAGAGCTGCGCGATCATGACTCCGCCGAACAGATACGCGCCGACCAGCACGCGCAGCGGACGCCACGTCGCGAATACGACCAGCGCCAGCGCGATCCAGCCCCGTCCCGCCACCATGCCCTCGACCCACAGCGGCGTATAGAACACCGACAGGAAAGCGCCGCCCAATCCGCCCATGGCGCCGCCGAACAGCGTCGCGAGATACCGGATGCGGATCACGGGATAGCCGATCGAATGCGCCGAGGCCGGCGCTTCGCCGATTGCGCGTAGGACGAGACCGGCCCGGCTCCGGTAGAGGAACCAGACGATGCCGGCGAACAGCACCCAGGAGACATAGACGAGCCACTGCTGGTCGAACACGGCCGGCCCGAGCACCGGAATGTCGGCCAGGAGGGGAATGCGCAGCGTCGGCACCGCCGGCAGCGTCGCCGATTCGTAGGGCTTGCCGATGAACGCCGAGAGACCCACGCCGAAGATCGACAGCGCGAGTCCCGACGCCACCTGATTCGCCATCAGCGTCAACGTGAGGAAAGCGAAAACGAGCGACATCAACGCGCCTGCGCCGATGCCAGCGAGTGCGCCGAACGAGGCACTCCCTGAATGATGCGCCGCTGCGAACCCGGCGATCGCGCCGACCGCCATGATGCCCTCGGCGCCAAGGTTCAGCACGCCCGCCTTCTCGGTGACGAGTTCGCCCAACGCCGCGATGATGAGCGGCGTGCCGGCGATGATGGTCGCCACCAGGATCGAGGTCAGGATGCCGTGCTCCATCGTCGTCTCTCAATGCCTGGCGCCGGCAAAGCGCAGCCGGTAGTTGACGAACACATCGGCGCCCAGCAGGAAGAACAACAGCATTCCCTGGAAGACCTTCGAGATCGACGAAGGCAGGTTGAGGTACTGCTGCGCCTGCTCGCCGCCGAGGTAGAGCAATGCCATCAGGAGGCTCGCGAAAAAGATGCCGACCGGATTGAGGCGGCCGACGAAGGCGACGATGATCGCCGCGAATCCGTAGTTGTTCGACAACGTGCTCGGTCAGCTGTCCCATCGGCCCGGACACCTCGCCCATCCCCGCGATGCCGGCCATCGCGCCGCCCGCGAGGAGCCCGGTCCAGATCGTCCGTTTGGCGGAAAAGCCGGCGTAGCGTGCCGCTGCCTCGGCCTGCCCCGCGACCTGCATCTGGAAACCGGGGAAGCTGCGGTGCATGAACACGTAGCCGGCCAGCAGCGCCGTCAACGCCAGCAGGAATGCCGCATTGAGCCGCGTCCCTTCGATCAGGATCGGCAGGATCGCGGCGTCGTGGAACATCTTCGTTTGCGGAAAATTGAATCCCTCGGGGTCCTTCCAGGGCCCGTGCACGAGCCAGGAGACGCCGAGCTGCGCGATGTACACGAGCATCAGCGAGACGAGGATCTCGTTCGCGTTGAACCGGGTCTTCAGTACCGCCGCGATCGAAGCCCACAGCGCGCCGCCGACGGCACCGCCGACCACCATCAGCGGCAGCAGCAGCGGGTTGGTGCTGCCTTCGAAGTACAATGCGATGCCGCCGCCCGCGATCGCGCCGACGATGTACTGGCCCTCGGCGCCGATGTTCCAGACGTTGGCCCGAAAGCCCACCGCAAGGCCGACCGCGATCAGCATCAGCGGCGTGGCCTTGAGCAGCAGCTCGGCCACGCCATAGGCGTCCTTGAGCGGACTCAGGAAGAAGACCCGAAACCCCTCGGCGGGGTTCTTGCCGAGGGCGGCGAACACGACCAGCCCGCCAAGGAGTGTCAGCGCGACCGCGAGCAGCGGCGACGCGTAGCGCATCGCATTGGACGGCTCCGGCCGCGCTTCGAGCCTAGGCAGCATGCTGCACCTCGGCTTCGGTCCCGGCGCCGGGCCACATGCCGCTCATCCACACGCCGATCTCCTCGACATTGGTGTCGGCGATGCGCTTGACCGGCGACAGCTTGCCGTTGGCGATGACCGCGATGCGGTCGCAGATCTCGAACAGCTCGTCCAACTCCTCGGAGATGACGAGGATCGCGGTGCCGGCCGTGCGCAGGTCGATGAGCGCCTGCCGGATGAACGCGGCGGCGCCGACATCCACACCCCAGGTCGGCTGCGCGACCACGAGCAGCTTCGGCTGTTGCAGGATCTCGCGGCCCATGATGAATTTCTGCAGGTTGCCGCCGGAGAGCGACTTTGCCTGCGCCGTCGGCCCGCCGCATTTCACGTCGAATTTCGAGATGCACTCGAACGCGAAGACGTCGACCGCCGCGAATTCGATCAGGCCCTTTTTCACCAGGTTCTGCCGGTGCGCGGTCAGCAGTGCATTCTCGGCGAGCGTCATCCGCGGCACGGCGCCGCGCCCCAGGCGCTCCTCCGGCACGAAGCCCATGCCGAGCTTGCGCCGCCGTCCCGGCCGCATCCGGCCGGCCTCGATACCGAGGATCTGCACGGGATACTTCTCGGCGAGCGGCTCCTCGCCCGAAATGGCGTACAGCAGTTCCTGCTGGCCGTTGCCCGAGACCCCGGCGATGCCGACGATCTCGCCGGAGTGCACGTCGAGGTGAATGTCCTTAAGATCGGTGCCGAACGGATCGTCGGAGGCGTGCGAGAGCCCGGCCAGCTTGAGGCGGATCTCGCCCCCTTCGATCGGCGCGCCGTGCTGCGGCACCGGCAAGTCCTTGCCGATCATCATCCGCGCCATCGATTTCGGCGTCTCCTGCGACGGGATGCAGGTGCCGGTGACCTTGCCGCCACGCAGGACCGTCGCGGTGTGGCAGAGCTCCTGGATCTCGTCGAGCTTGTGGCTGATGTAGAGAATGCTGCAGCCTTCGCCGGACAGGTGGCGCAGCGTCTCGAAGAGCTTCCGGACTGCCTGCGGCGTCAACACCGACGTCGGCTCGTCCATGATGAGGAGCTTCGGGTTCTGCAGCAGGCAGCGGATGATCTCGACGCGCTGCCGCTCGCCGACCGACAGCGCGTGGACGAGCCGGCGCGGATCGACGGGCAGCCCGTATTTCTCCGAGACCTTCTCGATGCGCCGGGCAAGATAGCCGAGATCCGGCGCCCCCGGCAGCGCGAGCGCGACGTTCTCGACCACGGTCAGGGTCTCGAACAGCGAGAAATGCTGGAACACCATGCCGATGCCGAGGCTCCGCGCATGGGCCGGGTTCTCCGGGATGATCGCTTGCCCCTCCCAGATCATCTCGCCTTCGGTGGGACGCGTCACGCCGTAGATGATCTTCATCAGCGTCGACTTGCCGGCGCCGTTCTCGCCCAGCACCGCGTGAATCTCGCCCGGCATGACCGTCAGGTCGACGCCGTCGTTCGCAACAACCGAGGGATAGACTTTCCGGATGCCGGTGAGCGCGAGCCGTGGCTGGCTCGCCGCGCCCGGCTTCGGTTGCGCTGGACTGGTCACGCTTCTCCCCTCGAGCGATCTGGTTGCGCCGGTCGTTCGGGTGTCCCGCCCGCGCTTCAGGCGCGGCGCGCGTTGCGGTCCGCAACAGCCGCGGTCCGCCGACTGAAGACCTGCAGAATCTCGGCCGCGACCGCGATCGCGATCACGGCGGGCTCCTTGCCCGCGATCTCGGCGATACCGATCGGGCAAGTCATCTTGTCGAGGCGCGAGCGTTCCATGCCGCGCGCCGCCAACCGCTGCTCGAACTGGCGTCGTTTCGACACCGAGCCGATGAGCCCGAAATAGGCATAGTCGTCGCGCGCAAGGATACACTCGGTGAGCGCTTCGTCCTGCGCGTGACTGTGCGTCATCACCAGGAAATAGGCGCCGACCGGCGCCGCGGCGACCTCGGCCTCCGGCGCATCGGTCGTCACACACTCGACATGACCTGGAAGGTCAGCCGGAAACGCATCGTCGCGCGCATCGATCCAGGTGATCCGGCAGCGGACGTCCGCGAGCACGCGAACGAGCGCCCGACCGACGTGGCCGGCGCCGAACAGAACGACGTGCAGATCGGGCTGGCGCAGGACATCGAGAAAACACTCGATGGCGTCGGGCTCGCCCAAGGTTCGCAATCGCGATTCGCCGCGATTCGCGAGCGCGGCCCGCGCGAGCGTCCCGGCTGCTTCGTCGCGCGCGGCGGAGCCCAGCGTCCCCGACAGTCGGTCCATCGTGACGACCAGGCGCTCCTCGCTCGCCTCCCCCCGTACCGGCGTGACCAGCACGCAGTCGGCGTGTTCCGATCTGTGCCCGCAGCAGTGCATCGAGCCACATCGAGCGGTGGTGCACCGGCTCGAAAAGCAGCTGGGCAAGGCCGCCGCAGCATTGACCCAGGCTCGCGCCCAGCGGAAAGCGATGCAGCGCCGCCCCGGCAGGTGCTGTCAGCAGATTGCGCGCGATGTCGATGGCCTTGAATTCGAGGTGGCCCCCGCCGATCGTCCCGTGGATGGCGTCGGCGGTGACCAGCATACGCGTCCCGGAGGCTCGCGGGACCGATCCCTTCGCCGCAACGACCGTGACCAACACCGCCGGCGTGCGCGAATCCGCCAGCGCGGACAAGCGACTGAATCCAATCGCTCATCGTGAGCTACGCCTCGATTGCGGCGCGCACCGCATCGACGGCTTTGAGGATCGCCTCGCCGGTCGCCGGCGCGTCGAGCGGCGGATTGACGCGATACCCGCCGACGCTCGCGATCGCGTCGCGGATCGCGAAGAACACCGAAAACGGCAGCAGGAGCGGCGGCTCGCCGACCGCCTTGGAGCGAAGGATCGTGTCCTCGACGTTGCTGTTCGCGTAGAGCTTGACCCGAAAATCGGTCGGGCAGTCGTTGACCGCCGGAATCTTGTAGGTCGACGGCGCGTGCGTCATCAGCACGCCGTCCTTGTTCCACCACAGCTCCTCCATCGTGAGCCAACCCATCCCCTGGATGAATCCGCCCTCCACCTGCCCGATGTCGATCGCCGGGTTGATGGAGTCGCCCGCGTCGTGCAGGAGATCGGCGCGCAGCAGCTTCCATTCGCCCGTCAGCGTGTCGACGATGACTTCCGACACCGCCGCACCGTAGGCGAAGTAGAAGAACGGCCGGCCAGTCATCGTCCGCCGGTCCCAATGGAGCTTCGGCGTCGCGTAGAAGCCGTCGGACCATAGCTGGACCCGCGCCTGGTACGCCTGGAGCACGAGCTCCGCAAAGGCGATGGAACAGCCGTTGGCGGTGACCGTGTCGTTGGCGAAGACGACGTCCTCGGCCGTGCCGCCGTACTTGGTGGCCGCGAACTGCGCCAATCGCACCTTGATCTGGCGCGCTGCGTCCTGTCCGGCCTTGCCGTTGAGGTCGCTTCCGGTCGACGCGGCGGTGGCCGACGTGTTGGCGACCTTGCTCGTGTCGGCGGCGGTCGAGCGCACGTGCGCAAGGCTGATGCCGAGCTCGTGGGCGACGACCTGGGCGACCTTGGTGTTCAGGCCCTGCCCCATCTCGGTTCCGCCATGGCTCACCAGCACCGATCCGTCGGTGTAGACGTGCACCAGCGCGCCCGCCTGGTTGTAATGGACGACATTGAACGAGATGCCGAACTTCACCGGCGTGAGGGCGATTCCCTTCTTCAACACCGGACTCGATGCGTTGAACAGCCGGACCGCATCGCGGCGATGGCGATAGTCGGAGGAGACCTCGAGCTCGGCGACGAGCTCGTGGATCACGTTGTCCTCGACGGTCATCCCGTAGGGGGTGACGTTGCGCTCGGCCTTGCCGTAGAAGTTCGCCTTCCGCACGTCGAGCGGGTCGCGACCAAGCTCGCGGGCGATGTTGTCGATGAGGTACTCGATCGCGATCGCGCCCTGCGGCCCGCCGAAGCCGCGAAACGCCGTATTCGACTGCGTGTTGGTCTTGCCGGCGAGCGCGCGAATGTCGACGTCGGCGAGATAGTACGCATTGTCGACATGGCAGACGGCACGCGTGCAGACCGGGCCGGAGAGATCCGCCGAGAAGCCGGCGCGCGCCACCATCTCGATCTTCGCTGCGCGGATCACGCCCTGGTCGTCGTAGCCGACTTCGTACTCGTAGTGGAAGCAGTGCCGCTTCCCCGTGATCATGAAGTCGTCGTCGCGGTCGAGCCGCAGCTTCACCGGTCGGTCAAGACGCCGTGCCGCCACCGCCGCGACGCAGGCGAACAGCGCCGACTGCGATTCCTTGCCGCCGAAACCGCCGCCCATGCGCCGCATCTCGACGGTGACCTGGTTCGCGGCCAGA
The DNA here is from genome assembly GCA_963809965.1 of uncultured beta proteobacterium. GTDB lineage: Bacteria > Pseudomonadota > Gammaproteobacteria > Burkholderiales > Casimicrobiaceae > CAIWHR01. The sequence continues at coordinate 247,017 of CAWELU010000023.1, forward strand.
TTCAGTGCGTGCGCGACGACGTGCTGCATCTCGGTCGGGTGCTGCGTCGAGCACCAGACGTGCATGCAGCCGTCTTCCCGCGGTGCCGCGTAGGAGATCTGGCCTTCGAGGTAGAACTGCTCCTGGCCGCCGACGAAGAACTCGCCGCGCATCCGTCTTGGCGCCGCCGCCATCGCTCCCGCCGGATCCCCGCGCTGCAGATGCATCGGCGGCAGCACGTAGGATTGCTGGCGCTTCGCCTCCTGTGGCGTGAGGATGGCGGGCAGCACCTCGTAGTCGACCTTCGCGAGCCGCGCGGCACGCCGCGCGGCACCGTAGGACTCGGCAATCACCGCGAACAGCGGCTGACCGACGTATTGGACCAGTCCGTCCGCCAGGATGGGATCGTCGTGGACGATCGGACCGCAGTCGTTCTCGCCGGGGATGTCGGCGGCGGTCAGCACCGTCACCACGCCGGGCGCTGCACGCACCGCGGCGAGATCGATCGACCTGACGATCGCGTGGGCCTGGTCCGACAGGCCGAGCGCCGCGTGGAGCGTGCCGGCGATCTCCGGGATGTCATCGACGTAGCGCGCCTCGCCGGCAACGTGCAGGTGCGCCGATTCGTGCGGGTGCGCCACGCCGGCCGCCGCGCGACCGAGCGTTGCCGCCAGGAAGCCCTCGGTTTGCCTGTTCACGAGTCCTCCTCACGCGGCGGCGAACACGCTCACGCGATCGGCCGGCAAGGCGTCGTCGCGGCGCGTCTCGAGAAAGAAGCGGTACAGCAGGTTCTGCGCCGCCCGCATCCGATAGGCGGCACTCGCCCGCATGTCGGTAAGCGGTGCGTAGTCGGTCGCCAACGCAGTCATCGCGCCGCGCGCGGTGTCCTCGGTCCAGCGCCGGCCGGAGAGTGCCTTCTCCGTGGCCGGTGCGCGCTTCGGCGTTGCCGCCATGCCGCCGAAAGCTACGCGGCAGCCCTCGATTCGATCGCCATCGAGCTCTAGCGCGAATGCCGCGCACACGGCGGAGATGTCGGAGTCGTAGCGCTTGGAGAGCTTGTACGTACGAAATGCGAGCCCCGCGGCGCGGAAGCGGCACCTCGATTGCGGCAATGATTTCGTCGGGCGCCATCGCCTTCTTCATGTAGCCGACGTAGAGATCTTCCATCGGCAGCGTGCGCGAACCCTTGTGGTTGGCCAGCACGACCCGCGCTCCCAGCGCGATAAGGCCCGGCATCGAGTCGCCGATCGGCGAGCCGTTCGCGACATTGCCCCCCATCGTTCCGGCATTGCGGATCGGAACCGAGGCAAACCGTTCCCACATCTCGGTCACCTCGGGGTAGTGCGCAGCGAGCGCACCGTAGGCGTCGTTCAACGATGCGCCGGCGCCGATCACGAGCGCGTCCGCTTCCTCGCGGATCTCCCGCAGCTCGGCGACCTGCCCGACGGAGATGATCGTCGACAATTCGCGCAGCTGTTTGGTCACCCACAGTCCGATGTCGGTCGTGCCGGCGAGAATCGTCGCCTGCGGATGGGCCGCGCGCAATTCGGTCAGCTCGGCGAGCGTGCTCGGCGCGAAAAACCGTCGCCCGTCGTGTTCGTAGGCGAGCGACGACGATCGCGCGAGCGTGGCAAGCTGCCCTGCGAGCTCCTCACGGTCGAAGGCGACCGGCGGCAGGTCGAACATCCGCGCGCCAGCCTCGAGAATCGGCCGATAACCCGTGCATCGACAGAGGTTCCCCGTAAGCGCCGTCCTGATCTCGCGCTCCGTCGGGCGCGTCGTCCGTTCCTCGTGCTCCAGATAGAGCGCCCACAACGACATCACGAATCCGGGCGTGCAGAAACCACACTGCGATCCATGGCAAGCGACCATGGCCTGCTGGACCGGGTGCAGCGCACCGTTTGGCCGGCGCAGGTCTTCGACGGTGAAAAGGGACTTGCCGTCGAGCGACGGCGACGAACTGGATGCAGGCGTTGACCGTCTTCATTTCGACACGGCCGTCGACCAATTCGCCGACGACGACCGTGCAGGCGCCGCAATCGCCCTCCGCGCAACCTTCCTTGGTACCGGTGCGTCCGAGGTCCTCGCGCAGAAAATCGAGGACCGTTCGGGTCGGCGCGACGTCGGTGACGGTGACGATCTTGCCGTCGAGGACAAAGCGTATCCCCTCGCCGGCCGATTCACCCCTGCTTCGCGCCATGGTTCTTCCTTGTCGCGCGGCTCGCGCGCACCGGCCGGCCATACTGCAAGATTCGCGGGATGCTCGCGTCGCTCCCTTGGCTTCGCATGGGCGGTATTGTCGACATTTGGACGGGCTTTGGGAACAATTTCCCTGTGCGGCGCGCGCCGTTACAGTATCCGTTATCACGCCATTTCCTGGCGACCACCTGCATTCGCGCGTGCGCTCCCTACGGGAATGCGCGGCCGCTCAGGCCAAATCCGTTACGATAACGGGCCGACAGCTGCCCTGCCCCGCAACGCCAACCCCTGCCGCTCGTCCAGCCATGCCCTATCCTCGCGATCTCGTCGGCTATGGTCGCACTCCCCCGCATGCGCGCTGGCCCGGCAATGCTCGCATCGCCGTGCAATTCGTCCTCAACTACGAGGAAGGAGGCGAAAGCTGCGTGCTTCATGGGGACCGGCACTCCGAGCAGTTTCTGTCGGAGATCATCGGCGCCCCGGCGTTCGAGGCGCGCCACATGAGCATGGAGTCGATCTACGAGTACGGCTCCCGCGCGGGCGTGTGGCGCATTCTGGGCGAGTTCGAGCGTCGGCGCCTGCCGCTGACCGTCTTCGGCGTCGCGATGGCGCTCGAACGCAATCCCGAGGCGACGGCGGCGTTTGTCGCGCTTGGCCACGAAATCGCCTGCCACGGCTGGCGCTGGATCCACTACCAGAATGTCGACGAGGCCACCGAGCGCGAGCACATGCGCCTCGGCGTCGAGACCATCGCGCGCCTCACGGGAAACGCGCCGCTGGGCTGGTATACCGGACGCGACAGCCCGAACACCCGCCGGCTCGTCGTCGAGCACGGCGGATTTCTCTACGACGCCGACTATTACGGCGACGACCTGCCTCTCTGGACCGACGTGACCGTGACCGACGGCACGACGCGATCGCATCTCGTGGTTCCCTACGCGCTCGACACGAACGACATGCGCTTCGCGACGCCGCAGGGCTTCAATACCGCCGAGCAATTCTTCGCCTACCTGCGCGATGCCTTCGACACGCTCTACGCCGAAGGCGAGGATGCGCCGAAAATGCTTTCGATCGGGCTGCACTGCCGTCTCGTCGGCCGCCCCGGCCGCTTCGCCGCCCTGCGCCGCTTTCTCGATCACGTCGAGCGCCACGACCGCGTCTGGATAGCTCGCCGCATCGACATTGCGCGGCACTGGATCGCCCATCACCCGCGTCAGCCTGGCGAGGTACGGTGATGCGCGTGCTTCCGACCGCCCGCCTGATGAGCGAGCGAGGTCGAGCGCTCGACCCAGTCGGCCGGCCGATGGCCTAACCGCCCCGAGCGGCGCGTACGCAGTAGGCAGCGAGCGCCTCGATCACCGCCGGATCGTCCCCGGCGGCGAGCCCAAGCTCGACCTTCACGCCGGTAAGCGCCGCTTCCGCTTCGGCCACCAGCCGTGGCACCTCGACGCGAAGATGGCCACCGCGTCCGAAGAACAGGGGCACGACGCGAATCGTTCGCGCGCCCTTTGCCGCCAGAGCGCGTGCCGCCTCCAGCAGCCGCGGTTCCAGGTGTTCCAGGTACGCCAGTTCGACCGCCAGATCGGGAGCCGACGCGCGGACCGCAGCGACAACACGCAGAAACGGTTCGGCCCAGCGCGGATCACGGGCGCCGTGGGCGAACAGGATGACGGCCGGAGCGATGGGTTGGAGTTGTGACAAGAGAAATTCCTCGATGCGGAATCCGGCGCCGAATTCGACCCGGGTATCAGCTGGGTTCGGGCACATGGCAGGAAGGCAGTTTGGCACAGGCTCCGCTGCGATAAAGGCCGCGGCTGATATAGCGCAGAACCACTAGGACATGACTATTTATTCTTTTGGATTATAACCATCGGCATGTAACCTTGCGTAGCGTTCATATGGAAGGCAGGGTTCATGTACCGCTACGACGACTTCGACAGTGCGCTCGTCACCCGCCGGGTCGCGCAGTTCCGCGACCAGACGCGCCGCTTCCTGGCCGGCGAGCTGACCGAGGACGAGTTCCGGCCGCTGCGGCTGCAGAACGGCCTGTACATCCAGAAGCACGCGCCGATGCTGCGGGTGGCGATCCCGTACGGCCTGCTGTCGTCGCGCGCAGCTGCGCAAGCTCGCGCACATCGCCCGCACGTACGACCGCGGCTACGGCCACTTCACCACGCGCCAGAACATCCAGTTCAACTGGCCGCGCCTCGAGGACGTGCCCGACATCCTCGCCGAGCTCGCCGACGGTCGAGCATGCACGCGATCCAGACCAGCGGCAACTGCGTCCGCAACACGACCAGCGATCCGTTCGCCGGCGTCGCCGCCGACGAGATCGTCGATCCGCGCCCGTGGTGCGAGCTCATCCGCCAGTGGTCGACGCTGCACCCGGAATTCGCGTTCCTGCCGCGCAAGTTCAAGATCGCCGTCACCGGCGCGACCGACGGACCGCGCCGCGGTCACTGGTCCACGACATCGGCGCGCAGGCGCGTGCGCAACGACCGCGGCGAGATCGGCTTCCGGGTCATCGTCGGCGGCGGCCAGGGCCGCACGCCGATCATCGGGCACGCGATCCGCGAGTTCCTGCCCGGCGGCGGAGCTCCTCAACTATTTCGACGCCATCCTGCGCGTCTACAACCGCTACGGCCGCCGCGACAACAAGTACAAGGCGCGCATCAAGATCCTGGTCAAGGAACTGACGCCGGCCGAGTTCACGCGGCAGGTCGAAGCCGAGTGGGCACGCCTTGCGCGGCGGCCCCGGCACGGTGCCCGCCGAGGAGATCGAACGCCTCGCCGCGCACTTCACGCGATCCGCCGTATCGCGACTTCGCCCGGGACAGCGTCGCCTATCGCGCGGCGCGTGGCCGACAGCCGGCCGTTCTCGCGCTGGGCGGAGCGCAACGTACGCCCGCACAAGCGCACGGGCTACGCCATCGTCACGCTGTCGCTGAAGCGCACCGGGACGCCGCCGGGCGACGTCACCGCCGGCGAGATGGACGCGATCGCCGACCTCGCCGACCGCTACAGCTTCGGCGAGCTGCGCGTCACGCACGAGCAGAACCTGGTCCTCGCCGACGTGCTGCAGACCGACCTGCACGGCGCTGTGGGTGCGCGCTGAAGGCGCTGGGCTTCGCGACGCCCAACATCGGCCTGCTCACCGACATCGTCTGCTGCCCCGGCGGCGATTTCTGCTCGCTCGCCAACGCCAAGTCGATTCCGATCGCCGAGGCGATCCAGCGCCGCTTCGACGACCTCGACTACCTGCACGACCTCGGCGAGATCGAGCTCAACATGTCCGGCTGCATGAACGCCTGCGGCCATCACCACGTCGGCCACATCGGCATCCTCGGCGTCGACAAGAACGGCGACGAGTGGTACCAGATCTCGCTCGGCGGCGCGCAGGGCAACGACGCGACGCTCGGCAAGGTGATCGGACCGTCGTTCGCGGCCGCCGAGGTGCCCGACGTGATCGCGCGCCTGATCGACGTCTACGTCGAACGCCGGCACCCGGACGAGCGCTTCATCGACACCGTCCGCCGCCTCGGCCTCGAACCCTTCAAGGAGCGTGTCTATGCCGCTGCCCATTGAGATTCGTGCCGTCGCCGGTTCACACGCGAACGCGCGTCGCGCTCATCAAGGACGGCGCGTCGTCGCCGATCGCTGGACGCTGCTGCGCGACGCGCACGGACCTCGCCGACCGTGCCCGATGGCGTGGCCGTGATCGTCCCGCTCGCGCTGTGGCACGCCGCAGCGCGGCCGCCCTCGCTGCGCGCGGCGACGTCGGCGTCTGGCTCGCGCCGGCCGACGATCCCGCTGCGCTCGCCGACGACCTCGACGTGCTGCCGCTGATCGCCGATCGATTTCCCGCAGTTCACCGACGGCCGCGGCTATTCGACCGCGCGTCTGCTGCGCGAGCGCTACGGCTATCAAGGGCGAGCTGCGCGCGATCGGCGACGTGCTGCGCGACCAGCTGTACGCACTGGCCGAATGCGGCTTCGACGCGTTCGCGCTCCGCGCCGACCGCGATGCAGCCGAGGCGCTCGCGGGCCTCAACGACTTTGCCGGGCGTCTACGCGCCGACGACGCGGACGCCGCAACCGTGGTTCCGCCGGCGCGGCACTGCAACGGGCGCCGCCGTGCACGCCATCCGAACACGAGCATCGCGTTGCGACGGCCGCCGACTTCCTGCGCCGCATCGCGACGCAGCACAGCGCCGGCCGTGTTCGCGTCGAGCTTCGGCGCCGAGGACATGGTGCTGCTCGACCTGATCGCGCGGCACGCGCTGCCGATCCGCGTCTTCACGCTGGACACCGGACGCCTGCCCGAGGAAACGTATGCGCTGATCGACCGCGCGCGGGAACGCTATCGGCTGCCGATCGACGTGTATACGCCGGATGCGCGCCGGCTGCAGGGCTTCGTCCGCGAGCACGGCGTCAACGCCTTCTACGCCAGCGTCGAGCTGCGCAAGGAATGCTGCGCCATGCGCAAGACCGAGCCGCTCGCGCGCGCGCTCGTCGCCAAGGGCGCCTGGATCACCGGCCTGCGCCGCGCGCAGTCGGTGACGCGCAGCGAGGTTGCGCTCGAGGAATTCGACGCCGTGCACGGCCTGCCGAAGTTCAATCCGCTCGCCGACTGGAGCGACGACGACGTCTGGGCCTATCTGCGTGCCCGCAACGTTCCGTACAACGCGCTGCACGACCGCGGCTATCCGAGCATCGGCTGCGCGCCCTGCACGCGCGCCGTCGAGCCCGGCGAGGACGTCCGCGCCGGCCGCTGGTGGTGGGAAGCACCCGAACACAAGGAATGCGGACTGCACCGGCGGCCGTCGGTTATCGCAATACGCGCGGTCGGCGAGCGCGTCGAGGCGGTGGCGCCATGACCGTGACCGTCTTGCAGGCAACGACCTACGCGGCCGCAGTCCGCGATCCGCCGCGGCCGACGGACGGCCAATCGGCGCGGGCCGCCGACGCCGACCATCTCGGCTGGCTCGAATCCGAGGCGATCCACATCCTGCGCGAGGTGGCGGGCCAGTGCCGCAACCCGGCCCTGCTCTTCTCGGGCGGCAAGGATTCGCTGGTGCTGCTGCGCCTCGCGGAAAAGGCGTTCCGTCCCGGTCGCTTCCCGTTTCCCGCTGCTGCACGTCGACACCGGCCACAACTTCCCCGAAGTGATCGCCTTTCGCGACTGCGCGCGCGGCCGAGCTGGGCGAGCGGCTGATCGTGCGCTCGGTCGAGGACTCGATCGCGGCCGGGCGCGTCGTGCTGAAGACTCCCGGCGAGAGCCGCAATCCGCACCAGTCGGTGACGCTGCTCGACGCCATCGCCGAATTCGGCTTCGACGCCTGCATCGGCGGCGCGCGCCGCGACGAGGAGAAGGCGCGGGCCAAGGAACGCGATCTTCTCGTTCCGCGACGCGTTCGGCCAGTGGGACCCGAAGAACCAGCGGCCCGAGCTGTGGAATCTCTACAACGCGCGCGTGCATCCGGGCGAGAACGTGCGCGTGTTCCCGATCAGCAACTGGACCGAGCTCGACGTCTGGCAGTACATCGCCCGCGAGCGGCTCGCGGTGCCGTCGATCTACTTCGCGCACGTGCGGCCCGTCGTCCGGCGCGGCACGGCGCTCGTGCCGGTGACCGAGCTGACGCCGCCGCGGGACGGCGAAGTCGGTCGAGCGGATGTCGGTGCGCTTTCGCACCGTCGGCGACATCACCTGCACGGCGCCGGTCGCCTCGGACGCGGCGACGATCGAGGCGATCATCGCCGAGACCGCCGCGACCACGATCACCGAGCGCGGCGCAACGCGCCTCGACGACCAGACCAACGACGCGTCGATGGAACTGCGCAAGAAGGAAGGGTACTTCTGATGTCCGCGATCGAACGCCCCGACGTGCTCGACCACGGCGTGCTGCGGTTCCTGACCGCCGGCAGCGTCGACGACGGCAAGAGCACGCTGATCGGGCGCCTGCTGCTACGACACCAAGGCGATCCTCGCCGACCAGCTCGCGGCGATCGAGCGCACGTCGGCGCGCCGCGGCCAGGCGCTCGATCTGTCGCTGCTGACCGATGGCCTCATCGCCGAGCGCGAGCAAGGCATCACGATCGACGTCGCCTACCGCTACTTCGCGACGGCGCTGCGCAAGTTCATCATCGCCGACGCGCCGGGCCACGAGCAGTACACGCGCAACATGGTGACGGCGGCCTCCACCGCGCAGCTCGCGGTCCTGCTGGTCGATGCGCGCCACGGCGTCGTCGACGCAGACGCGCCGGCACGCCACCTCGCGCACCTGGTCGGCATCCCGCATCTCGTCGTCGCGGTGAACAAGATGGACCTGGTCGGATTTCCGCGAGGAGGCGTTCGCGCGCGATCGTCGCGGATTTCCTGCGCCTTCGCCGAGCGCATCCGGCATCGCGGACGTGCGTTTCGTGCCGATGTCGGCGCTCGACGGCGACATGGTCGTCGATCGCGGCGACCGCCTCGACTGGTACGACGGTCCCACGCTGCTGCAGATCCTGGAAACGGCCGAGGTCCGCGACGCCTCGGGCGACGCGCCGTTCCGCTTTCCGGTCCAGTACGTCGCGCGACCCGGCGGACGGTCGGCCGCGCGGCTACCTCGGCCGCGTCGAATCCGGCGCAATCGCCGTCGGCGACTGCGTCGTCGGCGCTGCCGTCGGGGCTCGCGACGCGGGTACGCGAGATCCGGACCTTCGACGGCTCGCCGCCGCTCGGCGCGGACTGCATGCGGCCGTAACGCTGGAGCTCGACGACGAGCTCGACATCTCGCGCGGCGACATGCTCGTGCGGGCAGCCAGCGCGCCCGCAGTCGCGCGCAGTCGTCGACGGCCACGCTCTGCTGGCTCGGCGATGCGCCGCTCGACCCGCACCGCAAGTACCTGCTCCGGCACACGACCCGCGAGGTGCGCGCGCGGATCGATCGCATCGACGACCTGTGGAACGTCTCGACGCAGACGCACGAGCCCTCGCCCGCGACGCTCGCGACGCAACGACATCGGCAGCGTGACGCTGACGCTCGCGCAGCCGGTGTTCGCCGATCGCTATGCCGATAACCGCGCCACCGGCAGCTTCATCCTGATCGACGAGACGACCAACAACACGGTCGCCGCGGGGATGATTCGGCGACCAGACAATGCGTCGCGTGAGCCCGACGTGTCGGGCATGCAACATGCTTGACTTTCCTAAGCTTGCGCGTGATCGATGTCGATACGCCGGCCAGAAAGACGCAGCTTGACGACGGCGATTCGTCGCTCGAAGCTCACCGGCCGCACTGCGCGGCCTTTCTTTGGACTTCTATATTCCCCGCACTGTCTAATGAAGCGCATTGTTTAGAACAATCGTGAGGCTATGATGAGATCCAATTCGCTTGCTCTCACTATCGCATTTGTCGTCGGTCTGCTGTTGGCAACTGCAGCACGCGCGGACACCACTCTGCTCAACGTTTCCTATGACCCCACCCGCGAGCTCTACCAGGAGTTCAATGCCGCCTTTGCCAGGCAGTGGCAGGCGACGGCCGGCGAAAAGGTCACCATCAAGCAGTCGCATGGAGGATCCGGGAAACAGGCGCGCAGCGTGATCGACGGGCTCGAGGCCGACGTCGTCACGCTGGCGCTCGCCTACGACATCGACGAGATCGCGCAGATCGCCAAGCTGCTGCCCACCGGCTGGCAGGCACGACTGCCGAACAACAGCTCCCCGTACACGTCGACCATCGTCTTCCTGGTCCGCAAGGGCAATCCGAAGAACATCAGGGACTGGGATGACCTGGTGCGACCCGGGCATTGCCGTCATCACGCCGAACCCGAAGACCTCGGGCGGAGCGCGCTGGAACTACCTCGCAGCGTGGGGGTATGCCCAGAAGAAATCCGGCGGCGAGGGCCAAGCGAAGGAATTCGTGCGCAAGCTCTTTGCAAACGTCCCCGTGCTGGATTCCGGCGCGCGCGGATCGACGACAACGTTCGTCGAGCGCGGTATCGGCGACGTATTGCTGGCGTGGGAAAATGAGGCGTTCCTCGCGGTCAAGGAGCTCGGCCCGGACAAGGTCGAGATCGTCGTTCCGTCGGTCAGCATCATCGCCGAGCCGCCGGTGGCGATCGTCGACAAGGTCGTCGACAAGCGGGGAACACGCAAGGCCGCCCAGGCCTATCTCGATTACCTGTATGCCCCGGAAGGCCAGGAAATCGCCGCCAAGCATTTCTACCGGCCGACACTCGCTGCCGTCGCGAAGAAATACGACAAGCAATTCGCCAAGGTCGCGTTGTTTCCGTTGAGCGAGTACTTCGGCGACTGGCAGAAGGCACAGAAGACACATTTCGCCGACGGTGGGACCTTCGACCAGATCTACAAGCCCGCCGCGCAGTGAACCGATGACGGGGACTAGCATTCAACGCGATGGCCTCGTATCCATCTGACGGCGAACGAAGCGCACTTGCGCACGATCCCGATTTTCGGATGGCGCGTGCCTTCGACGCGGACGGCGCGACCGTGCTCGAGCGGCGCGCCGCAGCGGCGCCGTGTGCTGCCGGGCTTCGGCCTTAGCCTGGGCTACACACTGGCGTACCTCGGCTTGATCGTGCTCATTCCACTGTCGGCGGCGTTCTTCAAGACGGCGCAGTTGACCTGGCCCGAGTTCGTCGCCATCGTGACCGCGCCGCGCGTCATGGCGAGCTACAAGCTCACTTTCGGAGCCGCGCTCGGTGCGGCTGGAATCAATGCCGTGTTCGGACTGCTGGTGGCGTGGGTGCTTGTGCGCTATCCCTTTCCCGGCAAACGGCTCGCGGACGCGCTGGTCGATCTGCCGTTCGCGCTGCCGACGGCAGTCGCCGGCATCGCCCTGACCGGGCTGTTCGCGCCCAAGGGCTGGTTCGGCGCATTGCTCGAGCCACTCGGTCTCAAGGTCGCCTTCACGCCGCTCGGCGTTCTGGTCGCGCTTACCTTCATCGGCTTGCCGTTCGTCGTGCGCACCGTGCAGCCGGTGCTCGAGGAACTGCCGCGCGAACTGGAGGAGGCCGCGGCCACGCTGGGCGCCTCGCGCTGGCAGAGCTTTCGCCGCGTCATCTTTCCCATCGTCATGCCGGCGCTGCTCACCGGATTCGCGCTCGCATTCGCGCGCGGCGATCGGCGAGTACGGCTCCGTGATCTTCATCGCCGGCAACATGCCGATGATCTCGGAGATAACGCCGCTCATCATCATCACCAAGCTCGAGCAATTCGATTACGTGGGCGCCACCGCGATCGCCGTGGTGATGCTGGTCGTGTCGTTCGTGCTGCTGCTCGCCATCAACGCGCTGCAGGCATGGGCACGACGCCGGCAGGGCGCATTGAGCTGATGGGAGCCCGATGGCGACCCGCATGACGACTGAGCGTTCGCAACCACCGGCCCTCGGCGCCGAGTCGCCGCTGTTGCGCCGGGCGCTCACCGGCGTCGCGCTCGCGTTCCTCACCCTGTTCCTGTTCGTGCCGCTGGCGTTCGTCTTCGTTCAAGCGTTACAGCGCGGCTTCGGCGTTTATCTCGCTGCGATCGCCGAGCCCGATGCCGTGGCGGCGATCGAACTGACGCTCCTGACCGCAGCGATCGCGGTGCCGCTGAATCTGGTCTTCGGCGTCGCCGCGGCGTGGGCGATCGCCAAGTTCGCGTTTCCAGGCAAGAACGTGCTGATCACGCTCATCGACCTTCCGTTTTCCGTGTCGCCGGTGGTTTCCGGCCTGATCTTCGTGCTGATCTTCGGATTGCAGGGATGGTTCGGCCCTTGGCTGCGGGAACACGACCTGAAGGTCATCTTTGCGGTGCCCGGCATCGTCCTCGCGACCGTGTTCGTCACCTTTCCGTTCGTCGCCCGCGAGCTGATTCCGCTGATGCAGGCGCAGGGGACCGACCAGGAGGAGGCCGCAACCGTGCTTGGCGCACGGGGCTGGCAGACGTTCTTCCGGGTCACGCTCCCCAACGTCAAATGGGGCCTGCTCTACGGCGTCATCCTCTGCAATGCGCGGGCGATGGGCGAGTTCGGCGCGGTCTCGGTCGTTTCCGGCCACATCCGGGGCGCGACCAACACGCTGCCGCTGCACGTCGAGATCCTGTACAACGAGTATCAATTCGCGGCGGCGTTCGCCGTCGCCTCGCTGCTCGCGCTGCTCGCGCTCGTGACGCTGGGATTGAAATTCGTGGTCGAGCGGCAGACGCGCAAGGACGTCCACTGGGCGGGAGAAAGACCAACATGAGCATTCAGCTGACCGGCATGGTCAAGCGCTTCGGCAGTTTCGCGGCGGTCGACCATGTCGACCTGGAGGTTGCGACCGGCGAGCTCGTCGCACTTCTCGGGCCCTCCGGTTCGGGCAAGACGACGCTGCTGCGCATCATCGCGGGGCTGGAGGTACCGGATGCCGGCACGGTCCGCTTCCACGGCGAAGATGCGACGGACACGCATGCGCGTGAACGGCAGGTCGGCTTCGTGTTCCAGCACTACGCGCTCTTCGGCCACATGACGATCTTCGAGAACATCGCGTTTGGCCTCCGTGTCCGTCCTCGCGCGCAGCGGATGCGCGAAGCGGCGATTCGCGATCGGGTCAACAAGCTGCTCGATCTCATTCAGCTCGACTGGCTTGCGGAACGCTATCCGCATCAGCTCTCGGGCGGGCAGCGGCAACGCATCGCGCTCGCGCGTGCGCTCGCGGTCGAGCCACGTGTGCTGCTGCTGGACGAACCCTTCGGCGCACTCGACGCGCGGGTGCGCCTGGAGTTGCGCCGATGGCTGCGGCGGCTGCACGACGAGGTGCGTGTGACCAGCGTGTTCGTCACCCACGACCAGGAGGAGGCGCTGGAGGTCGCCGACCGGATCGTCGTGACGAATCGCGGGCGCATCGAGCAAGTCGGGACTCCCGACGAGGTCTACGAGCAGCCGGCGACACCGTTTGTGGTCGAGTTTCTGGGGCAGGTGAACCGGATGCCCGTGCCGGACACATCCGAAGCGCATGGGGTACGTTCGTCCGCACGAGATCGCCGTACTGTCCGCACCTTCCGCGGATGCGCTGCCGGCCCGACTTGTCCACAGCACAACGGTCGGACCCGTGGCGAGACTCGAATTCGCACTGGAAAGCGGGAAGCGAGAGCGTCAACGTCGAACTGGCACGCGAGGCGGCGCGCGCGTTGTCGCTGGCGCCAGGCGCGAGGGCCTATCTGCGTCCGACACGGGTACGCCGCTTCGCATCGACGTGAACCGGACCGGCCGGTCCAACGGACGCGGTATCATTGCCGAGCGTCGTCCGTTACGAGCCGGATCCGGGCAATCGGGCCGCAGGTAGCGGCCAGCACATGGTTACCGCCCGTTCGGAACGTCGCGGCATCCGATGTCGCTTCCACTTTTCAAGCTGCCCAGGCACGCCCAGCGCGATTGGCTGTTGCAAGCGCTGTCGCGCCCGGCCCCGCCTTCCGCGAAAAATCTGTCCGACGGATTCCGCCTGCCGGGCCGCGAAGGCGAGCCGACGCCGGCGGCCGTCCTGGTGCCGCTCGTCAACCGGCCCGAGGGACTCCAGGTGCTGCTGACGCAACGCAGCGCGGATCTCCCCGACCATCCGGGGCAGATCAGCTTTCCCGGGGGGCGCCTCGAGCCCGACGACCCGTCACTGGCCGCCGCGGCGTTGCGCGAAGCCGCCGAGGAAGTCGGACTGCCGCCGCAGCAGGTGTCGATTCTGGGTCACCTCGCCGACCTACGAAACCGTGACCGGTTATCGCGTGACACCCGTCGTCGGCTGGGTCGAGCCTCCTTTCGCGCTGACGCCGGATCCGGTCGAAGTCGCCGACGTCTTCGAGGTGCCGCTCGCGTTCCTGCTCGATCCGGCGAACCAGCAGCGCCACTTTCGGATGCTCGGCGCGCTGCGCCGCGACTTCTGGGCGATCCCCTACGGCGAACGCTATATCTGGGGGGCGACCGCGGCGATGCTGCTGATCCTGGACCGCACGCTGCGCGAAGGCGGTTAGAGCCAATGACCCGACCTGAGCGGCGATGCATCTTGCGAACCACGAGACCGCGATGATCCTGTCCGGAGGAGGCGCGCGGGCCGCTTACCAGGTAGGCGCATTGCGTGCGGTCCATGGCGCGGCATGAAGAGCTCGTCGCCTTCCTCGGGGGCTCGTCCGTGAACTACCTCCCCCTATTCCCAACGGAATTGCATTGAACCGGCTCGATTGACGCGCTCGCCGCGATCGTCGACGATTCATGATCCCGGTGGCCTTGCCGCCCAGCCCGAAGGCTATCGTCGATGCCGCTCACCGCAACCGAACCACGTCGCCTCGCCATCGCCGGCCTTTCGCTCCACGGCTTCCATCGCGTCGTCTACTACGAGTGGGGCGCGCCGGACAATCCGCGCGTCGTTGTCTGCGTCCACGGCCTCGGCCGCAACGGCCGCGATTTCGACGTCGTCGGCGAAACGCTCGCCCCAAGCCACCGCGTGCTCGCGGTCGACATGCCCGGGCGCGGCGAGAGCGATTGGCTCGCCGATCCGAACGATTATGTCTTCGCCACCTATCTCACGACCTTGACCGCGTTGATCGCGCGCAGCGGCGCCGAAACGGTCGACTGGATCGGCACGTCGATGGGCGGATTGCTCGGCATAGTGATGGCGGCGCAGCCGAAGAGCCCCGTCGCGCGGCTCGTCGTCAACGACGTGGGGCCCGCGATCGAGGCTGCCGCGATCGAGCGGATACGCAGCTATTTCGGCACGGATCCTGCGTTCGCGACCTATGCCGAAATCGCACAGTACATACGCGTTGTTTCCGCGCCGTTCGGTTCGCTCACCGAGGCGCAATGGGACCACATGACGCGCACCAATGTCCGGCAGCGTCCCGACGGGACCTGGCGGCTTGCCTACGATCCCGGCATCGCAGTGCCGTTCCGAAGCTCGGCCCGCGCCGACCGACCTGTGGATGCTGTGGGACGCGATCCGCTGTCCGACCCTCCTCCTGCGCGGTGCACAGTCGGATCTGCTGTCGGCCGCGACAGCCGCGCAGATGGCATCGCGGGGTCCGCGGCCCGCGGTGGTCGAATTCGCAGGGGTCGGGCACGCCCCGATGCTGCTCACGCCAGAGCAGATCGATCCCGTCGTGCGCTTCCTGCACGCGTAATCCAGCGCCAACGCTGGCCGAGCCCTCGGCCAAGCGGTTTGCGCGCGCGGCGCGGGCCGCTGTGATTGGTCCTATTCGCATACAATCGCGGCTGCTGTCGTGTACCCATGCCGCTCACGCTAAGCCTTCCCTCGCTCGACCCCCATCCGGCCAATCCGCCTCAGACGCGACCGGCCGCCGTTGCGCGCTGGCTCGAGGAGACCGGGCGACGGGATGCCGTCGATGCGGCGCGGGTCATGGGCGATTCGCTCGCCGCGATCAACCGCGCGGAACTCTCCGACGCGCGTCGGCTGGAAATAGCCGAGAAGTATTGGGCTGCAGCCGAAACTTTGTGGCCGCAGCTCGAGGCGAAATTCATGCGCGCCTCGCACCCGTTGACCGGACGGGCACTCGAAGCAGCGAAAAGCGCCGTCGGGCTCGCGTACGAGTTGTCCACGGCCTACAAGCGCCTGCTCGCGCGCCAATCCAGGAAGCGGTTGTTCCTTGGCGGAACACGGTCGCTGGTCGTGTTGCTGCAGCGATGCCTGCAATGCGACCGCGCGCATTCTCGTCAACAGCTACCTTTCGTATTCGCCCGTCCCGCCCAAGACCTGGCTCGATGCGCATGCCATCTATGCATTCGCGCGCGAACGCGCGCTCAATGGACAGGCAAACGCCGGCGACGGGCCGGACAAGACGCCCGAACGCGCCTACCTGGAGGTGTTGCTGCTGGCGCTGGCCAATCCTTACGGCTTCCTGCCCGGAGACCTGACAACCGTCATTGCCTACGTGCAGAGATCCTGCCACTGGGCAAAGCTCACCGACGTGCCTCCGGTCCACCGCCTGGCCAAGGCGGTGGCGATCATTCCGGTCGGCCACGATTTCCCGCCGTTCGCCGCGAACAAGGGAGGCGCGGTCGAAGGCAGCAAATTCTTCCTGCTCACCTTCGATCTCGCCTTCGAGCTCCAGGCCCAGTTGCAGGCATTGGAGGCAGGAGGCGCATTGCCGGCGGGCATCGACAGCAGTCCGGTCTCCCGGCTGCAATACATCGCCTTGCTGAGGCGGCTCCTCCGGCAATGGGCGATTCCGCCGGCACGCCAGTTCAATCGTGTGCCGTCGCGGGCGCGCGTTCGGATGTGCCCCGGGCTGCCGGCCGTCTGGCAGAACATCCTCAACGCGAAGGCGGGCACGCGCCAACTCGCATCGGGCCTGCCACCGATGACGCATTGCCAGGTGATCAATCACACGCCGGCCGGTTATGCGCTGCGCCAGACGGACGCCGCACCGGCGGTGTTGCGCATCGGGGAACTGGTCGCGGTGCGGGTCGAGGACCGCACGGGGATGCAGGTCGCGATGGTTCGCTGGTTTCGCAATACGCTGAAAGGCAGCGGACTCGAGTTCGGATGCGAACTCTTGGCCGAGCAACCGGAGGCCGCAGTGGCGCGCGCCGAAGACGCCGCCGATGCGCGCAAGACCCCCGTAGTGGTTCTGCCCGAGGAACCGGCGACGCCTGGGCATGAAGGCCCCACTCCGCAGCTGATAGTTCCTGCCGGCGCGTTCGGCGTCGAACAGGCGGTTTCGCTGGAGCGAGATGGCGCAACGGCAATCGCGGTGCTGACCAAGCTCGTCGAGCACGGGCCCGGCTTCGAGATCTACGACTACACTCCGGTTGGCTGACACGGTCGGCAATGCCGGGCTCGCCCTCGCCGCGTTTGCCGCAGTGCTCTTCTCAGTGCGATCCCGACCCGAGGCGTAAACGTGCAGACGCTCCTAAGCGCCCTTGACGGAGTTCGAAAGTCCCTTCGGCAGGGGAAACACGACGTGCTCCGTTACGCCGTCGATTTCCCGAACCTCGGCAGCACCGAGCTCGCGCAACCGCGCCAACACCTCCTTGACCAGCACGTCGGGCGCCGATGCCCCCGCCGTCACGCCCACCTGTGAACTGCCTGCGATCCATGCCGGGTCGAGCTCGTCGGCGCGATCGACCATGTAGGCGTTCGCGCCGCGGTTGGCGGCGACCTCGCGCAGTCGATTCGAATTCGAGCTGTTGGGACTGCCAACGACGATCACCACGTTCACCTCCGACGCCATCACCTTGACAGCGTCCTGCCGGTTCTGCGTCGCGTAGCAGATGTCGTCCTTCTTCGGGCCGACGAATGGCTGGAAAGCGTCGCTTCAGCGTGGCAACGACCGCCGCCGCGTCGTCCACCGATAGGGTCGTCTGGGTCACGTACGCAAGGTTCAACGGGTCGGCAACCGCCAGCTTCTCGACATCGGCAGCGGACTCCACCAGATGGATGCCGCCGGTGCACTGGCCCATCGTTCCCTCGACTTCCGGATGGCCGGCGTGGCCGATCATCACGATCTCGCGGCCCTGTTCGCGCATTCGGGCAACCTCGGTGTGCACCTTGGTCACCAGCGGACAGGTCGCGTCGAAAACGCGCAGCCCGCGCGCTTCGGCATCTGCACGCACGGCCTTGGATACTCCGTGCGCCGAAAACACGACGATGCTGCCGGCCGGTACCTCGGCGAGCTCCTCGACGAAGACGGCACCTTTGGCCTTGAGGTCGTCGACGACGTACCGGTTGTGGACGACCTCGTGGCGCACGTAGATCGGCGGGCCGAACTTCGCGAGCGCCTGCTCGACGATCGCGATCGCACGATCGACACCGGCGCAGAACCCGCGGGGATTGGCGAGCAGGACGTTCATCACGAGCCCTTCGGATTGCCGGCCGGCTCACCGCGCCGCATCCGGAAACTGTCGATGATGAGCAGGGCCGCGCCGACCGTGATCGCGCTGTCGGCCACGTTGAACGCGGGGTACGACCAGCGTGCATAGTGGAACAACAGGAAATCGACCACCTGGCCCAGCACGATCCGGTCCCAGAGGTTGCCGATGGCGCCGCCGAGGATCAGCGCCAGCCCGAGACAGTACCAGGCGGTGCCCCCGCGCCGGAGCAGCCAGACGATCAACACCGAGGCAACGATCGCTATCGCAGCGAAAAGCCACCGCTGCCACCCCGATGCGGCGGCGAGGAAGCTGAACGCGGCGCCGGTGTTGAACGTGAGCACGAGGCTGAAGAACGAAGTCACGGGCAGCTCGCCCCCGGGCGCGAACGAGGCTAGGATCGCCGCCTTCGTTGCCTGATCAACCACGAAGATGGCAACGCTGACCCAGAGCCAGCGATGCCAGGCACCGACGCGATTCATGCCAGGTCCTTGCTCGGCTGCCTGATTGGACTCAAGCACAGCGCCGTGGTTCGCCGGCACCGAACAGGTTCGCGACGCAGCGCCCGCACAGCAATGGATGTGCGGCATCGGCGCCGACGTCCGCTCGATAATGCCAGCACCGCTCGCATTTGACATGGGCGCTCGGCGTGGCCTGCACCTTCAAACCGTTGCCCTTGGCGACGCTTGCCGCGGACGTGATCAATGCGAAGCGCAGGTCCTCGCCCAGGCTTGCGAGCGCGTCGAAATCATCATCCGTGGCGTGGATCGCCACTTCGGCCTGCAGCGAGCTGCCGATCCGGCCATCCCCGCGCAGCGCCTCGAGTTCCTTGAGGACGGCGGCGCGTGTCGCAAGGATGCGCGACCACTTGGCCACCAGAACATCGGCGTCCGCGAGCTTCGGCGGCGAATCGCGCCAGGTGTGACAGAAGATCGACGCATCGGACGGGTGAGCGATCCGCCACGCCTCCTCGGCGGTAAACGACAGCACCGGCGCCATCCATGTCAGCAGCGCGTCCCGGATCAACGCCAGGGCGGTCTGCGCCGATCGCCGCGCGTAGCTCGTCTTCCCGGTCGTGTAGAGCCGATCCTTGAGCACGTCGAGGTAGAACCCGCCCAGATCCTCCGAGCAGTACGTCTGCAACCGCTGGACGACGACGTGGAATTCGTAGCGCGCATAGTCGCCCTGGATCGCCTCGGCCAGCTGGCGCGCGGCCGCCAATGCATAGCGGTCGATCTCGACCAGCTCCGCTACCGGCACGGCATCGGTCGCGGGATCGAAGTCCGAGGTATTCGCCAGCAGGAAGCGCAGGGTGTTGCGGATGCGGCGGTAGCTTTCGACGACCCGTTTCAGGATTTCGTCCGAGATGAAAAGCTCGCCCGAATAATCGGTCGAGGCGACCCATAGCCGCAGGATCTCGGCGCCGAGTGTGGAGGACACCTTTTGCGGGGCGATGACGTTGCCTCGCGACTTCGACATCTTCTTGCCCTCGCCGTCGACGGCAAAGCCGTGCGTCAGGAGGGCCTTGTAGGGCGGCACGCCGTTGAGCATGCAGGAGACCAGCAGCGACGAGTGGAACCAACCGCGGTGCTGGTCCGAGCCTTCGAGGTAGAGATCCGCCGGGAATGCCGTCTCGTTCGGGTGCGATCCGGCCAACGTCTTGCGTCCGTCGGGCCCGCCCATCACCGTCTGGTGCGTCGATCCCGAGTCGAACCAGACGTCGAGCGTGTCCTTGATCTTCACATAAGAGGCGAGGTCGAACTCCTCGAGCGAGGTCGGATCGAGCGTCTGCCACGCCTCGATGCCGCCCTGCTCGACGCGGCGCGCAACTTCCTCGAGCAGCTCCAGGGTGCGCGGATGCAGCGCGCCCGTCTCCTTGTGCACGAAGAATGGCATCGGCACGCCCCACTGTCGCTGGCGCGACAGCGTCCAGTCGGGCCGGTTGGCAATCATCCCGTAGAGGCGCGCCTTGCCCCACGCGGGGAAGAACTCGGTGGCCTCGATGCCGGCCAGAGCAGTCTGCCGCAGGCTTGTCGTCGGTTTTCGCCCGTTCCAGCCCGGCACGTCGTCCATGCCGGCGAACCACTGCGTCGTCGCACGGTAGATGACGGGAGTCTTGTGCCGCCAGCAGTGCATGTAACTGTGCGTCACTTTCTCCACGTGCAGCAACGCACCCACCTCGCGGAGCTTGTCGACGACTTGCGGATTCGCCTCCCAGATCTTCTCCCCGCCGAAGAACGGCAGGCTTCCCGCGAACCGCCCGTCGCCTCCCACCGGATTCAACATCTCGTCGTCCTTCATGCCGTAGCGCCGGCACGACTGGAAGTCCTCGACGCCGTAGGCAGGCGCCGAATGAACGACGCCGGTACCCTGCTCCAGCGTCACGTAGTCACCGAGATACACCGGGGCGGGACGATCGTAGAACGGATGGCGAAAGCGAATGCGCTCGAGCGCGGAACCCTTCGTGGTCGCCACGACGCGGCCTTCGAGCTTGCAACGCTCGAGCGACGCCTCGACGAGATCGACCGCGAGCACCAGATGGCCGTGCGGAGTCGCCACCAGCGCATAGGCGACGTCCGGATGGGCGTTCAACGCCTGGTTTGCCGGAATCGTCCAGGGGGTGGTCGTCCAGATCACCGCCAGCGCCGGACCGGGCGGCAACGAAGCGAGTCCGAATGCCGCGGCGAGCTTGCCGCGATCGGCCTCGTCGATCGGAAATCCGACGTCGATGGCGAAATCCTCGCGGTCCTCGTACTCGACCTCGGCTTCGGCCAGCGCGCTGCCACAGTCGAAGCACCAGTTGACCGGTTTCAGGCCGCGGTAGACGAACCCTTTCTCGAGGAGCCTGCCCAGCGTGCGAATCTCGTCAGCCTCGTTCCCG
Organism: uncultured beta proteobacterium; assembly: GCA_963809965.1. Taxonomy (GTDB): domain Bacteria; phylum Pseudomonadota; class Gammaproteobacteria; order Burkholderiales; family Casimicrobiaceae; genus CAIWHR01. Next base: position 267,909 of record CAWELU010000023.1, read on the forward strand.
TAGGCCATCGTCCGATACGGATGCTCCCAATCACCGAGCACGCCCAGCCGCTGGAAATCGGCCTTCTGCCGCGCGATCTGCTCGGTCGCGTAGGCGCGTGCGAGCCGCTGCGTTTCCTCGACCGGGATGTGCTTGCCGTGACTCTTCTCGATGTGAACCTCGATCGGCATGCCGTGGCAGTCCCAGCCGGGGACGTACGGCGCGTCGAAGCCGCAGAGCTGCTTGCTCTTGACGACGACGTCCTTGAGGATCTTGTTGAGCGCGGTTCCCAGATGGATGTCGCCATTGGCGTACGGGGGGCCGTCGTGCAGCACGAAGCGTGGGCGGCCGGCCGATGCCGCGCGGATCGCCTCGTACACCTTCCGTTGCTGCCACTCCTTGACCCATCCCGGCTCGCGCTTCGCGAGATCTCCTCGCATCGGAAATGACGTGTCGGGGAGGTTCAGCGTGTGCTTGTAGTCGGGCTTTGCAATGTCGGACATGCGAGGGTGGATCCCGGTCGGTCGTGGATGAGGGAAGGGGCGCTCAACGCCGATGCGCGTCCTGGCGGGCGAAATAATCACGTGCCTGCGCGGCATCGGCGCGGATCTGCCGCGTCAGCGTGTCCAGATCGGGATAGCGTTCCTCGTCGCGCAGCTTGTGCAGGAACTCAACCGCGATGCGGCGGCCGTAGATCAGGTCGTCGAAATCGAAAATGAACACCTCGAGCAGTGGGACCCCGGACGCCGAAACGGTAGGGCGCACGCCCAGCGTCGCGACCGCGGCCCGCGGCCCAGGCTCCAACCCGTGCACGCGAACGGCAAAAATGCCGGACAGCGGCGGCCTGCGCTTCAACGGGATGTTCGCCGTCGGAAAGCCGAGGTTGCGGCCGAGCTTGGCGCCGTGCGCGACGCGACCCGAGATGGTGAACGAGCGCCCGAGCAGCGCGTTCGCGTGCGCGAGATTGCCGGCGGCCAATGCCGCACGAACCGCCGACGACGATGCGCGCTCGCCTTCGACGGCGACCGTCCGCATCGCCTCGACGCTGAAACTGCGCGCCGCGGCACGCAGTGTCGCGAGATCGCCCGTGCGCCCTTTGCCGAACCGGAAGTCCGCTCCGACCAGCAGCCAGCGTGTGCCAAGTGCACCGACCAGCACGTTTTCGATGAAGGTTTCCGGCGTGAGCGAGGCGAGTCGCTGGTCGAAGCGTGCGATGTAGACGCGCTCTATTCCAAGCGCGGCGAATCGCTCGAGCTTCGCGCGCAGCGTACACAGCCGCGGTGGTGCCGAATCGCGGGCAAAGAACTCGCGCGGATGCGGGTCGAAGGTGAGCACCGCGGAAGGCAGGCCGAGGTCGTCCGCGGCCTCGATCAGCCGGGAAAGCATCGCCTGGTGGCCGCGATGAACGCCGTCGAAATTGCCGATCGTCAGCGCGACCGGTCGGTCGGCCGACGCCGGGAGTCCGCGATGGACCCGCACCTGGCTTGCCTCGCTCTCACAAAACTCCGAATTTTAGCGGATTCGCGCGGTTCGCGGAGCGGTATTCGGGATTGTGGCGCAGCGAGTGGCATGCTGCGAGCCACGGGCGATCCGCGCGCAAAGCCAGTCCGCGACCATCCCAACCTGCCGCGCTGTCATGCGGGCATACACTTGACGGACGTCAGTACATCCGTTGCCAATGCTGCCAAAGCACCGCAAACTCGCGCAGCCTCGACGATTGCCGGTTGGCATGCCTCGAACGGGGCCACGTGGATGCCGCAGCCGAAAACGGCTTCCAAACGATCGACCAGTCGAAGAAAGGTGGGGCGATGGCAGCTTATTGGATCGTGGATTGCGAAGTGACCGACCCCGCACGGTACGAGAATTACAAGACGCTTGCACCGGCGGCCATCGCCAAATACGGTGGGCGCTACCTCGCGCGCGGAGGCGCAACCGAGAACCTCGAGGGCGACTGGCGGCCGAAGCGCGTCGTCGTGCTCGAATTTCCGAACGCCGATGCCGCGCGGCGCTGTTACTTCTCGCCGGAATACAGCGCCGCGCGGGCCGAACGCGTCGGCGCCGCGCAGATGAATATCATCCTCGTCGAGGGGGTATAGCGCGACCGGCGCGGTCAGTCGTCGCCGGAGCGGGTGCCCATCGTCAACTCCGCGGCCGCGAGCGGCACGCCGATCGCAGGCCGGTCGGCGATCGGCATGAGCGGCTCGACGGACGAGGTGAACAGAGGACTCACCTTCGCGTTGCTGACAGGTTCGGCACCGGAATTCGCGCCGATGCGCGCCACGTGCGGGACCTTCGGCTGCACTCCGGCCAGCGCAGTTGCCGAGGACAATTCGCTCACGCGAGTCTCGGCGCGCCGCGCGACCAGCTTCCATTCGCCGCACCAGTCGTCGTCGTGAACCGTCGGCCAGACGCCTTCGATCAGATAGGACTTCGGATTGATCGGATGCAGCATCGGCGCCATGCGCCGGCATTGTCCCTGCTGCGATTGCGCCATGCTTCCCGCGGCGGCCTTCGCGTGCTTGCGGTCGTAGTACTGGCAGGTCGTGCACTTTTGCATCTCGTTCCCTCCGGTTGGATCCAATTCGCCCGGCGACGGCCGGTCGGTTCATCGATCACGTAGCCAAGCGTGCAGCATCGCTCCCTAATGCGTAACCAGCGGAACGAGGCCGCGTGGAATCTGACGCCGCGGTCGCGCCCGTGCTCTCAGCGCCGGCCCTCGGCGATTCGCCCTTTGCGGGGCAGTTCGGCCATCGCCGGACGGGCGATCCGCCGCCGACATGCAGGAACGTACCGAACGATTCGTCACGCGCATGCGCACGCGGGCACGGTTGCTACGAACCAGGTAACGCTGGGAGAAAAAAACGGCCGCCGACCGCATCGCTGTTTGCAGTGGAAATTCCCGGCGACCGCAAGCCGGAAAACGGTTCTACATTCGTCAGGCAGCCATTGCCTCGACCGCGGTCCTGAGGCTCGCCGGCGGATCCTGTATCCGGCGAACCGGAGCACTGGCCTGCCGGTCGAGCGTCGCCTTGAGTTCGGCATCGGCCATTGCGGCGTCTCGCGAGAGGTCCGCGTCGTAGCGCCGGCGCGAATCGGGATTCGACAGCACCTCGTAGGCCGCGTGGATCATTCGAACCAGGCCGCTCATGTCCTGCCCGGCATCGGTCGTTCCGTAGCCGAAGCGCTGCAGAAGCTGCCCGTAGGCCGCTTCGACCTTGGCCGGGCTCGCGCCGGGCGGAAGTTCCAGGTAGTCGTAATAGGTGTACACGGCAACCCTCCTCGGTTCTTTCCCGCCGTTTCGTTTGGCGGGTCTCGCCGTATGCTGAGCAGCAAGCGTGCCAACGCCGCAAATCACGCGAGGAGTGCCTTGCAACCTATTGTATCGATATGCAGTTTTTCCGCCGAGCGGACGGGCGGCTCGATGCGGGGCCCGATCGAATCAAATGACCGCGAGCGTTCGCGGGCCCGACGGACGGCGGGAAAAATTCGTCGAGACGGTCGAGCACCGCGGGGGAAAGACGCACCGCCGGTGCGAGAGCAATGGCACGAACGTGCGCCGAATCCGCGGATTGCGGAATCGCGATGACGTCAGGCCGTCGCAGGAGCCACGCGAGCGCCACTTGGGCGGCACTTACGCCGACCTCCTGCGCGAGCACCGCGAGCTTGCGGTCGCGGACGAGTGTTCCCTGCCCCAGCGGCGAGTACGCCATCACCGGAATGCCGTGCGCGGAGAGCCAGGGCTTGAGTTCCCACTCGATGCCGCGTTCGCCGAGGTGATAGAGCACCTGATTGGTCGCGCAGCGGCGTCCTTCCGGCACCGCGAAGAGTTCTCGCATGTCGTCCGTATCGAAATTGGAAACGCCCCAGTGAATGATCTTTCCATCGGTGCGCAGGCGTTCGAATGCAGCAATCGTTTCCTCGAGCGGGATCCGGCCGCGCCAATGCAGCAGGTAAAGATCGAAGCGATCGGTGCGCAATCGCGCGAGGCTGCGCTCGCAGGCAGAAATTGCGCTTTTTCGGCCCGCATTGTGCGGATACACCTTGCCGACTACAAACAGCCGATCGCGTCGCCGGCGAATCGCCTGCGCCACGATTTTCTCCGCGCCTCCGTCCGCGTACATCTCGGCCGTATCGACGAGCGTCAAGCCCAGATCAAAACCGATTTCGAGCGCCGCGATTTCGCGCGCGGCGCGCGCGCGATGCTCGCCCATTGTCCAAGTGCCCAGCCCCAACGCGGGCACGCGCGTGCCGTCGGGGAACGCGACCGTCGGAACCGAAATCGAAGAAGGCATTGGCACGTTCGCGAGCTTAGCCGAAAGGCGCGTCGGCGCGGTCTTCCTCTGCCGGTGCGCGAGCGCGGATAATGGCGGCGTCACCCACTGCCCCGATTCCCATGTCTGCCGCGAACGCTCCTTCCCGCCGGGTCATCCGCGGCGCCTGCCCGCACGACTGCCCGGACACGTGCGCAATGCTCGTGACTGTCGAGGACGGCCGCGCGATCGAGGTCCGCGGCGCGCCGGACCATCCGCCAACGGGCGGCGCGCTGTGCACCAAGGTTGCGCACTATCTGGAGCGCACGTACTCCGGCGAGCGCATTCTTCATCCGATGCGCCGCGTCGGCCGCAAGGGCGAGGGGCGGTTCGAACGGATCGGCTGGGACGAGGCGCTTGCGACCATCGCCGATCGATTTCGGGCGATTGCCGCTTCCCCCGATGGACCGCAGGCGATCGTTCCGTATTCGTACGCCGGCACCATGGGACTGCTGCAGTACGCCTCGATGGACCGGCGCTTCTTTCACCGGCTCGGCGCGTCGCTGCTCGAGCGAACGATCTGCGCGTCAGCAGGAAAGGCCGGCTGGATCGCGACGGTGGGCGCGGCGGTCGGGACCGATGTCGAGCAGTTCGAGAACAGCCGCCTGATCCTGATCTGGGGGAGCAATGCGGTCGTTTCCAATCTTCACTTCTGGACCCGCGCGCAGGAGGCGAAGCGACGCGGCGCGAAGCTGATCGCCATCGATCCGTATCGAACGCAGACGGTCGAGAAATGCCACGAGCACATTGCGCTCCTTCCGGGCACCGACGCCGCGCTCGCGCTCGGGATGATGCACGTGCTCATCGGGGAAGACCGCGTCGATCACGATTACATCGCACGCTACACGGTCGGCTTCGAGGCGCTGAAGGAGCGTGCGGCCGAGTTTCCGCCCGAACGCGTCGCGCGGATCTGCGGCATCGAGCCAGCGCAGGTCGTGAATCTGGCTCGCGCCTACGGCACCACCCGCCCCGCGGCAATCCGGCTGAACTACGGCTTGCAGCGGCATGCCGGCGGCGGCAATGCCGTACGCGCGATCGCCTGTCTGCCGGCGCTCGTCGGCAGCTGGCGCGATCCGGCGGGGGGTGCGCTGCTCACGTCATCCGGCACTTATCCGGTCGACTACGCAGCGCTCGAGCGCCCCGACCTGATCCGCGGCGCTCCCCGTACGATCAACATGAGCACGATCGGCGACGCGCTGCTGGGCGCGACCGATCCGCCGATTCGCGCGATCTACGTCTACAACTCGAACCCGGTCGCGGTCGCACCCGAATCGGCAAAGGTTGCCGAGGGCTTCGCGCGCGAGGATCTGTTCTGCGTCGTTCACGAGATCTTCCAGACCGACACGGCCGATTACGCCGACCTGCTGCTGCCCGCGACGACCCAACTCGAGCATCTGGATGTTCACAGCTCGTACGGCCACCTCTATGCCCTCGCCAACAATCCGTCGATCGCGCCGGTCGGCGAGGCCAAGCCGAACACCGCAGGTGTTCCGGGAGCTGGCGGCGCGCATGGGATTCGACGAACCGTGCTTTAACGACAGCGACGAGGCGATCGCGCGGCAGGCCTTCAAGGCCGGTGACCCGCGGGCGGTTGGCCTCGACTGGGAACGCCTCAAGGCACAGGGCTTTGGGCGGCTCGCCGTACCGCAGAGCTATGCGCCGTTCGCCGAGGGCGGCTTTGCCACACCCTCCGGCAAGTGCGAGTTCCATTCCGCGACGCTCGCAGCGCAGGGGCACGATCCATTGCCGACATTCGTCCCCCCGCGCGAATCGGCGGCGAGCAATCCCGGGCTCGCGCGAAGGTATCCGCTGGCCTTCATCTCGCCGCCCGCGCGAAATTTCCTCAATTCTTCGTTCGCCAATCTGCCACGGTTCGTCGCCGAAGAGGGCTCGCCACGGCTCGACCTGCATCCTGACGACGCCAAAAAACGCCGGATCGCTAGCGGCGATACGGTGCGCATCCTGAACGACCGCGGCAGTTTCACCGCCACGGCGCGCGTCACCGATCGGACGCGCCCGGGCGTCGTGGTCTCGCCTTCGATCTGGTGGAAAAAGCTCACGCCGGACGGGGCCAATGCGAATGCCGTCACGAGCCAGGCGGTGACCGACTTCGGTCGCGCCGCGACGTTCTACGATTGCCTCGTCGAGGTGCGGAAGATCTAGCCCCCGGCGCGCCCGCGGCGAGCGACACATCCCGGAGTGCCGGCAGCAACGTTGCAGGTGATGGGAGCCGTCAGATCTTGCGGACCAGGCCCACCATCACGCCGAAGATTTCGAGGTCGGCCTCCGGGCGTATCACCGGATAGGCCGGGTTCTCCGGCGTAAGGACGAATTTGCCGCGCTCGACCTCGAGCCGCTTGAGCGTGAACTGCCCATCGACGATCGCGACGACGATATCGCCACGCTTGGCCGACGCGGCCTTCTCCACCACGACGAGATCGCCTTCCAGGATGCCGGCGTCGATCATCGAGTCGCCCTTCACCCGGACCAGCACCGTCTGCGACGGATGCTCGATCAGATAGTCGTCGATGGTCAGCGCATCGCCCGGCGCATCCTCGACCGGGTTGGGCATGCCCGCCTGCACCGGCGATTCCGCAAGCGGCCGCGCAAAGAACCGCGCGGTCGGCGCGAGTCGCCGATCGGGTGTGGTGTCCAGGAATCCCGCGAGCTTGAGCCGTGCCACCATCGCGGCAACCGACGACTTCGACTTCAGGCCGAGCAGGTGGCCGATCGACGCATAGGACGGCAGCGCCCGGTGCTCGGCATAGTAGTCTTGAAGAAGGCTCAGGTAAGAACGATCGTTCGACATGCTGCTAAGATAGCGAACGAGCGTTCGACGGTCAAGTCCCCTGCGCATGCATTTGTTCGCCCCCGCCCTCGCCTTCGTCGACCTGGAAACGACGGGCACCGGTGCCGCCTCCGACGCGATCACCGAAATCGGCATCGTTCGGGTGGAAACGGGTGACCCGGTGCGACCGATCGTAGTCACGGAATGGAGCACGCTCGTGAATCCGGGGATGGCGATCCCGCCCGAGATCCAGGCGCTCACGGGCATCACCGACGCCATGGTGCGCAACGCGCCAACGTTCGCGCAGATCGCCGCCGAGGTGCGCGCGCGTACGCACGACGCACTGTTCGTCGCGCACAACGCGCGTTTCGACTACGGTTTCCTCAAACACGCTTTCGCGCGCGAGGGCCAGGAGTTCACCGCCCGTGTGCTGTGCACGGTAAAGCTGTCGCGCCGCCTTTTTCCCGAGGCGGTCCACCACAATCTCGACAGCGTGATTGCGCGGCACTGCCTGCCGGTCGACGGGCGCCATCGCGCCTTGGGCGATGCGCGGGTGCTCTGGTCATTCCTGCAGGTGCTGTACCGCGATTTATCCGAGGCAACCATTGCCGAGGCGGCAAAACGCATCCTGCGCATCCCGAGCCTTCCGCCACAGCTCGATGCCAACGCCTTGGACGCACTCCCGGAAGGGCCCGGCGTCTATCTGTTCTACGGCCTCAACGCCCTGCCGCTGTACATCGGCAAGAGCCGCAACCTGCGGGAGCGGGTCGGCGCGCATTTCTCGTCCGATTACCGCTCGGCCACCGACTCGAGGCTTTCCGCGGAAGTCCGGCGGATCGATTTCGAAGAGACGGCGGGCGAAATCGGCGCACTGCTGCGCGAGTCGGTGCTGGTCAAGTCGCTCCTGCCGGCGCACAACCACGCGTTGCGGCGAAAGGCGGAGTCCGGCGTGCTCGAACTGCCGACGTCGCCCGGACCGCCGCGCTACGTCGCCGCCGCGGGCATCGAGCCGGGCATGCTCGCCGGACGATTCGGGCCGTTTTCATCGAAACGCTCCGCCCGCGAAATGTTGCGCTCCCTCGCAGCCGAGCACGCGCTGTGCTGGAAGGCGCTGGGGCTCGAGAAGCGTCAGGGACCTTGCTTCGCTCGCCAGGTGAAGCGTTGCGCCGGTGCTTGCGTCGGCGCGGAATCGGCCGATGCGCACCACGGGCGCGTGGCCGACGCACTGGCGCCCCATGCGATTCCCCCTTGGCCGTTCCCGGGCCTTGCCGCAGTACGCGAGCAGGCCCTTCTGTCCGGGCGCACCGATGTCCACGTGCTGCGCGACTGGTGCTGGCTAGGCACGGCGCGTGACGAGGGCGAACTTGGGCAGCTTCTCGAGACGCCGCCGCGTCCCGAGTTCGATGCCGACATCACGCGCTTGCTGATCCGGACGTTCACGCGCGGCCGGCATGCGTTCGTCCCGCTGCGCTGAATCATCGCGGCAGAACGATCGCCGCATCGATGTCGAAGGTCACTCCAACCTGCTCACTACGCCCGCGCGGCTCGCGCGACTCGCCGTCGAACACGAGCAGCTCGCCCCACGGCGTCGCTACCACGTATTCGATCCGGCTGCCCAGGTACGCCGCGCGCAGGCAAACGCCCTGCAATGCGCCGTCGCGGGCGGCGACGAGCCGCAGGCGGTGTGGCCTTACCGCCAGTGTCGCCGGGCCTGCCGCAACGCCGTCCGCGCGAACGGCCGCGCCGACGCCGCCCGCGGTGAAGGTCGCCCCACCCTGGTCTCGGACGAGCTCGCCGTCGACCAGGTTGGCGTCCCCGATGAAATCGGCGAGGAAGCGGCTCGCCGGCGCTTCGTAGAGCTCGTGCGGCGTTCCCTGCTGTGCGATGCGCCCGCCCTCCATCACGATGATGTGATCGGACACCGCAAGCGCCTCTTCCTGATCGTGCGTCACGTAGATCACCGTCAGCGCGAGCGACTGCTGCAGCTCCCGGATCTCCTGGCGCACGCGGCGGCGCAGCTTCGCGTCGAGATTCGACAGCGGCTCGTCGAACAGCAACACCGCCGGCTCGAGCACCAGCGAGCGTGCAACCGCGACCCGCTGCTGCTGCCCGCCCGAGAGCTCGGACGGCAAGCGCTGCTCGAGTCCCGCCAGGCCCAGCATCGCAAGTTTCGAGCGCGCGAGATCCCGCGCCTTCGTCTTCTCCATGCGCATGGACAGCGGTCCGTAGCAAACGTTGTCCAGCACGCTCATGTGCGGAAACAAGGCGTAGGACTGGAACACCATGCTGACGTCGCGCTCGTTCGCCGCGCGCAGCGTTACGTCGGTACCGGCGATGAGGATGCGGCCCGCAGACACTGGCTCGAGACCGGCAACCATCCGCAGAGTCGTGGTCTTGCCGCATCCCGACGGGCCGAGGAGTGTCACGAGCTCGCCTGGCGCCACGCGGAACGACACGTCATCCACGGCGGTAACGTCGCCGTAACGCTTGGTCACGCGTTCGAAGACGACCCCGCCCGCTTCCTTGGCCATGTCAGTGCCCGCCCGGCCGCCCGAAGGGCACTGACACGCCCCCTCCGGGGGTGTGCGAACGCAGCGAGCCTGGGGGTCGTTTCATTCTAGTGCCCCGTCGCCAACATGTTGGTTGCGCGCCGGCCGAGCCGCGCTTCGCCGATCGCGCCCTGCACGAGCAGCAGGACCGCCAGCATGAAGAAGATCAGCACCGACGAATAGGCGATCGCCAGCGGATATTCGCCCGCCTCCACGCGCCCGATGATGTAGACCGTCGCGAGGTTGTATTTCGCGGTCGCGAGGAAGATCACTGCGCTCACCGCCGTCATCGCATGGGTGAAGCTGAACACCAGCGTCGCGAGAATCGCCGGACGCAGCAGCGGAAAGACGATTCTCCGCAACGTGCGCACCGTCGAAGCGCGAAGCGTCGATGACGCCTCGTCGAGCGTCCGGTCGATCTGAGCGAGCGCCGCCACGCCGGCGCGAACGCCGACCGGCATGTTGCGGAACACGAAGCAGAGCACCAGGATCGCCATGCCGCCGGTCAACTCCAGCGGTGCCACGTTGAAGGCGACGATGTACGACACGCCGATCACGGTGCCCGGTATCGCGAAGCTCACCATGGTCAGGAATTCGAAGGCGCGGCGGCCGACGAATCGGTGCCGCGTGATGACGTACGCCGAAAGCAGACCAATCGCCGCGGTCAAAGGCGCCGACACCGCTGCGACCTTGATCGTCGTGAAAAAGCTGTCCCACGCGGAGCCGCGGAAGAACAGCCCGCGCTCGCCCCACTCGACGCCGAACCCGGCCGCGAAATGCGTGACGGTCGTCGTCATGTCGCCACGGCCGATGTCCTTGACGAAACCGCCGATCAGCACGACCGCGTAGCAGACCACCGTGAACGCGATCCAGACGGCTGCCGTGCCGAAGCAGCCGAGCCACAGGCCGCGGGGAAGTCGCGCGGGCATGCCGCCGTCTCCTTTGCCGCTGACCGTCACGTACGAAAGGCGGCCGAGCCAGCGCTGCTGCAGCCAGAAGGCTACGAGCGTGAAGCCGAGCAGGACCATCGCCAGCACCGCCGCGCGGCCGGGATCGTGCTGGGCACCGGCAACCGCGAAGAATATCTTCGTCGACAGCACCTCGAAGTTACCGGACAGCACGATCGGATTCGCGAAGTCCGCGAGGCTTTCGACGAATCCCAGCAGGAATGCATTCGCGAGCGCGGGCCGCAACAGCGGCCAGGTCACCGTCCGGAAGACGCGGGCGCGCGATGCACGCAATGTTTGCGCCGCCTCCTCCAGCGCCGGGCTCACCGCGCCCAGCGCCCCGTACAGGATCATGAACGCGATCGGCGAGAACGACAGCAGCTGCGCGAGCGTGACCCCGGGCAGTCCATAGATCCACCGCGATCGGGGAATGCCTAACAGGCTGTCCAGCCATCCCGTCACCAATCCAGTCCGCCCGAACAGGACGACCAATGCCAGCGCGATCACGAACGGCGGCGTGATGATCGGCAGAATCGACATCAGCTTGAGCAAGGCCGCATAGCGTTGCCCGCCGCGCTGCACGACCAGCGCCAGCGCGAGCCCGAGCAAGGTCGACAGGAGGCCGACGATGGTCGCGAGCAACGCCGAATTGATCGCCACGCCGCACCGCGTCCCCCCGCCGAGGCACCCCATCCCCCAGATGTCGGCAGTGAAGAGGCGCTCTGCGGCAAGGGCGGGCGCAAAGCGTCCTTGCGTGTCGAGCACCGCGGCGAACAGCGCCTTGCCGACCGGAAAGAAGATGAAGAGTCCGAGCAGGAGACCGATGACGACGACGAGCGCCGCCACCGCCGTGTCGCCACCGAACATCCCGCGCCGCGCGAGCGCCCGTGCCAGGCAGACCGTCAGCGCCGTGAGCGCAATCGCCGCGCCAACCCCGAACGCCGGCCCGCTTGGTCCGGCAGCAAATCCGGCGACGAACGTCCATGCCAGCGCGATTCCGGCAGCGACAAGGGTACCGGTGTTGCGTCCAAATCCCGCGAATACAAACGCGGCGCCAGCGCCCGCAACGAGCGGCCACATCGACCCTGCGCCGCCGAGCGCGAGCGCCAGCGCCGAGGCGCCGCCGCCCATGGACCACGGCACCGCGGCCAGCGCGACGAGCGCGAACCCCGCGACCAGCGCAGTCGTCCGGTCGCGCCCGACAGGCGCGAAGACGGCCGATGCAACCGCGGATGCCGTCACCTAAGGCCCGCTTACTTCGGGAGCGTCGAGACTTCCTTGTCCCACTTCGTCAACAGACGCGTGCGCTCGGCCGACGAGCCGTACTTGGCGAAATCGTAATTGATGAACTTGATCTCGGAGAAATTGGGCGCCTGTGGCGGCGCGCTCGCGCCCTTGTTCGACGGCACCTGGTAGGACACCTTCGCCTGCGCGCCGATGCTCTGGGCCTCCGTTCCGAGCGCCCAGTCGTACCACTTCTTGGCGTTTTCCATGTTCTTCGCACCCTTGATGATGCTCATGCTGCCGATCTCGTAGCCGGTGCCCTCGCACGGCGACACGATCTTGACCGGCGCGCCGCCCACCGCCTGCACCACGGCGTCGTGCTGGAACGTGATACCCACCAGCGATTCGCCCGTCGCCGCCGCGCGGGCCGGGGCCGCCCCGGATTTCGTGTACTGATTGACGTTCTTGTGCAGCGACTTCAAGTAGTCGAACGCCTTGTCCTCACCCATCAGCTGCACGAGCGTCGCGAGCATCGTGTAGGAGGTTCCCGAGGAGTTCGGATTGGCCACCTGGATCTCGTCCTTGAACACCGGCTTGGTGAGATCCGACCAACACTTGGGCTCGGGGATGTTCTTCTTCTTGAGCTGCTCGGTGTTGTAGCTATACCCCAGCGCGCCGGCGTAGACCCCCACCGTCCGGCCCTTGGACTGTTCCCACTGGCGCACGGCCCAATCGTGGAGCTCGTTCATCTTCGGTGACTTGAAGGACTCGGTCAGCCCTTCCTCGGCAGCCTGCAGGTGGGGGTCGCCGGTGCCGCCCCACCAGATGTCGCCACGCGGGTTCGCCGCCTCGGCCTTGATCTGCGCATAGAACTCGCCGGAGCTCTTGCGCGTCATCAGTACCTTGATGCCGGTCGCCTTCTCGAACGCGGCGACCATCGGCCGGCACCATTCCTCCTGCACGGTGCAATAAAGAACGAGCTCGCCTTGCGCCGCAGCGCTCAGCGGCATGACGAATGCGAATGCGGGCAGGATGCCGCGGAGCCACTTACGAGTACGCATCGATTCCTCCTTCGGTCAACTTGTCATGGGGATGCCGACGACGCCGGCAAGCTTAGCGCAAAGTGCAGCGTTGGTCGCGATCAGCGGGTTTCCGGCGGTAAGGCCGTCCCCCGCGAAGAAATCGTTGGTGTAGCCGCCCGCCTCGGTGACCAGCAGGATCCCGGCCGCGCAGTCCCAGGCGTTGATGTGCAACTCGCAGTACGCCTCGCTGCGACCGACGGCGACATCGACCATCCCGAGCGCGCCGGAGCCGACCCGCCGGATCGCGCAGCCCGCGCCCATCACCCGGGCCACGAGAGCTAGATAGTCGACCGTGCTGCGGCGCGTCGACCAGCCACACTCGACGGTCGCGGCGCCAAGATCGGCGCAGGGACTGACGGCGAGCCGGTCCTCGTCCCGCCAGGCGCCCGCGCCGCGCTCGGCCGCATAGAGCCAATCGTGGCTGGGGTCGTACACCACGCCGACCGTCGGCACAAGATGCTCGAGATAGCCGATCGACACGCAGTAGTGGGGTATTCCACGGGCATAGTTCGCGGTGCCGTCGATGGGATCGATCAGCCAGACGCGCTCACCCGCGCCGCCTCCCTCCTCCTCGCCGATGATCGCGTCGTCCGGATAGCGAGCGGCGATCGCCTTGCGCACGAAGCGCTCGACCTCGCCGTCCATCGCGGTCAGGACGTCATGGCGTCCCTTCATCGACGTCGCGGAAACCCCGAACGCCGAGTGCGCGAGCCGACCCGCGTCGCGCGCGAGCGTCCGGCAGAATTCCAGTCGATTCATTCACCGCGCGCGGTACGTAGGCCTCCGCCGCGCCTCCCCATGGTCAGATTGTGCGTTGCCGCGCGGTCCTCGACGCGGCCGCGTCGGACGCGAGTTTACTCGCGGAGGGCGGCGTTCGTCCGCTTCGGGCGCGAAGCGGGCTTGTCCGCCGGCGACGGGCGTGGAGTCGCCGGATGTGGAGCGTGCTGGCTATTTGATCGCAAGCAACCGATCGAGCGAAAACGGTCCCGCGCCTCGGCCGACCAGGTACAGCAACAGCCCTGCCCACGAAAGGTGGGTCGGCCAGGCGTCCGGGTAGACGAAGATCTGGATAACGAGCGTCATACCCAGGAGCGCCAGAGCTGACAGTCGCGTGAACAAGCCGAGCACCAGCAGGATCGGAAAAAAGTGCTCGGCATACGCCGCGAGATGCGCCGCGATTTCCGGCGAGACCAAGGGCACCTTGTACTCCTCCCGAAACAGCGTGTAGGCACCCTCGGACACGGTCAGGAAACCATCCACCTTGGTGCGTCCGGAGAGGAAGAAGATCGCGGCGATCGCGATGCGGTCGATCAGTGCCAGCGAAGCATGGTTGACGACAGCGGACAGCGTGTCGGCGATGCGATTCCACGCGCCGCGCAGACCTTCGTCAGACGCGGGCGGCGATATGGTGACTTGGGTCATATTCGACTTTCCTCGATTGGCGCGCCGTCGAGGCTCGCTTGGCCGAACGCGCCGATGGCGAACAGCTGCGCGCCGAGGGCCGCGAGATCCGCCTCCGGATTTGCCATGAGCGCCGCGGTTCCCGCTTCCGCGAGCGTGCGCCCTTCCGCGCAGGCATCGAGAAATGCGCAGCCCACGGCGTCGATGCCGGCCCACTGCACGGCATCCCGCGGGCGCACGACCAGCGCGCCCTCGCCGCACCACTCGATCTCGGTCTCGTCGACCGGCCCCGCTGCGCGATTGCGCTGCCAGATCGTGTAAATCGGCTGCCGATCGAACCAGGCCCAGCGTGCAGAAACATGGGGGCGCAATACGACTCCCTGCATCCGCGCCGCGTCGAATGCCGCCAGCGCGTTCGGATCGACCGGCGTTTCGTCGCGTGCCATGTGGGCTTCGGTCCAGAAGCGGTCGAGCCGCGCGACACCGGGCAGGTACGGAAGCTGGGCAGCGGGCTCGAATGCCGCAAGGAACCGTGCGAAACCCTCGCCATAGTGGAGCAGCGTCGCTTGCGCGGGCAGGTTCGCCCGGGCAAAGACCGCCGCTGCCGCGCAAAACCATTGCTCGCCCACCAGTCGCGCCACCGCCGGGTAATTGGCCTGCAGCGCGTCGATGCAGCCCTTCAGCACCGTATTCCGATAGACGGCGAAGCCGGGCTGGCGCGCGAGCGCAGCGACGGAAGACCCGGCGGCGTGGGCATCGGTCTCCGACGCGAGCAACGCTCGCGCGAAGTCCTCCTGAAAAACTTGCAGCGAGCCGCGCGTGACTTCGGGCCTCTCTTCCATCATCGGCACGGGGCCGCATGTGGTCGGCTTCTCCGCATGCACGGGGTGTGGGCAATTCGACGGCGCTGGCGGCAATGCGTTCACGCACCGATCCTCAAGTCACGCCGCCGCATGCAGCGGCGCGCGCAATACGGCCTCGGCCGTCGCCCGCTCGGCCAGCAGCGTAGCGAATTCCGGCACGTTCTCGTCGCGCTCGATCAACGTCGGTCGCGGACCGATCCGTTCGACGAGCCGCCGGTAGAGCGCCCAGACTTCCGGTGCGATCGGCGCATCGTGCGAATCGATCAGGAGCGCCGCACCCAGGTTGGGATCGGCCGAGTGGCCGGCCAGATGAATCTCCTGCACCAGCGCACCGGGGAACGCATCGAGGTAGGCCTCGGCCGGGTAGCCGAGGTTGCGCGCGCCGACATAGACATTGTTGACGTCGAGCAGCAGTCCGCAACCGGTGTGGCGCGCGAGCTGGGTCACGAAAGCGATCTCATCCCATTCATGAGCATCGATCCGCAGGTAATGCGCCGGGTTTTCGATGGCGATGGGCCGTCGCAGCGCGTCCTGTGCCCGACTGATGTTGTCGGCGATCCGCGCGAGCGCCTCGTCGTTGCGCGGAAAGGGCAGCAGATCCGGGCGATAGCTACCGCGCCAGGTGGACCAGGCAAGATGTTCGGAAACGAGCGCGGGCTCGAATCGGCGGACGAGCTCGGCGAGTCGCGCCAGGTGGGCGCGATCCGGCTCCTCATCCGCCGCGAGCGAGAGCGCGACGCCGTGCAACGAAAGCGGATGCCTGGCGCGAATGGATTCGAGCCATGTCAGACGCGGCCCGCCGTCGACCATGTAGTTCTCGGGATGGACCTCGAACCACAGCCCGTCCGCGGGCGCGGCGAGCGCCTCGGCGTAGTGCCCGGGCTTCAGGCCCAGCCCGGCGGACGGAGCCATGGTCATCGTCGAGGCCGCTGGCGGCGGAACTCAGCCCTTCATCGGCGTGAGAGATCCCATACCCTTGGGTGTTTTCATCGTCGTGCACGTGCCCTTGGGGACCAACTTGAAGGCGTTGGCCTGATAATCGACCTTGGACGTACCGGCGCAGGTAGTCCCCGGCCCGGCGGCGCAGTCGTTCTTGCCGGCCATTGCGATGCCGTAGCACTGCTCCACCTTCCCGGTGGCCTGATCCTTCATCGACTTCTCCATCATCATCTTGTCCTGCGCGAACGTCGCGCCCGACGCAAGTGCGCCAAGGGCAAACGCGGTGACGGCAAGCGTAGCGTTCTTCATGTCCGACTCCTGTAAGTGGGTGGTGAGAGACCGGCTCGTCCCGACTTGCTGGACGCTCGTCGGCGAACGGTCTGTCAGCTAGTTCGCGGAAATCTGGCGGTTGGTTACAGCGGCGGGCACAATTCGCCCACGTCGCGCCTGCTCCCGGCTTTATTGCGGCGCCAGTGTAACCCGATGCCTCGATGCAACGAATGACCGTACAAGGCCGCATGAGCGCCGGCGAGGACCGCCTGCGGGACCTCTTCTCCCGCGGACTCGCCGGCGATGCCGCCGCGTACCACGCCTTCCTGCAGGACCTCAGCGCTCATTTGCGCGCGTTCCTGCGGAAGCGACTCGCCGCCTTGCCGGACGAAGTGGAGGATCTCGTGCAGGAATCGCTGCTCGCCGTGCATAACCAGCGGCATACCTACGATGCGGAATTGCCGCTGACGGCCTGGGTGCACGCGATCGCGAAGTACAAGCTCGTGGATCTGCTGCGCCGCCGTGCCGGGCGCGACCAGCTCACCGATCCGTTCGAAGACGAGCACGAAGTGTTCGCGGCGGTAGATACCGATGCCACGGACGCGCGCCGCGACGTCGCGAAGCTGCTCGAGCGTTTGCCCGAGCGCCAGCGCTTGCCGATCGTCCACGTGAAGCTGGAGGGACTGTCGGTGGTCGAGGCCGCGCGCCTCACGGGCATGTCGGAGTCGGCGATCAAGGTCGGAGTGCACCGTGGCATGAAGGCGCTCGCGGCGCTGATCCGGGATGAACGATGAAAACGGACGACCTAGTCACGCTGCTCGCCACGGGCGCCGCTGCGGTCGAACCGAACGCGGCTCAGCGGCGGTATGCGACCGCTCTCGGTTGGGGGGCATTTGGCGCGACGCTTCTGATGGCGATCACGCTTGGCGTGCGCCCGGACCTCGCCACGGCCGCGCGAACCCCGATGTTCTGGATCAAGCTGGCGTTCCCTGCGTCGTTGGCCGCGGCCGGAGTTCTCGCGGCATTTCGGTTGGCGCGACCGGGGGCATCGCTCGGGCGGGTGCCATGGACACTTGCCGTACCGGTGCTCGCAATATGGTTCCTCGCCGCATCCGCACTGCTGGGCGCAACGGGTCCGGAGCGTCAGGAACTCATCTTCGGCGGCACCTGGGACTCCTGTCCCTTCTACATCGCGACGCTGTCCTTACCTGTGTTCGTAGCAGCGCTTTGGGCAATGAAGGGACTCGCACCCACGCGCCCGATATTCGCCGGCGCTGCATCGGGGCTGCTCGCCGGGGCGATCGGCGCCCTGGTCTATGCGCTGCACTGTCCCGAGATGGCCGCGCCGTTTCTCGGCATCTGGTATCTGGCGGGCATGCTGATTCCCGCCGCGGTCGGGGCGGCGTTCGGTCCCTGGTTATTGCGTTGGTAGCTCGGCCGAGGGGTACGACGCAAAGCGCGTCGAGAACTGACGTCAGGTGCCTTTGGGTGCCTGTGACTGCGCCGTCGCGCCGGCCAGCATCCGCTTCAGCTCGCCGCTTTCGATGAGCTTGCCCAGATCGCTCGCCCCGCCGACCAACACTCCCTTGACGAACACCATCGGCAAGGTCGGCCACCCGGTCCACATCTTGAGCGCGCTGCGACGCCGCCAGTCACGCAGGTAGCTGCCGTATTCCAGGTATTTGTGCGGCAGGCCCGCGGCGTCGAGCGCCCTGCGTGCCTTTTTCGGAAACGGATTCTGCGCCATGCCGACGACCACGATGTCGTTCGCGGTCAGTGCGGCCTGGACCTCGCGCACGATGTCGATGTGGTAGGTCGCGACCTTGTCGCGTATCGCGGGGTGGATGTGGCCTTCGTCGAGAATGCTGCGGCTCATGGTGTCCCTTCGATCGAACGGACCCATCGCCTCGTCCGCGATGTGCCGCCCGAGCGCCCTGGCGACCGCTTCGCGCTAGTCGAGACCACCGATGAAGTCGGACTTGCCGAGCTCGACCCCGTTGTGCCGCAGAATCGCATACGCCGTCGTCGAATGAAAAAAGAAGTTCGGCAATGCCACCTGCAGGAGGAAGACCTGCCCTTTGAAGGTCATGAGCTTTCCCCCCAGCTTGCGCGAAACCTCCCGCTCCTCCGAACCGTCGATCTGGGCCGGCGTCAACGTGTTGAGAAAGGCGATCGTGCGATCGATGCGCGCGTTGAGGTCGGCGAACGTCTGCTCGTTGTCCTCGTACGGCGGTGGCTCGAGGCCCGCCAGTCGCGCCACCCCCTTCGCGTGGTCGCTCGCGATCTGGACCTGGCGCGACAGGGGAAACATGTCCGGATACAGCCGGGCGTTGAAGAACACCGACTCCTGGATCTTTCTCGACTGCGCGTGGGCGACGGCCTTGCCCAGAATGCCCTTGAGGTTGGTGAGCCCTCGGACAAATACCGGAACCGAAGCCTGGTACATGGAGATGGTCATTGGCTGCTCCGTCGAATCGGTGGGACGCGCATTGTAGCAATGGCCGAGAAGCGTGCCGTGGCGAACCCCGCGCTGCGCTCGCGACAAGAAAACTCCGACACGCGCGGCAACCGCGTCAACCGGATCCGGATGATGCCGGGGTTCCCTCGCCGAGAATCCGCAGCGCTGCGTGCGCGGCGCCGAAGCCATTGTCGATGTTGAGGACTGCCAGCCCGGATGCGCAGCTTGCGAGCGCGGCATGCAACGCGGTCTGCCCACCGGCGCCGACCCCATAACCGACCGACGTCGGAACGGCGAGCACTGGACAGGCAACGAGGCCGGCCAGCACGCTGAAGAGCGCTCCCTCCATGCCCGCCACGGCGATGACGACGCGATGGCGGCGGATCTCGTCGAGCCGCTCCATCAGTCGCCACAACCCCGCTACGCCGACGTCCACGACGAGCGTCGCTGCCTCGCCCTGGAAGGCAAGCGTGCGCTCGGCTTCGCGCGCTACCCGCGCGTCCGAGGTGCCGCCGGCGACGATCGCTACCCGTCCGACGCGCCGCGGCTCCGGCAGCCCGCCCAGAATCGCCGTTTGCGATGTTTCCTCGTAATCCAGCGCCGCGCGCAATGGCGCCGCGAGGACACCGTGCTTGCGCTCGTCCAGTCGCGTAAGCAGCAAGCGACGGCCGAGCGCAGTCGCATGGGCGACGATCGCCTCGATCTGCGCCGCGGTCTTCGGCTCACACAGCACCGCCTCGCTCGTGCCCGTGCGCGCGGTGCGCTCCCAATCCAGGCGAAACTCGTTCATCCGCGCGATACCGCGATCGGAACTGAACCTTCGACCGATGTGGATCCCGGCGCGCCCTTCAGGAACGCGGCGCCACGCCTGTACGGCCGCACCCCGGCGAACCCGCGGCCTCGCGCGCGGCAGGCGAGTTCGCCGATCGCGTGGGCCATTCCGACTTTGGTCGTATCCGCCGCATCGGCGAGCTCGATCACGATGCCCGCGTGGGTGACCCGGCACCGTACTACGGCGTCGCGCCCCAGGCGCTCGGCAAGTTGTGCCTCCACCTCGTCGACGAACGCGAGGTCGGCTGCCGCGATGGCGATCCCTGTTTCCACGCGACTTGCGAGGCACGGTTGCGCTGGCAGGCATTCGAGATCGCCAAGCCCGAGCGTGGCAGCGAGCGCATACACGGCCGCCTTGTCGATTCCGGCCTCGACATACGGGTGAACGACGCCCTGCTCGTCCGCAGCACGCAAGCCGGGCCGGAAGTCCGTCAGATCGTCCCGATTCGTGCCGGAAGCGATGGCGTCCGCCGTCAGGCTGCGAATGCGAGCGTAGAGGTTCGACTTGCAGTAGTAGCAGCGATCGACCGGATTCGCGCGATAGCGCGGGTCGGCGAATTCTCCCGCGTCCAGCGACACCAACGACCAGCCGTAACCGTCCGCATGCGCGCGGACCCGAGCACCAGCCGCCGCAGGCACCGCCGGCCCCGACGCGTGGTACATCGTCGCGCACGCCCGCGAGAATCGATGGGCGATATGTCCGAGCGTCATCGAATCGACGCCGCCGCTGACCGCAATTGCGATGCGTTCGTGGCGATCCAGAATCGCCACCAGGCGGGCGAGGATGCCGTCGCGGGCGGCTGCGTTCATCACTCGTCGCCTCCCTCGAGCGCACCCTGCTCACCTTGGCTCAGCACCCGGCGCCGCGCGGCCAGACCGCGTGAACCCGCGACATCGTCGTGCGCGGTCTTCGCGGTACGTTCGCCGCCGGGACGTTCGGCCACTTTCACGCGCAACCTTCCTCCCGCGACCGCCTCCGCCACTTCCGCACGCGGCAGGACGCGCCGGCGCTCCTCGCGCATGCGCAATCCCAACGTCGAGGTCTCGGTAAAGCACACCCGCGCGATCGCATCGATCGCATGCGGCTCGACGAGCAGACGAAAATCGGCCAGCGGCCGCCCTTTCTTGCCGACGCGCGAGCCAACCGATACGTCGATCACGCCGGCTTCCGCCCTCAATCGATCGGCGGCCAGCGCGATTTCCTCGCCCGTCATGTCGTCGACGTCGAACTCGACCACCGCGACGTCATCGGCGCCGATCACGGCCGTCCGCTCGAAGACGAGCGCCCGCACGATGTTCGGCACTCCCGGCAACGTGCGAGCCCCTGCGCCGCAGCCGACCCGGACCAGACGCCCCCCCTCGCGCCGGCTGTCGCAGGCTGCCACGTGGACAAGATGGCGAAGGATCGCGGCACCGGTCGGCGTCACCCGCTCACCGCCGACACCATCGTCGCGCCACGGGTACCCCGTCAGCAGGTAGCTCGTCGCCGGTGCCGGCACCGGCAGCAGGCCATGCGCGGCTTGCACCGTGCCCCCGCCCATCGGCAATGCCGACGCACTCCAGCGCGCTCCCTCGAGCCGGGCCGCGATGCACCCTGCCGCGACGAGGTCGAGCAGCGAATCCCAATCGGCCAGTTCGTGGAAATGCACGTCGTCGACGGGAATGCCGTGTACATGCGCCTCCGCTTCGCCGAGCAGCGCCAGCAACGCAAGTGCATGCTCGCGGGTTGTCGCCGACAATGAACCCTCGGCAAGCTGCCGATGCAGCTGCACATATGAAGTTTCAGTCGAGCGTGCGGGCCCGGCAGCGGACGACAACGCAAGGCCGAAGCGCCGCGCGCGCATCCCGCCGTTGGTCACCCAATCGATCCTGGGCGCGTCGGCCCCTCGCGGCTGCAGTGCCGCCAGTTCCGCGAGCACGGGCGGCTCGAGATCGGGCAACGCGTCGATGAGCGCGGCGACGAACATGTCGCCGGCGAGGCCCCCGACCAGATCGAGATGAATCGCGAGCGTTGCCGGCGGCAATGCGGCCGCCTCAGGCGACGACAGGGACGACATAGGGTCCTTCGGGAATGACGGCCAGCGACGGATCGCCCGCACGCTCGAGCGCCGCGGCGATCGCGTCCTCGACCGAATCCACCGTGTCGACGCCGGTGAGCCGCCGATCGTCATCGTCGAGCCCCGTCGTGTATAGCTGCACACGCCCCGCACGCATCGACTTCAACTGCATCTCGGTCTGCCACTCGTCGACATCGGCGAATTGCTTCGCGAGCAGCGTCTGCAGAAATGCGTCGGGCCCGATCTCGCACAACCGCCGCTGCGACTCCCGGAATTCCGGCGAGCCGAGCCCTTCCGAGCAGGCCGACGCTATGATCAGCGTGCCGTTCGGTTCCAGGATGTCCAAGGGAGTCACCATCCCCTTGACCGTCTGGTAGTAGGTCTTGTCGAGCGGATAGCCGGCCGCCGACGTGAGGATCGTGGCAAAGCGCCGTCCGACCGGCACCCGCACACTGTCCGCAACGAAGGCGACGGACGCGAGATGACTCGCGATCACCTCGCCGAAGTTCACGTCGACGAGGTCGCGCTCATCGTCGATCACGGTGTTCACCGCGTACACCTCGCCCAGCAGGCGGACGATCTCGAGCTGCTCCTCGTGCAGCGGGTTCCCGGCCAGATTGCACTCGATCGCCGCCGGATTTTCCATGAAGCGCGCGCTATGGAAGGTGCGGATCGTGTCGGCATGCGCGATTCCCGGCGCGATGACTTTCCGGCCGCCCGAGTAACCCGCCATGAAATGCGGCTCGACGAGTCCGGTGGCGATGCGCAGGTCCGCTTCGACGAAGCGCCGATCGATCTTCACCGGCGTGCGCCGCCCGGCCGTCACTCCCAGGTCGACATGGGCCGCGTCGTCGCGCGCGAAATGGTTCTCGACGCGCACATTCTCGAGCACCCACGGATCGCCGACCAGTTCGGCCAGCTCCGTTCCCTCGTTCGGTCGGTGCAGGCCTGTCGCCACCAGTACGGTGATTCGCTCGCGGGCCGTGCCCCCGGCCAGAAGCCCTTCGATCAACGGCCGCAGGAGCAGCCGATTGGGCACCGGCCGCGTGATGTCGCAGATCAGGATGCACGCACTTCTTCGCCCGCGAACCAGTTCGGCGTACGGCGGAGCGCCGATGGGGCGGGCCAGCGCGTCACGGACGGCGCCCTGCGGATCCGGCAGCTTGGGCAAGGGGCGCTTGCCGATGACGGATGCGCGCGCGTGCGTTGGCAGCGGGACGCGCAATCCCGACTCGCCATAGAGGATATCGACGGTGTCGCCAGCTGCAATAGCGTTCATGGGAATCCTCGCCTTCGACGCGTGGAGGATCAGTTTAACTCCTCCGACCGCGTGTCGCGCGCATTCGATGCCGAACGGTTTCCACTCCCCACGCGCAGCATGGAAACTGGATCAGGACGGCTCGTTGCGGCTCCCGGCACGGCCCGGTGTACGATTGCCCCATGGACGGCTCCGGCTACACCGATCGTTATCTCACCGCCGACGAGACGCGCGAGATCGTCCGCACCGGCCTCGCGTCGCTCTCGCTCGACGGCAAGCGCGTGCTGTTCATCATTCCGGACGGCACGCGGACGATGCCGATGCCGGAGCTCTTCGCGATCTTCCGCGAAACGCTCGCCGGCAAGGTGGCGGCGCTCGACTTCCTCGTCGCGCTGGGCACGCACCAGCCGATGGACGACGCACAGCTCAGCCGGCTCGTCGGCGTTCCCGTGGTCGACGGCTGCGCCGGCGAATCGCACATCTACAACCACGAGTGGCACGACCCGGCGAGCTTCGCGACTATCGGCGAGATCCCGGCTGCGGAGATCGAGCGTCTTTCCGGCGGTCGCCTCGCCCAATCCGTCACGGTGTCGCTCAATCGCCGCATCTTCGATTACGACCAGCTCATCATCTGCGGCCCGGTCTTTCCGCACGAGGTGGTCGGCTTTTCAGGGCGGCAACAAGTATTTCTTTCCCGGCATCGCCGGCCCCGAGGTCATCAACTTCACGCATTGGCTGGGTGCGCTCATCACCAACTACGAAGTCATCGGTGCGGGCTACACACCGGTGCGCGCCGTCATCGACCGGGCTGCCTCGATGGTGAGCGTCCCGACCGCGTGCTTCGCCCTGGTGGTCACGCACGCCGGACTCGCGGGCCTGTATTTCGGCTCGGCGCGCGAAGCCTGGGAACGCGCGTCGGCACTGTCGGCGAAGCGGCACATCGTCTGGCTCGATTCGCCGGTTCGTCGCGTGCTTTCGGTGATGCCGCGGATGTACGCAGACATCTGGACCGCGGGCAAGGGCATGTACAAGATCGAGCCGGTCGTCGCCGACGGCGGCGAAGTGGTCATCTATGCGCCACACATCACGGAGGTCAGTTACACCCACGGCCGGGTCATCGAAGAGATCGGCTACCACTGCCGCGACTACTTCCTCGCCCAGCCGGAGCGCTTCGCCAAGTTTCCCGGCGGCGTCCTCGCGCATTCGACGCACGTGAAGGGGCTCGGCACCTACGATCCGGCGACCGGCATCGAGACGCCGCGCGTCGAGGTGACGCTGGCCACGGGTATTGCGGAAGAACGCTGCCGGCGGATCAATCTCGGCTATCGCGATCCGGCCACGATCGACGTCGCCGACTGGACCGGTCGCGAGCGCGAGGGGATCCTCGTGGTCCCGCGGGCGGGGGAGATGCTCTATCGGCTCAGGCCGCGCTGACGATCCCGTCGCCGCCGCATGGCGCGTTCGCGACCGACGTAGAGTTCCAATTGCCGGGTGTGCCTACGGCGCCAGCTTGAGCTCGACCTCATCGACGAGTGTGACGCTTCAGTTGAGCCGGAACGCGTACACCGGGCTGTCGACATGCCGCACCAGAATCGCGACATCGACGCCTTCGATGGCGGCAATTCGAAATCGCCCGAAGACGTGCGCCAGGTTGACGCCGAAGCGCGACTGGCTCGCCGCATCGGCAATCGGCCTTAGTGTCCCGGCCGCGGGCTGATACGCCTGCCAGGTCCATTCCTCGATCGGCTGGTTGCCCGAGGCCTGGTCGCGCGATGGCGCAATGGTGTACACGATTCCGTCGTCCAGCGGCGAGAAGTAGACGAGACGACCGATGTTCGGAGCATATTGCAGCGACGCAAACGGCTGCAGCACGGGTTTCGACCCGGCAGACTTGAGGCGCACGATCGCACGCGCCGGATCGGCCGGATCCAGCGCATGCAGCTCATCGCGCGCATGGACCGACACGACGATGATGTCGCGCAACGGATCGATCTGCATGGCGTTGTGATTGGCGATCCCGGGAAGCTTGTTCGGGAAGTGAGCAGTCCAGTGTCCGACGGTTCCGTCCGCGTTTACGCCATCGGGACAATACCCGATGAAGGCGTTGCCCCCGCCATCGTCGCCCGAATGTCCCCACAGGACGCGACGCGACGCGTCCCAGGTCGTCCAACCGCCGGAGTTGAGGATCGCCGTGCGATGCCGCGGTCCATGTCGCCAGCGCAGCGTGTCGAGGTTGAATAGATGAGGTATTGCCACCGCCTTGACCTCCCTGCCCAACTCCGTCTGGCCCTTGAACAGGATGTAATCGTTCCCCAGGCTGTCGTACTGGACGTAGTCATAGGTGTGCGGCGGAAGCGGCGACCCGTCCGGATATACCGAATCGGGATATTGCGCGCCTGTACCGTAGTCGCGATCGCTGCCCTTGACATAGCCATCGGAGATCCTGCGCCATTCGCGGGTTGCGAGATCGAAGGCATGGACGTCGGAACCGAAGTAGTTGTTGTGTCCACCTCCGAACACGATCAGCGAACCGCTGGCCCCGAATCGCGACGCGTAGGCGGCGCTGTTCCATGCATCGGTGATCGCGGAGAATCCCGCGATGCCGTGCCAGGGCGACTTTGGGGGGCGCCCCAGCATCCGCCGCATCCATTCCTTCGGTGTGCGTGCAGGATTCAGGCGCGGATCGCGTGCCGGATCGTTGTCGATCAGGTACCGCGTCCCGGGTGGCGTCGGCTGCAGACCGAGGTCGGGGCGATCACCGGAGATCGCGTACCAGCGATTCGGGCTCATCCGGTCGAGCCAGGGAGGGCGTATGGGTGACATGGCCCCAATTATCGATTGCGTTGCCCTTGCTGGCGCATTGATCCCGATTCAGTCGGTAGGCGCGTTCCTCAGGGAGGAGCGTTCAAGCGCGTGCTGACTGCGTCATAATGCAGCTATTGGTTGACTGATCCGCCTTGCCTGCTGCACCCATGATCGAAAAAGACCCCCTTACCGTCGACGTACCTCGGGAATTCCATCGGCGCATGGCCGCGGTCATCGAAGCGGTCCAGACCGGAATGTGGGAGGCCGGCGTGCACGACCTGCTCGGCTACGCGACAGACTATGCCTTCGGCCAGCAACGCGGCGTGCAGACGCTGGTCCTGAAGAGCAAGCACAGGTCGGCCTACGTGCGCCTGCACTGGGACACGGTGATGGGAGACACCGATGCTGACCGCCAACGGGTGGACGCGGCCATCAAGAGCGCAATAAACGAATTGACGTAGCCGGAACGTGCAGACCAGACTCCGCTTGCTCTCGCCTGCGGTCCTCGCGGGGCTTCGGCGCGGGATCGAGAAAGAAAGCCTGCGGGTTCGCCCGGACGGCTCGCTCGCGACGACGCCACACCCGCGCGCGCTCGGCGCCGCGCTGACCCATCCGCACATCACGACCGACTTCAGCGAAGCGCAGCTCGAGCTCATCACCGGCGTACACTCGACGGCCACGGCCTGCCTCGACGAGCTCACCCAGATCCACCGGTTCGTCTACCGGCACATCGACGACGAGGTGCTCTGGTGCGCCAGCATGCCCTGCAAGCTCCCTGACGAGAACGCGATCCCCATTGCGCGCTTCGGGATTTCGAATCTGGGCCGCGCCAAGACGTTGTACCGCACGGGCCTTTCCCATCGGTACGGTCGGCACATGCAGGTGATCTCCGGCATCCACTACAACTTCTCGGTTGCCGAGGATTGCTGGCCGCTCGCCGGTTTTCGCGACGCCAACGAAGCCTACTTCGCGCTTATCCGCAATGTCCGAAGGCACGCGTGGCTGCTGCTGTATCTCTTCGGCGCATCGCCTGCGGTGTGCGCGAGCTTCGTCGCGGGGCGGGCGCACGAGCTGCAGGAGCTTTCGCCCGGCACGCTGTACCTGCCGCACGCCACATCGCTGCGGATGGGGCGTCTGGGCTACCTGAGTGCCGCGCAGGATGCGCTTGCCGTCACCTACAACGACCTGCCGAGCTATGCAGCCTCGCTCGAGGATGCGCTCACCCGCCCTCATCCCGCGTACGAGACGATCGGCATACGCGAGGGCGAGGACTATCGCCAGCTCGCCACGAGCCTGCTGCAGATCGAGAACGAGTTCTACAGCACGATTCGCCCGAAGCGCGTGGTGCGCCGCGGCGAGCGGCCGCTGCGGGCGCTGCGCGAGCGGGGCGTGCAGTACGTCGAGGTCCGCGCAATGGATCTGGATCCGTTCTGCGCGATCGGCATCACGCCGCAGACGGTTCGCTTCCTGGACATTTTCCTGGTGCATTGCCTGCTGAGTGACAGCCCCCCCGACACGCCGCAGGAGATTGCGGCCATCGGACACAACAAGCTTCTGGTCGCCGCGCGCGGGCGCGAGCCAGGTCTGTGCCTGGACCGGGGCGACGAGAAGATCGAGCTGCGCGAATGGGCCGGGGCGCTGCTGGTCGAATGCGAGCCCATCGCCGCGGCGCTCGACGCCGCGTATGGCGGTAGCGAGTACGGCGAGGCACTCTTGAACGCGTCGCGCATGGCCGCGGACCCCGAGTCCCTTCCGTCGGCCCGCATATTGTCCACGATACGGCAGCACTACGGCGGCTCCTACTTCCGCTTCGCTCTCGAGCATTCGCTGCGCCATCGGTACGCCCTGCTCCGCGAACCGCTGTCCCCCGACCTGGAGTCTCGCTTTCGCCGCATGGCGGACGAGTCCCTCGAAGCGCAGCGGGCGATCGAGGCGGAGGACGATCTGCCGTTCGAAACGTTCCGGCAGAAGTATCTCTCACCCGACTCGCTCCGACCCCGGTGATCGTTGCCGACGTTCTCCTCGCGCTGCTGCGGCGCCTGCTCTACCTGATCGTACGTACGCAGGTCACGCCGGAGGAGGCCGCGGCGCTTCGCCTCGATCCGCGAAGGCCGCTCTGCTACGTCCTGCAGGACCGGCATCTGTCGAGCCTCCTCGTGCTCGAGGAGGAGGCGCAGCAGCTTGGCCTGCCCTCCGCCCTGGCCCCGATCGGACCCGAGTTCCCGGCCGGCAAGCGCGCCGTATTTTCGGTCATCCTCAATCCGAATCCGTTGAGTACGCGCACCGCGGAGCCATCCGCCACCCTCGCGCAGATGACCGCAGCGCTGTTGCGGGAGCCCAGCACTCGATGCACAGCTGATTCCGGTGACGATCCTCTGGGGTCGCTCGCCGAAGTCGCAGGATTCGCTCGTCAAGGCCCTGTTCGCCGACGCATGGGCGAGCGTGGGACCGCTGCGCCAGCTTCTGATCATCGGGCTGCACGGCCGACAGACCCGCGTGAGCTTCGGCGAACCGATTTCCCTGCGTCGACTGATCGACGACGAGGCCGATGAAGCCACGGCGGTGCGCAAGGCGAATCGCTTCCTGCGCTTTCACTTTCGCCGGATGCGCGAGTCGGCCATCGGCCCGGATCTGTCGCACCGGCGCAACCTGATCCAGACGATGGTCGCCTCGGGCGGGCTGCAGGAGGCGATCGCAGAGGAGTCCGGGCGCCTCGGGCTGACCAGGGCGGCGGCCGAAGACCGGGCTCGCAAGTTCGCGTGGGAAATCGCGTCGGACTTCAGCTATCCGGTCGTACGCGCCGCGGAGTTGCTGCTCGAGCGGCTGTGGCGACGTCTCTACGACGGGGTCGAGATCTTCCACGGAAACGAGATCGCCAAAGCCGCACCGGGCAAGGGGCTCGTCTACCTGCCCAACCACCGCAGTCACATCGATTACCTGCTGTTGTCCTATCTCATCCATGCGCTGGGGCTCGCGTTGCCGCATATCGCCGCGGGCGCGAATCTGAATTTTCCCATCGTGGGTCCGCTGCTGCGGCGCGGCGGCGCCTTTTTCCTGCGCCGAAGCTTCAAGGGCGAGCCGCTTTACGCCGCGGTGTTCCGCGAGTACCTGCACACGATGCTCGCCAAGGGCTTCCCGATCGCGTACTTCATCGAGGGCGGCCGCAGCCGCAGCGGGCGGACGCTCGCGCCGAAGGGCGGACTGCTGGGCATGACTGTCGAGAGCTTCATGCGCGAGCATCCGCGACCTCTGCTGCTGGTCCCGGTGTATTTCAGCTACGAAAAATTGCTGGAAGGCCGCACGCTGGTCGCCGAGCTCGAGGGCCAGCCGAAGGAAGGCGAGTCGCTGGGAGCGCTCCTGCGGGTTGCCCGCGACCTTCGGCACGAGTACGGAAGCGTGCACGTCAATTTCGGCGAGCCCCTGTCGATCGACCACTTCCTCGATCGGGAGGCCCCCGGCTGGCACGCGCTGCAAGGCGAGGAGCAGCGGGAGACGGCGCGGCGGCTCACGTTGCCGCTCGGGCGCGAGATGGCGCAGCGCATCAACGCTGCGGTCGTCATCAACCCGATCAATCTGTTCGCAATGGCCATCGTACCGAGCCCGCGCCACGCGCTCGACGAGCGCGGTCTGATGCAGCAGATCGATTGGCTGAAGACCCTAGCGACCCGAATGCCCTACTCACCGGACGCCGTGCTCACCGCCGATGAACCGGCAGCGATAGTCACGCAGGCGCTGAAGCTCGGCTTCGCCACGCGCGTTCCGAATCCGCTCGGGGATGTCATCGTGGTCCCGGACAAGCAGGTATCCACGCTCAATTACCTCCGCAACAACGTGTTGCACGCCTACGCATTGCCCGCACTGGTCGCGAGCCTGCTGGTCGGCACGCGCGAAGTCACCATGGACCGTGTTGCCGAGTTCGCCGAGGGCGGTCTGCCCTTCCTGCAAGCGGAGTTGATGCTGCAACACTCGCCTGCGGAGGCGGTTGCGGAGTCCAAGCGAATCGTCCAGCTGTTCCTCGACCTCGGGCTCGCGCGCGCAAACCCGGATGGCACGGTACGCGCCGCGGATCGCTACAGTTCCGCGCATGCCGGGCTGGACCTGCTCGCTCGTTCGTTACGGCACCTGCTGCGCCGAAACTACCTGACGATCGCCCTTCTCACCGGGGTCGGTTCCGGCAAGTTGACGCGGGAGCGTCTGGAGGAACTGATGCAAATGCTCACGCAGCGACTGTCGCTGCTGTTCGAGTTCGCGCCACCGGATTTCTACGAGCGCTCGACCTTTCCGTCCTACATCGACACGCTGCTCGAAACGGGCCTCCTCCACGAGGATGCCGACGGATCGCTGCATCTGCGCGAGCACACTCGCACGTGGGAGCACTATGTCGAGCGGCTGCTCCCGGCCGACGCGGTGCTCGCCATCCGGCGCGTCACCGTCGACCACGCGCCGCCGTTGGCGACGCCCGGGTCCTGATGGAATCGTCCGGGCAGTCGGCGTATGCTAATGCCATGATCACCCGTGCCCGCAAGCGCGCCAAGGCTTCGCCCGCTGCCCCTTCGCCGGCGGACGAAAAGGCCGCTTTCATCCGCAGCCTGGAAAAGCATGGCCAGGCGGTCGAGATGCGAGGGCCCGCTGCCGGCCGGCGCCACCCACACGCTGAAGAAGCGCGCCAATGGCACGAAGGTTGTCAAGCGCAGGCGGTTCTCCGCCGTCTAGGTAAACGGATCCGATCGCCGGCTCAGCGGCGCGGGCACCCGCAGGAATAGCGCACGCGTTCGAGCACGAGCTGACCGCCCCGGCGCACCACACCGTGCGTGGCAGTGCCCTTGGGGCTGGTGACGGCCCCCGGTCCTCGCGTTCCCTTCGCGCCTTTGCGCCCACCGTCGTAAGCGATCGCGCCCTGCCGCACGAGGCTCGCGACGAACGAGCGCACTTCGTCCTTGGTCGATTGCGCATCGGGCAGCGCGTCGAGCACGGCCGCGTGGCGATTGGCCTCGCCGATCATCGAAGGTTCGACGCCGACCGCACAGACGTTGGCGAGCCTCGGACTCAACCCTTTCAACGACACCGAGCGATCGTGGATCGCCTCGGTCACGCGCTTGCCGCCGAGATCATAGGTCCGCATCCGCAGCGCGGTGCGCGGTGGAAGTCCGAGCCGCGACTTGAGGTCGTCGAGCGTGGCCTTGCCGAAGGGCTTCTTCGACGCGCGCGCGATCTTCGGCGCCTCGCCTCGCAGCGACGTACGCGGCGCGAGCACGGCATTGCTGCCGAGCAGGATGCCGTGCGCGCCGAACGCGTCGCGGATCGCGTCGTGGTACTCGCCGCGATGGAGTGCTTTGTCCTCGAGCGTCATCGCCCGCCCCACGGACTGGAAAAACCGCGGCGTGTGCGGCGCCTTGTCGGCCGCGCGCACGAGCAGCTTGCCGGCGACCTGCGCCGCCTTCCACAGCGACTTCTCGTTGCGCTTGGCGTGCATGGCGAACATGTTGCGGATCGTGTCGTAGAAGCAACCGACGAACACCTGCCCGAAGCTGTGGACCTCGTTGATCAGCTCGCCCGGCCCGCCATTGTCGGGCAGTGTCGTCGGCAGCGCCCACTGATACGTGTTCCTGCCACGGCGTGGGACGGCCGCATTGTGCTTCGGATCGTCGTCCCGGATGCCGTTGGCGAGCGACTCCATCAGCGTCTCGACGAAGTTGGCCTTCGAGAGCTTCGGATCCTGCTTCAGCAGCGCCTTGCGCAGCCGAACGTCCGCGAGTGCGGTGAGGATCGCGACGCAGTCGCCGAACGCCTCATGGAAGGCGTTGGGCTCCGGGTAGTTGCTG
Source organism: uncultured beta proteobacterium (assembly GCA_963809965.1). GTDB lineage: Bacteria > Pseudomonadota > Gammaproteobacteria > Burkholderiales > Casimicrobiaceae > CAIWHR01. The sequence goes on from CAWELU010000023.1 coordinate 299,492, forward strand.
GACCAAAGCTCCGGCCGGATCGCGTCGAGGAACGCGTGCCCCGCTTCGTGCGAGACGACGTCGACGCTCGCCGCAAAGCGCCGCACCCTGCCGGTCTTCGCGCTGGGATGATGGTAGTAGCCGAGCGATGCGCGATCGTAATACGCGTTGAGGTCCTCGCCCTCGTCGACGACGACCGCCAGCTTCTTGCGGTTGGCACTGCCCTGCCAGTGCGCGAGCGGCCCGGCGACCTTCTCCCACGCGCCGAGCGCGCGCAATGCGGCCTCCCGGCACTGCCAGACGAGGAATTCGTCACTGTCGACCGGCCAGACCTTCTGCTTGGGAAGTGGGCCGAAGTCGAAATCGGTCTTGCCCGCCCCGCGCTTGCGTGCCGCCTTGATCTTGCGTGGCGGCGGATCCTTCTTCGCTTCGGGATCGTTGGGAATGAACAGGATGGGCATGATCACGCTCCGGCAACGCGGATGGACAAGGATACGGCGAGGAACGGGACGGCACGAATATTATCGCGCGAGATGCGCCTTGAACGTCGGCGACGCGCGCCGGAATACTCGCCGCGCCGATGGGGCGACCGCACCGCGCCGCCCGGCAACCGCTGCGTGGAGTTGCGCGTACACAGAGGGATCGGCCGTCACGTGGAACGCGACCTCGTCGCCAAGCGACGCAAGCAGGGCCGGCAGTCCACGCTCGCTCGTGCCGAACTGCCGCGCGAGCCATGCTCGCACGCGCCCAGGGTCGGCGCGCGGGAAATACGCGGCGATTCGATCGACGTCACCGACCGGCCGCCGCGGGCCGCCGCGTCGCACCGCCATGCCTGCTGCATGGACCGTCGGCGGGAGCGGTGCCGCCAGCATCGCGGCCGCGTCGACGATGCCCGCGCCGTAATTCGACCGGTCCCAGCCGGCGGGCGTCTTCGTGTGCACCACCGTTGCGAGCAGCTCCTTGAATACCGCCGGAACGCCGGCGAGCGCCGTACTTCATGACCAGATTCCCACGCCCGTGATGCGCGAGCCAGAGCGCCGCGACGCCCGCAACGTGCGCCGCCGCGTACGACGTGCCGTCACTGCGGTCCACGCCGGCCAGATTGGCGGGCGTCGACTTCGCGCGCCACACCGATTCGCCAGGCGCGGTAATGTCCACGTCGACGCCGCTTGCCGACGACCGCCCACGGCGCGGGAACGCAGTTGCATGCCGCACAACCCACCGTCTGCTCGTAGCGCGCCGGATAGACGACAAAGGGCCAGTAGTTACCCGCGGCCGCCACGGCGATCACACCGCCATCGAGCGCGTGATCGAGCGCTTCTTCGAGCGCGAAGCTCGGCAGCGGCCCGCCAAGGCTCATCGAGATGACGTGTGCGCCGCGGTCGAGTGCGAGGTGGATTGCTTCGGTCAGCCGCGTCCACGAAAAATGCACGACGCTGGTCGACACCCGCAGCGGAACGAGCGCGGCGAGCGGCGCCACGCCGCAGACGTGCTCTTCGGCCTCGTCGCCCTCGGGACTCAGCAGGACGCTGGCCGTGCTGGTCCCATGCCCGGGGTTGGGGGGCAGCAGCGGATCGGTCGGATCGGGATCGACGTCGACGAAATCGTAGCCCAGCGCAAGGCGAACGTCCGCTCCCAACAACTCGTTATGCGGTCGAAAACCGGTGTCCGGATGCGCAACGAGAATGCCCGCGCCCTTGGATGCACCGCCGGCATCTGGCGTGAGCGCCCATGCGACGCCGACGTTGCACAGATCGAGCGCCCAGTGCGAGAACACGCTGCATGCCTTGTGCCCCGCCGCACTCCCCGCCGCGTCCTTGCGTTTCGGCGGACGGTACGGCCCCTCGCCGGGCATCACGAACGCCGGCTCGGCCGCGGCGACGTCGCGCCGCGCGCGCAGCCGGTAGGCGAGCTGCCACGCCTGGGCGACGGACGGCGCGCGGACGCCGGGCTTGGGCACCAGCAGCACGCTCGTGGCGCGCGCGCCGAGAATGCGAACCTGCCAGTCGAGCTTCTCGGCGCGCAAGATGCGGTGCGCCGCTGCGACGGCCTCTCGCGCATCGTCGAGCACGCCTCCCGGACGCACACTCAGACCCTCGAACTGCAAGGGACGCAACCTGATCCGCTTGCGGGACGGAACGCCTCGACGTCGTGTCATTGCTACCTCGTGCTCGTGCGAGAATGCTCGTTCAGATCATTGAAAGCGCGACAACAGCCAACTTCGCCAGGTCAGATGTGGCTCGCGCTTCCTCTCCAAGTGAACGGTCTTCACGGATTGTTCGTTCCTCAGGCGTCGCTATTTGTCTATCGGCCGTATCGCGCGCGTTACACGGCATGTCGCTACATCCTCCCGTTGCCGAATCGTGACAGCGCCTGCCGCAGGGCCGCCGCAGCCTGGTCACGCTCCTCGGCTGACATCAGCCCTGGGTCCGCTTCCAGACTGAGGTGTGGCAGCTCGGCGTGGATGCGGCCGCCGTCGGACCGTGTATCGGACTTTAGGGCGACGACGGCGTAGGTGGCGACCGGGTAGGCGATACCCCGGACGCGGATCTGGCCCCGCTCCTCGCACTGGATCGTGTCCTTGACGTGCGCATAGGTCTCGTAGGAGATCAGCACGCTTCCGGGTGGTGCCTCGTGCTCGAGGCGCGAGGCTAGGTTTACCGCACCTCCGACGATGGTGTAGTCCATACGGTCCTCGCTGCCGAAGTTCCCGACGGTGCAGTAGCCGGTGTGGATCCCGATGCGGCAGCGCAGGGGATTCTCGATCCCCGCGTCGCGCCAGACTGCGGCGAGCTCGCCCATCCGCTTCTGCATGGCGAGCGCCATCGTGACGCAGGCCAACGCATCCTCCCGCACACCTTTGCTCTCGGGATCGCCGAAAAAAATCAGGATCGCGTCGCCGACGTATTTGTCGATCGTCGCGCCGTACTGGAGGGCGATACGGGACATCTCGGTGAGGTACTGGTTGAGGAGCTGCGTCAGATCCTCGGACTCCATCTTGTCGGTGGTCTCCGTGAAGCCGGCGATGTCAGAGAAGCAAACCGTGAGCTTCTTGCGCTTGCTCGCGATCTTCCCGTCCTGGCGTCCGGTGAAGAGCGAGTCATAGACCTGCGGAGCGAGGTACTTCGCGAGCTTGCTCGAGAGGGCCTCCAGGGCCGCGGATTTCTCGGAGAGGTTCTCCTCGCGCCGCTTGAGCTCGGTGATGTCCGAGTAGACCGCAACGGTGCCGCCGTCCATGGTGCGCCGCTCACTCACCATCACCCATCGTCCGTCCGCGCGTTGCTGGACTTGCGGCTCGCCCGGATTGCGATGCCGCAACATCCGCGCAGCGACCCACTCATCCACCTTCCCCTCCGCGTCCTTGATGTAACCGCGTTCCGCGGCGCGCCGGACGATGCTCTCGAACGTGACACCAGGGCTGAGGTCGACGTCGAGCCCTGGGTAGAGGAGGTCGCGGTAGCAGGAGTTGCACAGCACCAGTCGATCCTCGGCGTCGTAGCACACGAAGCCCTCGGAGATGCTCTCGATCGCTTCGGCAAGGCGCTGCTCGCTTCGCCGGCGCGCTTCCTCCGACCGCTTGAGCGCAGTAACGTCATAGACCCAATGCAGGCGCTTGCCGCCGACGAAGCTGATGTGACCGCCGCGGTAGGCGGACTGGACGTAGGAAATCAAGACGTGGACCAGGTCGCCCTGTTTGGTCCGCCAGACGGCCTCCTGGTTGAGCAACTGGCCGCCCCGCTCACGCAACGTGTCGATGATCCGCGACCGCTGGCCGAGGTCGTGCCAGAAGAGGGTCGTGTCGAAAAGCTGCATCTCCTCCTCCGCATAGCCCAGCATCTCGCGCAGTCGCGCATTGTGGAAGAGCAGCCGCCCATCCTCGTCGACGACGACAAGGCCCGCGGGGCAGCATTCGAGGATCTCGCGGAACTGCCGCTCCTGCTCGGCGACCTGCATCTCGCGCTGCCTGAGTGCCGTGACGTCGTAGACCCAGTGCAGGCGCTTGCCGCCGACGAAGCTGATGTGGCCGCCCCGGTACGCGGACTGGACGTACGAGATCAGGACATGGACCAGGCTGCCCCGCTTCGTCCGCCAGACGACCTCCTCGTTGAGGAGCTGGCCACCCCGTTCGCGCAGCGTCTCGATGATCCGCGACCGTTGCCCGAGGTCGTGCCAGAAGGTGCGCGTGTCGAGCAGGTCCATCTCCTCCTTCGCGTAGCCGAGCAGCTCGCGCAGGCGCGCGTTGTGGAAGAGCAGCCGCCCATCCTCGTCGACGACGACAAGGCCTGCGGGGCAGCTCTCGATGATCTCGCGGAATTGACGGTCCTGCGCGGCGATCCGCGTCTCACGAGCTTCGTGTGGCCCTTCGTTTTCCGAAGCGTCGTCGTTAACGGTCATAGACGGATGGGGATGGACGGGGTATTTCGATCACCCGGGCCTCAGTATTATCACCCCCGCACCTCGATCCGATTGATCACCCGGTCCACCGCGAACAGCGACCAGGCGTCGAGATCGGCTCGCCGGCGCTCCTCTTCGGTGCGCACATATCCCTCGAGCGGGACCACGTAGTCGCGGCAGCGCGCCGTGACCTGCTCCGACTGGACCAGTGGATCCATCTCCAGCACAAGGCGCAGCGCCTCGACGACCTCGGCATCGTTGTCCTCCTCCGGCAGCACCACCTCGAGCGAGTTGATCACGTCGCGGCGGCCCGGCACCCACCACGCGAGCACGCCGGCAATCCGCTTGTGCGACGAGGCTGATGCCACCCCTTCCAGCGCTATTACGCCGTCGGCGATCGCGACCTCGATCTCCCCGCTATTGTCGTCGCGCACGTCGCGCAGAACTGCCGTGCGACCCTTCGTGCCGACGCGGATCATGCACGACCTGAGCGTTCACCCGCGCACCCATCAGCGATCGCTGCTACAGTGGTCAATCATCCCGGGGGTCCCGTCCGAGGCAAATCGTGCTTGCGCAGAACCTCCGCCAACATGTCCAGCACCTCGCCAGCGAGATCGGAGAGCGCAATGTTTGGCGACCCGACGCACTCCACGCGGCGGAGGCCTTCATCCGCGATGCCTGGGCGCGCCTCGGATACGACGTGGTCCGCCAGGCGTACGAGGCGCACGGTGTCGAATCCGCGAATCTCGAGATCACGATTCCCGGCCGCGACGAGCCGACTGCCATCGTGCTCGCGGGCGCCCACTACGACACCGTGCCCGGGAGTCCCGGCGCCGACGACAACGCGAGTGGCGTGGCAGCACTCATCGAGCTTGCCCGGCTGCTGCGGGACGCGCGACCGGCGCGGACGATTCGTCTCGTGGCGTTCGTCAACGAGGAGCCGCCGTTTTTCTACTTCGGCAACATGGGGAGCCGGGTCTACGCACGAGCCGCTCGGATGCGCGGTGACGACATTCGGATCATGTTCTCGCTGGAGATGCTCGGCTGCTACAGCGACGAGCTCGGGAGCCAGAAATATCCGCCGCTTCTGCGGTATTTCTATCCCGATCGCGGCAACTTCATCGCGTTCGTGTCGAATCTGCGCTCGCGCTGTGCCTTGCGTGCGGCGGTCGATGCATTCAAGGCCGGCACGGATTTTCCCGTCGAGCGTCTGGCGAGCCCCGGCATCGTGCCGGGGGTATCGTGGAGCGATCAGCTCTCGTTCTGGCGCGAGGGATATCGCGCCGTGATGGTGACGGACACGGCCTTTAATCGATACCCGCACTACCACTGCCCTACCGACACGCCGGAGAAGCTCGCGTACGAGCCGATGGCGCGCGTGGTGGGCGGTCTCGGCCAAGCCCTGATCTCGCTCGCTTCGCCGCAGCCTTGAAATCTTCTCGATCCGCCGGCGTAGCATCTGGCGGGATTCTCCGGTCCCTTCACGCCAACCCCGCGCGCCGCAGACGCGCACGTAATCCCTCCACCTCGTCCAGCAGGTCGGCAACGAGGCCGGCAAGTTCCGGCACGGCGTCGAAGTCGCGCTCCATCGAGTGAATGTGCCGGGCGCGGACAAGATCGCGGCTCGTGAAGCGCCACTCCACCACGGACCCGCCCGCGCGTCCGAAGAATGCCTTCCTCGACGTGGCGGATGACCCACTCGGGGGTGACCGCACAGGCGGAAGCCAATTCCTCCAGGGTGAGGCAGGCATCTTCCAGCATCGCGGCGGCGAGGACGTCGTTTTCGCGCATCGCTCAGGCTCCCTTCACGGCGCGAGGGTCGAATGCCAGCTCGCGCGCCATTTTCTCGTAGAGTTCCCGCGCCTCGCGGCTCGTCGCGGGGGGCACGACCACTTCGATGTCGAGCATCAAGTCGCCGGGCGGTTCGCCCGGGATGCCCCTGCCCCGTACCCGTAACTGACGCCCGCCCTGGGCGCCTTCCGGGATGCGCACCTTGAGTCGCTCGCCGTCCGGCATGTCCACGGCGATCACCGCGCCGAGTGCGGCTTCCCAAGGGGCGACGGGCAGCGGCATATAGAGGTCGCGCCCGTCCACGCGAAAGCGGGAATGCGCTCTGATGTGCACTTCCAGCAGCAGGTCACCCGGTGGACCTTGGCCGAGACCCGGAGCGCCCTGGCCCGCCAGCCGCAGGATCTGGCCCTCGCGCAGCCCCTTGGGGATCTGCACGTTGAGCGTTCGGGTGTCCAACGCCACCCTGCCGCTCTCGTCGATCCTGGGAACGCGCAGGCTGATCTGGCGCGTGGCGCCCCGAATCGCGTCTTCGAGGTCGATCAGAATCTTGGCGTGATGGTCGTCGCCCCGGTCGCGCGCGGTGCCGGCGTGCGCTCGGGCGCCGCGGCCGCCCATTCGTCCGAAAAGCTCGGCGAAGAAGTCGCTGAAGTCGGCAGCCTCCGCCTGCGAGAAACCCCGGTCCGAGAACTCGAAACCGGCGTCCCAGTCCGGCGGCGGGCGGAACTCCTGTCCCGGCCGGTAGCCCTGGCCGAGCTGGTCGTAGGCAGCACGCCGTTCCGGGTCCGAAAGGACCGCGTAGGCCTCGTTCACCTCCTTCATGCGGGCTTCCGCGTCGGACTCCTTGGAGACGTCGGGGTGATACTTGCGGGCGAGCTTGCGGAAGGCCTTCTTGATGTCTTCGGCCGTTGCGGCGCGGGCAACCCCCAGTATCGAGTAATAGTCCTTGAAGTCCACCCAAGCTCCCCCATGTAACAGACCTGCCAAGCCGGCGAGTTGCCCAGTCCCATTTGACGGCGATGCCGGCGAAGATCAAGCGGTTGAAATCCTGCGAGCCCGTCCAGATCTAGCGAACGTGCTCGCCGGCACGGCAAGCGAGCGTTCCAACACCGATGGAGGAGTGACTCATGTACCGATCCCTTTTCCCGCGCGACATGTTCGCCGAACTGGACCGTCTGCAGCGCGAGATGCAGCAGTCCTTCAACCTTTCCCCGAGCATACGCGGCATCGGCCGCGGCGGCTTTCCTGCCCTGAACGCGGGCGGCACGCCGCAGACCGTGGAGATCTACGCCTTTGCCCCTGGGCTCGATCCCGCCACGATCGATCTTAATCTCGATCGCGGCGTGCTCACCATCGCCGGGGAGCGCAAGGCCGTCCTGCCCAGCCAGGACGAGAAGACTGCGGTGCACATCAACGAGCGCTTTGCCGGCCGCTTCCGTCGGGTGGTGAGCCTGCCCGACGACGTCGATCCCAACGGCGTGTCGGCTGCGTACCGCGACGGGGTGCTGCACGTCAGCGTCAAGCGGCGCGAAGCGGCACAGCCGCGCCGCATCAATGTCCAGTGACGAGGAGACCGACCATGACCGAGAAGACCGCCGTCACCCGGGATACCCCGCGAGCCGGCCACCGAGGCCGCCCTGATGCCCCCCGTGGACGTCATCGAGGACAGCACCGGCATCACGCTGTATGCGGATCTGCCGGGGGTGCCCAAGGACAAGCTCAGCCTGCAGGTGGAGGCCGACACGCTCACGATCGAGGGCGAGATCAACCTTGCCACGCCGGAGGGCATGGAAGCGAGCCACGCCGAGGTGAGCCTGCCGCGCTTTCGGCGGGCTTTCACGCTTGAGCAAGGAGCTCGACGCGAGCAAGGTGTCCGCCGAGCTCAAGAACGGGGTGCTCACGCTGCGTATCCCCAAGGCCGAGCATGCGCAGCCGCGACGCATTTCGATCAACGTCGCCTGAACGCGATCCCGCCCTCGGGAATCCCGGGGGCGGCCGTTCGCATCTCGTCCACAGCGGAATGGCCCTGAAAGCGCAAAGTCGCTCGTCCACGGCCCTGCGGAATGGGCCGAGGCAGATATCCGATACCGACGGCAGCCATGTCCTCCCGTGACCCTACCGACTGGATGTGGGCGCAGGCTTGCGCCCTCATCGATGACGCCGAACGGATGCACCGGCAGTTTTTCCGGCTGGCGGCCTCCGAACGGATGCAGGCGGCGTGGGAGCCGCCGGCCGACGTGTTCGAGGATGAACGCGAAATCGTCATCGTCGTCGCCCTACCGGGCGTGTCGCCCGAGCGGGTCGAGATCACGACCGAGTCGGGAGCGCTCGTGGTGCGCGCCGAGCGCGCTCTGCCTTTTCCCGGTTCATGCTATGCAGTCCGGCAACTCGAGATTCCCTACGGAACCTTCGAGCGACGCATTCCACTTCCGAATGTGCGGCTGGAGGCCGGCATGCGCCAGCTGGCCGACGGATGCCTGATATTGAGGCTGCGCAAGACGGGCTAGGCAAGTCATGAACGAAGAAACGACCTCCAACACGCATCCGGTCGTGGCCGACGGCGGCACCCGGGTCGACGTTCCCGCGACCGAGGCAAGCCCACGACGCGAGGGTCAGTTGCGCCCGTTACCCGACGATGCGCTGATCATCGTGCCGGTGCGCAACCTCGTGCTGTTCCCGGGCTTGGTGATGCCGCTCTCGGTGGGCCGCGAGCGTTCGGTCGCCGCGGCGCAGGAAGCCGTGCGCCTGCAGCGCCCGCTCGGCATCCTCTTGCAGAGCAAGCCCGACGTCGACGAGCCGGGACCCGACGACCTCCACTGGGTCGGCACCTCCGCCAACGTGCTGCGCTATATCACGGCGCCGGACGGATCGCACCACGCCATCTGCAAGGGCATCCGGCGCTTCCGCGTGCTGCAGTTTCTGGAAGGCTATCCATTCACCGTCGCGCGCGTGCAGCACATCGACGACCCCGAGAAAGTCGACCCGGACATCGAGGGGCGCGCGCGCAGCCTCAAGGAGCGCGCGGCGAGATCCTGCAGCTGCTGCCGCAGGTGCCCGGAAGAAATGGTGTCGGCGCTGCAGGCCGTGGAGGGCTCCGCGCGGCTCGCGGACCTCATCGCCGGCCTGATGGACATCAGCGCGGAGGAAAAGCAGGCGCTGCTCGAAACATTCGACCTCAAGGCGCGGCTGGACAAGCTGCTCGAGCTGCTGGCGCACCGCATCGAGGTGCTGAAGGTGTCGCGCGAGATCGACGAGCGCACCAAGGAGTCGATCGGCGATACCAACCGCAAGCACCTGCTGCGCGAACAGCTGCGCACGATCCAGAAGGAGCTCGGCGAAGGCGACGAAGGCGCCGTCGAGATCGCCGAGCTCGACAAGGCGATCGCCGAAGCGAAGATGCCCGAGGAGGTGGAAAAGCAGGCGCGCAAGGAATTGAAGCGCCTGGAGCGCATGCCCGAAGCCGCGGGCGAGTACTCGATGATGCGCACCTACCTCGAGTGGCTGATCGAGCTGCCGTGGGCCGCCGGCGCCGGAGACGCCGATCGACATCGCCGAGGCGCGGCGCATCCTCGACGCGGATCACTACGGGCTCGACAAGGTCAAGCGGCGCATTCTCGAGTATCTCGCGGTGCGCAAGCTCAATCCCGCGGGCAAGAGCCCGATCCTGTGCTTCGTCGGCCCGCCCGGCGTGGGCAAGACCTCGCTCGGGCAGAGCATCGCCCGCGCAACCGGACGCAAGTTCGCGCGCGTGAGCCTGGGCGGCGTCCACGACGAGGCGGAGATCCGCGGCCACCGGCGCACCTACATCGGCGCGCTGCCGGGCAACATCATCCAGAACCTGCGCAAGGTCGGGACGCGCAACTGCGTGCTGATGCTCGACGAGGTCGACAAGCTCGGCGCGGGCGGCTTCCACGGCGACCCGGCCTCGGCGCTGCTCGAAGTGCTCGACCCGGAGCAGAACTCGACCTTCCGCGACAACTATCTCGCGGTGCCGTTCGACCTGTCGCAGCGTGATGTTCATCTGCACGGCGAACGTGCTCGACACCATCCCCGGGCCGCTGCGCGACCGCATGGAGGTCATCCAGCTGCCGGGCTACACGGCGCAGGAAAAGCTGCAGATCGCGCGCCGCTACCTGGTCGCGCGCCAGCTCGCGGCAACCGGGCTCAACGCGGAGCAGTGCGAGATCAGCGACGACGCGTTGATGGCGAATCGTCAACGACTACACGCGCGAGGCGGGCGTGCGCAATCTCGAGCGCGAGATCGGCAACGTGTTCCGCAGCGTCGCGATGCGCGTCGCCGAGGGCAGCACGCAGCAGATGAAGATCGGCCCCGATGACCTCGCCACGATCCTCGGCCCGCGCAAGTTCGAGGCCGAAGTGGCGATGCGCAGCGGCGTACCCGGTGTTGCGACCGGCCTCGCGTGGACGCCGGTCGGCGGCGACATCCTGTTCGTCGAAGCGGCACGCATGCCGGGCGCCGGCAAGCTGATCCTGACCGGCCAGCTCGGCGACGTGATGAAGGAAAGCGCGCAGGCGGCGTTGTCGCTGGTGAAGGCGCGCTCGCAGCAGCTCGGCATCGAGCCCGACGCTGCTCGAGAAATCGGACATCCACATCCACGTGCCGGCGGGCGCGACGCCGAAGGATGGCCCGAGCGCGGGCGTGGCGATGTTCGTGGCGCTGGCGTCGCTGCTGACCGGCCGGCCCGGTGCGCAGCGACGTGGCGATGACCGGCGAGATCAGCCTGCGCGGACTCGTGCTGCCGATCGGCGGCGTCAAGGAAAAGGTGCTGGCGGCGCTGCGCGCGGGCATCACGACCGTGATGCTGCCCGGCGCGCAATCGGCGCGACCTCGAGGAGATTCCCGCCGACGCGCGCGAGCAGCTCGACGTTCGTCTGGGTCGACAACGTCGACGACGCGGTAGCGACCGCGCTATCGGCGGCGCCGGCCGAAGCGGTGGCTGCCTGACGGGACACTGCCTGACGGTCAGCCGACAGCCCGATCGTTCCCCGGACAACCCAATGTCGGACAGCGCGCGGTGCGCGCGGTCGGTGCGTTGCAGGTACGATCGTGCGACAGCGCCCTTCCGAAATGGGGAACGAAGCCGTGCTCGACCGGGCCTTAAAGCCGAGCTCCATCGTCCGGCACCTCGACCAGTACGTGATCGGTCAGGACGACGCCAAGAAGATCGTCGCGGTCGCCGTCTGGTCGCACTACCGGAAGGTCGCGCGGCTGCGTCGCGACGAGATTCCGATCGTCAAGAGCAACATCCTGCTTGTCGGGCCGTCGGGAACCGGCAAGACATTGCTGTGCGAGACACTGGCGCGCGGCCTCCGCGTGCCCTTCGTCACCGCGGAGGCGACCGCGCTCGCGCAGACACGCTACGTCAACGAAGAGCTTGAAGCGATCCTGCAGCGGCTCGTGGACAAGGCCGACGGGGACATCGGAAAGGCGCAGGCGGGCATTGTCTTCATCGACGAAATCGACAAGCTGAAGACGGGCGACGGCGAGGCGCGCGCCACGTCCGGCGAGAACGTCCAGCACGCGCTGCTGAGGATCATGGAGGGCGCCGCCGTGAAGCTGGGCCGGGCGGACTACCTCGATACGACCAATGTACTGTTCATCTGCGGCGGCGCGTTCGTCGGGCTCGACGAAATCATGTCACAGACGCACGGCTATGGCTTCATCGCGACATCGTCATACGATAGCCAGAAGATTCTCGACCGCCTCAACACCCGGATCAAGCCGACCGACCTGTTCGCCTTCGGGCTCATCCCCGAGTTCACCGGGCGGCTGCCGATCATCGCCCGCTTTCAGGATCTCGCCCGCGAGACCCTGGTGCGGATCATGACCGAGCCACAAAATTCCATCTATGGCCAGTTCCAGGACATCTTCCGCGCCGAGGGCGTCGAATTGACGGTCGAGCCGAAGGTCTTCGGGCAGATCGCCGATCTGGCCATCGAGTACAAGACCGGCGCCCGCAGCCTGCGCGGCATCTTCGAGGAACTGCTGACGCCTATCCTGTACGTGGTCCCCGACAGCCCGGACATCCGGAAGGTGCGGATCACCTCGATCTTCGCCGACCCGACGATCACGCGCGGCGAGCAGGGAAACTGAATTCGCCCGACGAGGTCAGGTCGCGGAGCAGTAAAGTCGCAAGTGTCCGCGTCCGAGCGGCTCAGGGTAGCGCGGCAGTCCGCGGTGCAGCGTACCGGCCGATCGGTCCGGGCGCACTACTGCAACACCGGACCTAGGTTAGAACCACCCCATCACCGCGACACTCGACCGCGATGATCACGGCCCACGCAACAATCCCGAGCAATACGCCGACACCGATTCCGCACGCCGCGTGAGGTCGGGCGGCGTCTCAACACGGCGAAATTCGATGGTGCCGGTGTCTCGTGCAAGGTAGGTCGCCATTGCGCTCGACTCCGAAGAATACGTCGACGTAGACCATGTTCTCAGGTCGAGGCGGCCGCTCCTTGATCTGCGTCAAGATCGAATCGTGGCAACACTGATCGGGCTCGAGATCGGCCGAATGGATCAAGGTGGCCGGGCTTTTTTGGCGCTGGAAGCGGGGCCATCAATCCGCTTTTGCCAGCGCGCTAGGGCAATGTTGCGGCGACGCTCTCGCCGTTCACCAGGCGGCGGCTCCGTCCGCCAACAAGCGGCACGCACTCGCTCTGCCCTCAACGGCTCGACGCCGAGGCGCCGGCACGTTTCGAGACAGCGGCGATGGAACGCGTCATCGGGGCCGACCTCGCTATCCATCCCGGCCGGACGTTATCTGTCCGAGGGCGGTCTCTCGTCGTACCAATAGTCGAACAGCTTTAACAGATCACCCTTCACGGCGTCGGAAAATCCCTTTACGCCCGCCACGCTTATCGACGAGAAGTGTGTTGAAGAATGCCGGGCATGCCTCGCGGTCGTTCCACTGCATGGCGATGAGATTCACGATCCGCGGGTAATGCGTGGCAAGGGCACCGGGGTACACGTCAGGCGGCAGGAGGCGCAGCCACTGCGTGGTCGCCGGCAACATGTGTTCCACGGGCCGCGCCTTCCGATGGTTCGACCATTCCTGCGTCCCGGCGGATTGGCCGCTCGGCGGCGAGCCTTGCCGGCGTTGTTGCACTACCCTGAGCAGGGAACTGCTGAACGTTGCTCCCGTAAGTCCAGCCCGGGCGACGATAGATCGACATGGCGCCTCCAATGGCGTTTACTGTAGCGCCGCTCGGCGGAACCTGTTCCTCGTAGGTACGGTTTTCCGATGTATGGGCGCGTTAAACGGACGGACGATCGGCGAAAGTTCAGCGTGTCTGCTACAGCGAATCGGAAAACTACTTCAGTTGACGCAGTTTGCCTACGGCCCGCCATCAAGCGCCCGCGGACATGCGAGAGTCGCTAGGCACTTCGTAGCGCAGGGGCTCGCGCGCTCGGAGGCACGGGCGTCCCGGTAGCCTCGCCGCCGCTCGCGCTGACGACGGTCGCCGCCTTCGTCGGCGAACGTCAACCACAAGCGATGCTCATCCGCGATCCCGAACTGTTCACCGAAGTAAGCGCGACGCAGCCCGCGCTGGTAGCCGAAGTAGATGGCGGCGTCAGGATCGACCGTGGCCGATATAGCGCCGCGATCGCCGTCGCGTTCAAGACGATTCAACTCGCCGGCGCGCGCACGCACGCGCTCTCTCGGTATCCATTGCGCCAGCGTAGCGCACTCCGGACGCTTGGCGGTTGGTTGGCATCGGCGGGCCGGCGTGTTTCGACACCGGCCGCCGATTCGCCTACACGGTCAGTGAGGGCCGCCACTTCCAGACCCACTCCCGCCACCGCCACCGGGGCCGGTTGCGTGCGCCGGGATCTTTGCACGCGTCCACTTTCTTTTTCGAGAAGTGAGCACGCTGCGACTAAGCGTGTACAAATGGTTGTCGGCTGGAAATCGGCCGAGCGGGGTAACACATGAAAGACGTTAGCAGGAATGTGGTCGGGAACGCCATCGTGTTTGTGGCGCTGGTCGGTCTGTCCGTGGCTGGTTTCCACTACATCGCCGCGAAACGCGGCAACGTGCAACGCTCGGAGCTCGAGAAGCGGATCCGGAAAGTGATTACGGACGTGCGTGAGGCGCTGCGCCTGGGCGACCCCGGCGCCGCGGATGCGATCCACCAACTTGAAGCTGGCGCCCAGTCGCTCGTGCGTGAATACAGGGCGCGTGTCGAAGATGCCAACGCCCACCGCGAGCAGGATGATGATGCCGAGGACGAGGGCGAGCCGACCCCGTAGCGTTAGAACCACACCATCGCCGCGACACTCACCGCGATAATCGCGGCCCACGCGACAACGCCGAGCAGCACGCCGACACCGATTCCCCGCGCTGCGTTCAGATCGCTCGGCGTGTCCGAAGGGAGGAAGCCGATGTAGCTGGTGACGACTGGGAAGCGAAGAAGCATTTCGCTTGACCCCGAAAGGTGTGTAGACAAAGATCATCGTTTCAGATCAATGCGGCGGCTCCTTGACCTGCGTCAAGAGGGCATCGCAGCAATGTTGATAACGCGCAAGTCAGGCCCGACAGGTCAAGGCATTGACTAGCACCCGACCGACCAGATCGACGCCGGAGGCGCTAGAAAATTCTCCCGGCTAGGTAGGTGGTGCAACGGTCCGCGCTCTGAACATACTTGACGGGTGTCAATACGCGTCGCCAAGTTGCGAGTAGCGTTTTCTGATGTGCGCGCGAATGCTCGCGCAATCAGGCTGCGCGTACGAGCGCAGCGCACGCGGATCAAATCAAATGTCGATCGTGTATCCGCGCCGTGGTGGAGCCGTACACCGCATACCGCGCCGCCCGATTGACCGCCTGACATCCCTGATCCGTTCGGTGCTGCGCTATCAGTGCATGGCGCCGCGATGTGGTTGGATCGGCAATCGTCGGCCCGAACCTTTGCCACATGCCGGCTCGACGCCGATGCGCCGGCACGATTCCAGATGACGTTGATAGAACCCATCGTCAGGGTCGGGCAACCTGTCCGGGGTTTCGGGGTCCATTTTGGGGTTGCCGACGGTTTTGGGGTCCGGCATTTTTGCTAACTCCCTGTTCTTTTGGCGTCCCCAGGGTAAAACCGTGGCGCTCGCCTGCGCCGCCACCGGCGCGATCATCGACACCTGGGCGAGCGCAATTCCCGTCGTGGCAAAGGCCGTCAACATCTGCCGGCGCGTGACGTTGGGGCCTGCCGAGGTCGTGTTCAACGCATTCGATTGCTGCTGGTCGATCACGGCGGCACATCGCCGCTGGATGGCATGGCCACAGTCGTTCTTTCGCGTGGATTCTCCATATCACTGTCCCTGGTTCGCAATTGAGAATAGCCCGATGTAAACCGGATATTCGATATCAGCGGTTCAACGGTTCATTGGTAGTGAGCCGCCGCGAGTGGGCGTGGAACTCTGCGGCACACCAGCCTACGCCCAAACTGGGGAACCGGATACCTTGTTCGCGTTGACGATGTGCGTCTCCACGAAGGTGCTCCAGTCCAGACTCGCGCCGAGTTCCTCCATCGCACCCGCGAGCGCGAACCAGTTGAGCACTTCCTGCTGACCCGCATCCTCGATCGCCGTGAGCGGCGTCGCGCGCCAGGTGGTCGTAGTCGCACGCACACAACGTTTCATACAGCCGCCGATCAGCTGGGGTATCAGGACGCAGACGCTAAGTCCGATCGCAGAGAAAGGCATGCGAACGTCGTGGCGCAGCAGGAAGCCTTTGAGTTGCTGGCGCACCTGGGTGCGGGCATTGACCGCATCCTCGCGTGCGCGGGCGAGGTCGCGAATCGCCTCGTCCGCCGGATCGGGAATCCACACCGCGCGCAATTCACCGGCACGCGCGAGCTCGGCCAGCCGCAAGCAATCCCGGCGGTCGGTCTTGATGCGATCGCCCGGCACGCTTGGGGATCAACGACGGCGCAATCACCTGGCACTGATAACCCCGCCGCGCCAGCTCGCGCTGCAAGCCGTAGCCGGTGGACCCGCCTCATAGACCACCTGCACCTCTCGCCGCTCACCGTAGCGCGCCAAGAGCTTCCGCAGCTTGCCTACATCGTGCGCGATGCTGCCGATCAACCGCGCCGGCGCCCGACCCGCTTCCGCCACCGCCACCGCGATCGTGTCCTTGTGCACATCCAATCCGACGAAAGACTTGATACCCTCATCCATGGCCGGTCTCCTTGTTGGTTGCTGACGACTCGTTCTCAGCATGTAGCTCGGCGCGGCTTGCCGCGCAACCTACGTCGCCGGAGACCGGCCGTCCGCCTTCTACAAAGCGACCATATTGTCTAGAATTTGTGAATTGTCCGGCCCCGTGACTTCCGAGCGGTACCCGACTTTCGCGCGGTGTTTCTCCGATTCGTTAGGTCGGGGTTAGTCGACAAGATCGAGTTTCATTTCGCCAGACAGTTATCGGGTAGTCGCGACATCATTCCACCGTTTGTGAGGAGGGCGACATGTCGGAGCAAGAAGATCATCGCAGTCGTGGGAGCCACGGGCGCGCAGGGCGGAGGGCTCGTCCGCGCGATTCTCGCCGATCGCGAGGGTCCATTCGTCGCGCGCGCGATTACCCGCAAGCCCGAGTCGGAGAAGGCCCGGGCGCTCGCCAGCCTTGGTGTGGAAGTCGTGGCAGGCGACGCCGACGATCCGCCGAGCCTGGACCGGGCTTTCGCCGGGGCGTACGGCGCCTTCTGCGTCACCAACTTCTGGGAGCACTTCTCGGCGGAACGGGAGGGCACCCAGGCCACGGCGATGGCTCGGGCAAGTCGGAAGGCCGGCGTCCAGCACGTCATCTGGTCGACGCTCGAGGACACCCGCAAGTGGGTGCCCCTCGACGATGCCCGGTTGCCGACGCTTCAGGGCAAGTACAAGGTGCCGCACTTCGACGGCAAGGGCGCGGTGGATCGCGTGTTCGCCGAAGAGGCAGCGCCGACCACGTACCTGCTCGCCGCGTTCTACTGGGAGAACTTTCTCTATTTCGGCATGGGGCCGCGCAAGGGGCCCAACGGGAGACCTCGTGTTGGCGCTGCCGCTTGGGGGCGTCAAGCTTCCGGGCATCGCGGCGGAGGACATCGGCAAATGCGCCTACGGTCTGTTCCGTCGCGGCACCGGCACGGTCGGCCAGCGGTTCGGCATCGCCGGCGAGATCCTGTCCGGCCCGGAGATGGCGGCGAAGATGGGGCGCGCCCTCGGACGCAAGGTCCAGCTTCGACGACGTGCCGTTCGATGTCTACCGCGGCCTGGGCTTCCCCGGCGCGGACGATCTCGGCAACATGTTTCAGTTCCAGGCGATTCTCGGCGACGAGTTCCTCCGCAGCCGCGATCCCGAGCTCTCGCGCTCGCTGAACCCGGAACTGCTCTCGTTCGACGCCTGGCTTGAGCGCCAACATCGGTCGCATGCCGATCGGGTGAACGAATAGTCGGCAGAGGTATCGGTCATGCACAGGGACCAGCGCAGAGCGCGGGCGGCCCGCCTGCCAGTTCGTTGCGCGTCAACGAATTGTGGTCGCATCATCCGCGACCGTGAGGCAACACCGTGAAGCTGCGCTGAAAACCTGTTCCCTTTGAGGAAATCTGTCATGGCGCATCTTGCGTGGCCCGATCTGCCATACGACGCGTGGAAGGACACGTACGAGACGCTGCATATGTGGACGCAGATCGTCGGCAAGATCCGTCTGGCGCGGATGCCGTGGCTCAACCACATGTGGCAGGTGACGCTTTATCCGAGCGCGTCTGGTCTGACGACCGGCCGGATGCCGTACGGCGACGAGGCGTTCGAGATCGACTTCGATTTCGGTCACCCACGAACTCAACATCCGAACGAGCCGCGGCGATCGTGGCGTGATCCAACTGGTGCCGATGTCGGTGTCACAGTTCTACGGTTCGGTGATGGAAGCGCTGACGGCATTTCGTATGCCGGTGTCCATCTATCGCAAGCCCGCCGAAGTCGAGAGTCAACTGCCCTTTGACGAGGACGACGCTCACCGATCCTACGATGCCGAATACGCGACCCGCTGCTGGCGCGTTGTGCGTTCGTCAGCCAACGTGTTTGACCGATTTCGATCTCGGTACTACGGAAAGGCGAGTCCGGTTCACTTCTTCTGGGGGAGCTTCGATCTCGCTGTCACGCGGTTCTCGGGCCGGAGGGCACCGCCGCACCCCGGCGGCGTCCCGAATCTTCCCGATCGCGTGACACGCGACGCGTACTCGCACGAGGTGAGCAGCGCCGGGTTCTGGCCCGGAGGTGTGCTCGCACCGTATCCCCTCTTTTACAGCTACGCTTACCCTGAGCCGAGAGGCTTCGCTGACGCCAAGGTGCAGCCGCTGTCTGCGCGCTACGAGCCGGCGCTGCGCGAATTCATCTTGCCGTACGACGACGTGCGGCAAGCTAGCGACCCCGACCGAGACGCTGCTCGCGTTCTTCCAGTCGACTTACGTGGCGGCGGCAGAGCTCGGGGCCTGGGATCGCGCCTCACTCGAAGTGCCGCCGGACAGATTACGTGCCGTCGGTATGGAGTGATCGGTTTCGGGGAGGCAGCAGCAAGGGAGGCGTTGGCCGCTGCCCACAGTCCGACTATCCGGCAGCTTGCGTTAACGAACCGCGACTTCTGCAGCCCCGCGATCAACGTCGCTTGGCGGATGTGCGGCAGCGCAGGCGATCAATGGGCGACGCCCGTCACCGAGCCGACTTGGGCACCGGGCGTCTCGAATCGCAGCCAGAATCCTCCGGGGCCCACGCTCTGCACATAGAAATTGGCGGAGCCGCCACCGGGTGAGAGCGTAACGACCGTCGCTGCGCCCGGCGCCGCACCATTGACGCGTATGTGATTCGCCGGCCCCGGGGTGCTGCCGAGCAGATGCGGCGAGATCGTGACAGCGACTGGCGCAGTGAGCAGCCGATCCGGGGTGAGCGTCATATTCACCGCCGCGCCCCCCGTCGGGATGCTGACCGGGGAAGGACTTGCGGCGAAATTCAGCGGAACGAACTTGATGTCATCCTGGTACCCGCAAAGTGCGCCCTCGACACACTTGCAGGATACCGCGAAGCTGTGTTCGCGGCCGCCGACCGCGTAATGCGCGATCGACTCACCAGGCGCCTGAGGAACGCCGATGTAGACGCCCGTGGCACCCACTTCACCACCGAAGAAAGGCGCGTTGCGCACCATGCTCGAGGTGCCGTTTGGCACGGGAGCCGGGGTGAATTGCGCGGTCACGTTCTCGCCGTCGAGCTGCGCAAGAAAAGACCCGGGCAGGAAATACTGGTGAAATTTGACCGAGTAACGTGTGACTGTTCCGATAGGCGTGGCCGGCTCAATGATCCAGCACGACCTGCAACCTTGCAGCAGCGTAACCAGCAGCAACAGAATGAGACTACGGACGTTCACGATGGCCCTCCCCTGGCGCTGTGGCGAACGTTTGAGCGCGAGAGGAATTGTGCGCGGTGACCGCGCGGGACGCAACCGCGAATATTCAGAAACTACGTCGACACGCAGGCGATTGAATGTCCGGTTCTTGTGTGGCGCAACGGCTGAGTAAGTATCCTCCGGCAGAGCCGGAGGCTTTAGACGATGAGCCGCTCAAAGCGGCTTGAGGGGGCCGCTACCGCGACCCGTAAGTTCAAACCCTGATATTTCGCATGCGACCGCCTGATGGGGCCCCACCAAATTTCGCCACTGCGATTACCCTGCGAACTCTTGGCCTCGCTGAATGCTCCGTCCATACCTTACCGCCCACGGACTACACTCGTCTTCGTCCATCGCGAAACTCCCTTTCGTGTGCTTGGCGGCTCACGCTTGGAAGTTTCGTTGATGGACTCCCTGAAATGTCGAACTGTTACTGCCACCCCGGCAAAGCCGGGGGATCTCCCTTGTTGGTTTAGGGTCTTCCACGGTCAGCCGCTCCCCGGTGCTGAATGGCGGGTCTATGATCAGACCAGCCCCCGGCGCGCGGGTGGCCGCTGTACGCTTGCGGATTCAACCGGTGGACGCAACAGATTGGTGAAATCGTTCAGCGGGTGTTTCGTAGTTTAGCGTTTTCCTTGGGCGGGTATTTAGTTGCCTCGCTACTGCATTTAGCTTGGCTTGCGAGTAGGTAGAAATATCCGTTCCCTTGGGGAAATACTGCCGCAATAGCCCATTTGTATTTTCATTGGTCCCCCGCTGCCAAGGACTCTGAGGATCACAGAAATAGACCTTGATGTCGGTCGCCAATGTGAATCGCTGGTGACCGGCCATCTCTGTACCCCGGTCCCACGTCAGCGATTTGTAGAGTTCGTGCGGCAGCTTGCGAGCGTTCTTGATCAGAGTATTGGCGAACGTCTCGGTATCTTTGCTGGCGACCTTCACCAGCATCACGTAGCGTGTTTGACGCTCGACGAGAGTTGCAATCTGACTGCTGTGACTCCCGCACAGTAGGTCACCTTCCCAGTGCCCCGGTACGGCTCGATCTTCCGCCGTGGCAGGGCGCTCGCTGATCGATACCGCATCATGGATTCTGCGGCGATCGTCTGACTTCTGGGTGTGATGGCGCGAACGGCGCATTGCTCGTGTGCGTCTTAGATCGTCTCGTGTGACACCTGATCGTTCTCGCCGTCCGGGTAAGTACGTTTCAGCCACCCAGCAATCTGCTCCGGAGACCACATTAGTTGGAGCTTAGTGGCCACGATGCCCGCCAACATCCGATTCTCGAGTCTACAGGTCTTGGGTCGACCTGCCCGATCCCATGCCGCTTGGTCGGCCTGGCTCGCCCGATAGCAACTCTGCCCACCATTGCGCTGGATCTCGCGGCTGATAGTGGATGGCGCTCGCTCGAGGACAGATGCTATCGAACGGATCGAGTGACCGGATGCCAGAGCACGCGATATTTCTTCACGTTCAGCCAGCGTCAGCGCCAACCTCGAACGGCGACGTTGCGCCGGACGTATCCCACCCGTCTCCGCCAGAATGCGTTGTATTGATGAGTGGTTTCGATCAAACAACTGGGCGATCTGCTGAAGGGACTCCCCTTTACGCCAGCGCTCCCACATCAAGGCTTTCTGACTTTCCGTGTAATAGATCCTCGGTCTTTGCTTCATCTGCAACACTCCTTCTGCTTACGCAGTCTCTAGTGTGTTGCATCGACCCGTTGAATCCGCCGCTATTCAGCGGCCGCTCGGTCGAATCGATTCAACGCCGGCAGGCGGCCAACTGGAGACATTCAGCAGCGATGCGCGAACATTCGCGAAAGCAGTCGCCCGCCTCGCGGGCGTGAACCCACGCCGGAAGGCATACTATGATTGGACTTCCATTCGTCGACCGATCGAGGATCCGGCGCGCTGGAACAGATCCGGCAGGCGCTCCAAGCCAAATGACCGTGCACTTCCTCGGGCGTTCGCACGGGAGGAGATGAGATGAGCCTAGGCAAAAGTGACGTACTGTGTCTCGTCCTCGCCTTGTTCCCGGGCCGGCTCGCGGCGCAAGTCCCGTCGGCAGCGACCCGTTGCAGCCTGTCGCGCGCAGGACAAGCGGACGTTCGGCCTCGACCGTACACGCAATTAGCGGCTCAGAATCTGCGGTCGTGGGCCACCAGTGCTGTGTTAGCCGCCGACCTGCCGCGGTAAGCGGGTCAGTCCTTCTGCGCGGGGACAAATTTCATCAGTGTGTACAGCGCCTTCTGCAGGTCCCCGTTGCGGAAGAGTAGCGGCACCGTATCGTTGGTGAGATAGTCCGGAAGCAAGTCCACGTAGAACGGACTGCCAGGTACGCCGCTCGTCCCGCCGGGCCAGATGGACTCGGCCCGGACGCCGGGCGGGCCGGCCTCCGCGACAAACCGGTTGACGGGTCCTTTGTCGAACATGAAATCATTCACGCTCTGAGCGCGCGGATCGTGTCTGGAAGCATCGACGACGTTGAAGCCGCCGTCCACCGGAAAGCCCGGAAGCGCATCGCCAAGTGGATTGGAAAACGCGCCGAAGGCTGGCGGAACGTTGAACGGGCCGCCGAGCGGGTGCTTGAACACGATGCGGTGCAACTTGCCCCAGCGGTAGTCAGCCTGATTCGTCGAGCCGGCGAAGGCCGCAGCGAAGTCCGGACCGGCCAGGCGTCCGAGCGCGTCGGCGAGACTCTTCAGGATGACGATGTCGCGCCGATCTTCGGCTGACGCAGCGGGCGCGTTGAAGAAATTGATTCCCGACACGCCGATCCCGGGCTGAGGACGCTCCATCAAGCTCTTCAACGCCGTCATCGAAAGCTGGTCACCCGGCTTCGGTAGCGTGATTCCGGGCGGCAATGGGACACCCTCGAGCGTCGCGTCGATCGTGTTGCGGATAAACTGACCGCGCCAGACGCTATAGAATGTCGCGGCGACGCTCTCGGCGGCCTCGCCGCTCGTCGGCGTACCGAGCACCCCGTTTGAGTCGATTGCGTCATAACCTTCAGGAATTCCGGTCGGCGTGGTGAGGCTCCACGCGGCGAGCCTGCCGAC